>CAYTZR010000026.1:0-28190 GCA_964442605.1 uncultured Oscillospiraceae bacterium
TTACATAAGTCTTACATAAATAACCCCGATAAAGCCCGTGAAAACGTTGGGTCTTACAGTCTTACATAAAATCCGAAAGGATACCCCTATATTTTAAAAAGTTTTATATATATATATTAAAATCATGTAAGACTTGTAAGACTTGTAAGACATTGCCCTCAAACGCCGTGAAAACGTTAACTAAAAGTCTTACAAATTGTCTTACATGGCTTTTTTATGTAAGACTTTTTATATAATATCGTTTATTGTATCTCCTGCGGACGGCAAAGTCACAAAATTTTGGTGTTCCCGCTCGGGTTTGGCGAGCGGGAGTGACCACACCTGTCAAGGTGTGTGCCTTTTAAAGAAGTCCGTTTTATCAGATAAACGAGGTCACAAACCAGAAAAAATTTTGGCGTAGCGCTCGGGTCTGGCGAGCGCAACTGGGCTAGGCTCGATTAAGGTAGTCCTTTAAGAAAGAAGTAAATGGAGTTTAGAACAAATAAAAATATAAGGCTATTCATTAATTACATCTTGCCCTTACAGGGCAGTCGCTTGCGCGCCTCACGTGTTCGCTAACGCTCACCTACCGTTGCTTGCTATGCCGCTTTGCAAAAGCGGCAGCGAACACCTGCTAAGATGTGCGGCTTCAATAAGGGTTGAAAGCCTGTCTTTTGTTTAGCTATAAATATGATGATGCATGATAACAGTTTGGCGTTAAATCTGCTGCGGCTTTTTCAGCTGCAAATAACCTATGGAGGTATTACCGCCCTCCTTCAGCGCCTGTTCCAAAGCCTCATGCGCCATAGAAAGCATTGAGTTATAATCATCGCTCTCACATTCCACAACATCAACATAACCGCAGCTCACGGTGATTTTATTTTCCACCGCGCCGTGGAACTCAATTTCAAGTCCCCGTATTAACGACGATATGCCCTGACACACTCTCTGAATACCCTTATAGTCGTGTATGAGGCTGACAGCCACAAGTCTTGTACCGCCGTACCTGTAGACAATAAGCTCGCTCGGATCGGAAATCCTTTGCATACAGCTACCGATTTTCTTAAGAGCCTTGTCGCCCGATTCCCTGCCATACTTGGTGTTGTATTCCATAAAATTGTCAATATTGATAATCGCAAGACTGCAAATCGATTTCGCAATTCTGGAATCATTTTCACCGGATAAATCCTGTATAAGCTTTTTATAGTTGGGAAGTCCGGTAAGACCGTCAATTTCCACCTGCCTTGCCAGTATTCGGCTGCTGTTTAGATTGCTTATTCTGGACTTTGATATACGCGCGTTTACCATAATCCCTATAAACAACGCGGCGGCTGAATTAATAATATCGTACTGTGCATACTTAAAATCCTTAATAGAAAATGAGCCGATGCAGAACAATATCCATATTATGACGGTATACGGCACAATATGGGATTGCTTATCCAAAATCAAAAGCGGAAGCAACGCCAAAAGCGCGACAAAAACAGTCGCGGTTTCCTCAGGCTTATAATATATGCCCAACGCCGCCGAAAACGCCATCAGCAGTGTAACATAAAAGTAAGAGAGCGGGTATATATAATTAAGCAATGTATCAAACGCGACACAAGTCAATCCAAATATTATAGATGATACAACAAACATCATAAAGTAGGGCATCGTCAGTTGATCAAGCGACGGGACAACAAAGCTCGCGGCGCAGAGCAGCAGCGTTAGAAACGCGCCCGTAAAGGAAATCTGACGCAGAAAGAGTAAATTTGCCTTTTGAATTTCATCCTGATTTATCTCAAATAAGGATGAATCTGTCGTAATATCCAAAAATGTTGCCAGCTTGCGGATTAAATTTTTCACCGGAGTCACCTCTTTTACTTGAAAAAGATTATACCATAAACGCAATTAAATTTCAATAGATATTTAAAAAGTGCTTGAGATATTTAAAAAGTGCTTGCAATTTATATTAAACAGCGTTATAATTTATGTGCTGGGGGAACCGCGTGTTTGGCGGTTGAGATAGGCGACTCGCCTGACCCTTTGAACCTGGCGGTTAATACCGGCGTAGGAAAGCATGGATTTTTGTATCGTTTATGCTTGCCTTGTATAGGGTAAGTATTTTTTAATATTTTTATAAGGGGAATTGAAATGGAAAGAAATTACACAACGCAGATGGATGCGGCAAAGAGGGGGATAATCACTCCCGAAATGAAGATTGTGTCGGAAAAAGAGAATATTGACGTAAATGAGCTTATGGCTAAGGTTGCGAGCGGCGTTGTTGCCATACCTGCCAATAAAAACCATAAAACTCTGTCACCGGAGGGTATAGGGCAAGGTCTGAGAACCAAAATAAATGTAAATCTCGGCATTTCCCGTGACGCGGCTGATATAGATTTGGAGCTTAACAAGGTTCGTACCGCAATCGATATGAAGGCGGAGGCGATAATGGATCTTTCAAACTATGGTAAAACTCACGAGATGCGCCGGAGAATTTTGGAAATTTCAACGGCTATGCTGGGTACGGTTCCGGTATATGACGCAATCGGATATTGTGAAAAGAAGCTAAAGGACATCACGAAAGAGGATTTTATGAGAGTTGTGCGCCGGCACGCGGAGGACGGCGTGGACTTTATGACAATTCACGCGGGAATAAACCGTGCCACAGCCGAAAAAGTCAAAAAGAACCGCAGACGTATGAATATTGTGTCACGCGGCGGAGCTTTGCTGTTTGCATGGATGGAAATGACCGGAAACGAAAATCCGTTTTATGAGTATTACGATGAGGTTATGGAGATATTCCGTGAATATGATGTAACCATAAGTCTGGGTGACGCGTGCCGTCCCGGCTGTCTGGACGATTCAACGGATGCTTCGCAGATTTCAGAGCTTATCGTTTTGGGCGAGCTTACTAAGAGGGCGTGGGATAATGACGTTCAGGTAATGGTTGAAGGACCCGGACATATGGCAATGAACGAGATTGCCGCGAACATGATTGCCGAAAAGCGTATATGCCACGGCGCGCCGTTCTATGTGCTCGGTCCATTGGTTACCGATGTTGCGCCCGGATACGATCATATAACCTCCGCTATCGGAGGCGCTATAGCGGCGGCAAACGGTGCGGACTTCCTGTGCTATGTTACACCGGCGGAGCATTTGAGGCTTCCTGATTTGGAGGATATGAAGGAGGGCATTATCGCGTCCAGAATAGCGGCTCATGCGGCTGATATAGCAAAGGGCGTAAAGGGTGCGATGGACTGGGATAACAAGATGGCTGACGCAAGACGCGAAATAGATTGGGAGAGCATGTTTGATTTAGCTCTTGACCCCGTAAAGCCGAGGGCGTATAGGGCAAGCTCGATCCCGCGCGAGGAAAATACCTGCACGATGTGCGGCGAACAGTGCGCGGTTAAGAATATGAACAAGATTTTGGGCGGCGAGGATATAGGAATTTAAGAGGCGAGATATATGAAAAATTTACTTACTGTCGCCGGCTCTGACTCAAGCGGAGGAGCCGGAATACAAGCCGATATTAAAACCTTCGCGGCAAACGGCTGCTACGGTATGAGCGTTATTACGGCAATAACGGCACAAAATACGCGCCGGGTTACGGATATTATGATTGTACCGCCGAAAACCGTAAAGGCGCAGATTGAGGCGGTATTTGACGATATAAAGGTTGACGGCGTAAAGGTGGGAATGCTTGGCAGCGTTGAGGTTGCGGATGCGGTCGCCGAAATGATGGATCAGCTTAAACCGCGTATTTTGGTTGTTGACCCTGTAATGGTATCTACCGGCGGTTCCGAATTGTTTGTCGGAAGCGACAAAATCGCGGCTATGACAAGGCTTTTAAAAAACGCCACAATGGTAACTCCCAATATACCCGAGGCGGAATTTATGAGCGGTATTGAGATAAATGATATACATGATATGGGCAGAGCAGCGCAAATAATCGGCGAATTTGGACCGAACTTTGTGCTTATAAAGGGCGGACATATGCGCGGCAGCTCCGATGATTTGCTATATAACGGCAGAACTATGACGATTTTTGAGGGTAAGCGTATTAACTCTAAAAACACTCACGGTACCGGATGCAGTCTTTCGTCCGCTATTTGCGCTAATATGGCAAAGGGTATGGATACGATATTGGCGGTCAGCGAAGCTAAAAAGTATGTTGAGACCGGAATTGCGAACGCTCCCGATATCGGATGCGGCAACGGACCGTTACATCATTTTTATAATCTTTGGAAAACATCCGATCCGAATATTGAGGCTGAATATGAATGTGTGGAAAGGGAGTAGATTTGCCTTGCCGAAAGCAATCAGCGGCATGTGCAAAATCAGTTGTGCAAAATCAGCGGCTTGAGCAAAATCAGTAAAATCAGCGGCTTAGGCAAAATCTGTTTGGAGGCGAGTATAATGAGCAGCATAGATTATGGCGTTTATTTGGTAACGGATACCGATATGTGTCCGCCCGAAAGTCTGCTCTCGGTATGCGGAGAGGCTATAAGCGGCGGTGTATCGGTGATACAGCTGCGTGAGAAAAAGCTTTCGTCCGGCGCGTTTTATCGGGAGGCTCTGGAGCTTAAAAAGCTCTGCGAAAAGCATGGCGTACCTTTGATTATAAACGATAGATTGGATATTGCGCTTGCGGTGGATGCGGACGGAGTTCATATCGGACAGAGTGATATTCCTCTTGAAGTCGCGAGAAAAATATTGGGTAATAATAAGATTATCGGAGTTTCGGCGAGAAGCACAGAGGATGCCGTGAGAGCCGAAAAACAAGGCGCGGACTATCTGGGAGTAGGCGCGGTGTTCCCTACGGCTACCAAGAAGGATGCCGCTTATGTGGGAATTGATATGCCGGCGCGTGTAAGAAACGCGGTTAAAATTCCCGTTGTGGGCATAGGAGGGATAAACTCGGATAATATTGAAGAGCTGTACGGCACGGGAATAGACGGGGTCGCGGTTGTGTCGTGCATAATGGCGAGCGATGATCCGAAGGGCGCGGCGGCAAAGCTGCGCGGAAAGATAAAATATTTATGAGTAGAAAAGAAAATTTTGACCTTGACGCCAAGCAAGGCTTTATATTCGATATGGACGGAACTTTGGTGGATTCTATGTGGATTTGGGATAATCTGCTTATTGATTTTCTGGCGGAACATGGCTATGAGGCTCCGCCTGAGCTGCTGCGCGAGGTGGCTTATATGTCCATGGAACAAAGCTCAAAGAGAGTATGCGATTTGTATGATCTGTCCATGACCGCCGCAGAGGTCAACCGCGAATGGACGGATATGATATATGACGGCTATGCTCGTAAAATCAAGGCAAAGCCCGGTGCGAGGCAATATCTTGAATACCTGAAAAGAAAAGGCAAGCGTGTAGCCTTGGCGACAGCCGGTTCTAAGGAAATGGCTGAGCTTTGTATGAAAAATAATGAAATATTTGAATATTTTGATGCGTTCGTATACGCCGATGAGGTTGGAGAGGGCAAATCAAGCCCCAAAATATATCTGGAGGCGCTCAGCCGTCTTAACACAGAGCCATCCGGAGCGGTGTTGTTTGAGGATATTTTGGAGGCGCTTAAAACCGCCAGGAAAATTCCCCTCGATGTGGTCATAGTGGAGGATGCCTCCGCGAAGTCGGACAGACAGGAGCTTAAACGGCAGGCTGACCTTTACATAAAGGACTTTAAAGAATTGATATAGCAATGATATTTTCATAGCGTTCATAGCAACGATATTTTCATAAATGATATTTTCACGCGGGTATGCCGCAAAATATTGACATTGGTTGACGGGCTTTTGCGCTTATTGAGTCACACGGCGTTTTGGCGGGAGGCTGATCGCTACAGAAGCTGTTTAAAAACAAATAGCTTCTGTTTTTAAGTTTATTTTAAGTTTATTTTAAGATTTGTTTGTTACTATTTTTATGATGTGATATTTAAATGTGATACGATGCTTAAATCGGAGCTAAATAATATTTAATATATGATTTAATAAATATTTTAAACTCTTAAGCTCTTAAGCTCTTGCGGAATACAAAAAATCTATATTTTGGAGTTGAATTTTATGAGAATTCTTGTGGTTGAGGACGAAATACATTTGGCTGAGGCGCTTGTCCAGCTGCTTAAGAAGCAGAATTATGCCGTGGATAGTGTTTATGACGGCGAGGATGGATATGACTATGCCATGAGCAATATTTATGATATAATCGTTTTGGATTTAATGCTGCCTAAGATGGATGGCATTACCGTTATTCAAAATATGCGTAAAAACGGGAACGAAACACCGGTTCTGATGCTTACGGCAAAGGGTGAAATAAGGGATAAGGTAAAGGGGCTTGACAGCGGCGCGGATGACTATTTGGCGAAGCCGTTTAGCACAGATGAGCTGCTGGCGAGAATACGCGCATTGAGCAGGCGAAGGGGTGAGGTTGTGCCGCACAGCGGAATGTTGTTTGGCGATATTGAACTTGACACAACCGACTTGAGCTTAAAATGCGGAGCAAAGGAAATTAAGCTTACGCTCAAAGAATCGGGGCTTTTGGAGTACTTTATTTTAAACAAAAACAACGTTTTATCCAAGGATATGATTATCGAAAAGCTATGGGGCTTTGAGTCGGCGGCGGAAGCCAATCACGTTGAGGTCTATATTTCATTTTTAAGGAAAAAGCTTAAATATGTCGGTTCAGCGGTTACCATAAATACTGTAAGAGGCGTGGGGTATACACTGAAAAAGGAGTAGTCTATGTTTAAAAAGCTCAGAAATAAGTTTTTAATATTAAATATGATTATGATTTCGATATTGTTGGTGGGAGCGTTCAGCATTGTTTTTGTCATGACCTATAAGAACGCGGCGCAAAGTGTAGACGCTCAGCTTGATAGAGGGATTTCCGTATTTAAACCCAACAACGGAACACGTTTTGAAAACTTTCGCGGTATCGGCGACAGATTTGAACAGCGCGACGTGCCTGAACCGGTTGATGAAGAGTATTCCGCGCCGGACGAGCTAAGCTCTGTTATGTTTGACGAAAACGGCAATATTTTGGAAATACGTTCCCCGATTGAGTATGACAGCAAATTATATAAAAGTATTGCGGAGAAAGCAATAAATGATACGTCTGACTCGGAAAAAGCGTTCGGCTACATAAAAACAGATAACGGTTATTTTAAATATCTTTTTATCAAAATCAATGAATTATCCGATGATGGTACGGAAGCAGAGATGTACTATTTAAGCTTTTTGAATATAGACACATGGATAGAAATGCTGGGAGGCTTAATTCTGACACTTTCTGTTGTGCTGGTCGCGGCGCTCATTCTTGTTTTCTTAATATGCCTGTTCTTTGCCAACAGATCCATAAAGCCTATTGAAATAGCGTGGGACAAGCAAAATCAGTTTATTGCCGACGCGTCGCATGAGCTTAAAACTCCGCTTACTACCATAAACGCAAATATTGATGTGCTGCTCGCCCATGGCGACAGCACGATAAATCAAGAGAAAAAGTGGCTTGAATATATAAAGGACGAAGCATCGAGAATGGCAAAGCTGACCAACGACTTGCTGTACCTCGCGAGGGTTGATTACAGCTCCGAAAACAATATCGTTAAGACAAGGGTTTCGTTTACACAGGCAGCTGAAAGCGTGATACTTGCCAATGAGGCCGTTATATTCGAAAAAAATCTGAATTTCAATGAAGCGGTTGAGGAGGAGGTTTATATAAACGGCGATGAAAGCCAGATTAAACAGCTTGTCCTTATACTCCTTGACAATGCGGTTAAGTATACAAAAGAGCGCGGAACGATAGATATACGTCTTAAGAAAACGGATAACAAAGCAAGACTCACCGTTAAAAACACCTGCGACGAGCCTTTGGAAAACGATAGGATATTCGATAGGTTTTATCGTTCGGATAAATCCAGAGCAAGAGCGAGCGGCGGATACGGATTGGGTCTTGCGATAGCGAAGTCGATAGTTACGCGGCACAAGGGCGGTATAATTCTGAAAAGCGAAAACGGGTACGCCGAATTTATCGTAGAAATTCCCCTTGCCTGAAAGCATTACTTGATTAATTTTGAGTTTTGGGTTACAATAGTTATGGATTATGCTTTGCAAGCGTTATCCAAACGTTAATTTATGAAATACACAAAGGTGGAAGCAATGACGAAAAATGAAGCTGAATTAAGAATAGACGAGCTGAAAAAGCTTTTGGATCGGGCGAATTATGATTATTATGTGCTTGACTCTCCGAAGATTACCGACTTTGACTATGACAAGTATATGTTTGAGCTTATAGGTCTCGAGAGTGAATACCCGGAATTTAAAACCGCGGATTCCCCAAGCCAGCGCGTGGGCGGCGAGGTATTGGAAGGATTTGAAAGTGTAGAGCACAATGTCCGGATGCAGAGCCTCACCGATGTTTTTGATAAGGGAGAGTTGGTGGAATTTGATAATCGTGTAAGGTCGGCTCTCGGCGTTGATGAGGCGGAGTATGCGACTGAGCTTAAAATCGACGGGCTTTCGGTATCTCTTGAGTACCGCGACGGAATTTTTTTCAGGGGCTCCACAAGAGGCGACGGACATATGGGAGAGAATATAACGAATAATCTTAAAACCATAAAAAGCATACCTCTTAAGCTTAAAGAGCCGGTTCCGTACTTGGAGGTCAGAGGAGAGGTGTTTATGCCCAAAGCGGCATTTTTGAAGCTTAATGAGCTGAGAGAATTATCGGGCGAGCCGTTGTTTGCAAATCCGAGAAACGCGGCTGCCGGTTCGCTGCGCCAGCTTGACAGCGGAATAACCGCCGAAAGAAATTTGGACATATTTATATTTAACGTTCAGGCGGCGGACGGACTTGAATTTTCCACTCATGAGGAAAGCTTGGATTACATGGAGCGGCTGGGATTTAAGGTAATCCCCGATCGTCATATTCAGCACGGTATAGATGAGGCATACGCCGAGATTGAAAGATTGGGCGGTCTGCGCGGTGATTTGGGCTTTGATATTGACGGCGCGGTGGTAAAGCTGAACAGTCTGGAAGAACGCGAGCTTATGGGTTCAAACGTTAAGACTCCAAAGTGGGCAACGGCGTTTAAGTATCCGCCGGAGCGGCAAGAAACCGAGCTTATGGATATTGTCTTGCAGGTTGGCAGAACAGGAGTTGTCACGCCCAACGCGGTTTTTAAGCCCGTTAAAATTGCCGGCTCGCTGGTGTCGAGAGCCACCCTGCACAATATAGATTACATTCATTCCAAGGACATCAGAATAGGCGACTTTATCAATGTACAAAAGGCGGGCGATGTAATACCCGAGGTGGTAAATGTTGTAACAGCCAAGCGCAGAGCGGGGCTTGAGGTATACCAAATGCCGAAAAACTGTCCGATATGCGGCGAAGAGCTGGAACGAACAGAAGCGGAGGCTGCCACCAGATGCTCAAATTCCAACTGTCCGGCACAGCAGCTGCGAAGCATTATTCATTTTGCCTCAAAGGGCGCTATGGATATTGACGGTTTGGGTCCCGCCATTGTTGAAAAGCTTATGGATGAAAACCTGATTAAAAACAGCGCGGATTTGTATGAACTGAAAGTTAAAGATATTGCGGAGCTGGAAGGGTTTGGCGAGAAATCGGCGGAAAATCTGATTAACGCGATAGAGAAGTCAAAATCAAGAGGTCTTGACAAGCTTTTGTTTGCCTTGGGTATAAGGCTTATCGGCGCAAGAGCCGCACAGCTTATTGCCGGGCGCTTCGGTACGATTGATAAAATAATAGAAGCGCGCGAGGAGGAAATATCATCCATTCCTGATATAGGGGAGAGAATGGCTAAAAGCGTCGTTCATTATTTTAAGGAGCCGAAATCCGTAGAGCTTGTGAACAGGTTCAGGGATTACGGTGTTGACATGACGTATGAAACCGAGCGAACAGGGGATGCGCTGACCGGAAAGACCTTTGTTATAACCGGCGTTCTGCCATCCATGAAGCGCAGCGAGGCAAAAAAGCTGATTGAAAGCAGCGGCGGCAAGGTCACGGGCAGTGTGTCAAAAAAGACGGATTTTGTTCTGGCGGGGAGCGATGCGGGCAGCAAGCTCGATAAAGCCAATGCTTTGGGTATCACCGTAATAGATGAGAATGGATTAATGAAAATGATAGAAAATTTAAATTAATAAAAAAATTACTTGACAACAATCTGCGATTGTGTTATTATAGCATTCGGTAACCTATTGCTTAGTTTGCGGGATATAGCTTCACCGCCCTTTACTAAGCTCTATGGGGCTAATATATTATGGAGGTGACACAGCATGGATAAGGACGTAAAGCAGGAGATTATTGAAAAGTACGCTACGCACGAGGGCGACACAGGCTCGCCGGAGGTTCAGATAGCGCTGTTGACATACAGGATTAATCACCTGAATGAGCATCTTAAGGTTCATAAGAAGGATCATCATTCAAGACGCGGTCTGCTTAAGATGGTAGGTGTTAGACGCAGCTTTCTTAAGTATTTGGAGAAGAAAGACATTAACAGATACCGCGCTATCGTTGAAAAGCTTGGCTTAAGACATTAAAAAAACTGGGCAGCCTTTACTTATAATTTCAAGTATGGGTTGCTTTTATTTTAGTTTTGTTAACAAAAGAGAACGCTCACTTAGCAGTTAAAAGCATGCATCTTTGATTGGACGTGCGTCTTTGATTGGATGTCTGTTTTTAAGTGCTAAACGAGCATCTCTTTTAAAAATATTTTTAAAGGAGGACATTACATGTCAAGAATTTTTGAAACTCAGGTTGCCGGAAGACCTTTGTCGCTTGAATTCGGCAAGGTTGCGGGTTTGGCTAACGGTTCGGTTATAGTAAGGTATGGCGACACAATGGTTATTTCCTGCGCTACCGCGTCGGACAAGCCGAGAGAGGGAATAGATTTCTTCCCGCTTAGCATAGATTATGAGGAAAAAATGTACGCTGTCGGAAAAATTCCCGGCGGATTTACGAGACGTGAGGGAAAACCGTCCGAGCACGCTGTTTTAACCTCCCGTGTTATCGACAGACCGATGCGTCCGCTGTTTCCGAAGGATTTGAGAAACGATGTGTCCATCGTATCGACGGTTGTTTCGGTTGAGCAGGATAACTCGCCCGAGTTTTGCGCAATGATTGGTTCGTCAATCGCCGTTTCCGTATCGGATATACCGTTTAACGGTCCGATTGCCGCTGTCTATGTCGGTATGATAGACGGTGAGTTTGTTATAAACCCGACTGTTGAACAGAGAGAGCAAAGCGACTTAAATCTTATCGTGTCAGGCTCTGCCAAAAAGGTTGTTATGATTGAGGCGGGAGCCAATGAGGTTTCCGAAAGGGATATGTATGACGCGATTATGTTTGCTCATGAGGAGATTAAAAAGCTGTGCGCTTTTCTTCAGAAGATAATTGACGAAATCGGTAAGCCTAAGTTTGATTATGAGCATATGGTTGTTGATCCGGAGCTTTTTGAAGATATACGCGAATATGCGGAGGATCAGGTTAAGCAGGCGCTCGATACGGATGATAAGACGGTAAGAGACGCGAGACTTTTGGTTGTATACGAGGATGTTTATGTACACTTTGAGGAAAAATATCCTCAGGAGGAGTACAAGGAAGAGATTGACGAGGCTCTTTACAAGCTGCAAAAGACAGTTGTCAGAAACTGGCTCATGTACGATAAGAAGCGTGTTGACGGGCGCGGTATTCTGGAGCTTAGACCGCTGTCCTCGGAGGTCGGACTTGTTCCAAGAGCGCACGGAAGCGGGTTGTTCAGCAGAGGTCAGACACAGTGTCTGTCCGTAACCACGCTGGCTCCGATAGGCGACGCGCAGATTATTGACGGATTGGGGCTTGAAGAGTCAAAGAGATATATGCATCAGTATAACTTCCCGTCATTCAGCGTCGGTGAAACCAGACCGTCGAGAGGACCCGGCAGACGTGAAATAGGACACGGCGCTCTCGCGGAACGTGCGTTGCTTCCGGTTTTGCCGAGCATTGACGAGTTCCCCTACGCAATTCGTGTTGTTTCGGAGGTTTTAAGCTCAAACGGCTCCACATCACAGGGAAGTATTTGCGGCTCCACGCTTTCGCTTATGGACGCGGGTGTTCCGATAAAGGCACCTGTTGCCGGCATATCGGTCGGACTTATTACCGATCCCGAGGACGATGATAACTTCATGACGATGGTGGACATCCAAGGACTTGAGGACTTTTTCGGAGATATGGACTTTAAGGTTGCCGGAACCAAAAAAGGTATTACGGCAATTCAGATGGACTTAAAGGTTGACGGACTGACACCCGCCATAATCAGGCAGGCTTTGGAGCAGACAAGGAACGCGAGATATTATATTCTTGATGAGGTTATGCTAAAAACCATCAGAGAGCCGAGAGAGGAAATCTCGCAATACGCTCCTAAGATAATAAATATGCAAATTCCCGTTGATAAAATCCGTGATGTAATCGGAAGCGGCGGCAAGACGATACAAGGTATTATCGCGGAGACCGATGCGAAGATTGATATTGAAGAGGACGGACGGGTATATATAGCGGCGGTTGACCCCGCTTCGGGCGAAAAGGCGAGAAAGATGATTGAAAATATCATCAAGGAGCCTGAAGTAGGCGAGATTTACGAGGGCAAGGTTGTGAAAATCATGGACTTCGGCGCTTTTGTTGAAATACTGCCCGGCAGGGACGGACTAATTCATATTTCAAAGCTCGCGAAAGGCAGAGTTAATAAAGTTACCGACGTCGTACATGAGGGTGACACCGTCAAGGTCGAGGTTATTGAGCTTCAAGCCAACGGAAAAATAAATCTCAAAAAGATTGATTAGTTAAGACAAGAGTTAAGACAAGCGGTCGGTTTTCCTGACCGCTTTGTTTGAAGCACGAAAAAATATTCTTTAGCGATAAATTTATGTATTTTGTACAGTTTTTTTAGAAATTATACTTAAATATAATAATAATTTTAAATTAAATTAAATGTAGTATAATGTTGACAATAGGGATTAAATGTGGTACAATGGTAGCACAGTATCATAAATATGTCTATTTAAAAATCATATTAATTTGACTGGAAATAATTTGTTTTCTGGGGGGGGTTAAATGACCTCGTTGGTTAATATATTTCGAAACAGGTATTACTTCATAGCGGATGTTTTGATTTGCTTTGTTTCTTATACGTTGATAACGTTGGTGCGTTATCCTGTTTCTGATTTTGTTTTATGGTGTCCCGAGTGCTTCGCTTTCGCGGGTATCGCCGCGTGTATATATTGCGTGATGATGTTTATTGCCGGAGTATATAGTATATACTGGATTTACGCGGGAACGAGGGATTATCTCAGATTGTTGATTGCCGCTCTGCTTGGAGCGGTAGTATGCTGCATTCTCGGATTTGTGCCTATGCCGTTATCGGTCGTTTATCCGAAGCTGAATATCGCTTCAAATATTTTGATAGTCGCCTTTATTTTAGGGCTGCGCTTCTGTGCGCGCGCGACAGTTAAGCTTATACATATAGTAAAGGGCAGAGGCGGAAAGAGAGTTTTGATTATAGGTGCCGGACAGCTTGCGGCGGCATTGCTGCGTGATATTAACGATAATGACAGACTTCATTATACCGTTGTGGGACTTATAGATGACAACGGCGGCAAGAAAGGACAGGTTGTTCATGGCGCTAAGGTTCTCGGCGACAGGAATGATATAATCAAAATATGTCGGCGTGAGGCTGTGAGAGAAATAATATTCGCTATTTACACAATAAGCTCAAAGCAAAAGATTGAGATGCTGGATATATGCAGCAAGACGGGCTGCAAGGTAAGGATTGTGCCGGGATTTGAGGAGTCCTTGTCCGTTGATGAAAGCCTCAAGAAGATGCGCGATGTTGAAATAGAGGATTTGTTGGAAAGAGATCCCGTTAAGCTTGATAATAATCTTATCGGAAATCAATTAAGGGATAAGATTGTGCTTGTGACGGGCGGCGGAGGTTCCATAGGATCGGAGCTGTGCAGACAAATTGTCAAGTTCAAGCCCGCTAAATTGATAATTCTTGACATATACGAAAACACGACATATGAGCTGGAAATGGAGCTTGAGGACAAGTATCCGGATTTGAATTTGGAGGTTCTTATCGCATCGATACGCGATGAGGAACGACTTAATGAAATTTTTGAGAAGTATAAGCCGGATTTGGTGTTTCACGCCGCGGCTCATAAGCATGTGCCGCTTATGGAGGACAGCCCGTCCGAGGCGATAAACAACAATGTTTTCGGAACGTACAATGTGGTTAAGTGCGCGGATTTGCACAGGGTAAAGCGTTTTGTTATGATTTCAACCGACAAAGCGGTTAATCCTACGAATGTTATGGGCGCGACAAAACGTTTGTGCGAAATGATAGTTCAGACATATTCAAAGCGAAGCAGCACTAAATTCGCGATTGTGAGATTTGGTAATGTTTTGGGATCTCACGGTTCCGTTATACCGAGGTTTAAAATGCAAATCGCCGAGGGCGGACCCGTTACGGTAACTCATCCGGAGATAACGAGATTTTTTATGACAATACCGGAGGCGGCGCAGCTGGTTCTTCAGGCGGCGGCTTATGCCGAGGGCGGAGAGATATTTGTGCTGGATATGGGCAAGCCGGTAAAAATCAAGGATTTGGCTGAAAAGCTAATCTTTCTTTCGGGTTATGTACCCAATGTTGATATTAAGATTGAGTATTGCGGATTAAGACCCGGCGAAAAGCTGTATGAGGAGCTTTTGATGTCGGAGGAGGGCTTGAAAAAGACAAAGAACAGTAAAATCTTTATCGGAAAACCCATTGATATAAATGATGAGGAAATGCAGCAAAAGCTCGCGATACTGAAAGGTGTTGTTCGTCTGAATAATAATGATTTGATAAAGAGAGCGCTGGCGGATGTGGTTCCGACTTACACTGTTTCACAGATTACCGGGAAAGAGGACGTAGGATATAATCCCGAAGCCGATACATATGTTGACCTAAAGCCGGCTGCTGAATTTTGATAACAGAGGTGGAATATGCGAAAAAAGTGGATTATATTTATTGTGCTTATCATACTAAATATAATGTTCATTTGGGGTAACTCAATGCTAAGTCAGGACAGCTCTCATAACCTGAGTTCAGTTTTTCGCGATTTATTAAATAGGCTTCTTCATGATACGATTAACGTTGATAACAGCTTTTCGGAGAATTTTGTCAGAAAGCTCGCGCATGTGTTTGAATATCTGGTTTTGGGACTGCTTGTCGCACTCTGCTTTTTAAAGCCGAAGCTGAGGGTATGGATCGCGATTTTGGCTGCGGGTGTTCTGACTGCGTCCATAGATGAGATAATACAGATTTTTACCGGCAGAGGTCCCGCCGTGAAGGATGTCATGATTGATACATGCGGGTATTTTTTGGGCTTTTTGATTGCTTCTCTCGCGAAATATATTCGTGGTAAAAAGCATGGGTTAAGCAGTTAAGCAATTAATTAAGTAATTAAGTAATTGAGTAATTGAGTAATTGAGTAATTAATTTATTAGTTAAGTGGTTAAGTAATTATGTTAAATAATTAATATGAGGTGAATGATTGTATGGCTTATAAGGCGTATGACCCGAAAAAATATAAGAAGCGTAAGAAAAAAATCGGTGTGACAGTTTTGATTGTTATAGCTATACTTGTTATTATAGCGGCGGCTGCCGCGGCGCTTATCTATAATAAACAAAAAAACAATATACAGGCGCTCAAGTATGCTTCAGATTATTCTCAGGATGAGATAAACCAAAAAATCGAAGAAAATGATAAGGAAACCTCGGCGCGTGTCAGCGAGTTTACCGGTGTTGACATGCGCGCCCTGACCGATGAGGAGTACGAGATGCTCCAAAACGGCGAGATTAGCGAGGAGCAGGCAATTGCTATCGTTATGGGAGAAGCAGACGTTGAGGATATTATAAACGGAGATTACAGCGCGTCAAGCGGCTCGGCTGATAGCGCTGCCGGCAGCGAACAAGCGGGAGACGGCGGCGGTTATTCCGAGGCGGCGGTCTCAGGGGGATCCGTTAACACCTCGGGGCAGAGCGGCTCGGGTACGGCTTCAGCGTCCGGCTCAAATTCCGATAATAGCTCAAGCGAAAGCTCCGGCGCGTCATCGGTAACATCGGCGGATGTAAACAGCACAATCGCTAAAATTTATGTACTCAAATCCGAGTATACCTCATCGATTAATTCACTGATTTCTCAGGGAAAGTCGGAGCTCAGCGCGCTTTCGGCATCGGGCGAGGTTACAAATTCGGCAAAGCTTGATTTGTTGGATAAATATGCCGGCTTGGGCAATGAGCTTGAGAGCAGCTGCGACGCGAAAATGGAGACGCTTTTGGGCGAGCTTGAGTCGCAGTTAAATCAAACCGGCGGTGATACCGGGATAATAGATGAGATAAGGAGCTCGTATGAACAGGAGAAAAGTCTTAAAAAGGCTGAACTGCTTTCAAAATACAGTTAAAATATCACTAAAATTTATTAATTTTTATTAAATTTGTTATATTTTTTCTTGTAAACCGACTTGACAATTAAAATTTAAATGGTATAATTATATTATATTCTAGATATTCTAGCTGCTATATTGCGTAGTGCGTAGAATGATGTTATACGGAGAATTTACGTATAGCCTATTAATTATTCTGAAAAAAATTAAAATATATATATGAATAGGAGAGATAAAAATGAAGAAGTTAATTGGAATTCTTATCGCTGCTCTCATGATCGTTCAGTCTGTCGGAGTATTCGCAGAGGCTGTTTATGTTGACAGCGATTTGGAATTGCGCGCGAGCGGCGGTGAGTACAGCAGCAGCCCGGTTATAACAAAGGCCAGCGACGCTGTTGATTACAAGGCTACATTGGATATGCAGAATGTGCGTGATGAGTTTAAGTCTTACTATGAGAGAGCATCTGTAGCATTAGGTGACACAGTCGTTGCTGACGCTGACGTTACAGGCAAATTTGAAATTGTTGTTTCTTTTGGAGAGGGATTGACCATACCGGAGTCTTTCAAGGAAGAAGGAAAGCTTGCGGGATTTTCCGAAGAAGTGGCAAATATCTTTGAAGAGGAATCCAGAACTGTTGAGAACAACACTGTAACAATTGTTGTTACAACTACAGTTAAGGCGGGAGCGCTTTACGAAAACCTTGAAACCTACTTGCCTGATTTCTCGCTTTCATGCGAAGGCGTTACGACTGCCGGAGTTGGTTCGTATGGCGTAAGCGGTTCTTTGGTAGGTCAGACATCTACAACTGTCGGCGAACTCAGCCTTGTTGTTGATTTAAAGACAGGAAACGCTGACTCTGAGGTTATCGAGGGAACGGTTAATGTTATAGAAGACGCTGAGGCTGTTGAAGAGGTATCCGTTGAAATCAGTGTTCCGATAGCTAACGCTACAGGTTCAACCGAGCCGACAATTGTTGCAGGTGAGGCTGATAATTATGAGGTTGGAGAAATCACTTGGTCTCCTGCGCTTACAAACGGCAAGTTTGCTTACAGCACAGAATATACCGCGACAGTTGTTGCAACCGCTAAGGAAGGTCATTCGTTTGTAACAGGCACAACGGCTTATGTAAACGATGATGGTGTTAAGACAGAAATCGTAGTTTCCGAGGACGGAAAGACCGCTACCATTACATACACATTCCCGGCAACCAAGGCGCAGTCAAGCGGCGGCGGTGGCGGCGGAGGTACCACAAGCAGCTTTAACTCCGGTTCAAGCGCAACACCTACACCCGCACCGACGGCAGAGCCTTCAGCAGAGCCGACAAGCACACCTGATTCAACAGGTTGGGTTAATCCTTTTAACGATGTATCATCTTCCGACTGGTATTATGATGCGGTTCGTTACGTAAACCAGAACAACCTTATGAACGGTACGTCCGCTAACGCATTCTCACCTGATTTAGATATTACACGCGGTATGTTTATCACGGTTATCTATAGATTAGAGGGCGAGCCTGAAACAGCAGCTGCTTATACATTCACAGATGTTGATGCTAATGAATACTACGCAAGCGCGGTTGCATGGGGCAGCACAAACGGTGTAATTTTGGGTTATTCTGATGAGGAATATGCTCCGGATCAGGTTATCTCGCGTGAGCAGATGGCTGCTATCATGTATCGTTATGCAGGCCTAAAGGGCATTGATACAACAGCTGCTGATGCATCATATACCGACGCAGGTCAGATCACAGAGTATGCTGTACCCGGTGTAAACTATTGTACAGCAGCCGGCTTGATGACAGGTATGGGCGACGGAACATTTGCTCCTTTGGATAACACAACAAGAGCAGAGGTTGCTACGGTTATCATGAGACTTGACCAAAAATTCGGCGAGTAAGATTAAGAATTAAAAAACAGCTCGGATTATTATTCCGGGCTGTTTTTAATAGCGCCTTGATTGAATGTCGGGCGGCGGAGACGAGCTGCATACGCCGCATATTAAAAAGCAAAGCTCCCTCGCGTTATGTTTATATAACATAATGCGAGGGAGTTCTAATCTTTGTTTAAAATCTCTGTTTAAAATCTCTGTTTAATCAGATATTAAACCGCTCTGTTAACCTTGCCTGATCTTATACATCTGGTACAAGCATAAACCTTCTTAGGAGTACCATCGACAATAGCTCTGACACGTCTAACATTGGGTTTCCAAACCTTATTAGCTCTACGGTGCGAGTGAGATACCTTAATACCAAAGCTTACACCCTTTCCGCAAATTTCACACTTTGCCATATATATACACCTCCTTAACATTCAAAAAAATTAACTCAACTCGAAACATTATATCAGAAACAGCCATAGAATGCAAGTATTTTTTTAAAAATTTTTTGATTTTTTTGCAAAATTATTTTATACTGTTTATACAACGATTTAATCGCAAAATCATATAAATAGAATAAATAAGTTGATTGTATAATCAAATAGGACACTTAAAAATAAAAAGAAGGTCATAGCAAACTATGATATAATTGTTAAGTAATCAAAAAAACAATCGTAAAGGAGTTTGCTATGACACAAAATAATTATACCACAAAAAGAAAAAAATTCAACCCTAAATTGCAATATTAATTAGAATAAATATTAATTGACAAAAAACCTGTATTGAATTATAATTAGATTAACTATATTAATATATGTCAGAGGTATTAAACAATGGAAAATGAGGTTTATACTGTCGGATTGGAAAAGGTTATCCAAGAGATGAAGCTTGATAAGCTTTATTATCCCGACAAAGAAATTTTTATTAAAACCGCGGACTTAAACAGACCGGGACTTCAGATAACAGGTTTTTTCGACTATTTTGATCCCAGACGTATACAAGTTTTCGGAATGGTGGAGAACACTTATTTGGCGGGGCTATCGTCGGAGGTTAGGTATAACAGCCTTAAACGCCTGTTTGATAAAGATATTTCAGCAATAATCCTGACAAGGAACAGTAACGTTTCCGCCGAGATGCTCAAGCTTGCCGAGGAATACGAAACTCCTGTTCTCAGAACCGCCCAGCCGACTTCATTGTTCACAAGCGCACTGAATGCGTATTTGAGTGTTGAGCTTGCTCCGAGAATTACGCGTCACGGTGTTTTGGTTGAAATATACGGTCAGGGCGTTCTCATCTTGGGCGAGAGCGGCGTCGGTAAGAGCGAAACGGCTGTTGAACTCATAAAGCGCGGTCACAGGCTTGTGGCTGATGATGCCGTAGAGATAAAAAAGGTTTCCTCAAAATCGCTGATCGGTGTTTCGCCCGATGTTATCAGACACTTTATTGAAATCCGAGGTGTCGGTATCGTTGACGTAAAAAATATTTTCGGTATGGGCGCAATCAAGGAATCGGAAAAAATAGATATGATTATTCATCTGGAGCCGTGGGATAAAAATAAGCAGTACGATCGCTTGGGTCTTGTTGATGAATATACAAATATTTTGGGATTGGATATTCCGTCTTTGACTATTCCTGTTAAGCCCGGCCGTAACTTGGCTGTTATTTTAGAGGTTGCTACCATGAACAACAGGCAAAAGAGAATGGGCTATAACGCAGCGGAGGAGCTAAACAGGAGAATAACCGATCAGATAAATAATTTGGATAACTGAGATTTATAATTAATTTATTATAATTAATTTATGAAAATAACGACTGAATTTGATTAAGGTAACGGAGGTTCTATTTTGAAATTAAAGGTTTTGGCAGATGCGCATACACATACTAATTGCAGCGCCCATGCGTTTGGGACAATTTGGGAAAATATGAAGTGCGCGAAGGAACGAGGTCTTGAGCTTGTGTGTATGACAAATCATACGCCGCCTATGCCCGACTCGCCCCATATTTGGCACTTTGTGACAATGAAAGAGCTGCCTGATTACATTGAGGGGGTTCGGCTGCTGAGCGGCTGCGAGTCAAATGTGCTAAGCAAATATGGCGATATAAGTCCCGATGAGGAGTATTTGAAGAATATGCAGGTTGTTGTTGCTTCTATTCATCCGCCCTGCTATGCGGATAGAGAGGAGAGCGACCATACCGAAACATGGCTCGGCGTTATTGAAAATCCTTATGTGGATATATTGGGACACAGCGGCGACCCGCGATTTCCGTATGATATTGATACGGTTGTTACTGCCGCGAAAAATAAAGGAAAGTGTATCGAAATCAATAATCATTCTTATTCTGTCCGTAAAAAGAGCGCTGAGAATTGCAGAAAAATCGCGGAAAAATGCAAAGAGGTAGGATGCGGAATTGTAGTCAGCTCCGATGCTCACACCCCGTTTGATGTGGGAAATATAAGCAGCGCCCTTAAAATGCTTGATGATATTGACTTCCCGCAGGAGCTTATTATGAACGCAACGGCTGATAGGTTTATTAATTATCTGAAATCGAACGGAAAGAAAATCGATTGATAACTCAGGAGTATAATTATACAAATTTAATACGCAAATTTAATTAGAGAAAATTAATTAGATAAAATTAATTACTGTTGTGCCGATACAAGCGGCAGAATGGAGGCTTTTATGAACAATATAACCGCCACTATGGCAGAAGGAATTGTGGGCGAACATAATCTGAGAATTAATGAACCCATGAGTGCGCATACAACATTTAAGGTTGGCGGTGCGGCGGAGATGTATCTAATGCCGCAGAATACTAATCAGCTTATTGCTCTTGTTAAGCTGTTTAAACAGCTTGATGAAAAATTCTATATTATCGGTAACGGTTCAAATCTGCTTGTCGGAGATAAGGGTATTAAGGGTGCGGTTATTGAAATCGGAAAGGGTCTCAGCGATATACAGGTTAGCGATGACTCCATAACTGCGCAAGCCGGAGTGCTGCTGTCCAGATTGTCTAATTCGGCGGCAGGAAACGGACTTTCCGGGCTGGAATTCGCTTCAGGCATACCCGGCTCGTTGGGAGGCGCGGTATATATGAATGCCGGAGCATACGGCGGCGAGATGAAGGATGTCGTTGAAAGCGTCACCTATTTGGACGATGACTGTCAGATTTGCGAGCTGCCGGCGGAGAAATGTGAATTTGGCTACAGAAAGAGCTTTTTTACCGATAAGGATTATGTTATATTAAGCGCCAAGCTGCGCCTTGTACCGGGAGATACAGAGGCGATAAAGGCCGAAATAAAAGAGCTGACCGCCAAGAGAGTATCAAAGCAGCCTGTGGATAAGGCAAGCGCGGGCAGCACGTTTAAGCGTCCTGAGGGGCATTTTGCCGCCGCTCTTATCGAGCAGGCGGGTCTGAAGGGTTATTCTGTAGGCGCAGCATCGGTTTCCGAGAAGCATGCGGGCTTTGTTGTAAATAACGGGGGAGCTACGGCGGAAGATGTTCTCGGCGTAATAAGACATACGCAGAAAACAGTGCTTGAAAAGAACGGCGTAGAGCTTAAAACCGAGGTAAAGCTGATTGGCGAATTTTAATATTAAGGCGAAATCTTAGTGTTGGGGGTGAAATCTTTGAAAATATTAATTGTTACGGGACTGAGCGGCGCAGGCAAGACGCAGGTTATAAAAGCGCTTGAGGATATAGGCTTTTACTGTGTTGATAATATGCCGCCCGAGCTCATACCGAAGTTTGCGGAAATCTGCGGAAAGCTTGAGGAAAAGATGGAACATATCGCTGTTGTTACCGACACACGCGGCGGAATAATGTTCGGTGAATTTGCGGATGCGGTAAGTGAGCTTGAGGAACTGGGCTATGAGTGTGATATACTTTTTTTGGAGGCTTCAAATGAAGTACTGATTAAGCGTTATAAGGAGACCAGAAGACTCCATCCCGGCGCCGGCGGCGGGCGAATAATTGACGGTATAACTAAAGAACGGAAGCTCCTGCGCGAAGCAAAATCAATGGCGGAATATGTGATTGATACCTCGGATATGTCAGCGGCACAGCTTAACGCAAGGATAAAGGCGTTGTTTACACCGCTGCAAAAAACGGGAATATTCATAAATGTAATGTCATTTGGATTTAAGTACGGGATACCTATTGATGCGGACTTGGTATTTGACGTAAGATTTTTGCCCAATCCTTTTTATATTCCGGAGCTGAAGCAGTCAACGGGACTGGAAACCAATGTTCACGACTATGTTATGAGCTTTGATGAGAGCAGAAAGTTTTTGAGAATGTTGTGCGAGATGATTTCCTTTCTCGTTCCCGAATACATAAAAGAGGGGAAAAGTCAGCTTATCATTGCGATAGGCTGTACCGGAGGCCACCATAGAAGTGTAACGATCGCAGAGGAATTATATAAGTTTATTAAATCGGACGATCAGAATAATGTGATTATAACACACAGAGATATACAAAAAGGCGTTTAGAATTATGTCAAGATATGATAATCTTAAGAAAAACGAAAGCCGCCGATTTCACGGCTTCAACCCAAAAATAGTATCAATCGGCGGCGGTACGGGACTGTCCGCGATGCTGCGCGGTATAAAGCGGTATACATCCGATATTACAGCGGTTGTTACCGTGGCGGATGACGGCGGCGGAAGCGGACAGCTGCGAGAGGATCTGAATATGCCTCCGCCCGGAGACATACGCAACTGTATTTTGGCGTTGTCGCAGGTTGAGCCGATAATGGGGAAGCTGCTGAACTACAGATTTGACAGCGGTCAGCTCAAAGGTCAAAGCTTTGGAAACCTTTTTGTTGCCGCGATGACGGGAATATTTAGCGGAGATTTTGTTACGGCTGTCAGAAATGTATGTGATGTTCTAAATATAACGGGAAAGGTGTACCCTGTTACCGCATCGAACGTGGAGCTTGTCGCGACGCTGGAAAACGGAACAACAGTCGTTGGTGAGTCGCTTATCGGTCATTCGGTGCATAAGCATGGAAGCGCCATAAAAAAGGTACGGCTTCGTTCCAAAACCGATACGCTTATGCCGATTGAGCCTTTAAAGGAAATATTGGACGAGGTAAGAAACGCGGATCTAATTACATTGGGACCGGGCAGTCTTTATACGAGCGTCTTGCCCAATCTTGTTATAGAGGATCTAAAAAAAGCGATAATGGCTGCCAAAGCGCCGGTTGTTTATATAAATAATATTATGACCCAGCCCGGTGAAACGGATGACTATACCGCGTTTGATCATGCTCTGGCGATACTTGATCATACCTATGACGGGTTTCTGAATTACTGTATAGTAAATGTCGGTGATATACCGGAGGCAGACAAGCTGCGGTATCTGCGGGACGGAGCCTGCCCCGTGGAGTATGATAAAAGCCGGTTTGCTTCCACAAATATGACGGTTATCGAGCGTAATCTGGCAGTGATGGACAAAGCGGGGCATGTGCGGCATAACACATCGGTGTTGGCGGATGCGCTGCTTGATATCATCAATATAAACAGAAATGAGTATGGACAGAAGGTCAGCGCTGAGGGCGTATTGCTGTATAATCCCAAAAGTAAGCGGAATGGAGAGTTTTATTTATGAAAACCAAAGACTCTGTTAAATCTTTCTCCAGAAAAGTCAAGGAGGAATTATATAGAACTGATATTTCAGAAAACTGCTGTATAAAATATAGGTTTAAGGGGCTTATTTTGTTTGGCGCAGGTGTGATTGCAAAGGATGAAATTAAGCTTGTAAGCGATAATCCCGATGTTATAGGCAGCTTTGTGGAGCTTTCCAGAATGTTGGGAGCGGAGGCATCCGTGAAGCAAGGCGGAGATAAAAACGCAAAATATACGGCGCGTATGTATGACAGCGTTAAGATTGCCCAGCTTCTTTACGATTTAAAAATGCTCGGTGAAAACGGTGAAATATTATACAGAGCCGGCGAGATAAAGCGAATTTGCTGTAAGCGGGAATTTCTGCGCGGCGCTTTTTTGGGCGCGGGCGCAATCAGCGACCCGTTTAAAAATTATAATCTTGAATTCGTCACGTCGAAAAAGGATCTGTGCGGCGATCTTGTCGAGCTTTTCGCGGAGATGGGATTTACGCTGCATTCTACGGTAAGAAAGAAAAAATATGTGGCATATGTCAAGAACAGCGAGGTCATAGAGGATATTTTGGCGCTTCTCGGCGCGTGCAAAGCACAGATGGAACTTATTAACATAATAATAGAAAAAGAAATACGTAATGACGTAAACAGAAATGCCAACGGAGAAACATCTAATCTTTCAAGAACAATCAACGCCTCGGTTGACCAAATCAGAGCTATACATAGAATTCAGGAAACTATCGGACTTGAAAGCTTGCCCGATGATTTGAGAGAGATTGCATGCCTCAGACTGAAATATAAGGATTCCAGTCTGACAGAGCTTGGAAAGCTGCTCAATCCGCCCTTGACTAAATCGGGAGTCAACCACAGAATAAAAAAGATAATGAAATTGTCGATGTAGGCTGTTGAGCGGGTTGACGGTGCGGGCTAAAAATAAAATAAAAAATTTTTACATTTTTCTTCAAAATATCTTGACATATTATAATTAAACGAGTATAATTGTTCGAGTAGGATTTTTTAACTTCTAAGTGTTTTATGATACTCGGAGGGAGGGAAGAAAATATGGCAGAAATAAGAGTTAAGGAAAATGAGTCGCTGGACAGCGCGTTGCGCCGTTTTAAGCGTTCTTGTGCCAAGGCAGGTGTTTTATCTGAGGTTAGAAAGAGAGAACATTATGAAAAGCCCAGCGTAAGGCGTAAGAAAAAATCCGAGGCTGCAAGAAAGCGCAAGTATTAGAATTATTTTCTGTTACGGACATTCCCTGTCATTTAAGGCTCAGCTTTAAGACGGTGTTATAAATTAATTGTTAGTTAATTTAGTAATTTAGAATGTTGATTAAATTAGATTATCGGGACTGTAGCGAGGTATGGATTTTCATGCTTGACC
This sequence comes from uncultured Oscillospiraceae bacterium, assembly GCA_964442605.1. Lineage (GTDB taxonomy): Bacteria > Bacillota > Clostridia > Monoglobales > Monoglobaceae > Monoglobus. The sequence goes on from CAYTZR010000026.1 coordinate 25,326, forward strand.
TGCAGTCCTTTTGTTATAGGAGATTTTTAATGGACAGATTAAAAAATAAATTTAAGCCTGATATGTTTATAAAAGATATTTATAAGCTTGACCTTTCGGATATGAAAAACCGAGGTATAAAGGCGTTTATTTTCGATATAGACAATACGCTTGTAACGTATGATGACGCTGTTGCTCCGAGGCATACGGCTGACTGGTTTAGCAAGCTTCATAGCGAAGGCTTCAAAACATATATTGTGTCCAATAATAATCAGGTGCGTGTTAAGGGCTTTGCACAATCGCTTGGCGAGCCGTATTTCTATAAGGCGTTAAAGCCGAAAAAAAAGTACTTAATAAAGGCGTGCGAAGGCTTAAACGTGCGTCCCGGGGAAGCCGCCCTTGTGGGAGACCAACTGTTCACCGATATTTTAGGCGGCAACAGAATGGGTATGTTCACAATTCTTGTTGAGGCGATTTCCGATAAGGAGGATTGGTTTGTTCATTTAAAGCGCCGTTTGGAAAAATATTTGTTAAAGGATTGGTTGTAATGCTGAAATTCAGAGAGGAAAAATTCGCGATTTTCGGACCCGCGGGTAATTCAGAAGATTTTTATGAGGCGGGAAACCGGACTGTGTATCATGTGCCGGAGTGGCTCAGTAAAAATAATTTGTACGCCTTTGAATACCAGTGCGGCAGAGGGGTCAAAATATCGGATGACTCCGCAAGAGATTTTGGAAAAGCGGCAAAGGAAAAGGATATAAGACTGTCAATTCACGCGCCGTATTATATAAGTCTGTCATCGGTTGAGGAGGAAAAGAGGAATAAAAGCATAGATTATATTTTGCAGACACTTAAAGCCGCGGATTGTATGGGCGCTGACAGAATAGTTGTTCATTCAGGCTCATGCGGCAGAATAACCCGTCTTGAGGCTCTGAAGCTGGCATCCGATACATTAACAAGAGCCGTAAAGGCAGCCGATGCGGCGGGACTGGGTCATATACGCATATGCCCCGAAACAATGGGCAAGGTAAATCAGCTCGGAAATGTGGAGGAGGTCATAAAGCTATGTCTGCTTGACGAACGTATGATACCCACGCTGGACTTCGGACATATAAACGCACAGTCAATAGGCAGGTACAATACCAAGGAAAGTATTGCCTCTATACTTGATTTGCTTAAAGATAAGCTGGGCGCTGAGCGGGCGAAAAACTTCCACGTGCATTATTCCAGAATTGAATACACAAGAGCGGGCGAAAAGAAGCATCATACAATGGATGAGAAAGAGTATGAACCGGATTTTGAACCTATAGCGGAGCTTATAGCCGAGAGGAATTTAACGCCGCGCATTATATGCGAGTCCGCCGGAACTCAGACAAGGGATGCGGTCAGAATGCAGGAAATGTACTTAAATAATTTAAAAGAATTTAAAAGAATTTAAAAGAATTTATAGGATGTGATGTAAATGACAGATTTGTTCGCTGAATTAAAGCTTTCCGCCGGCGAAGCGGCATTGATTACGTCCCCGTATAACATGAGATATTTCAGCGGTTTTTCGGGCGGAGAGGGATATGTGCTTATAACAAAAAATCACAGGTATATTCTGGTAGATTCAAGATATACCGGAGCTGCGAAGGAGGAGGCATATAACGGATTTTCGGTATACGAATTTAACTCTCAAAATCCGTTTTCCGATATGCTGCGCGGCTTTGTTTTTGATAATAATATTAAATCGCTTGTATTTGAGGAGGATTTTGTATCGGTCGGAGCATACAATACGCTGAGGGAAATTCTGAGCGGAATTGAATTAATTCCGATGAGCGCCGATATTAACAGAGCGAGGATGATAAAAACCGACTCTGAGGTTGAGCTGATTGCGCATGCGGAACAAATTGGTGTTGATGCCTTCAATCATGCTTTGGGCTATATAAAGCCCGGTGTGACAGAAACTGAAATCGCCGCTGAATTGGAGTATTTTATGAAAAAGCGGGGAGCGTGGAAAACCTCGTTCGATACCATAGTCCTGAGCGGAGCAAGGTGCGCTTTGCCGCACGGTGTTCCCGGGAATAATAAAATCAAAAACGGTGATTTTGTCCTTATGGACTTTGGCTGTGTCTATCGCGGATATTGCTCCGATATGACAAGAACCGTGGCAGTCGGCGAGGTTGATAAGGAATTGAAAGATATTTATGAGATTGTGAAGGCTGCCCAAGCTGCGGGGCTTGAAGCTATAAAGGCGGGAATTACCGGCAAGACCGCGGACAGAGCCGCAAGACAGGTGATAGAGGAAAGAGGGTATGGTAAATACTTCGGTCATTCATTAGGGCACGGTGTTGGACTTCAAATACACGAGCTGCCTAATCTGTCACCTAAATCCGAGATTGTTCTGGAGGAAAACATGATAGTGTCCTGCGAGCCGGGAATATATATCTATGGTTTCGGTGGAGTGAGAATAGAGGATTTGGTCTGCGTCAAAAAGGACGGTATAAGAAATTTGACAAATCTGACAAGGGATTTGATTGTCCTGTAAAATTACCGCCGCAGAGCCTTTCCCCGCCCGAACTCGGCTCGTATAAAGTAGTCCTTTGGAAAAAAAGTAATCGGATTAAGGCACTATACAAGGTTTGGCACACCGCCCGGGTCTGGCGAGCGCGAGTGACCACACCTGTCAAGGTGTATATATTTTATAAAAAGTAGCAGGAGTAAGCCACTATGCAAGGTTTGGCACCCCGCCCGGGTTCGGCGGGCGGAACCGGGTCTGGCACGGTTAAAGTAGTCCTTTAAGAAAGAAGTAACTGGGATTTGGAATAAATATAAGTATAAGGCTATTCATGAATTATATCTTGCCCTTACAGGGCAGTCGCCTGCGCGCCTCACGTGTTCGCTAAC
>CAYTZR010000027.1:0-27399 GCA_964442605.1 uncultured Oscillospiraceae bacterium
AAGAGGATTATTTTATTGACCTCGTATTCTATAACTATATTTTGAAATGCTTTGTTTTGATAGATCTCAAAACGAAGAAAATAACTCACCAAGATGTTGGACAAATGGATATGTATATCAGAATGTATGATGAACTAAAACGCAGTGAGGGTGATAATCCAACCATTGGCATAGTATTATGTTCCGAAACGGATGAGGATATTGCAAGATACTCTGTTATGCATGGAAACGAGCAGTTATTCGCCAGCAAGTACAAACTCTATCTTCCCACAGAAGAAGAACTGAAGGCTGAAATTGAAGCACAAAAGGCTATATTTTATTTGCAGAAAAAGGACAAGGAGGAAACGACCGATGAAATTGTTTGATTATGTAATTGGAAATCCGCCTTATCAGGAGGACAGGCGAGGGGAAAGTAACACAGCACTACCTGTCTATCATGATTTTATGGAAGCAGTATATGAAGTTGGGACTGCCGTAGAGTTGATTACCCCAGCACGCTTTTTATTCAACGCCGGAAGAACTCCAAAGGCATGGAATAGCAAAATGCTTAATGATGAACATTTGAAAGTTCTTGAATATGAGTCAGATGCAAGTAAGATTTTTTCAATGGCTGAGATTAAAGGAGGTGTCGCTATAACATATCGAGATAGTTCAAAGAATTTTGGTGTTATAGGAACATTTACTATCTATCAAGAGTTAAACGATATATTGAAGCGAATTCTGCCCTTTGTTAAAGACGGTAATTCTCTTGCTTCAATAGCGTTTGTGGCATCAAAATTTAACACACATCAACTGTTTGCGGACTATCCTGTTTATGAAGGGCATGAAAGGCGTATGTCGAGCAATGTCCTTAGCTTTGATTGCTTTCATTCAGAATTCTCAGATGGAGATGTTTTGATTTATGGAGTTGAGGAAGGGAAACGAACCCAACGATACATTGCCTCCAAATATGTCGATATGACCGATCACAATATTCCGTTGTTTAAAATTGTCACTCCAAAAGCTGATGGCAACGGAACATTCGGTGACCCCCTTACCAATCCCGAGGTGCTACCCTCTAATTCAGGATTTACTCATACATTTCTTGGTATCGGTGGATTTAGTACCGAATATGAAGCAGAATCTTGTTTGAAATATATTAAGACTAAGTTTGCAAGAAACCTGCTTGGTATATTGAAAATCACACAGGACTTAAATGCTGAAAAATGGAAATACGTCCCCCTCCAAGATTTCACTTCTTCTTCCGACATTGACTGGTCGAAATCCATTCACGAGATTGACCTGCAGCTTTATCACAAGTACGGTCTGGAAGAGAAAGAGATTGAGTTTATCGAAACCCATGTAAAGGAGATGTCGTAATGGCGGCGATACAGATACAAACTGCGTCAAAGGTCGTTCCGCAATGCTATGCCTACACCACTCCCGGAGTGCCGGCGCATGACGGCTGGACAAAGATAGGCTTTACCGAGCGCGATGTGGAAACACGCATTAACGAGCAAACGCATACCGTGGGTGTTGCCCATAAGACATGGTGGGCGCTCCGTGCCGCGTATATGACGGAGCCTTACGGAACTTTTACGGATAAGAACTTTCACGCCTATCTGAAAAAGCTTGGGATTTCACGCGAAGCTAAGACGGAGTGGTTTTTTATAAATCCGAACACAGCACGCGACAACTTTATCGACTTTACTCAAAATCACGGCGTTGTGTCCGATAATGACGCTGACGCGGTTATTCCGTATACGCTCCGCGATGAACAAGCGGAGGCGGTAAGGATGACGGCGGATTATTTCAGAGGTCGCGAGCATGCCGAATTTCTGTGGAACGCGAAGCCGCGTTTCGGAAAGACACTCACAGCGTATGATTTATGCATGAAGCTTGACGCGACAAATATTCTTATCGTGACAAACCGTCCGGCTATCGCGAATTCATGGTATCAGGATTACGTGACCTTCTTCGGTCCGCAGTCCGGCTATGTTTTTGTAAGCAATGTTGACGCAGTCAAAAACAGAAAATTTGTCTACAGTCGTGAGGAATACATAGATAGAATTGATGAGAACACAAAGGGCTGTATTGAGTTTGTCAGCCTGCAGGATTTGAAAGGCTCCATCTATTTCGGCGGCAAATATGATAAGCTTCCGGAGCTTAGCAAAGACCCCAAAAAAGGTAAAACATGGGACATTCTGATTATTGACGAGGCACACGAGGGTGTTGATACATACAAGACGGAAATCGCATTTAATCAAATACAACGCAAGTGGACGCTGCATTTGTCCGGAACGCCGTTTAAGGCTTTGGCAAACGATAAATTCCCCGAGAGTGCGATCTACAACTGGACTTATGCCGATGAGCAGAAAAGGAAGCGCGACTGGGATTCATCAAGCGAGACAGAAAATCCGTATGCGAATTTGCCGCGACTTTCACTCTTCACTTACAAAATGTCCGACATTGTTCGTGACAGAGTAAAAAAAGGCATAGAGCTAGCCGATGATGATATTGAAGAATTTGCCTTTGACCTGAATGAGTTTTTCAAGACGAACGAATCCGGGAAATTTATCCACGACGCTGATGTGGATAAGTTCCTTGACGCTTTGACCCGGCAGGAAAAATTTCCGTTTTCCACTCCGGAGCTTCGCAATGAGTTAAAGCATACCTTTTGGATGCTAAACCGCGTGGCAAGCGCGAGGGCTCTCGCGAAGAAGCTGAGGCTCCACCCGATATTTAAGGACTACGAGATTATCCTTGCTGCCGATGACGGTAAGTTGGACGATGATGACGAGAACGAGAAGGCATACAACAGGGTAATAGACGCTATTGGCAAGTACGACAAGACCATTACCCTATCCGTGAAACAGCTTGCCACAGGAGTGACAATTCCTGAATGGACGGCGGTTCTTATGCTCTCCAATATGGCAAGCCCCGCGCTCTATATGCAGGCGGCTTTCCGTGCGCAAAACCCGTGTCTGTTCACGGACACGCAGGGTAATTCTTATCGAAAGAAAAACGCGTATGTGTTTGACTTTGATCCGGCTCGAACCCTCACGATTTTTGAGCAGTTCGCGAATGACCTGATTCCCGAAACCTCCGGAGATAAGGGAGACTTTGACAGCCGTAAACGCCACGTGAGGGAGCTTCTTAATTTCTTTCCGGTTTACAGCGAGGACGATGAAGGCTCCATGATAGAGCTTGACGCTGAAAAGGTTTTGACCATTCCCCGCCATATTCACGCAAGAGAGGTTGTGGAGCGCGGTTTTATGTCGAATTTCCTGTTCGCCAATATCAGCGGTATTTTCGGCGCGCCAAAAGAGATCATCAATGTTATTAACAATATGCAGGCTATCGAAGAACCGAGAGCCCTTGCCCCCGCTCCTGTGGACGAAACCACGGCGGACAGACTCTGCCTGAATGAGGACGGCGAGGTTGAAATTCCGAAAGAGCGTATTATCGGTACAGCGAGTAACCTTTTCGGCGATAAGGTTTACTCCGATATTGAAAATCAACTGGAGGCAGCTGTTGAGGAAATAAAGATGAAGGCGGATATGATGTCCAATTCTAAGAAGGATGAGTTAAAAATTCTCCGTGAACAGTTCTCAAAACCGATAGCGGACACACTCATGGACTCAGCCAAGAAGCAATATGGCGGAGATTTAACAAAATCCGCTCAGAACCGCCTGCAGCGTGAAATTCGGGAAATCACCGACACGGTTGTGAACCGCGAGTACGGGAATTACACAATACATGACCGACAGCTTCAAAAGGAACGCGATAACAAAATCAACGAGGCACAGAAGTCCGGCACAGCGATGACTGAAATCTCGCGAATAGATGAGGAATATACCAACATACGACGCCAAGGCTATCTGGACATGGCGGACAATATCAAGCAAAAAATCTACAGTAACGATACCGTCAAAAAGGCAGCGGAGAGCATTGTTGAAACAGTCGATACCGAGAAGCGTAACGCGGAAAAGAATTCTATCGAAAGCAGCGTCCGCGACCATCTGCGCGGCTTTTCACGTACCATTCCCGCGTTTCTTATGGCTTACGGCGATGAGGACACGACTCTCGCGAACTTCGATTTACTTGTGCCGGAGGACGTATTTTGGGAGGTTACGGTTAATCCGCAAAGCGGTCAGGGAGTGACCCTTGACCAGTTCCGTATGCTGCGTGACGGCGGAGATTATATATCGGAAGCAGGCGAAAAGATGCACTTTGACGGGCGCTTGTTTGATGAGGTTGTATTTAACGACGCTGTAGCCGAGTTTATGAGAAAGCGTGCCGAACTCGCCAACTATTTTGAGACTGATCGCGAAGGCGACATCTTTGATTTCATTCCGCCGCAGCGCACAAATCAGATATTTACTCCGAAAAAAGTTGTAAAGGATATGGTTGACAGACTGGAACAGGAAAATCCCGGCTGCTTTGATGATCCGAACGCGACATTCGCCGATCTCTATATGAAGTCGGGAATGTATATCACGGAGATTGTTACTAGGCTTTATCAGAGTAAACACATGAAGGCATTATACCCCGACAATGCCGAAAGGCTAAATCACATCTTCGCAAAGCAGGTGTACGGCTGCGCCCCAACAGAAATAATATATCGCATCTGTCTGCGTTATATTCTCGGATTTGGCAATGAGACACATATCGAGAAAAATAACATACGCCTTTGCGACACTTTAAAGTACGCAAAGAGCGGAACGATGGAAGCGGAAATGAAACATCTGTTTGAGATGTAACAATACCCGGAGCTTAAGGAGAGATTATGAAAACTATCGCAAAAATCAGTACCGATTTTCCTACAAAGTTTGGTATTCCGCGACAAAGCGGTCTTGTCCCATCGCTTGGCGGAACTATAGTGTTTGAGCCTGAATTTCGCAACATTGATGCTGTTCGCGGGCTTGAGGAATTTTCGCACATATGGCTTTTATGGGAATTTTCCGAAGCAATAAGAAGCGACTGGTCGCCCACCGTTCGTCCGCCGCGCCTTGGCGGAAATAAGCGTATAGGCGTTTTTGCGACGCGTTCTCCTTTTAGGCCCAATCCGATTGGACTGTCCTGTGTAAAGCTTGAAAAAATAATATCGGAATGCGATAACGCACCGTTGCTGTATGTATCCGGCGTGGATTTAATGGACGGTACGCCGATTTACGACATAAAGCCGTATCTTCCGGGCGCTGATTGTTACCCATGTGCTTCCGGCGGCTTTACGGATAAGGTGAAAAGAAATCTTCTTACGGTGAATTGTCCGCAGGAGCTTATGCGGCGAATACCTATGGACCGGCGCGACGCGATAACGGATATTCTGTCGCAGGATCCGCGCCCGTCCTACCAGCATGATCCCGAAAGAATTTACGGCATGAAATACGCCGATATGGAAATTAAATTTTCCGTTGACGGCAACATCTTAAACGTTAAAGACATTATTAAATATTATTAAATATTATTATATTATTCTATATTATTCCAATAAATAACATATCGGCAGCCCGATGGACTGCCGATTTATATTATCTGTTTTTTAAAACGCCTTGCAAACAGCCTTTAAAATCTTCCGCGATCCGTATAGGTTGTATGCAGGAGCTCATGCGCCAAATGCGAGCCCGGCTTTCCGAAAAAGTCATTGTACAGGGTTATCATATCGGGACTTTCGTGGCTCTTTCTGATTGCACTTTTCTCGTCCTCTGAATAAAGAGCCTTTGCGCGCTGAACTCTGATATCAATATCCATTTTATCCTTTGACGGAACTATTGGCTGACCTCCGCCGTTTACACAGCCTCCGGGACATGCCATGATTTCGATAAAGTGATAGTCCGCCTTACCCTCGCGAACATTGTTAAGCAATCGTCTCGCGTTGCCCAATCCGTTGGCAACGGCAACCTTAACAGACATTCCGCCAATATCGACGGTAGCCTCCTTAATACCTTCAACACCTCTTACAGCCTTGTATTCGATTTTCTCGACTGACTTGCCGCTGAGAGTATCCGCAGCCGTCCTAAGTGCGGCTTCCATAACTCCGCCTGTAGCGCCGAATATTACGCCCGCTCCGGTTGCGCGTTCAAACGGCGCGTCAAATTCCTCATCCGGCAGCTTGCTGAACATTAATCCTGCTTCTTTAATCATCCGTGCCAGCTCGCGAGTTGAAATTACGGCATCAACATCGCGCAAGCCATCGCTCTCCATTTCGGGACGCACCGCCTCAAACTTTTTGGCAACGCATGGCATAACAGAAACCACATATATGCTCTTGGGGTCAATATTATTTTTCTTCGCGTAGTATGACTTTATAACCGCGCCAAACATCTCGTGCGGGGACTTACAGCTTGAGAGATTGTCCAAAAAGTCTGGGAAGTTATGTTCACAGAACTTTATCCATCCCGGACTGCACGAGGTAATCATAGGCAGCTTGCCGCCGTTTTGAACACGCTCAACAAGCTCGTTTGCCTCCTCCATTATCGTAAGATCCGCTCCGGTATCTGTGTCAAACACCTTATCAAATCCGAGTCTGCGCAACGCAGCCGCCATTTTACCTGTAACAGGAGTTCCCATCGGATAGCCAAACTCCTCGCCTAAGCCCGCTCTTACCGCCGGCGCCGTCTGAACAATAACGTATTTATCCTTATCCGCGATCGCATCCCAGATTTCCTTTGTATTATCCTTTTCCTTAAGAGCTCCCGTGGGACATGAGATTATACACTGTCCGCAGTTTACGCAGGAGGTATCGGCAAGCGGCATATCAAACGCCGAGGCAACCTTTGTTTTAAATCCGCGCTCCATCGTGTCAATAACCGCCACTGTCTGGACGTTCTTACACATATTAACGCATCTGCGGCATAAAATACACTTATTATTATCTCTTACAATCGATGTTGAAACATCATCTATGTCATAGCTGTTCATCTCGCCCTGATATGTAATATCACGAACTCCAAGCTCATCGGCGAGCGATTGCAGCTCGCAGCTCCGGTTTCTGACACAGCTCAGACAGCTTCTGTCATGATTTGAAAGCAAAAGCTCCAAGGTCACTCTTCTCTGCTGTCTTACCTTTGGTGTATTTGTGTAAATTTCCAAGCCCTCCGACACAGGATATACGCAGGAAGCCTGCAAAGCCTTTGCTCCCTTGACTTCAACAATGCACATTCTGCATGAGCCGGTCTTGCTAACATCCTTTAAATAACACAAGGTAGGAATTTCAATCCCATTTTCACGAGCCGCCTCAAGAACAGTGTAATTATCGGGAACAGACAGCTCCATACCGTTTATTTTAATATTAACATTATTCGACATTTCTATTCCCTCCTTACTTGCTTATCGCTTTAAACGGACACTTATCCATACAAGCGCCGCACTTAATGCATTTTTCCGTATCAATTGTAAACGGGCTCTTTACTTCACCTGAAATAGCGCCGACAGGACACTGCTTCGCACAAAGGCTGCAGCCGCGACACTTTTCGGGGTCAATTGTGTATCTTGCCAATCCCTTACAAACATGAGCGGGACAGACCTTATCAACAATATGAGCCTCATACTCATCTCTGAAATACTTCAACGTGGAGAGTACCGGATTTGGGGCTGTCTGACCCAAACCGCACAGCGAGCCGGATTTAATCGTATTGGCAAGCTCCTCCAAACGGTCAAGATCCTCCATTGTTCCGTTGCCATCGGTTATTTTGTTAAGTATCTCCAAAAGACGCTTTGTTCCAACGCGGCACGGTGTACACTTTCCGCATGACTCGTCAACCGTAAATTCCAAGAAGAACTTCGCAATATCAACCATACAGTTATCCTCGTCCATTACGATAAGTCCTCCGGAGCCCATCATGGAACCAATTGCGACGAGAGAGTCATAATCAATCGGGGTATCAATCAAAGACGCGGGAATACAACCGCCCGAGGGACCTCCTGTCTGAGCCGCTTTGAACTTCTTGCCGTTTGGTATTCCACCGCCTATATCCTCAACGATTTCGCGCAGCGTGGTACCCATAGGGATTTCGACAAGACCTGTATTGTTTATCTTGCCGCCCAGCGCAAACACCTTTGTACCCTTGCTCTTTTCGGTTCCGATAGACGAAAACCACTCAGCGCCCTTCAAAATAATTCTCGGGACGTTTGCATAGGTTTCCACGTTGTTTAAGATAGTCGGCTTTCCGAAAAGTCCCTTTACGGCAGGGAACGGAGGACGCGGACGAGGCTCGCCTCTGTGACCCTCAATCGAGGTCATAAGCGCTGTTTCCTCACCACACACAAATGCGCCGGCGCCAAGTCTTATATCAACATCAAAATCAAAGCCGCTCTCGAAAATATCCTTGCCCAAAAGACCGTATTCGCGTGCTTGCTTTATCGCTATACCGAGCCTTTGAACAGCGATAGGATACTCGGCTCTTATATAAATATATCCCTGATTTGAGCCTATCGCGTATCCGGCAATCGCCATTGCCTCAAGCAAAGCATGAGGATCGCCCTCAAGTATGCTTCTGTCCATAAAAGCGCCCGGGTCGCCCTCGTCCGCGTTACAGCAGACATACTTTGTATCGTCTACGGAATTCGCGGCAAACTGCCATTTAACGCCGGTCGGAAATCCGCCGCCGCCGCGGCCTCTTAAACCGGAATTCTTGATTACGTCAATTACCTCCTGCGGCTTCATCTCGGTCAGCACCTTGCCCAGAGCTTCATATCCGTCTCTTGCTATGTACTCATCAATATTCTCCGGATTTATAACACCGCAGTTTCGGAGCGCAATACGATGCTGCTTCTTATAAAAGTCAACCTCATTTAACGACTTAATCTCATCTGTTTCCTTATGAACTGATTCATCATAAAGAAGTCTTTGAACAATTCTCCCTTTAAGCAAATGCTCCTCTACTATTTCCTTTACGTCCTCAACCTTTACCATACTGTAAAACGCACCCTCAGGGTACACAATTACAACAGGACCCAATGCACACAGACCAAAGCATCCCGTTCTGACAATCTTTACTTCATTTGAAAGGTCGTTTTCTTTAAGCTGCTTTTCAAATTCGTCAAACAGCTCCGCGCTGCCCGAAGAAGTACATCCCGTACCTCCGCATACAAGCACCTGCGATCTAAAAATATTCATTGGTTATTTACCTCCTGTCTATACCGCTCCGATTGTGTATTCGGTTACCGGTCTGCCGTTTACAATATGCTCGGTAACAATTCTTGCCACCTTATCGGGCGTCATCTTAATGTAAGTCACCTTTTCCTCGCCGGGTCTCATTACCTCAACAATCGGCTCCAGTCTGCACATACCGATACAACCTGTCTGCGAAACACTTACATCAGACAAATTTCTCTTGTCGATTTCCTGTACGAACTCATTAAGCACAGGACGTGCGCCTGCCGCAATACCGCAGGTTGCCATTCCGACAACTATACGGGTTTTATTGCTGTCATCGCTTCTTAGGTTCATCTGATTTTGAACCTTGTCCCGAATTGCCTTTAATTCTGCCAAACTTTTCATTCTTTGACCTCCAAACTTTATCTATCAATTAATTATTTACATAATTATTTACAAAAATTATTTGCACTATCATTTATTTGCACTATCATTTATTTGCACTATGAACTTTCTTTGCACTATGAACTTTGAGCTTTAATTTCATTCAAGCCCTCGCTTATATAATCTGTAATCCACGAAAGCACCTCAAGCGAGTCAAGAGGTACGTTGCCGAGTACCGTCTTTATCTCCTTAGTATCAAAAACAAATTCCGAACCGTTTATTCGGTGTATATATCTGAAATCTATCTCCGGACTGCCTGAAATTAAGGTTATTATCGTTCCGACTATGTCTCCAATAGGCGCTCTGTCAATACTATCATAAAGAAATGTTGCGGTTACAACAGTTCCTTTGTCAAGCTCCGATTTAATATCGAGAGCACCTCCTGCCTGATTTGCGGCAAGCTCAAACAGCGGAATACCCATACCCACCTTTCGGGTTGTTCTTGTGGTAGTAAACGGATCCCTTACGCGGCTTAAAAACTCACCGCTCATTCCGCACCCGTCATCCGATATAACAATAGTAAGCAAATTATCGTTTATGTTTTCGTCTATAATAATTTCTACGAGTGTCGCCATCGCCTTGACTGAATTTTTGGCTATATCCAATATATTTAACGAAAGCTCCTTCACAAATCTTCACCGCCTTATTTTTTAAACAGGTCTTCAACGCTGTCTATATCAAGGAAATTAACCGCGTCTGAAATATCTTCCAAATAATGAGCGTCCGAATTTCTGAAAATTTTATATCCCTTTAAATCGGGGCGGTTCTCCAAATACTCGTCAACATCACGGACATTTTTTGAAAATTCTATCCTGTCAACCGCAAGTCCTTCCGGAATAAATCCCAAATTCGCAAGTATACTGTTTGAATGACGATCAACATGAGCAGGAACAAATAAACCGCCCGCATTCTTAACAATATACTGCAGTTCCTCAAGCGTTATCGATGTTGAAGAAATAAGAAGCTTATCCTCATAGCCTATTATATTGTCCCACTCATCCATAAACGCCTGCTTGCCGAACAGCTCCGGTTTATTTTTTATGTCGGGCAAAGACGCGGCTACCTCCTCCGCTACCGCCTTCGCGCTGTCAATACTTGGATAAAGAGTCAGAACGTGAACCGCCTCTGAGGTTTCAACCTCCATACCCGGAATAACGCAAAGTCCCTGCCGCTTCCCCACGTTCATTACCGCCTCAGCGTTACCTATACTGTTATGATCCGATACGGCAATAGCGCCAAGCTCTAAAAGCTGTGCCATATTGACAATATTATTCGGTGTCATATCCATATCTCCGCAGGGGGACAGAGCGGTGTGAATATGAAAATCATAGCTAAGCATTGCTGAACTTATAGTAATCGGCACATAGCTCATACGCCGTCTTTTCGGACTTTAAAATAACGATGTCTTGAGCGTTCGCCTTTTTTAGTACTTCATCATCAACGTTTACATTTTCAGCAAGCAATATACAAGCGGTATCAGCAAGAGAAGCAACAGCCACAATATTGACATTGCTCATAACAGTGACCCATACGTCACCGCTGCCGGCTCTGCCCATAACCCAGCTTAGCAAATCACCTACATAACAGCCGCTGACCTCGCGATCATCATAATCGGTATTTGTCAAAATCTCATAACCGCCGAGCTTTATAAATTCCGAAAGCTTCATAGTACCCTCCTATTTGATATATTACTCAATATTACTCATCATCAGTTTTCTCATTTTCAAGCAAAAGCTCCTGAATTTTTGCTTTAACGTTTATTATACAAAAGCTCTCATCGGCAAAACCGCGTACAATATCCTCCGCTAAAGCTCTGCACGACGGTGCGCCGCAGGAGCCGCAATCGAGCTTCGGCAAGGAGTCATAAATTTCCTCCAGCCTATCCATCATCTCCATTGCCTTATCAAAATCCTCATCAAGCTGCATTACGGGTTCATACTTCAGTCTTTCAGTACAATTGAGCGAAACCGGCTTCCCGGAACAGGATTCAGCATTTTTCGCTACATTCTTTGTAATGCACTTGATTTTATTTTTGGCAACAAATCCGTTTACAACATTTAATACTCCGCCTACGCATCCGCCAAGACACGCTGAAAGCTCTATAAAATCAATCCCCGAAACCTTATCATCCTCAATCTCCTCAAGGATTTTTATAACGTTTTCTATACCGTCAACCGCTATATACCTTTCTATTCCGGAGCCGTCAGCTTCACCGCCGCTTCTTGACCAGTATACTCCGTTCATTGAAGCCCGCATAAGCCGTTCGGGTTTGACGCTTCCGATAATAGGATACAATTTCGCGAATACATCGTTGACTGAAATTGCGCCGCTGATTGAGGATTTGTCAATTGTAAGCGGCGACCTTATGCTTGTCATCTTGGCAGGGCAAGGGGTTATAAAAAACACTCCTATTTCTTCATCTGAAAGACCTGTCTTTTCAATGGCCTCGCTCCTCGCAAGCTGCCCGGAAGCCTCCATGGGTGAAATCAAATCGATAATATTGTCAATCAAATTCGGAAATCTTACCCTTATGAGTCTTATAACCGCCGGACAGGCGCTGCTAATCATAGGTCCCTTATCTCCGCGCTCTTTATAAATCTCTTTCGTGGCTTCGCTTATGTACTCCGCGCCCCGCGCAACCTCAAACACATCGTCAAATCCTATTTTTTTAAGTCCCGTAAGAATTATATTAATATCATTTACTTCACTAAACTGTCCGTAAAGCGACGGCGCCGGCAATGCGATATTATACTTATACTTGCTCAATTCATCAAAACAATCCGTAACCGCCCTCTTGGCATGGTATGGACAGACTCTGATACATTCGCCGCAGTCGATACAGCGAACCTTTATAATCTTAGCCTTTCCGTCCCTGACCCTAATCGCTTCGGTAGGACATCGTTTTATACAATTTGTACAGCCGCGGCACTTGTCCTTATCAAGCGTCACAGAATGAAAGTAAGACATCCTATCACCTCACACATTAATAATAAGCTTAACCGTTGTGCCTTTTCCGACCTCAGTATCAATTTCCATGCTATCGGTATACTTTTTGATGTTGGGAAGACCCATTCCCGCGCCAAATCCCAGCTCGCGTATCTGTTCAGACGCTGTGGAGTAACCCTCCTGCATAGCCAAATCAATATCCTTTATTCCCGGACCGCTGTCCTTAAATACAACAGTGATTTTATCCTTTGATATTTCAGTTTCGCAAGTTCCGCCTCCGCCGTGTATAATTGTGTTAATCTCCGCCTCGTACATGGCAATCGAAACACGCCTTATAATGTCCGGAGATATACCGAGCTTTTTTAAACGTCTTTTAAAATCACTGGATGCTTCTCCCGCAATCGAAAAATCATGACCGTCAATCTCATAACGCTTCAGCATCTTTCCGACCCTCCAAACCATTTACGTAAAGCTTACCGCACGCTATATACATCGGGTATTCGGTTTTGAGAATAACAATATCAAGCTCATGCGCAAGCTCTATCAGATTTTCGGGCGGGGTCTTTCCGCGCACAAAGCAAATAGCCGAAATGTCCATCATCTCAGCCGTTCTGACAACCTGCAGATTTACAAGACCGGTAAGCAGAAGCGCCTGATCCTTAACATATGCCAAAACATCGCTCATCATATCGCTGCCGCAGGCGCTATGTATTTCTATATCCTTTAGCGCATCAGAGTCTTCTCCGGTCAAAACCTCAGCTTTTACAGCATCTTTAATATCAGATAATAACATAAGCACTCCTTTATTTTTATCCTTAAATCAGTTATACTGCTTTATTATTCCTTCGATTTGGTCAACCGTCAAACGTCCGTGAACATCATCGCCGATAGTCATAACAGGCGCAAGTCCGCACGCACCGATACAGCGTGTAGCGTCAAGCGAGAACTTCCCATCCGCGGTGCACTCTCCAACATCAATTCCCAAAATTTCTTTAATCTTCTCCAATATATCGCCGCTGCCCTTAACATAACAAGCGGTACCAAGACAGACTCCGATGGGGTGAACACCCTTTGGATTAAGAGAAAACTGTGTATAGAATGTAACTATACCGTAAACCTCTGCCAAAGGCACATCAAGCCCCTCCGAAATCATCTTTTGAACCTCAATCGGAAGATAGCCGTATATTTCCTGTGCCTCATGCAAAACGGGTATTGTTGAACCTTTCTCGTTTTTGTGCGCCGCTATGACCGCCATTAGCTTTTCCTCTTGTTCCTTTGTTCCCTTAAATGGTATTGCCATTTTATGAAACCTCCTACTTATTCTATTTCGTTTTTTAATGAATAATTAATTATATTTCAAGTATTATATCATAAATCACTTTATTATACCACAAAAATAGTATTATCGCAACAATGAGTTTTTAAGATTTTTTAAAAAAATAATACAAAATGATATTGTTTAAAATGATGTTTTTATACCAATATATATAACATGGTTGACAAAGCTTAAAATAAATGTTAAAATAATTACATCATTTTTAGGAGATGTGTATATGAATACAAAATATAAATCGCACTTATATATTTACTTAATCATCTGCGGAGTCATATATATAATATATTCAACGTTAAAGGGGAACCTTGAAGCACAGGCTCTGTCAGGCTGGTTCAGAGGTGTTTACTTTTTTCTGTCACTTATAATTATGGTTATCGCGTATTTTGATATTGCTAAAAAGGGTGATTTATACATCAAGAAATACCATAACGACCTTTACGATAGATATTATAACATACTTGTCACCGGAAAAAAAGAGATTAAGCGTCCTATATTTATCGGTATGCAGACCATGTTTAACACTGATTATCAAAATGACTACAATCTTAAGGCTATCCGCAAGGAAGCTAAGCTGTACGTTGCTGCTCTGATTATAATATTTATAGTGACTCTGATGAATGTTACACTGTAAGAATGTTATACTAAAAAACCGCGGCCCATAGTGAGTCGCGGTCATTGTTTTATTCATATTCCACTACATTTACCCATCTTTCAAGGAATTCTCTTTCCTCCGGCTTTCCCTTTACCGATTGTGAAGCGGCAACAATAGGCATCCACTTTTGGACATACTGCTTTGCCGTGTCGCTCTTTTTGCAGAAGAGATTTAAATACTTGTTTGCAAGCTCCTCATTGCCGTTCAAGCAAAACAGCAAATATGTTCTTGCAACGTCAGCACTGGCATTGCCTTGTGTTGCGTGAGACCAGTCGATTATATAATATGTGCCGTCCTCGGTGACTATTATATTACTCGGATTAAAGTCACCGTGACACAGCTTTGCGTGCTTAGGCATACTTTCAAGCCTGGTATGAAGCTCATATCTGACAGTTGCGTCAAAATCAGACTCGCTTATTTTTCTGTTCATCTTATCCTTCAGCTTATTGAGCAGCGGAACGGTTTCCTTGTTCATTCTTATTTGAAGATCAACAAATGCATCCAGATATTCATCCTCTTTATCGGGATTTTCAGCCATAAGCTGCGCCAGAGTTTTACCCTCAATAAATGTTGTTGCAATCACCCACTGACCGTCAATTTTAGAAACCTCCTGCAACGCGGGAATATTAAGGTCTGTCTCCTCAACTCTCGCTTGGTTTAAAGCTTCATTCAAAATATCGGCCTTTGAATAATTTAAATTAAATACCTTTAATACGTTTTTCCCGTCCTTATATATAATCTTATCCGGTCTCTCGGCAAGAATTTTCTCATACTTCATTGTTTTCACTCCTTTATAAATATATAAATTAATCCTTATTCCCTGTGTTGCCGTAATAAGCCTTTAAATACATTTCCTTAATCTCGCTCATCAGCGGATATCTCGGGTTTGCACCGGTGCACTGATCGTCAAACGCCTGTTCAACCATATCATCAAGTGTATCAAGAAAATACTTCTCATCAATACCGTAATCCCTGATCGTCTTTTTAATACCGATTTTATCCTTGAGGTCATTTACAGCCTTAATAAGGTTTTCAACCTTTTCTTCATCGGTTTCGCCGCCAAGATTCAGATAATCCGCAATCTCAGCATATCTTGCCATAGTATGAGGATGATCGTATTGTGAAAATGTGCCCATCTTTGTCGGAACTTCACTTGAGTTAAATCTGATAACCTCCTCCAGCATCAACGCGTTCGCGACGCCGTGCGGCAAATGATGGAAAGCGCCGAGCTTGTGTGCCATAGAGTGGCACACGCCCAGAAACGCGTTTGCAAACGCCATACCTGCCATTGTAGCGGCATTACCCATCTTCTCACGCGCAACCGGATCGTTTGCTCCGTTATCATACGCTCCGGGAAGATATTCAAATATCATTTTTAGCGCTCGCAGCGCAAGCCCATCCGTATAATCGGTAGCCATAACGGAAGCGTATGCCTCAAGAGCGTGAGATACCGCGTCAATACCTGAAGCAGCGGTAAGTCCCTTGGGCGCGTTCATCATCATGTCCGCATCCACTATAGCCATATTCGGCATAAGCTCATAATCCGCCAAAGGATATTTGACACCCGTCTCTCCGTCTGTGATAACCGCAAAAGGAGTAACCTCGCTGCCTGTTCCTGCAGATGTCGGAACCGCAACATACATTGCCTTTTCACCCATCTTAGGGAAGGTATATACACGTTTACGTATGTCTATAAACCTCATCGCCATATCCATGAAGTCAGCCTCCGGGTGCTCATACAGAACCCACATAATCTTTGCCGCATCCATAGCGCTTCCGCCTCCGATTGCTATTATACAATCAGGGGCAAACGCCGTCATTGCCTTAGCTCCCGCTTTAGCACACTCAAGCGTCGGGTCCGGAGCAACATCCGAAAACACACTGTACTTAATTCCCATTTCATCAAGCTTATTCGTAACGGGATTTGTATATCCGTTCTCATATAGGAAGGTATCTGTAACAATAAACACCTTTTTCTTGCCCATATCTCCCAGTTCACGCAAAGCTACGGGCAGGCAGCCTTTCTTGAAATAAACCTTTTGCGGCGCTCTGAACCAAAGCATATTCTCTCTCCTCTCAGCAACGGTCTTAATGTTGATAAGGTGCTTAACACCAACGTTTTCAGATACCGAGTTTCCTCCCCATGAACCGCAGCCCAGCGTCAGCGACGGAGCAAGGTCAAAGTTGTAGAGATCACCGATACCGCCGTGCGAGGAGGGTGTGTTTATCAAAATACGGCAGGTCTTCATGGCAGACTGGAATCTATCCAGCTTTTCGCGTTCACTTACAACGTTTAGATAAACGCTTGATGTATGACCGTATCCGCCATCTGCGATAAGCCGCTCCGCCTTTGCTATAGCATCGTCAAAATCCTCCGCCTTATACATTGCCAAAACGGGCGATAGCTTCTCGTGTGCGAATTCCTCGCTTATATCCACGCTCTCAACCTCGCCAATCAGGATTTTTGTGCTTTCGGGAACATCAACGCCCGCAAGCTTTGCGATACAATATGCGGACTGCCCCACAATTTTTGAATTGAGCGCACCGTTAATTATTATCGTCTTTCTGACCTTGTTGATTTCATCATCCTTTAATATATAACAGCCTCTGTCGGCAAATTCCCGCTTAACCTTGTCATAAACCGATTTAAGAATGATAACCGACTGCTCAGACGCACAGATCATACCGTTATCGAAAGTCTTAGAGTGAATAATCGAGCTAACAGCCAAGAGGATATCTGCGCTGTCATCAATAATTGCTGGAGTGTTACCGGCTCCAACGCCCAAAGCGGGCTTGCCGGACGAATATGCCGCCTTAACCATACCCGGTCCGCCGGTTGCCAAAATTGTGTCAGCCTCTTTCATCAAGGTATTTGTAAGCTCCAATGACGGCACATCTATCCAAGAAACTATTCCCTCGGGAGCTCCCGCTTCCACCGCCGCCTCATATACAATGCGCGCCGCCTCAATTGTGCAGTTCTTCGCTCTCGGATGCGGACTTATAATGATACCGTTTCTTGTCTTTAATGAAATAAGTACCTTAAATATCGCGGTTGACGTTGGGTTAGTTGTAGGAATTACCGCGGCAATCAAGCCTATAGGCTCCGCAATTCTCTTGGTGCCGAAAGACGCATCCTCCTCAATCACACCGCATGTCTTTGTATTTTTGTATTTATTATAAATATACTCAGCAGCATAGTTGTTCTTGATAACCTTATCCTCAACGATGCCCATACCGGTCTCACTGACCGCCTGTTTTGCCAGAGGTATTCTCTGCTTGTTCGCGGCTATCGCGGCAGCCTTAAAGATTGAATCAACCTGCTCCTGCGAAAATTTTGCGAACTCCCGCTGTGCGCTTCTCACTTTTTTGATTTCCTGTTCAAGCTCTTGAACCGTACTTACCATAAGTAAAAATCTCCTCTCAACTGTATTGCATTTGTTTATACATAATTTGTAAAGTATTTTGGCAATTTATGCATATATTACGTAAAAATATATTTGCATGGATAAATGCCTAATGATTGTTAAAAGTTTATCAATCTCATTACATTACTTATTATACACGGTTGTTAAATATTTGTCAATCTCTTTGTTGGGTATAAAGTACACAAAAATTTAAAAGTCCCTACATAATAGTTTGTTAATTTTTTAACATGCGGTTCAAAACATGTAATTCTAATTCAAACAATAATAAAAATATTCTTCACATAAAGATTGCCTATTAACAAGGTATCGGTGTTGTCTTTGATATATGCACAAAGAAGCTCCGGAAACGCGTAATAATATTTTTGAAATAATATAAATAATAAATAATAGAAAATAGTATTATAATAAAAACCCGAATTACGTCAAATGACATAATTCGGGTTTTGGTGCGGGTAAGAGGACTTGAACCTCCACGTCTGCTGACACTAGAACCTAAATCTAGCGCGTCTGCCAATTCCGCCATACCCGCCGGACTTTGGTATTATACCAAATTAATTCAAATTTGTCAACAGAATTTTCCGTTCAAATTCACACCGCGTATAATCGTTATTACTTATCATTTTTAACAAAATCAGATTTAGCTTTCAAAAGCGGCTTCATGCTGTGCGCGCTTATGAGCATAGTTGACGCGTTATGCAAAAGCGAGGATACAGATGGAGTAATAAATCCGCCCAGTCCCAGCAAAATCAACGCGGAATTGAACGCAACAATAAAGCCATAATTATGCGTTATTCTGCTCATCAGCTTATCGCTTAATTCACGCATGAGAGCCAAATCCCTCAAATCGCCCGACAAAAGCGTAATATCCGCAACCTCTCTCGCCAAATCGGACGAGTCCTTCATCGCGACCGAAACATCACTCAGCGCAAGCGCGGGAGAGTCGTTTATTCCGTCCCCGACCATAATTACGGTTCTGCCTTCATCTTTTAGCTCGGAAACAATTCTTGCCTTATCCTCCGGCAATACCTGAGCTTTAAATCGGTCAATTTTGAGCATATCAGCCGTTCTCACTGCGGCGCTGATATGATCGCCTGTAAGCATCATTACATTACTTATACCTTTGTCCTTCAGCATCTTGACCGCTTCTGCCGCTTCGATACGCGGCGGATCGCTTATGCATATAACCCCTGCGGGCTTCCCGGCAATCGCGAGATAGATTGTTGAATAACCTGCAGACTCTCTTTCAATAATTTTGCGTTGCTCATCAGAGAGAGGAACTCCCTCATCCTCAACAACAAAATGCTCGCTCCCGATTATTGTGCGCTCTCCGTGCAGTGAAGTAACTATGCCATGGGCTACAACATACTCAACATCCGCATGCTCCTCCTCGTGGTGCAAGCCCTTAGCCATCGCGGCTTCAACAACGGCTTTGGCAACACTATGCGGAAAATGCTCCTCAAGACAAGCCGATATTCTCAAAACATCATCCTCGGAATATTCCCCGAAAGCTAATACTTTTTCCACAACAGGACACGCATTTGTAAGCGTTCCCGTCTTATCAAACACAATGGTATCCGCGTTCGCAAAGCTCTCTAAGTGCTTGCCGCCCTTTACTACAAAGCCGTGCACCGACGCCTCCCGCATCGCACTGATTACACTTATCGGAGTAGCAAGCTTTATCGCGCAGGAATAATCAACCATAAGCGCCGATAACGCCTTGGTAATATTTCGTGTAAATAAATATGTAAGGGCAGAAAACGCAAGACTATACGGAACAATCCTATCCGCCATTTTTTCAGCCTTCGACTGTACATCGGCTTTGAGATTTTCGCCGCTTTCTATTAAATCTACAATATGCGAAATACGAGTATCATCCGCGGCTGACAAAACAGACACCACAATAGAGCCTTCTTCAACCACCGTGCCCGCATATACAGTCGCACCATCCTTTTTCAGAACCGGAAGCGGCTCTCCTGTCATAGAAGCCTCATTCACGGTTGCCTGTCCGGCTACCACGGTACCGTCAACCGCTATCATACCACCGTCACGAAAGATGACACGGTCACCCTTTTGTATCTTAGATATACTAATCTTAACCGGCTTATCATCGGTTTCTTTCCATACAGTATCAACCTTAAGCGACAAGCTCTCCGCAAGCGCATTCTTTGTCCGTTTTCTTGTATACTCCTCCAAAAGCGCGGATATTCCCAGCAAAAATAAAATAGAGTTAACCTCGCTGTACATCTTTTGTGACAACGCTGCGCCGACAGCAGCTCCATCAAGCAGCGCAACATCGGCTCTTAAAGCAAACAAGCTCTTTAAAGCGTTTTTTATATACGGAAATGCTCTTACATAAGTAATCACAAGCCGTATTGGAGCGGGAACAAAATTTCGCATAATTATACGGCGAACTATTATTTTTGATAACTCTTTTTTAAATTCATCCGCGATTATATTGCTCTCAGAAGGTATCTCGGCTATATCACGAACTTTCAAAGATGCAATATAATCAAGCAGCTCCGCTTTATTATTCGTATCATACTTCACCAAAATTCCGCCGTTTACGCTTGAAGCTTTTGCCGTGTAGACATACTTCCTCTCTTCAAGCAGCTCCGCAAGCGGTTTCTCTTGGTCTCTGTTAAAATAACCGCCGCCGCATCTCAATCTGATACGGCCGCATGTATCGTGTATAATTTTAAACTTCATCAGACACAGCTTCTTCGTCTTTATTCAGCTTGTTCTTAGCCTCGTAGCAAAGATCCTCGGCATCCTCTTTCACGTTCTGTAAAGTCTCCCGAACATCCTGATACAGTCTCATTCCCTCAGCTAACCCCGATACGCAGGTCTTGCGTGTTTTTTCGCTCTTTAAAATCTTCTTGACAACAGGTACAGCTGCCGCTCCCGCCGCAAAACACAGCACTCTGCAATCCTTTAATTTCTCTAAAATCATGACAATTCTCCTATTCACAAAAATTAAATCTAAAATATCTTATCTGCTCACAATTATATCATTTTATTTTTTATATGTCAATGCGAAATTGTTAATTTTTTGTCATTTTAAAAAATAACCGGGGCACACAAAAGTGTGCCTCCGGGTTTTAAAATCAATTCAAAAGGGCGCGGTCATTCGCAAATTCCTCACCGCTCAAATCACTGAACTTTCTAAGCAAATCATCAACGGTAAGAGCCTTCTTTTCCTCACCGCTGACACTGTATATTATACGCCCTTCATGCATCATTATAAGTTTATTGCCATGAGTAATGGCATCCTTCATGTTATGAGTAATCATCATTGTAGTAAGATTTTCATCTTCAATAAATTTCTCAGACAAATTCAGTACTGTTTCGGCGGTTTTAGGGTCAAGCGCCGCAGTATGCTCGTCCAAAAGCAATAGCTTAGGCTTGCGCATAACCGCCATAAGAAGCGTCAGAGCTTGCCTCTGTCCGCCGGAAAGCAAACCAACCTTACCCGAAAGTCTGTTCTCAAGACCCAGTCCAAGCTGCGAAAGCATTTCCTTATACATTACGCGCTCTTTATTCGTTATCGCCCATTTAAGACCGCGAGTCTTGCCTCTGCGATAAGCAAGAGATATATTTTCCTCTATCCACATATCAGCCGCGGTACCCATCATGGGATCCTGAAACACACGACCGAGATATTTTGCCCTTTTATGCTCGGGAAGCTTTGTAACATCCTCTCCGTCTATAACTATGCTTCCGCTGTCCACACGGAATACTCCGCATATACTGTTCAAAAGGGTTGATTTTCCAGCTCCGTTGCCCCCGATTATGGTTACAAAATCTCCCTCATTCAACTCGAGGTCAACACCGTTTAGAGCGCACTTCTCGTTTACGGTGCCTTTATTAAACGTTTTATAAATACCGTTAACCTTAAGCATCAGGAACCCTCCTTTGTCGTTCTCTTTTCGGATATCTTACGCTTCCAGTACGGGATGCCAAGGAATACGGCAACAACCAATGCCGAGAACATTTTTAAATCATTCGCGTTAAGTCCCGCTTTAAGCACAAGAGTTATTACAATATAGTAAATAATACCTCCGACAACCGCCGCAAGAAGCTTTAGTGCAAAGTTTTTGAACACCTTTCCCAAAATAACCTCTCCGATAATAACTGCCGCAAGACCGATTACGATTGCTCCGCGTCCCATATTAATATCGGCAAATCCTTGATACTGTGCAAGCAGCGCGCCCGATGCGGCAACAATACCGTTCGAAATCACAAGACCGATTATTTTATTTGTGTCGGTATTGATACCGTTAGCCCTCGCCATGTTTGGATTGCAACCGGTCGCGCGAAGGGAATGACCCAGCTCCGTGCCGAAAAACCAGTATAAAACAGCAATTAAAATTATAACGAATATAACTCCGACAATGATTGCGCCGGATATATTCCTAAGCGAAAGCATAATATTATATTTTTCCACCGATAATGGCAGATTTGCCTTTTGTGACATAATTCTCAGATTTACCGAATACAATATCAACTGCGTCAATATACCGGCAAGAATTGCGGGTATTCCGAATTTTGTATGAAAAATCCCCGTCAACAGACCCGCTAAACAACCGGCAATAATCGCTATAAGCATAGCTAAGTACATGTTCATTCCTGCCGTTATACACACAACCATTGTCGCTCCACCGGTTGCCATAGTTCCGTCAACGGTAAGATCCGCAACATCCAGTATCCTGAAGGTTATGTAAACGCCGATTGCCATAATGCCCCAAATTATGCCCTGAGCGATGGCTCCGGGCAATGAATTTAAAAATCCCAGCATCTTTCATTTCCGCCCTTCCGTACCGCGAAAAAATACGGTACAAATCTATTTTCAACGGGGCTCATCGCCCCGCCGGAAATAAACAACAAAATTTAAAATATCAGATTTACTCTTCCGCAAGCTCCTCATAATCATCCGGAACAGTTATGCCCAAGCTTTCCGCACGGTCTTTCACATACTTCTTTGTAAGATCCTGAGCATACTCAATATCCATTGTTGAAGGATCAGCGCCGTTTACAAGAATTTCATATGCCATTTCGCCGGCAATCTGACCTATGCTGTAATATGAAATAGAAAGAGTTGCTATACCGCAGCCCTGACAAATACCTTCTTCACCGACAATAATGGGAATATTGGCGGGATTTGCGATATTAGCGATAATTTCCGTATTTGCCGCAGCTGTATTGTCTGTAGGAATGTACAGCGCGTCACTGCTATCACACGCCGTTGTTGTTACAGCGGCAACATCGTTTGAATCAGCAAACGCATAAAAAGTACATTCATATCCAAGCTTCTCAAGCTCTTCCGCTACAATATCAACCTGATACTTTGAGTTAGGCTCGCTTGAGCAGTATAAGAGACCTACCTTAACAGCGTCCGGGAGAAGCTCCTTGAACATAGACGCCTGTTCGGAAAGCGGAGCAAGATCCGAAGTACCCGTAATATTTCTGCCTGTTACGCCTGTCCAATCATCAATATCAAGGGCAGTCGCATAGTCTGTGATTGATGTTCCGACAATCGGAATTTCCGATGTTGCGGCAGAAGCAGCCTGAAGCGAAGCCGTCGCGTTCGCAAATATCAAATCATAATCCGATGAGACAAACTGATTTGCAATAGTTGCGCAAGTCGCGCTGTCGCCTGCGGCATTCTGAAGGTCAAATTCAACTTGATCTCCGAGCAATTCTTTAAGTTTATCTTCAAATCCCTCCGTAGCCTTATCAAGAGCGTCGTGCTGAACAAGCTGACACAAGCCAATCTTGTAAACAGTTTCGCTTGAGCCGGATTCGCTTGAGCCGGAATTGCCTGTTTGAGCAACCTGAGAACCGCAGCCCGTGAGAGCGGTAACAGCGAGTACACCCGCAAGAATCATTGCCGATAATTTTTTAATTTTCATAATCAAATCCCCTTTTCTTTGTAGCAGATACAATTTTACACAAAATTCTCTGCTCATTATAAATTTTTTCATCTAATTATACCATTACACTAATAAATTTGTCAACCATAAATTATAATTTTACTGATTAATTTAATTTATTTATTAATTTAATTTATTTGATATTTGAAATAATTTATTTGAAGTAATATTTATCTGAATTAATTTAGAATTAATTTATCTAAAGCTGTCAAACATATGTTACATCAGCCGTAAAAATAATTTTAAATATGTGAAAATTTTACTGGACAATCCGGCTTAACTGTGGTAAAATATCGTTATTGATTATCCAAGAGGGAGTAATCGGCATATTGGTTTGGATATGCGGCATTGTCGACATAATGGTGTGGTAAAGCGTGCCCGGTAATGCCTTAATCGGTGAGACTCACGGACAGTACAGCTGTCTGTGGGTTTATTTTTTTAAGCAAATAAAAATGAAAGGGACATGATGAAATGGGAATTTTTGAGTTATTTGTGCTGGCGGTCGGACTGTCTATGGATGCTTTTGCGGTATCTGTCTGTAAGGGCTTGTCGCTCGGTAAAATTAATTGGAAGCATATGGGCATTGCCGGACTGTGGTTTGGCGGATTTCAGGCGCTTATGCCGCTTATCGGATACCTTCTCGGCAGCAGGTTTTCGGATCTTGTCACTAAGTATGACCATTGGATAGCGTTTATTCTTTTGCTGTTTATAGGCGGAAATATGGTAAAGGAGTCTATGGACAAAAACGAGGAACGTATGGATAATTCAATGACTGTCAAAACCATGTTTTTGCTTGCGGTAGCAACCAGTATTGACGCTCTCGCTGTAGGTGTAACCTTTGCGTTTTTGGATGTTTCTATCATACCCGCTGTTACCTTCATAGGTGTTGTAACCTTTGTCTGTTCAGCAGTCGGGATTAAGGTCGGCAGTGTATTCGGGTATAAATATAAGTCAAAGGCTGAGCTTTGCGGCGGTATCATTTTAATCATATTGGGACTTAAAATATTGCTTGAGGGTGTGGGAATACTGTAAATCACCTGCTTGACCGAGAATGATTATTTGTGTATAATGGCTTTAAAGGAGAATTCATATGGAAAATAAAGCATTATCAATACTTGAATATACAAAGATTATAAAATCGCTTTCCGAGTATGCGAAAAACGACGATGCCAAGCTGATAGCTGAAAATCTCGTACCTTCACCTGTATACAGAGAGGTTGAACAGGCGCTTATGGAGACCGACGCAGCGGTTACTATGTCGTTAAAGTTCGGTTCGCCTGAATTTTTAAAGCTTGAGCCTATTGACGGCGCGTTAAGCCGTGTCAAACTGGGCGGCGGACTTAATGCCGCGGAGCTTCTGAACGCCGCGAGAGTCCTAAGATGCGCACGAGCTTTAAAGCGTTACACAGAGGAGCAGACGGGAATACTATCGGGGCATTTTGCCGAGCTTACAGCATTTAAGCCCATTGAAGATGAAATTACATCCGCGATAATATCCGAAGATGAAATTTCCGATACAGCAAGCTCTGCACTTGCGAATATACGCAGAAAAATGCGTAACACAGGGGCAAAAATCAAAGATAGTCTTGACAGCATGGTTCGTTCGGAGCATTATCAAAAATTCCTTATGGATAACATTGTTACCATGCGCAACAACCGTTATGTCGTTCCGGTGAAGGCGGAGTTCAGAGGCGAGGTGCCCGGTATTGTGCATGATATGTCCTCATCCGGAAGCACGGTTTTTGTGGAACCGTCAAGTGTGGTAAACGCCAACAACGAGCTTCATGAGCTTGAAATAAAAGAAAAAGCTGAAATTGACAGAATTCTCTTTGAGCTTTCCAACAAGGTTGCGGAGATTTCCACAGAGCTTAAATATAACTATGACACAATCATGTATCTGGATTTTGTTTTCGCAAAGGCGAAGCTCGCTCTTGAAATGAAAGCGATATGTCCAAAGCTCAATCACAACGGGAAAATAAATATTATAAAGGGACGGCATCCGCTTATTGATAAGTCAAAAATTGTGCCGACCGACGTGTATTTGGGCGATGAATTTGACGCGTTGATAGTAACGGGCCCAAACACAGGAGGCAAAACCGTGGTTTTGAAGACTATCGGACTGTTTTGCCTTATGACGCAGGCGGGGCTTCATATACCCGCAAATGATGAAACCGAAATGGCTGTATTTGACAACGTTTTTGCCGATATAGGCGATGAACAGAGTATCGAACAGAGTCTGTCCACCTTCTCATCACACATGAAGAATATAGTCAGAATAGTGGAAAATACAGGTCAGAATACTTTAGTACTGTTTGATGAACTGTGTGCGGGTACCGATCCTGTAGAGGGAGCGGCTCTCGCAACCGCGATAATCGAAAGAATACGCAGCGCGGGCGCGAAAATCGCGATAACCACTCACTATAGCGAGCTCAAGCTTTATGCCCTTGAAACCAAGGGTGTTGAAAACGCTTCGTGCGAGTTTGACGTTGAAACCCTGAGTCCCACATACAAGCTGTTGATTGGCGTTCCGGGCAAGAGTAACGCCTTTGCCATATCAAAAAAGCTGGGGCTGCCTGAGGATATTATTGAGCGCTCCAAGGAAATGCTGTCAGATGAAAATATACACTTTGAGGATGTTTTAGGAAGTATAGAAGAAAGCCGCATTTCGGCTGAAAAAGCAAAGGATGAGCAGGAGCGCATGCGCCGTGAGATAAAGCAGCTCAGGGAGGAACTGCGGAAAGAGCGTGACAAGATTGACAAAAAGAAGGACAAGATATACGATAACGCCAGAGCCAAGGCTGATAAGATAATCAAGCAGGCGCAAGAGGAAACGGAGCGTATGCTTGATGATATAAAGAAGCTGCAAAAGGAGAAGCGCGATAAGGAGGCTCTGCGCGCGATGGAGGCGGTACGCAGAGATCTGAAGCTTAAGGAAAAGTCAAATGTTCGTCCCAAATCCCGTCAGCATAGCGAAAAAAGGGGCAACGTAAGCTTAAATACACTAAAGCTTGGTGCAAATGTGCTGATTATGGATTTAAACGATAAGGGCACGGTTCTTTCAATTAATAAAGATAATCAGACCGCTGTTATTCAGGTGGGAATTATGAAGATTACCGCCAAGATTTCAAATCTTATAGTGCTTGAGGATGACAAGGGCGAAAAGCCAAATAGTTATATAGAACCGAGAAAAACAGCTTCTGTAGCCGCTGAACGCAGCGAAAAAAACGAAATAGATCTTCGCGGCATGACCATAGGTGAAGCTGAGATTGAAGTTGACAAGTTTTTGGATGAGGCGGTTCTCAGCGGTCTTAACTCCGTAAGTCTTATTCATGGCAAGGGAACGGGTGCGCTTCGTGCCGGAATACATGAATATTTACGTCACCATCCCCATGTACGCAAATACCGTTTAGGTAAATTCGGCGAAGGGGACTTAGGCGTTACCGTGGTTGAGCTTAAATAGTTTTCATTAGTCACTATCGTATACCCGCCAATCTTAGGCGAATTTAAGTTAAATCATAACCTGCCGGTGTCACTCTCGGCGGGTTTTGTTTTATTATTAATTTTGTTGTTAAATTGCACAAAATAAA
>CAYTZR010000028.1:0-27060 GCA_964442605.1 uncultured Oscillospiraceae bacterium
GTTATGTAGCGCCGTATACGAGACCCGTACGTACGGTGCAACGGGAGGTGGAGGGTCATTGCCCTCCGTCTACCCTATTACATTTTCATTACAAAGTGGCAAACTTGGGACGACCAGCGTTATAGTATCTGCAGGCTCTGTTACAGCTGCAGCCGGCGATACAATATCCGTCCCGATATACTTCTTCACGGATGAAGATATAGATGAGTACAGGTTTACGATGAGCTATGACCCGTCTGTGTTTGAATACGCGTCCGTAACTCCCGTTGATGGAGCTTCGTCATCGGATTTGTTCACCTCGGCCGGTGACGGCGAGATAACGATACTCTACAGCGGCGAGCCAATCGAAAGCGGAGAGGTGTGCAGCATAAACTTTAACGCCGTAAGAAGCGCATTAGACGGTCAGTATGCGCTTGCGATAAGCAAAACAAGCGTGAAGAGCGGCGGCGAGAGCAACTTTGAATTTGATATTACGGACGGCTTGATAGAACTGAGCGGATCGAACAATTCAAATCTTGACAAGCTATCGCTCGAAACCGTGCTTACTGACAAGGACGGAAACGACATAAGCGACAAGTCCGAAATCAAAGAAGAAATTACCGCGAACGTGGTTGTTGATGACATACAGATTGATGAAGCAAGCGGAGAATCGACATTAGTAAATATTATTCTCGCTGTTTACGACAGAGACGGAGCATTGATAAGCTTTGGAATAATGGAGGCAGATGTTTCGGACACAGGCTATGTATTCACGCATACTGTGGAAATACCCGAGAATGTAGAAGTCGGTACCATAAAAATGATGGTTTGGAACGATCTGGGCGATATGTCTCCAATCACGGCGGCAAGCACACTGCTGTAACACAGGCTGTTTAAAATAATTTAAATAGATTTCTTCCCAAAAAAACAACAGATGCGTCAAAGCGGCGCATCTGTTGTTTATGAGATGTAATTTTATTTTCAGTCAGGCTTAATTCGTATTCTTCTCACTTTCGTAGATACCGCGCAGGTATTCGTAGAAGTTTGAAAACGCGGCTGAAACATATGGGGCAAGAAAAATAATTCCAATACCGCAGGTGAGAACGCAAAGCAGCAACCACCCTATAAAGCTGAGCCCAAGCTTAAACAACCGCCATTTGTGCCCGTATGTCATTTGTTTGCTTATTCTTATCGCGTCAATAGGCTTTATGTTTTCATCGTCCGCAAGTATAAAAAATGCCATAGAATATCTGAGAGCAGCCACAATTCCCGGAATAACCAGCAAAAGCGACCAAAGGTATATGAATATGTTTGTTAAAATAATCAGCAGAAAGGAACGGACGAGAGTGTTTATGCCGCTTGTAAACCCGCTGAAAATATATCCGCTTTCCGAATATCCGCGCCTTACAAACATCAGCATATACTTGTAAACGCCGTAAATAATACCGGATTCCGCTATATATAAGATGATAACGCCGAGCAGCGATATAATCAAGATAAGCGGCGGAGTCATTCCGCTCGGATGTAAAATCTTGTAGAGATTTGACGGAAGCGATGTCAGAATGGCAACCGCGGATAGGCATAAAACCGCTGAAAGCAGCGAACCAATGGTGTTAAGCCAATTCCCTCTCAGCTGATTTAATGATATTCTTTTAAAATCTTTGCTTTTCATAATATTAAACCTCCTGTTTAATTAAAAATCATCCTACTCATTCCATTTAATAATACTACATAATACGAATTTAATCAAGGGAATTTTATGACTTACGCGCAAATATTTCAATTTAATAAAACAGTTGAATTATAAAATTTATTATGATATAATTACTAAAGATAATTACTAAAGAAATTAATATATAATATATATGATTATACATATAATCATAGAAAGAATGGGGAGAATGATTACTGACTTAACCAAGGGAAACCCTTCAAAAATGTTATGGGGTTTTTCGATACCTATGCTTTTAAGTGTTGTATTTCAACAGCTTTATAATATAGTTGACAGCGTCGTAGCCGGTAAGTTTGTCAGTGCCCAAGCGTTAGCCGCTGTAGGCGCTTCCTATCCGATTACGATGATTTTTATGGCTATTGCCACAGGAGCAAATGTCGGAGCCGCAGTTATTATTTCGCAGCTCTTTGGCGCAAAAAGATATGAAAGCCTGAAAACTTCTATTTTTACATCTGTAATATCAATGGTGGCTCTTGCCGCCGTGCTGACGATTTTGGGCAATGCTTTTAGCAGCGGTATGTTAAGGCTGCTCAACACTCCTGAAAATATTTTTTCGGATTCGGAAACCTATCTGAATATTTACGTATGGGGTCTTATATTCCTGTTCTTATATAATATTTGCACAGGCATATTTACCGCGCTTGGCGACAGCAAAACGCCTCTGTATTTTCTTGTTGCCTCGTCAGTAGGAAATATAATACTTGACCTTGTGTTTGTGATTTTATTAAAGCTGGGTGTCGCCGGTGTCGCATGGGCAACGTTTATCGCGCAGGGTATATCCTCTGTAGTAGCC
The DNA here is from genome assembly GCA_964442605.1 of uncultured Oscillospiraceae bacterium. GTDB lineage: Bacteria > Bacillota > Clostridia > Monoglobales > Monoglobaceae > Monoglobus. The sequence goes on from CAYTZR010000028.1 coordinate 2,505, forward strand.
TTTGCTGTAGTGTTTAAAAGAATTAAGAATATAAAATCCGACAAGTATAATAAGTTTTCATTTTCTATGCTGAAACGTATAGCGGGTGTCGCTGTTCCGAGTATGCTGCAGCAGAGCTTTGTTTCTGTCGGAAATTTGTTCATACAGGGACGTGTAAACACCTTCGGTTCCGATGTTATAGCGGGCTACAGCGCGGCGGTAAAGCTAAATACATTCGCGGTAACAAGCTTTACAACTCTCGGCAACGCGATGTCGAGCTATACTGCCCAAAATTTAGGAGCCGGCAAGCTGTTTAGAATACCAAAAGGGCTGAAAGCCGGAATTGTTATGCTTATAATTATTGCGCTGCCATTTTTTGCGGCATATTTTGTGTTTTCCGGAGTTATGATGAAAATCTTTGTAAGCGGAGGTGAAGCGGAGATAATTACTATAGGAAAAACGTTTTTGAAAATTGTTTCGCCGTTTTATTTTATAGTAGCGTCGAAGCTTACTATAGACGGTCTTTTGAGAGGTGCGGGACGAATAAAAGAATTTATGACGGCAACGTTTGCCGATTTGCTTTTGAGAGTTGTTTTGGCTTATCTGCTATCGTATGCCATGAACTCCGAGGTAGGCATATGGATGTCATGGCCTATCGGCTGGACTATAGCCTCTATGCTTTCATGGCTGTTTTATTTGATATATTACAGGAATGTGATAAGCAAGGAGCGTAAAGAATCAAACTAAAATAAGCAGTGAGGAGGATGACACTAAAAATGTCGGTCAATTCATTTGAATATTTAAAACAGGAATTTGGAATTAAGGATGCGGCGCTTGAGCTTTATAAGTCGGCTTCAAGAGATTTGGAGAAGATTTTTTCCGATATTGAGGAAATAGCGGCATATAATCAAGCAAAGGTTTTGAAAGCCTTTCGCGCAAATCGTATTTCATATGCACATCTTGGAGAAACAACAGGCTATGGCTATGACGATATGGGACGTGATGCTCTGGACCGAGTTTACGCTGAGATAGTCGGAGCTGAGGACGCTATGGTACGCCATAATATTGTTTCGGGAACGCAGGCAATATCATCGTGCCTGTTTGCTGTACTGCGCCCCGGTGATGTTTTGGCATCTGTCGCAGGTTCGCCGTATGATACAATGGAGGAGGTTATCGGAATTCGTGAGGGCGAGCACGGCAATATGGGTTCTCTTAAGGATTTTGGCGTTTCCTACAGACAGGTTGATATGATTGACGGCAAAATCGATTATTGCGGTATAGAAAGCTTGCTGAAAGTCGAAAAAATTAAGGCGGTTCTTATACAGCGCTCACGCGGTTATGATTGGCGCGACTCGCTGACCGTTTGTGAAATAGGAAAAATAATTTCGCTGATTAAATCAATAAGTCCCGAAACCTTATGTATAGTTGACAACTGCTATGGAATATTTGTTGAAAAGCAGGAGCCTACAGAGGTCGGAGCTGATTTAATCGTTGGTTCTCTTATAAAGAACGCGGGAGGAAGTCTCGCTCTCAGCGGAGGTTATATCGCCGGGACGGAGGAATGTGTAAGAAATGTCGGATACCGATTAACCGCACCCGGACTCGGCAAGCATGTCGGCGCCAGTCTCGGTATGAACAGGAACATGTATCAGGGAATTTTTATGGCTCCGCATGTTGTTGCTGAGAGTCTTAAAACTGCCGTGCTGTGTGCGGCTATCTTTGAAAAGCTTGGCTACGACGTTTGTCCTGCGTCAAACGCTACGCGAAGCGATATTATTCAGGCTGTTAAGTTTGGAAGTCCGGAGAAGGTTATAAAATTTTGTCGGGCTATACAGAAAGGTTCGCCGATAGACAGCTTTGTTACACCCGAACCATGGGATATGCCGGGATACGACTCTCCGGTTATTATGGCGGCCGGTGCGTTTGTTCAGGGTGCTTCAATTGAGCTTTCGGCTGACGCGCCGATATGCGAGCCTTACATTGCTTATATGCAGGGCGGCGTGATTTATGACAGTGCAAAAATAGGAATTTTAATCGCGGCATCTGAATTTATAGAAAGCTAAGGAGTGGTACTATGGCAAAAATGTGCGTGCTTTATGACAGAATTTGCAACGGCTGCGGCGAGTGCGATTACTGCGATATTAACCCGTTAAAGCTGTGCGATAACTGTGGAAAGTGTATAGACAGCGGTAAGGAATATCAGGAAATTAAAATTGACGCTGTAATAACCTCGGAGCGGCATGAAGATAAACGGCATATACACGGTCATGACTGCGGCTGCGGAGATTGATGATTTTCAATTTATTAAGCTTTTTATTACGCTTTTTACGGCAAAGACGGCATAGCGTTTAACCATGCCGTCTTTAATTCCGTTTTATTCGGCGTATTTAAACTGAGTTCGATATATCGTTATACTCCGAATGCTGAATAAATTTCCAATACATTGGATTTACAGCTTTTCTCAGTTTCTTAGCCCTGCTGCCGGTTTGCCGCATCTTGTTCATATTTTTGAATCATCTTCCTTACCATCTGGCCTCCTATGCTTCCGGCCTGTCTTGATGTCAATTCTCCGTTATAACCCTTGTTAAGAGTAACACCTACTTCAGATGCCGCTTCCATCTTGAATTGGTCCATAGCAGCCTTTGCCTGAGGTACTACCAATTTATTGGAACTGTTTGAATTTGCCATTTTATTTTTCACTCCTTATCTTTTTCTGTAATTCATGTGCTGCAATAGTATTTTGTGAGATAAGTCCGTTTATTATACAAGTAAATTATGGTTAAATGTATCTGTATTATATAACGAATTTTATTTCACAAAAACATTGTTCCCGAATATTTTTAAATTATTTTATATTTTAGCGTTAATATTTTAAAAAAAATTATATAAAATATTTTTGAACATTTTTAATAATAGGTATTGCACAAATTTTTTTATTATGGTAAAATAATTTTAGTGAAATTAATTAATTTATATAATAAAAGGAGTAATACTTATGAAGAAGAATGTTACGTTTAACTATCGCAGAGCGCTTGGCTTTTTCTCGCAGGAGGAAGTTGACAATTTACAGCCCCAAATCGAAGCTGTTGACAAGGTTTTGATGGGCAAGACAGGTGCGGGCAATGACTTTTTGGGTTGGATTGATCTCCCTGTTGATTATGATAAGGAAGAATTTGCGAGAATTAAATCTGCTGCCGAAAAAATCAGAAAGGACAGCGATGTGCTTTTGGTTGTCGGTATAGGCGGCTCTTATTTGGGTGCAAAGGCTGCATGCGATTTCCTCGGCGGTCCTTTCTACAATATGACCGAGAAGCCTCAGATTATTTTCTGCGGCAATAATATTAGTCCCAATTATCTAAATGATGTTTTAAAGACGATTGAGGGCAAGGATGTTTCCGTAAACATTATTTCAAAGTCGGGAACTACTACAGAGCCGGCGATTGCTTTCAGAATTTTAAAGAATTATGTTGAGGAAAAATACGGTAAGGAGGAAGCAAAGTCCAGAATTTACGCCACAACCGATAAGGCAAGAGGCGCTCTTAAGAACTTGGCAGACGAGGAAGGCTATGAGACCTTTGTTGTTCCAGATGATGTAGGGGGCAGATATTCTGTGCTTACGGCTGTTGGCTTGCTGCCAATCGCTGTTTCGGGCGCCGATATTGACGCAATGATGCAGGGCGCAGCAGACGCAAGAGAGATGTATTCAAAGCCTTGTCTTAAAGAAAATGAGTGCTATCAGTATGCTGCTATAAGAAACATTCTTCAGCAAAAGGGTAAGACAATAGAAATGCTGGTTAATTATGAGCCTGAGCTTCAGTATTTTATTGAATGGTGGAAGCAGCTCTACGGCGAGAGCGAGGGCAAGGATAAGAAGGGTATATTCCCAGCCGGCGCATCATTCTCAACCGATCTTCATTCAATGGGTCAGTATATTCAGGACGGCAGAAGACAGTTATTTGAAACTGTACTGTATGTTAAAAATTCAAAGTCCGATATAGAGATGACGACTGATAAAGATAATGTCGATGGGCTTAACTTCTTAGCCGGAAAGACAATGGATTATGTTAATAAAAAGGCGTTTGAGGGAACTCTGTTGGCTCACACGGACGGAGGAGTTCCTAACCTCATCGTTGAGCTTGAGTCGCTTGATGAATATACATTCGGTCAGTTGGTTTACTTCTTTGAAAAGGCATGCGGCATAAGCGGATATCTGCTTGGTGTCAACCCATTCAATCAGCCCGGCGTTGAAAGCTACAAGAAGAACATGTTTGCTTTGCTGGGCAAGCCCGGTTATGAAGCTGATAAGGAAGCGTTAGAGGCAAGACTTAAATAAATTTTAATATTTCATTAAAATTTTGTTCTTGCTTATTATAAATATATATGTTAAAATGTCATTATATTTAATACAAAGGAAAGGCGGTAGTAACAATGATAAATATACATATCGGACTGAAGGGCTGCGGTAAAACAAAGAGGATTATCGATGCGGTAAACAACGCTGTTAATGTTGAGCATGGAAATGTTGTTTGCATAACAGACGGTAATCGCCTGATACACGACATTGACAGAAAGGTTAGACTTATCAATACCGAAGACTTTAATATCAGAAACTTTGATATGTTTGAGGGTTTGATTTGCGGTCTTATAGCGCAGGATTTCGATATTACTCACATTTTTATTGACAGTGTATTTAAGAGCGTCCCCAGCGGCGATATGACCTCAATTGAGGGATTTGTTGAAAGTCTTGAGAAGCTTGAGGCAAAGTTCAACGTATCCTTTACGTTGATGGTTAGTGCGGATGCGTCGTTAGCCGGTCCGAAAGTGGGTAAATATGCCGAATAACATCATTTTCGAATAACGTTATTTTTTAGTGAAGATTAATAATCTTAAGCTAAAATTGTTGACTTAATTGTAATTTTGTGTTATTGTATAGAGGCCGCAGAGTTTTGCGGTCTCTGTTTGTATATTGACATTTATATATAAATATTTTTTGAAAGGTTTGTGAAAAATGAATTACATCAGCACCAGAAACAAGGAGCTTAAATTAACCTCAGCCGAGGCTATTAAGAAGGGCTTGTCAGATGATGGCGGACTGTTTGTCCCGTCTGAATTTCCCAAAATAAAAAAGGCTGATATTGAAGAGCTTTTGGGAAAATCCTATATTGAACGCGCAAACTTTGTTTTGGGCAAGTATTTGACTGATTTTACAAAAGACGAAATCGAAAAATGTACCGAAGGCGCGTACGGAACAGGGTTCAGCAGCGAAAAGATTGCTCCGCTTGTCAAAATAAATGACGATCAGTATATTTTAGAGCTGTGGCATGGTCCTACCTGTGCCTTTAAGGATATGGCGCTGCAAATTTTGCCGTATTTTATGACTACTTCGATGAAAAAGACAGGTGAGAACAAGACGATTGTTATTTTGGTCGCGACTTCGGGCGACACCGGAAAGGCTGCTTTGGAGGGCTTTAAGGATGTTGAAGGTACTGAGATAATCGTATTTTATCCCGGCGAAGGCGTAAGCGATATTCAGAAGCTTCAAATGATTACCCAGGAGGGTAAAAACGTTTGTGTTGAGGGTATAAGCGGCAACTTTGACGATGCCCAGACAGGTGTCAAGAAAATATTTACCGATAAGAAAATTATTAAAGAACTTGACAAGAACGGATATGCGTTTTCGTCAGCTAATTCAATCAACTGGGGCAGACTCGTTCCGCAGATTGTTTATTATATTTCCGCGTACTGTGATTTGGTTGATGGCGGAGAAATCAACAACGGTGATAAGATTAATGTTTGCGTTCCGACAGGCAATTTCGGCAATATTCTTGCGGCATACTACGCAAAAAAAATGGGGCTTCCTATAAACAGATTGATTTGCGCGTCAAATAAGAATGATGTGCTCACTGATTTTATAAGAACCGGCGAGTATGACAAAAACAGAGAATTTTATCATAGCGTTTCGCCGTCTATGGATATTCTTATTTCAAGCAATCTCGAAAGACTGCTCTTTGATATTTCCGGCAAAAACGATAAGAAAATCAATGAGCTTATGGATAATCTGGCAAAGGATGGCAAGTATAAGCTTACGAAAACGCTGCACAATAAGATTACAAAGCTATTCTGGGCAGGCTGCTGCGATGATTATTTTACAAAGGTTCAAATTTGGAAAACCTTTGCGGAGGACGGTTATACATTGGATACTCACACAGCAGTAGCTGTTGACGTATATAAGCAGTATGTTGCGGAAACCGGCGATATGACAAAGACTGTTATTGCCTCAACCGCAAGCCCGTTTAAGTTTAATGCGACAGTTCTCTCGGCATTGGGAATTGAACCCGCGGGCAAGGGTGAGTTTGAACTGCTTGATTTGCTTCAGGAGAAGAGCGATATGGATATACCGAAATCTCTTGCTGAGTTAAATGGCAAAAAAATTCGTTTTAACGAAGTAATTGACGCGGACGATATGTATAATTCCATTAAAAAAGCATTGGATATAAAATAAAATATTGGCTCCCCATTTGGGGAGCCGTTATTCGGGTTTGTTAGTTAGCCGGCTTAAATGTTACACATTCGGTATCACATGAGCTGCAGCAGCATTTTGTGCCGCCAACCTCTATACAGCCGGCTGTACAGACATCGTCTGATGTGTGATAAGCGCACTCTTCAACCTTGCATATGATTTTATTGTTGTGTCCTTCCATAGTATATAGCCTCCTTTTGTATTGCTTACAGAAGTATTATTGCCGAAAGGACGGAATATATACAGGGTTTTAATAAAAACAATAGGAGGTGATAAAATGGCAATATTTGCGATTTCGGATTTACATCTTCCGCTTGGTGTTGATAAATCAATGAATGTGTTTGGCGATCGCTGGAGTAATTATGTTGAAAGACTTTATGACAACTGGCAAAAAATTGTCAGTGAAGATGATATTGTCATTCTGCCCGGCGATATTTCGTGGGCAACATATCTTGAGGATTCTGTTAAGGATTTTGAGTACATTAATAACTTAAACGGAATTAAGGTTATTTTAAAGGGCAACCATGATTTTTGGTGGTCAACAATGAATAAGCTCGATATTTTTCTTAAAACAAATAATTTCAACACAATAAGGTTTATACATAATAATTGCGTTATTTATGATAATACCGCGATTTGCGGCACACGAGGCTGGAATATAGCAAAGGAAACCTCAACAGACGAGGAAAAGCGTATATTCATGCGAGAGAAGCAGCGTCTGATATTGTCACTTGAAAGCGCAAAATCATTGATGCCTGATGAGATTATTGTTGCCATGCACTATCCGCCCGTAGAAAAAAACGGTTCCAATTTTGAATTGATTGACATAATGAAAGAATACGGGGTTAAAAGATGTATATACGGACATCTTCACGCGGCGGCGCAGAATTTTGCCGTTCAGGGTGATGTTCGGGGAATTGAGTTAACACTGGTATCCAGTGATTATTTAAAATTTGTTCCCAAGCTTTTGAAAAAGTAAATTTTGTCAAAAAAATCGGCAATGAATTTGCAAAATTTGTTAGAAGTAACATAAGTTTTTTTGGGAAAATGCTTGTCTAATCAATTCTTCTATGATATAATCAATAAATGCTTAAACAGAAATTAAGAAATTAAACACAGCGAGGTAATTTTAATGGGCAATGTAGAGAAAACAGAAAAAAACACGGTAACCTTTGAATTTTCGGTTACACCTGAGGAGTTTGAAAAGGCGGTTCAAAGGTCATATAAGAAAAATGTTAAAAAGATTAATCTTCCGGGATTCAGAAAGGGAAAGGCTCCCAGATTTCTTATAGAAAAAACCTATGGTAAAGAAATTTTTTATGAGGATGCCATTAACTTTGTTCTGCCGGATGCATATGATAAAGCAGTTGAGGAAAATGATATTCATCCTGTTGCACAGCCGGAAGTCGATTTAAAGAGCGATGCGATTGATCCTGAAAATGATATAGTTTTCACGGCAAAGGTTGTTGTAAAGCCTGAATTTGAGCTTGGCGAGTACAAGGGTGTTAAGGTTGAAAAGGTAAGCTATGAAACCACTGATGATGATGTAAACGATGAGATTGAGAAGCTAAGAGAGAGAAACTCAAGATTGGTTCCTGTTGAGGACAGACCTATTCAGGCGGATGACATAGCGAATATTGATTTTGACGGTTCTGTTGACGGTGTTCCGTTTGAGGGCGGCAAGGGAGAAGGCTTTGACTTAACAATAGGTTCAGGTCAGTTTATCCCGGGCTTTGAGGATCAGCTTTTAGGTAAAAATGTAGGGGATGACGTTGATGTAAACGTTACATTCCCCGAGGAGTATCACGCAAAAGAATTAGCCGGAAAGGATGCTTTGTTCAAGGTTAAGATTAATTCACTAAAGGTTAAAGAGCTTCCTGAGGCGGATGATGATTTTGCTATGGATGTCAGTGAATTTGACACATTGGATGAATATAAAGCTGATATTAAGGCAAAGCTTGAAAAGTCAAACGAAGAAAAGGCTCAGCATGAGAATGAACAGAGTGTTGTTGATGCTGTTTGTGAAAACACAGAGATTGATATTCCTGATGAGATGATTAATTCTCAGATTGATAATATGGTAAGGGATATGGATATGCAGATGCGTTATCAGGGTCTGGATCTTAAAACATATATGCAGTACACGGGTCAGACTATGGACGCTATTCGCGCGCAGTATAAAGATGAGTCCGAAAAGCGTGTAAAGACTACGCTCGTGCTTGAAAAGGTTGCTCAGGTTGAGGACATTGCTGTAAGCGATGAGGACGTTGAAGCCGAGTATGAAAATATAAGCGGCGAGAACGGAATGAAGGTTGAGGATATCAAAAAGTATATCAGCAAGGATGATATTACGGACAGGATAAAGGCTCAAAAGTCAATCAAGTTCTTAGTTGATAACGCCAATTTTGAATAATTCGGTAAGTTTTGTGATATTAAGTTGAATTTTGTAATGAGGTTGGTTTGATGTTTCAAATCAGCCTTATTGTATCATAATTAAATTAATATCCTGAATATTTTTATATAATAATTATTTTATTTGGAGGTAATCATATGGATAGCAAAATTATTACAAACAGTCTTATACCTTATGTAGTAGAGCAGACAAGCAGAGGTGAGCGTTCCTACGATATTTTTTCAAGACTTCTTAAGGATAGAATTATATTTTTATCCGATGAGGTTAATGATACAACAGCCAGCTTGGTTGTGGCTCAGCTTTTGTTTTTGGACAGTGAGGATCCCGACAAGGATATTAACCTTTATATTAACAGCCCGGGCGGCTCTGTCACTGCCGGTATGGCAATATATGACACAATGCAGTATACAAAGGCGGATGTTTCGACAATATGTGTAGGTATGGCTGCTTCCATGGGTGCGTTTCTGCTCTCATCCGGAGCAAAGGGAAAGAGATTTGCGCTTCCTAACAGCGAAATAATGATTCATCAGCCTCTGGGCGGTGTTCAGGGTCAGACAACCGATATGAAAATACATGTCGAAAGAATGCTGAAAATTAAAGAAAACCTCAATAAAATTCTCAGCGATAACACGGGTCAGCCTCTCGATATTATAAAGAGGGATACCGAAAGAGACAACTTTATGGACGCTGAGGAAGCGCTCAAGTATGGTCTTATTGACAATATTGTGACAAAACGTTAAATCATTTATTTGGAGGAAAGTGTATGTCAGGTAACAGAACCAAAAATGAGGATAGATGCGCCTTTTGCGGGAAAAGTAAGTCTCAGGTTCACGGCATGGTTCATGGTCCCGTTGCAAATATTTGTGACGAGTGCGTGGAGCTCTGTATTGATATTCTTGACATGGATATCGATATTGGTCATAACAAAAAGGATAACGATGGGCTTGAACACTTTAGCGAGCTTCCCAAGCCAAAGGAGCTTCATGAATTTCTGGACGAATATATAATAGGTCAGGACGAGGCAAAAAAAGCGTTATCTGTCGCGATTTATAATCACTACAAGAGAATAGACTCAAATAGAAATGATAATGATAACGATGTCGAATTGCAAAAGAGTAATATTCTTATGATTGGTCCTACCGGATCGGGTAAAACATTCCTTGCTCAGACTATGGCAAAGTGTCTTAATGCCCCGTTTGTTATTGCTGACGCGACGTCTCTCACAGAGGCAGGATATGTGGGAGAGGATGTGGAAAACATACTTTTAAAGCTCATCCAGGAGGCGGATTATAATATATCTCTCGCCGAAAAAGGTATCATTTATATTGATGAGGTTGATAAGATTTCAAGAAAATCTGAAAATCCATCTATAACAAGAGATGTAAGCGGCGAGGGTGTTCAGCAGACACTGCTTAAAATTCTGGAGGGTACTGTTGCCAATGTTCCTCCAAACGGCGGAAGAAAGCATCCTCAGCAGGAATTTATACAAATTGATACTACGAATATATTGTTCATATGCGGCGGCGCTTTTGATGGGCTTGATAAAATAATCGAATCAAGAGTTTCCTCAAAGACCCTTGGCTTCGGAGCAAAGGTTGAGAGCAAAAAGAACCGTAATCGCGGTGATCTTTTAAAACAGGTTACTCCCGAAGATTTGGTGAAATTCGGATTGATACCGGAGCTTATAGGCAGACTTCCGATTGTTTCTACATTGGATACGCTGAATGCCGAGGCCTTGAAAAAGATTTTCAGAGAGCCGAAAAACGCATTGCTTAAACAGTATAAGGCTTTGCTTAAAATGGATGGTGTTGAGTTGGAATTTGAGGACGATGCTGTGGACGAGATTGCCAAAAAGGCGGTTGAGCGTGAAACGGGAGCAAGAGGTCTCAGGACGATTGTTGAAGATATTATGCTTGACATAATGTATGAGATACCGTCTGTTGAAGGTGCCGAGAAGGTTACGGTTACCAAGGACTGTGTTCTCAAAAAGGCGGAGCCTGTCGTTTCATATAAGAAAAAAAGTCCGAAATCGGCATAACGGAAAAATTAAATATCTTAGATTAGCGTGCATATTTTAACTATACCGCCCGCTAATCTTTGTATTTTAAAGAAAGGCAAGAATAAATATGGCATTAATCAGCTGTAAAAATGTGAGTCTCAGCTATGAGGGTTTAACCGTTTTAAAGAATATATCGTTTGAGATAAACGCCGGAGATTATTACAGTATTATAGGCAGGAACGGCAGCGGAAAAAGCACGCTGCTTAAATCTCTTATCAGACTGAAAGCGCCTGACACGGGTGAAATAATTTATAGCGATGGCCTTACTCAGGATAAGATAGGCTATCTTGCGCAGCAGACACCGGTGCAAAAAGACTTTCCCGCGTCTGTCAGTGAGGTTGTCCTTTCCGGCTGTATAAAAGGGCATAGATTATTTCCGTTTTACTCCGCGGCAGATAAGAAACTCGCATATGAAAAAATGGAGCTGCTTGGTATAGCCGATATAAAAAACAAATGCTTCCGTGAACTGAGCGGCGGTCAACAGCAGCGAACCCTGCTGGCAAGGGCTATGTGCGCGACCGACGATATTTTGATGCTTGATGAGCCGGTTACGGGACTTGATCCCGTGGTGACAACGGAATTTTTTGAAATAATCAATGATATGCACAAAAGCGGTATAACCATAGTTATGGTATCTCATGATATACATTGTGCGGTAAAATATTCAACCCGAATTCTTCATCTTGACGGCGGAGTTCTGTTTGACGGAACTTCAGATGAATATTTGCATTCTGAGGTGGGAATTGAGTTTGTCGGAGGTCACAAGCATGATTGAGACTTTACATATTATGTTTTCGTATACATTTATTTTACGTGCTTTAGTCGTCGGACTTTTGGTTTCGTTGTGCGCTGCTTTGCTCGGTGTAAGCCTTGTGCTTAAACGATATTCAATGATAGGCGATGGCTTGAGTCATGTCGGCTTTGGGGCTATAGCTGTTGCGACCGCCTTAAATTTTGCGCCGATGCAGTTCACTATTCCGGTTGTGATTATCGCCGCGTTTCTGCTGCTGAGGATAAGCGAGAACAGCAGAATAAAAGGCGATAGCGCAATTGCTATGATTTCAACGGGGGCTCTTGCCGTCGGAATTTTGGTGGCATCTGTCACAACAGGTATGAATACCGATATAAACAGCTATCTTTTCGGCAGCATACTTGCAATGACCGATGATGACGTAATTTTAAGCGTAGTTTTATCATCTGCTGTTATTGTATTGTTTATCCTGTTTTACAACAAGATTTTCGCTGTTACGTTTGACGAAACCTTCGCAAAGGCTACCGGTACAAAAGTCGGTGTGTATAATATGCTTATAGCTATTTTGACATCAATAACTATCGTATTGGGAATGAGGATGATGGGAGCTCTGCTTATATCAAGTCTTATTATATTTCCGGCTCTTACCGCGATGCGCGTGTGCAAGCGTTTTAAGAGTGTAATAATTTTTTCCGCTTTTGTTTCGGTAATATGCCTTACAACAGGACTTATTATTTCTTATTTTGCTTCAACGCCGACCGGTTCAACAGTAGTAGTACTTAATATTTTTGTATTCATAATATTTGCGGTTATAAGTAAATTGAGGGGCAATTAACCTAAAATGCTTAATAAATCAATAAGAGCGGCAAACCAATGTACCGCTCTCATTTTATTTTTTATCTTATGTAATTGGTTTTGATTTTAGCTTCAGGCTCAGGCTTATCTATTCCGTTTTTCTTCGCACAGTCAATTGATTTAAGTATCCAAGCCATATTTTTACCCAATATTTGCATAGTCTGTACACCCTCTTCATCCTTCAGGACTTCTTCGGGTGTATTGCCGTGTACCATGTTCCAATAATTTGAACTGATAATCGGCATATTATTAAAGCTAAAGTGCTTTGTAAGCTGATCCAACGTCGCGGAAGCGCCTCCGCGGCGGCAGCTTGCAACAACGGCAGCAGGCTTATATCTGAGGTGCTTGCCTGCTGAATAGAACAATCTGTCCATAAACGATGTTACAGCGCCGGAAGCTGAAGCATAGTGTACAGGCGAGCCGACAATAATACCGTCCGCATCTCGACACGCTTCAGCGGCGGCGTTTACTGTGTCGTCAAATTGACACCTTCCGAGCTTTACACAGGTTCCGCAGCCGATGCAGCCTATTATCGGTTTTGCCCCGACTTGAAAAATACTTGATTCAATACCGTTTAACCGCAGCTCATCGGCGATAATATTCAGTGCCGTATAAGTACAGCCTTTAGGCTTTGGACTGCCGTTTATTAATATAACATTCATTAAAAAAACCTCCTTGTTATAATATTCGTTTTGTTCTCTTTTTATATTATACACGTTTTTTGGATTTTAGTCAATAAAGGAATAATCAGGAAGGAATATGAAAATAATATATTCGGTGATTATTTTGATTGACTTAAATATAAAAAACAATAAAAACATCATAAAGGAATTGTTCTCTATGGATAAAAATGTGGATTTTAATCTCCGTGAGTTCAAGGTAGAGTTTAAGGATGAAATATCCGATGCCTTTTTAATTTATTATGACGGTATGTCCGATCAAACCTACTTAAACCGAGATATTATGCGTTCTCTGCTGACGTGCAAGGAGTTCAGCACATCGAAAATAGCAAAAAAAGATATAGTAAAAGAAAGAATTATTTCGGTTGCGCCGCTCAGTCTTACAGACAGCTATGAATACGTCGGTGAGCGTGTTTCATTCGGCGAATGCGGAATATTTATTGACGGATGTGACTGCTGTTTTATCGCCGATATAAAGGGATGGGATTCAAGAGGGGTAGACTCGCCTACACAGGAGGTAAGCTTAGCCGGTCCGCAAGAAGCGTTTTCAGAATCTATGATGACCAACCTTGCCTTAGTGCGAAAAATTCTTAAAAATCCAAAGGTTATCGCTACTAATATACCTGTTGGAAATACCAATAAAATACCGTGCGCGATTATGTATATTGACGATATAGCAAACAGTGAGATAATAAAAGAAGTTACAAGACGTATTAAAGGTATTGACACTGAATATATATTTTCGTCAAGCGATGTTGAAATGCTTATTGAGGACACTACTTATTTCCCGATTACAAGAACGCTCAAGACAGAGCGTCCCGACAGAGTTGCTTCAATGATTGCTGACGGTAAGGTGGCGATTATAGTTCAGGGAAGTCCGTTTGCTCTTATTGTTCCGACTACCACAATGGACTTGATTGAGGCGACAGAGGATAACTATGTGCGTGTGCCGGAGGCAAATTTAATGCGGGTTATAAGGCTGCTTGGCATGTCAATTTCGGTTTTACTGCCCGCTCTTTTTATTGCCGTAATGCTCTATCATCAGGAGGTCTTGCCCACCGATTTGCTTATCGCAATTTCGGCAACACGCGAAAAGGTGCCGTTCCCTCTTATCATAGAACTTTTATTAATGGAAATTTCATTTGAGCTTATAAAAGAGGCATCGGTCAGAGTTCCAAACCCGATTGGCAGCACCTTGGGAATAATCGGAGGTCTTATATTGGGTCAGGCATCCGTTGAAGCCGGCATTGTAAGTCCGTTGCTAATCATAATAGTTTCAATAGGAGGTATCGGAGCTTTTTCCACTCCGACATTGTCGCTTTCGCGATCTCTCAGTGTTTTGAAATTTATTTATATACTTTCGGCATATTTGTTTGGAGTTCTCGGTTTAACCGCAGCGTCACTGATTACACTTGCCTGTCTTGCTTCAAGTAAAACCTTTGGTGTACCGTTTTTAAGCAGATATAGAACCGGATCTCATGTATCTGAATCGGTTTTGGTAAAGCCGATTTGGAAAAAGGAAAAACGTCCGCCGGAGCTTGAGCCGATAGATGATATAAAACAGCCGCCGATAAGCAGAAAATGGAAAATATAATAACTTGAGTGATATAATATGAATAAAACTAAATTTAATTTTAATTTATGGTGCCTTATTGTTAACAGCTTAATAGTCAAGCTGTTCATTGATTTTTCCGGCTTTTTGTTATACGTGAATAACTCCGGAGCAGTTCTTTCGCTTTTAATAAGTGTCCTGATATTTTTAGTACTGCTCCTGGTTTTTTATGCGTTTAGAAATTATCTTGCCGCTTGTATGAGAAAAAAGTATATAAGAAACGTAGTTTATGTGATATTTACAGGATACTTGATTTGCAATGCAATATTTTATCTTTATAGGCTTGTAAATCTGTTAAGTAATTATCCGTACACAAACACGCCTTATTATTTTATTTTAGCGGTAATAATCATCACGGCTTTGATAATTGGTATCGGAGATAAGACGGCTCTGTTTAAATTATACGGTATATGTGTTCCGTTTGTCATAATTGGTCTTATTATGATAATTCTGAACGGAGCACGGCACATAGATTTATATAATATGCTGCCGGTATTCGGTAACGGAATGAATATTATGCTAAGTTCAGGGATAAAAAATGTGTTTGCTTATTCTGAAATATTATTGCCTGTTGTCTATGCGGTGCTGTTTAAAGAAAAGAACACAAGGTATTCATTTTCAGCTGTCTTATTCGGGCTTATACTTTATGCGTGTTTTTTTGCGGTATTGTTTCTTACTATGCCTTATGGGTATTTAAGCCAAACCGGCTCCGAATCTATAGTGAATTTATCGAGATTTTCAACTCTCAGCCGCCTAAATACCAGACTTGATGTTATAAATACAGTGATAACTTTGATTTCTTCGATTTTGTATCTGTCAGCTGTTATAGTTATTATTAAAAAAATAATGTCCGATTTGGGATTTGATAAAATAAAGCTTAAGCGTACATCTGCTGCTTTATTGATTATTGCCTTATGTATTGCTCCGCTCTGCGGCTGCTATGATAACCGTGATGTCGAAGATACCGCATATGCTATAGCGGTTGGAGTTGATTTATCGGAGAAATCGGACTGTCTGTTATTCACGTTTCAATTTTCAAACCCGCTTGAAAGCGGCAAAAACACAGATGCTGCCGTGGCGGTCGGCGAGTCTGAGACGGAAGAAGTGGAGGAGGATGGAAATAAGTCTGTAAATAATATTTCAGTGACCGCGCCGACGGTTTATGAAGGGATTGAAAATATAAAGAATTACATCGGAAAGTCTCCGTCTTTGTCACATTTAAAGCTGATTGTGCTTTCTGATGCTCTTATTAACAGTGGCGAAGCATTTAGTATTTGCGGCAGTTTTATGGAGATAATGGAGGTGCGTCCGGAAACAAAAGTATGCGCCGCTGATTTGGCAAAGGAATATTTGGAGGCGGTCAACCCAACACTTGAGGAAAGTACTGCCAGGTATTATGAGCTGCTGTTTTCAGATGAGTCGGCAACGGAAAGCCTGCAAATAGATTTGAGAACCCTTTTGATAAAGGCTTCGTTGGCGGTTGATGATGTCTATATGCCAGTTATGACAGAGCGGGGATTTGACGGCGCTGTGGTTTTCTCGGGAGATTATCCTGTCTTAACTCTGAACGAAAACGATTGCCGTCTGCTCAACATAGTTTTTGGAAACAGCAGCGATTTTTTATATTACACAACAGAGGAGGGACAATCTGTTAGAATTAAAAACAGAAACAAGCCCAAAATTAAATTATATATTAATAATTCAGAAATATACGGAGATGTAGAAATAAAAATAAAGTTGTCAGAGATTAAAAATATTGACAGCGCTAATTATGAAAATATCAGATTTGAATTAAGCCAAAGCATTGAAGAGCTTCTAAATAAAATATATGCTCATAATTGCGATATACTTTCCGTTAAAAAGCATGCCTTAAAATATTTTAAGTATGAATATGAGTGGAACGCCTTTTTGGATAACAGCGACGGTATTACACATATAAACAATATAAGAGTATATATTTAAAAAAATTACAAAAAATGGGAAATGGCAGAAACCACTTCCCAAATTTGTTATTCGCCGTATACGCCGGCTCTGTCATTTACTGTGTACAGTCTCAGCAGGTCTGTTGTCAAGCCCAGCTTGCCATCTTCGTCACCCATGAGAAAGCCCTTGTTAACAAGCTTTGTGATGGTGGGAATTGCCCATGAAGGCATATTTTCATCAACATAATCATACCTCTTAAGCTGCTCCTTTATTTGGCTTATATCATTTGTGTTGTTCTGAATATCAATTCCGATTTCGTTTATGATCTCGTCCTGACTATCATTTTTGGCTTTTAATTCTTGATATTCCGCACTCATAATTTCATCCTCGCTTTCTAAATTATATTTTATTCCAAAGTAGTCGCATATGCCCTTGTATATTGCTGTTGCACACTGATTTTTTCCGCTGTCGCTTGCCAGAAACAGGTTGTCGCCGTAATTATCTATAAACGCCGTTTCAACCAGAATTGCGGGCATGGTCGTATGATATATGACAGCAAAATTCGCTGTTTTAACACCTCTGTCATATCTGCCGGTTTCTTCAGTCATGTGTTTTTGTACATATTTAGCCAGCTTACCCGCTTCACTGTCAAGCTTTACACAATAGGTTTCACAGCCGTAAGCTTTAGTGTTAGCTGAGTTGCAATGTATAGAAACAAATATATCCGCACCCCATGAGTTTGCTGCATTGTAGCGTGCCGCCAGACTCGCGTTAACGCTGCTTGCGACGTTGTCATAAATACTCTCGCGACTCATCATTACCGAAAATCCGCTGTTTATGAGAAGCGGTTTAAGCTTTGAGGCAATTTCGACGGTAATGTCCTGTTCTTTAAGTCCAAATCCAACTGCGCCCGTGTCGGCGCCTGAATAGTTGTGTCCCGGGTCAATATAAATCTTAGTCATTAATTTTCACCTCCGTTATTTTATTTCCTGCGAATACAATTAAAGTATAGCCTAAAATTTGTGCAAGTGAGTGTCAAGCTCAGTCTTGACAAAGTATGCTACTTGGAGTAGAATTATCATAATTAATATATTTAAAGGATGTGGTTTTAATGGAAAAAACACCATTGTCAATGCGAAAGCATATTGCCATATTTGGCAATACAAATGTCGGGAAATCCACGCTTTTTAATAAGCTTTTGGGTCAGGACGCTGCAATCGTGTCTGAAGTCAGCGGAACAACCACAGATCCTATAACCAAAGCAATGGAGCTTATACCGTATGGTCCCGTTGCCCTTATTGATACAGCGGGGCTTGGCGATGAATCGGTTTTAGCCGAGAAGAGGACATCCAAAACTCTGGAAATTCTCAAACGCACTGACCTTATATTATATGTCAGAGATGTTAATTGTGAGAACATATCTGAGATAAATTTTCCTAATATTCCAATAATTGACGTTTTTACAAAATGCGACTTGGCTGATGCCCGTACCTTAAATAAGGTAAGCGCCGATTATCCAAATTCGGTATTGGTTTTTGACTATAATGAGAAAAGTTTAAACAGCTTAAGAACCCGCATGATTGAAGAGCTTGAAAAGCAGGAGCGGGATGATGAAACCCTAATCGGCGGTATGCTGCCAAAGGGAAGCAGTTTGATTTTGGTATGTCCTATTGACAGCGAGGCACCGAAGGGCAGACTTATTTTGCCGCAGGTTCAGCTTATACGCGATTGTTTGGATCATGATATGAAGGCGTATGTAACAACCGAAACAACACTTGGCGACGCGTTAAACGAACTTGAGCACGTTGATTTGGTGGTTACTGATTCACAGGCGTTTAAGACAGTTGACAGGCTGGTGCCTAAAAATATAAAATTGACATCGTTTTCTATGCTTCTGGCAAGGCAAAAAGGAAATTTCGAGCAGATGCTAAAGGGCGTTGAAGCGATTGACGGTATGAATAAAAATTCAAAGGTACTGATGCTTGAGGGCTGTACGCATAACACTTCTCATGAGGATATAGGCAGAGTAAAAATCCCAAAGCTTATACAAAAATATTTGGGCGTGCGTCCTCAGTATGACTATTATACCGGCTATAACATCCCGGAAAATCTTGTTGGTTATGACCTCATAATTCAGTGCGGGATGTGCATGATAAATAAAAAAGAAATTGAAACAAGACTTATCAACGCTGCGGAGCATAATATTCCCATTACAAATTACGGAATTGCTCTTGCGAAGCTGAACGGCATTTTGGACAGAGCTGCTGAAATATTTAAGAATGGGTGACAGTATGTTATTTTCAAAGTCTGATGTTCTGGACATTATTAAAAAAAATAAAGATATTCTTTCACCTGAGCTAAAGGCGAGGGCTGCGGCTGCCAGAGACGCGGAATTCGGAAGCTCGGTATATGTCAGGGGACTTATAGAATTTACTAATTATTGCAGGAATAACTGTAACTATTGCGGTATCCGATCGGGGAACTTAAATGTACACAGGTACCGTCTTTCCAAATCGGAAATCATGGATTGCTGCCGTGTCGGAGCAAGTCTTGGCTTTAAAACCTATGTACTTCAGGGCGGTGAAGATCCGGGATTTTCGGACAAGAAAATCTGCGAGCTTGTATATTCGATAAAGGAAGAATTTCCGGGCTGTGCTGTAACCTTGTCAATCGGTGAACGTGAAAAGGATGTATATAAAGCCTTCTTTGACGCGGGAGCGGATAGGTATCTTCTTAGACACGAAACAGCAAATGAAAGTCATTATGCAAAGCTTCATCCTGATACTATGAGCCTCAGGCATCGCAAAAAATGTCTTTATGATTTAAAGGAAATCGGTTTTCAAGTGGGAGCCGGATTTATGGTTGGCTCACCCTATCAGACTGACGAAAATTTGGCTGAGGATATTGTGTTTTTACAGGAACTTCAGCCTCATATGGTTGGTCTCGGACCCTTCATACCGCATAAGGATACCGTGTACCATGAGTTTCCGCAAGGCACGCTTAATATGACGCTTGTTATGCTGTGCATAGTGAGATTGGCTATGCCTAAGGTTCTGCTGCCTGCGACAACGGCTCTCGGTACTGTTTCACCCATTGGAAGAGAAGAGGGTATACGCTGCGGCGCAAATGTTGTCATGCCAAATCTTTCACCCGTCGGGGTTCGCCGCGACTATTCCCTGTATGATAATAAAATATGCATGGGCGATGAGGCAGCCGAGTGCATAAAATGCTTAGGCAGACGCATCGAAAGCACCGGCTGTAAACTCGATTTCTCAAGAGGCGACAGCCCCATGCTGTGATTTCGATGCAAGAATTCCTTTATTCGGCACATTCGGCACATTGTACTAATTAAATAATCATTTTATTATATTTTTTTAGAAAATTATACTTGCTTTTTGGCATTTAATGTAATACAATGTTATTGTGTTTTTGTTATTAATTTTAATTGGAGGATTTTGTGATGAAGAAACTTGAGCAGCTTTATGAAGGCAAGGCTAAAAAGGTTTTCAAGACTGATGACCCGGAAGTTTTAATGGTTGACTATAAGGATGACGCTACAGCGTTTAATGGCGAAAAAAAGGGTACTATTGAATCAAAGGGTATCATTAACAATCGTGTGACAAATCACCTTATGAAGATACTTGAGAAGCATGGCATTCCCACACATTTGATTGAGGAGGTTTCTGACAGAGAAACTCTGGTTAAGAAAGTAACTATTGTTCCTTTGGAGGTTATTATCAGAAATGTTGCCGCCGGTTCCTTTTCGAAAAGATATGGCGTTGAAGAGGGTAGAGAGCTGCTTTGTCCCACATTGGAATTCAGCTATAAGGATGATGATTTGGGAGATCCTCTGATTAACTCATATCATGTATTGGCTTTGGGTCTTGCTACGCAGGATGATATTGATACAATAACAAGGTATGCGTTTAAAGTGAACGAAGTATTAAAGGCATATTTGATAGAGCTTGGTATAAAGCTTATTGACTTCAAGCTTGAGTTCGGTAAAACAAGCGATGGTACAATTGTTCTGGCTGATGAAATTTCGCCCGATACCTGCCGCTTCTGGGACAAGAACACAAACGAGAAGCTTGATAAGGATAGATTTAGACGTGATATGGGCAATGTTGAAGATGCATATGAGGAAATCATGAAGCGTCTTATGGGTGAAACCGTTTAAAGAAAATAGCTGTTTAAAAATAATTAAAAATAAATAGCTGTTTTCTGTTAAAATCATCATTATTAGGGGGCTTCTTGTGAATAGATATTGTGAGATTTTCGGTTCTGATACCTTGCATGAAGAGTGCGGAGTTTTTGGTGTATATGATATGGGCGACAATATTGATGTTGCTCGAATAGCTTATTACGGACTCTATGCGTTGCAGCACAGAGGGCAGGAGAGCTGCGGCATAGCGGTAAATAATGTTGATGAAAACGGTAAAATTCAAATTCTCCAGTATAAGGATATGGGTCTTGTACAGGAGGTATTTAACAGTCTTGTACTGAACGAGCTTAAGGGACATGCTTCCGTGGGTCATGTGCGTTATACAACGGCAGGTTCAAGCAGCCGTGAAAATGCTCAGCCAATTGTTTCGAGGTATCAAAAGGGTACATTTGCCCTTGTTCATAATGGGAACTTGGTTAATATTGACAAAATACGCAAGGAGCTTGAAAATCAGGGCGCTATTTTCCAAACTAATAATGACAGTGAGATAATAGCTCATCTGATGGCTAAGGAACGTATAAAGACAAATTCTACAGCGGAAGCCATAATAAAGCTGATGAATGAAATCAGCGGTGCATACTCGTTGATTATTTTAACTCCCAAGCGTATGGTTGTTGTAAGAGATCCTCAGGGCTTCAGACCGCTATGTATGGGGAAAATTAAAAATTCCTATGTTTTTTCATCCGAAACATGCGCTCTTGATGCCGTTGGTGCGGAGTATATACGAGACGTTGAACCCGGCGAGGTAATTGTTGTTGATGAAACAGGTTTAAAATCATATAAGGATATGTGCGGACGACCAACATCTCTATGTGTGTTTGAGTATATATATTTTGCGCGTCCGGACAGTATAATTGACGGTGTTAGTGTTCATGCCGCGAGACTGAACGCAGGTAAGTTTCTGGCACAGGAAAGTCCTGTTGATGCCGATGTGGTTATCGGTGTGCCTGATTCGGGGCTTGATGCGGCGTTGGGATATTCAAGAGAGTCTAAAATTCCGTATGGAGTTGGATTTATTAAAAACAAATATATTGGCAGAACATTTATTCAGCCTACCCAGGAGGAACGCGAATCCGCCCTCAGGATAAAGCTTAACGCGATGCGTGAGGCAATTGAAGGCAAGCGTGTTATTATGATAGATGACTCTATAGTAAGGGGAACAACCAGCGGCAGAATTGTACAGCTGCTGAGAGAGGCAGGAGCAAAAGAGGTTCATGTGCGAATTTCATCGCCGCCTTTTAAAAATCCGTGTTATTTTGGAACGGATATTGCTGACAGAAAGTCTCTTATTGCTTGCAAGCTGTCTGTTGATGAAACTTGCAAACACATCGGCGCGGACTCCCTTGCTTACCTTTCCGTTGATGGGATGACCAAGCTCGCGAAGGGCGGGAAGTGCGGCAGATGTGATGCTTGCTTTACCGGAAAGTATCCGGTTTATGTTCCTCAGGAGGATAACAGATAATTTTCAGACATAATTCCATTATACGCTTATTATGCTCATTGATAAGAGTATGATGGATTTTGTTTTTTATTATTTAAAGAATAGGAGATTGTTATGCGGCAGCAAAATAAAATTCAGAATGAAACGGTGGTTGTAATTGATTTTGGCGGACAGTATAATCAGCTTATAGCAAGACGTGTGCGCGAGGCAAATGTGTATTGCGAGGTTGTGCCGTACTCAAAATCTATTGATGATATTAAGTTAATGGACCCTAAGGGGATAATTTTTACCGGAGGTCCGAACAGTGTTTTTGACGAGAAGGCTCCGAAGGTCGATCCGGAAATTTATGCCTTAGGCATACCTATTCTCGGCATTTGTTACGGCGCACAGCTCATGAGTATTTCACTCGGAGGAGTTGTACGGCATGCCGATACCCGAGAGTATGGAGTTACTGAAATTGAGCTTGATACAACAAGTGTGTTGTTTGAGGGACTTGATGTTAAAAACAGATGCCTTATGAGCCACACGGATAAGGTGATTTCTCTCCCGGATGGCTTCAAAATATCGGCAGTCACATCGGATTGTCCTTTGGCTGCGTTTGAAAATTCAGATAAGAATTTTTACGGCGTTCAATTCCATCCCGAGGTAAATCATACTCCGTTCGGTAAGGACATGATAAGGAATTTTCTTTATAAGATTTGCGGACTTAGCGGTGATTGGACAATGTCGGATTACGCCAAGAATTATATAGAGTATGCCAAAAATAAAATCGGTGATAAAAAAGCTCTTTGCGCCCTTTCCGGCGGTGTTGACAGCAGCGTTGCCGCGGTTCTCCTTTACAAGGCTATAGGAAAGAACCTAACCTGTATTTTTGTTGACCACGGTCTTTTAAGAAAGGATGAGGGAGACCAGGTAGAAGAAATTTTTACAAGACAATTTGATATTAATATGATCAGGGTAAACTGCGAAGATGTTTTTCTCGGTAAACTCGCGGGAGTGAGCGACCCGGAAACAAAGCGTAAAATAATAGGGGAAGAATTTATTCGAGTATTTGAGAAAGAAGCAAAAAAAATAGGCGCGGTTGATTATTTGGTTCAAGGAACAATCTATCCTGATGTGATCGAGAGCGGCACAGGTGATGCATCTACAATAAAGAGTCATCATAATGTAGGAGGACTTCCTGATTATGTGGATTTTAAAGAGATAATCGAACCGCTCAGAAATCTATTCAAGGATGAGGTAAGACAGCTCGGTTTGGAGCTCGGAATTCCCGAATATCTTGTTTGGAGACAGCCGTTCCCCGGACCGGGGCTTGCGATCAGGTGTATCGGCGATATTACAAAAGAAAGATTGGATATTCTGAAAGAAGCAGACGCGATTTTCAGAGAGGAAATCGCCAATGCCGGACTTGACAGAAGTATTAACCAATATTTTGCTGTGCTTACCGATATGAGAAGCGTGGGAGTTATGGGTGATGAGCGTACTTACGACTATACGGTAGCCCTGCGCGGGGTAACCACTACCGACTTTATGACCGGCGAATGGGCAAGGATACCGTATGATGTTTTAGACACCGTAAGTAAACGAATAGTAAACGAGGTTCCTCATGTTAACCGTATAGTCTATGACATTACCTCAAAACCACCCGCCACCATCGAGTGGGAATGACGTCGAAATTCAAGAGAATGACTTACCTACGCGGTTTCTTGAATGTATGAGTACAAAATGGCAACGTTTTGGCAACATTTGAATTATTCATTAAGTAAAGAGCTAACTGATTTTTGTATCGGTTAGCTCTTTTTACTTTTATTGTCATATTGATTTTTCTTGGCATTCCATATTAGCAAAGATTTCCCAGTTGTCAATGAACCTATCGTGAAATTCACGAGGAGTAATGGGTTTCTTGTTGTTAGGTGTCAGTTGAAAATAAATTGTATATGCTGCAGCTTGAATACTGATCCGTTGATCAAACAAAATATCATCATGCAATTCATCATCTCTATACATCGGCTAACCCTCCTTAGTTAGATTTCTCGAATTCTTCAATAAGCATATCGCTTAGTTCTTGCGACGGAGTTACTTTGACATAGCCTTGCAGATT
>CAYTZR010000029.1:0-26828 GCA_964442605.1 uncultured Oscillospiraceae bacterium
TCTATTGTTTTTTTGTGAATAATGCTTATAAAAAAGGGCGGAAAATCCGCCCTTTTAATCGCACAAAATTGGTTCCGATGCGGTAAAGCCGTGAGAACTTAACGCTTCAATCCATTTCTCGGGATCGCACTCTATATTGGAGTAAATAACCGCGCTTTTGTTCTTTAAATCCGCCTTCGCGTAAATACCGCCGAGGCTGTTTAGGGCATCCTCCACCGTCTGTGTGCAATGCTTGCAGTGCATCCCCTCTACATTCATCGTATATTTATATTTATAGTGAGATGTATTCTTATCCGTTTTTATATGCTTTGTATCACCGCCGCCGCAGCAGCCCTGTGATGCGCGCTTCACCATGGAACGCACGGCTATCACTATAAATATAACCAAAATCACGCAAATAATAACTGTTGCCATGAATTATCACTCCTGTTACCGTATTGGTTAGTCTATGCTAACCTTTATATTTATATAATATCACCGTTACTTATTTTTGTCAATAATATATACGACAAAATAATCAAAAAATTTTTTAAATTTTTTTAAAAAAACACTTGCTTTTTTCTTAATTATAATATATAATAACAAATGAACGTAGGAAGATTGATTGGAAGTTTATTTTCGAGGTCTCCTTTCGTTTAACTTTTTTTCATAAGCTCCTCCGTTAGACGGAGGTATGATTAGTTAATTGCTTTAATAGCAATTAAAGTTTTTCATATAATCCATTCACCTAAGAAAGAAGCGATGCTCAGCATCGCTTCTTTCGTTATTTTTAAATTATTTTTTTAATTAATATATGAATCCACATTGTCCTTGGTTATTACGGAACATTCCGTCTCGTAGATTTCATCGTTAAGCTCACCGTTATCGATGTACTTTTTCAGCAGATAAACACCCTGGTAACCCATCTGATAAGGCGACTGCGCAACAATAATATCAATAACTCCGTCACGTACATATTGAAGGTTTTCTTCTGTATCCTCCATTCCGACCAAAGTCAAATCCTCGCGTCCAAGCTCCTTAAGAGCAGCCGCGGCTCCGGTCACATTTTCTCCGCCGGTGCAAAATACAGCCGTGATTTCCGGGCAATTTTCCAGCATAGCCTTCATTGCCTCAGCGGAGGTCTCAAGCTCATTTCCTCCTTCGCATATAACGCTTACCGTCATGTCATAATCACTTATCGCGTCCTTAAATGCGTTAAACACAGTAATCTCGTTCTCGGCGGACTTTGAGGTGCAAATATAACCGATGTTCGCCTTTTCTCCGGTCATCTCCGCCATATACTTGCCGCAATCATAGCCTAATGTATACGGTTTTGTTCCGACAAAGGCAACACGTTTGGTATCGGGAGCGTCACTGTCTATCGAGATAACCGGCGTCCCTCCGCGAACGGCATCGTTAATCAGAGAATACAATCCTTCAATCCCTGAGTAGACAAGAATACCGTCAGGCTCATCGTCAATGGCTTCCCGCATATACTCGGGCATTTCCTCCACAAAATCGTCACCGCTCTTTGGACCGATAACAGAGGTATTTGTCCCCAGCTCCTCGTCCGCCTTGCGTATACCCTCTATACATTCCTCCCAATACACGTTGTCAACTATCGGGCAGACAAAAACAAAGCTTTCGGAATCGGACTTGGATTTTTCATCCGCCGCTCCGCAGCCGGTGACGGTCATCATACATAATATCAAGATAAGACAAATATACTTCTTCATAGATGCTACCTCCAATAACCGCTGTTAAATATAGCACAAATGCCGTGATTTGTCAAGATTAATAAACAAATTCATAAAAAGTTTGTTAAATAAAAAAGAAATATTGAAAAATCCCGCACTTTGTTGTATAATAGACAAAGGTATTCAATAAAACAGGAGGTACATGTATGCGCATATGCACAAGAAGGATTAAGGCTGTACTTATGCTTTTGGCTTTTTTAGCGTCCTTAATCATATCTGCCGCGGCTGCCATGCCTGTCGGCGCGACCGAAAAAATCGTGCGTGTCGGATATTATACCAGTGACACAAGCTTTCAAAGCGGCGCTTCGGACAAAACCAGAAAATCGGGTTATGCGTATGACTATCTTCAAAAGCTTTCACTTATAGCGGGCTGGAAATATGAATATGTTTACGGTATGCGTGAAGAAATTGTTGACATGATAGTTTCCGGAAAAGTCGATGTTGTAGCCGGTATTTACAAAACCGACAAGCGAATGGAGCAAATGTTTTTTTCCGAGTATGATATGGGTCTGTACGGAGAGGAACGTTATTTTGCCATAAGCAAAAAAAGACCTGATATTTACCAAGAGCTGAACAGCGCCCAGGAGCAGCTTTTAAGCTCCGATCCCAATTTTACCACACGGCTTAACGAGACATATTATCCCCAAGAAACGGGAAGCTGGCTCTTGTCCGATGAGGAAAAGGCAAGAGCCGCGGAAAACGGGACGTTGACAATCGGCTACCTGCGCGGCAATCTTCCTCTTTCCGATGAAGAAAAGGACGGCGCTCCAACGGGAGTTATTAAGGATTTGTCCGAGGAGATTTCCTCTTACCTGAAAATAACCGTTGATACAGTCGCGTATGATACCGAGTCAGATATGGAGTCCGCCCTGAATAACGGCAAGGTTGACGCTATTTTTCCGTGCTATACAGACGTATGGTTCGCGGAAAACGATAACGTTGCCCAGACGAACGCCATAATAAGCAACAAAACCATGTTAATACACAAGGGCGACTCAGACAGCGGCAACCTCACGGCAAAAATCGCCGTCAGTGATTCTCTCGCGGGGCAGATTGACCTTGTTACCAAGTATTACCCAAACGCGCAGCTTCTGTACTACGACAGCGCGGAAGATGTTCTTGAGGCAGTCAAGAATGGGGAAGCAAGCTGTACAATGGGCAGCTCCGATGTTATGCAATTGCTTATCGCGGAGAACACGAAATATAACAATCTGAATATCGCGTATTTAGACACAACCGCTGATTTTGGATTTTCCGTAAAACGTACCGAAAACGCGCTTGCCGAAATCTTGAACAAAACCATTGACCAGCTTAACACAACCAAGCTTTCGAGCGCGTTGATACAATATTCGAACGCGAAAACAAGCCTTGCGCCCACAAGCTTTATACGCAGAAACCCAATTGTCCTTACGGTGATACTGATTATCGTTATAGCAATCCTTTTTCTGCTGTTTGTTATTTTCGCCCGCAAGGCAAAGCGTCTTAGAGATGAGCTTATCAGAAACAAGGACTTTTTGGAACATTCTCTTGATCACGCAAATACATCCTACCATACAATGAGCGACTTTATTTTCAATATGTGCCGTGATATTAAAGCCGCATCAAACACGGCAAAGGAGCTTAGCGCTTCTGCGGCGGCGGTTACAAACGATACGGTACGGAACGCCAATCGTTTTTCGAAAATCTTAGCCCCGTTTACTCATATCACTCCCATGGCGGAAGAGGTTTTGGATATGTTTAAGGTTAAAAGCGGAGCTATTGAGCTTCACGAAAAGGAGTTTGTAATAACCGACCTGACGGATGAGTTGATTTCCTCATTCAAGCCGTCCGCCGACGCTAAAGGTCATGAGGTCACGGCAAACATTTCCGGTGTTTCGCACAGCAAGGTTATAGGCGATTCGGATCGCGTGCGTCAAGCCTTTGCGTATATAATAGACAATGCCATAAAATATACGCCCGACGGCGGCACAATTAAGATAACACTCTCGGAAATTCCCGATGTGTCCTCAGACCATGCCTGCTTCGAATTTATTGTAGAGGATAACGGTATAGGGATGAAAAAAGAATATCTGCCGCATATTTTTGATAATTTTTCCCGTGCGGACAGCAGCTACGAAAACAAGGTACACGGCAGCGGTCTTGCTCTGCCGCTCGCTCGCGGCATTGTCCGTATGATGGGCGGAGATATAAAGGTTGAGAGCACACTGGGAAAAGGCTCTAAGTTCACGGTAAATCTGTTCTTAAAGATACAGAACGAAAAATAAAATTAAAATATAGACGAAACGTCCCCTCTTTATAACAAAGAGGGGACGTTTGTGTTTAGATTAATCACTGTATATATTAGTCACAACCATATCTCTGGTCTTTTTGGCTTGGTAAAGAAGCTTATCCGCCCTAACTATAAGCTCGGACGCAACTCCCGTTCCGTAATACCCGCCTATGCTGCACGACAGCCTAAGCTCGGTAAACTCATCGGTCTTTACCTCACGTACATCATTGTTTATATTTTCAAGCGTCCTTTTGAAGCTGTCCGCCGGAATAAATTCTTTATACGCTATGACAAACTCATCACCGCCAAATCTGAATATCTCAGCGCTCTTGTCAACATTGTTGACTATTGTACGCGCAGTCATTTCAATTGCTCTGTCGCCGGCAATGTGACCGTATGTATCGTTTATTGTTTTAAGCCTGTCAAGGTCAATAATCGCCAGAGCCTTTACCTCATCATTCATGAGCTTCTCATCGTAATATTGACGATTATAAACGCCATCAATAATTCCCGTATACAGACTCTTAATTCTCGACTGAGACACTCTGAAAACAATGAAAGCTATTATCAGCGCCATCAGTACAATTACAAAAATCAATATTACGACTCTTACAAAGCCGTTAACCTGCTCCGTAACCACAGATCTCTCAACCCATGTTATAAGCTTCCAATTCAGATTTTCCTCCGGATAAACCGACACAAATTTAAGATCAATACCCTTGCCGGAATACCAAAAGCTGACGTTTTGCCCATCCTCAATCTGGCTTATTATTTCCTCTGTGTCCTCATCCTTGATATTTCCGCTGCGCAGCAGGTCATAAAAGTTATGATATGTATCCACACCGGCAACTTGCTCATCTACAATATAACGTCCGGTTTCGTCTATAACGCTCGAATATCCTCTGCCGTCAAAGCTTACGATTTTAAGCCTATCGCTGAACTTGTCAATATCATCGAGCATTACCATCTTTACGAACTCTGCTTCACCGCCCTCGACGGTAATGGGATTATCGCTTATATCCAACCCGTAGAGCATACATTCATTGTACAGCTCATAATACGCATCCTTATCCTCATAGCGGGCAACAAAGGTTCTCTCTCCGTTATCAAAATATTCCAAAAAAGAGTTCTCGCCGCTTTCGTATATCTTCTGCGTCTCAAGGTAAAGTCTGCCCTCGCTGTCTATAAGGCAAAGGTGCTCAAAATCATTTGAGTAGGATTTAAGGTTCAGCTCGGTCAGCAACTCCTCCACAGACTCAAACCGTCTCTCTTTAAGCTCCCTGTAAACTCCGTTCATACAGGTTTGACGATCAGCGACGAATTCAGTGATTTTTTGCATATCATGGCTTGCAATTTCATTCGTGTAGGTAATTACGATATCCGTACCTATCCTTCGTAAAATAAAGTAGTTTGTGTAAACAATCATCGCTATTAGCAAGGCGACAATACACAAGGGGATTAACATCTTCTTTAGTTGAAATTTTGTCATTTTCCCATTTAAAGCTTCCATTTGGATCATACCCCCCCGAAGCACGAGGGCTGTTTTATTTTTCACACATAAACGCGGCTTATTTAATGATTAATTTAATCGACCGTCCCTTAATCGACCGCTTTTACATCCACTATCTGCCCCTCCGTAGTGGCAAATTTACTCTTTATATTAATCGTGGAACCGGCTCCGAGATACTTATTCCCGGAGGTATAGTATCCCAGCTTATTATATTTTCCGTCAACCTGAACAGTAACATAAACATCGTACTTTTCGGGTATAATCAGCTGCTTATACGTTCCGTCAACCAAGCTGACCTCCATAACAGCATCCTCTGTCCTTACATCAACAATCTCGCCGACATATTCTTTAGTCTCGCTGTCATACATAGCGCCGCCCTTTTTGAGTGCGTTCACGGTGTAATCTCTTACGCCCTTAACCTTATATACGAACTCAATTTCGGTGTTTTCGCTTGACGCTGTCGCATCGCTGTCCGATGTGTACTTGGCATATATTCCAAAGGCAAGCACAACGATACAAACCACAACGATTATGTCAATAATGCTGATTTTCCCAAACAGCTTTCCGCTTTTCTTAAATGACTCTTTTTTAGGCATAATTTTCTCTCCTCTCCCGAATTATTCGCTTATCTCAAGCTGTGTCACATAACCGTAGCCCGCCCAGTTCATTGAGTGAACGGCATTAGGATCACCGACTCTTATAGAGCCGCCGTTAATGGTTATCTGATCGCCTTCGTCAACAGCATCGGCTTCCATCGTAACATATATATCGTATTTGCCCGGAATTTCCTGCCATGAAGCTGTGCCGTCATTCAGGTTGTAAGCTATGGTAGTTGCCGGCTCGACTCTGATGCCCGTAACCGTGGCGAGCATTTTTTCTTTTTCGCCTATTGTTACGCTGTCTCCCTCCTGCGGCAGCTCTGTTAAATATTCTTCCTTGTTCGCGAACTCAATTTCAATGCTCGCGTTAACGCTTTTGCTCCCCGAATTTGATCCTGTGCTTGCGCCCGTGCTTGAAACAAAGAAGTATGCCGCCGCTGCGACAACCAGCACTACCGCCGCGACTATCACAAAATCCATTACGTTAAATTTCGGTTTCATTTTATCTCCTCCATATAATATTAACTGTTTTTCAAAAGTCCCAAATATACATTCTCAATATTACGTGTATTTACCTCTGCGGTAAAGCTTTGTTTGTATATCTCAAGGCTTGTTTTTCTCATTTGTTCATAAAGCGCATCATCAGTCATCAATCTTTCGAGCGCGTCAGCCATTTTCCGCGGTTCCTTTACAGGCACCAAGAACCCGTTTTGTCCATCCTTTATTACTCCCGGATTTCCGCCGAAGCTTGTCACTACCGCCGGTTTTCCGAGGCTCATTCCCTGGAGCAGCGATAAGCTTGTCGCCTCTGTTCCGAACGAACAGTTTGCCTGTATATCCATGGCGTTCATAAGTGGTTCCACATCAGTAAGAAATCCAAGCATTTTTACGCAATCTCCAAGTCCATAATCCTCGATTTGCCGCTTTATATCGGTTTCGGTATCGCCTGTTCCCGCGATAAGAAACTTTGCCTTTATTCCCTTTTCTTTAAGTATTCTTGCCGCTTCAACAAAGTACTTGTGACCCTTTACGCCGGTAAGCCTCGCGACAATCGCAACCGCCTTTTCATCGGACGCAATGCCGAATTCCTTCCGTGTTTTCTCTATGTCCGCGATCGGTGAGAGCGGCTCCACGCCGTTTAAAATAACCTCTATTTTCTTTGCGCTGACTCCCGTTGCGATGAGATTATCCTTTGCCGCCTCCGCTACCGCGATTATCCTGTCGGCGGTAAAATTGTTCACAGCGCCGTTAATCAGCTTTCCGATGCCTGACGACAATCTTTTTGGAGGCTCAAACACACTGTGTCTCGTGTATACCGTTTTTATACCGCACTGCTTTGCCGCTATTCTGGCGGACATGCTGGCGTGCGTATGAACTATATCGGGCTTTATCTCCTTAAACAATTTTTTGAGCAGCCCGACCGCTTTAAAATCCAGCGACTTTTCAGCCAAATTGTCAAACTCATAAGTCCTTATACCAAGCGCTCTTATTTCGGGCAAAAGCAATGAGTCCTTCGGCAGCGCCACGGATACATCGAAAATATCCCTGTTAAAATGCTTCAGAAAGGTAATAATACACTTTCCCGCGCCGCCGATATTTGAGTCAGACGACACCTCGACAACCTTTATCAAGCCTTATTCACCGCCTTTTTCTCATCCTTTGCAATGTAGACCGCCGCAATACCGAGAGCGATAACGTACCAGAATATCAGGAATACTCTGTAATTATAGAAGCAGTTATCAAACATACCTTGTACGGCAAAGCCCACGACTCCGGCGGCGATTGCGACTATCATCGCGCCGAGCTTGCTGCCCTTCTTGCCGGTCAGCTGATACCCGCCGACCATCTTCTTTAAAAATACAAACAACATGATAAGGAACGTTACTATACCCACAATTCCGGTTTCCACAAAAACCTGCAAAAACATATTGTGTGAGTGCGGCGCGACTATGCCGCTGTAGGAATAAAACGGATAAACCGATTGGAACGCCTGCGTCCCCGGTCCTATGCCCGACGCCCAAAAATCCTTCAGCATCGCGATGGTACCGAACCAGATATAAACTCTGTAGGAGGTTGACGAGTCCTCCATATTTCCGACGCTGGCAAATCTGTTGATTATACTCTCCGGTATAACCATTGGTATAAACGGAAGCGCTATCAACGCCAATCCCCAAAGCTTTCCGCACACAAATGTAACGAAAATTCCCGCTGTAATCATAACGCCTATCCAGCAGCCGCGCGAAAACGTCAAAATCAAGGTTGCGAACATAATCCCCGCCAAAGCGACATATATAAGCTTTGACAGCTTTTTCGGCCTTTGCCA
The DNA here is from genome assembly GCA_964442605.1 of uncultured Oscillospiraceae bacterium. GTDB lineage: Bacteria > Bacillota > Clostridia > Monoglobales > Monoglobaceae > Monoglobus. The sequence goes on from CAYTZR010000029.1 coordinate 8,438, forward strand.
AATGAGACCTACGCAAACCGGAAGAACCAATAAAATATATTCACCGAGTACGTTTGGATTTTCCAATGTGGAATAAACCCTCATCTTTATATCGGTAAACATTTCCTCGTCCATCCATGCAGAGGTTGTGTCCCAGCCGAAAATATACTGAGCTATACCGTAAAGGCACACCAGCGCTCCGGATATCGCGAACAGCGCCAGCGCGTCAAACAACTGCTTTTTGGTTTTCACGGTATTAATAACCGTAAAGTAGAACAGCATAAACGCCAGATATACCAAAAATATCGTCATACTGTTCGCTACGGCAAAGGAATTCAGACTTGCGAACAAGTAAATCACAAGCATTCCCAAAATCAAAAAGCCTATACCCTCAAAGCGCGGCTTGAAGCTTTTGTCGGTTATCGCTTTAATTATAAGCGAGAACAGGCACAGCAGCGCAAGTCCTACCATCAGCATTGTCGGCATAAGCGGGGCTAAAAATATCGTAAAATATACACCCGCGAGGGTTGATTTAAGTAACAAAAACAGTCCGAATAAGCCTCCGATAACCAATATCGGAAACAGGGGATTTACATATGCCGTAAGCCCCGCGACAATTCCCGGAACAGCTGCGACCCACAGACGCGAGGCGGGTCTTGTATACTTTTCGGTATAAACCCTGTAATCCATATCAAGTCCGCTGAGATGCGAAAAAAGCTTCATCAACCGCGAACCCTTTAAATAGGATGTCAGGTTTACATTCGTTGCCAAAATCAAGGCGCTTATAATAACCAATACGCAAACAACGATGTTGATTGTTCCGTTCTGCAAAATTCCCGCGGCAACCGCTCCAAGCGACGCAAAAAGCATAAGCATTCCTATAAACTGCGTGTTAAGCGCCAGCAGATTATGCAAATATATATTCGCGATATGCACCGTGCGGGAGGTTGAAATTACTTGACCGAGCCTTGCTCCGACAGTTCTTTGCAGCCATTCCAAAAATGTAAACGGAGCCCTTAATATACGTCCCGTCAGGCTGTCGGACAATACCTCCCCCGAGAAATGCTCACGTCTGAAAAACCCGGTAATACGGCTTCTTTGCCATGCACCGGAAATTCCGTCATATATTTTCCTGAGCAGCTTATATACAAAGCTTTGCTTTATAATTCCCCAGATAAAAAACCAAAATGATTGGAAATATCCCATTTCGTTCATGTTGTTCATACCGTTCGTCCCTTTCTTATTTACGTTTCAGAAAGCTCAAGCCCGCCCTAAGCTCCGTTATTTTTAAAATCCACGCCAAAACCGCGTACAAAACGCAAGCCGGCAGCGCCGCGATACACAACTTGATCAGAGTGACAACCATGCCGCCCGCCAAAACAGTATCAACAAGCGTATATACATACTTTGCGGCAACAAACGCCGCCAGCCCGCAGAGCAGAGTTTTCAATATATTTAAAATAAACGCTTTTGTAACAACACCCTTACGCCGTTTGTTTATCATAATCAGGAGCAAAACCGCGATAGCGGTTGAACTGATCGCGCTTGCGAGGGCAAGCCCCTTAATGCCGATATTCAGTACAAGCACAAACAACGCGGAAAAACCAACATTTACGATAACGCCGAATATTGATGTATACATCGGCGTTTTTCCGTCACGGATCGCATAGAAGCTCTTGTTCAGCACCTCGCATATAGAATATCCCACCATACCGAATGAATAAAAAAACAACGCCGAAGCCGTGATTTCTGTCGAGTCGGACGTAAAAGCTCCTCGTTCGAACACTACCTTTATGATTGGATTTGAAAGCGCCAAAAATAACGCTGATATAATCGTTATTATAAATATTATCCATCCGACAGAGGTTCTTGTGGTTTCCGCGAATGCCTCGTCGTTATCTCCGACACTGAGCCTTGAGAGCTTCGGAAAAATAAAATTGGTTATGGCATACGCGAAAACGCCGACCATAATTATATATATCTTATTTGCCCAGTTGAGCGCCGATACCGCGCCATCGCCCAGACTCGAACCAAACGACATATTTATCAGATTGCACAGCGGCTGCACCCATGAGCTTATGAGTACCGGTAATGCCAGCAGAGCAACCTCCTTCATTGTTCCGTCCTTGAAGTTCCAGCGGGGCTTATATTTATATCCGGTCTTGACCAGCCAAGGGATTTGGAACAGAAGCTGCGCCGCCCATGCAACAAGCATTGATACAGCAACTCCGGTAAGCCCCAACTTGTCCCCGAATATGATAAGATATGCAATCATAATGCCGTTTGATACAACACTTATCAACGACGGGACGGTAAACTCGCCATGAGATTGCAATATTCCGACAGCAACATAGGCTATTGCCGTAAACGCTATTGACGGGAACAAAATCCTGAGCAGTCCGGCTGTCTCTTCAATCTTTCCCGGGACCTCGGCGTAACCCGGCACCATAACCCTAACTATAGGCTCCGAAAATATCGAGCCAAGCAGCGCCGCCAAAACAGCAACGGCTCCGACAACTGTTATAAAGTTATTGGCAAACGCATCCGCCGCGGCGCGACCTTGTTTTTCAAGGTTCTTGTTATAAATCGGCACAAATGTGGACAAAATTGCCACACCCAGCACCATATCAAAAAACAGAAGCGGTATTTGGGTTGAGCTGTTTATAACATCACTGGCATAACCCTGACCGTAGACGCTCGCAATAAGCATCTCGCGGAACAGTCCCATAAACTTCGCAAGCAGAATAAGTATCGCCATAATGCTTATTGACTTAACCGCCTTGCCTCCGTTTTTACTATCAGACATAGAGTAATTCTCCTAATACTATATTAATACATAACATTATATACCAAAACCTATCATAAGTCAACACAGGAATTATGAACCAAAAATGAACCAAAAATCAACTCAGACTCAGTTATATTTAAGACCTGCGGGTACTTTGGCGTGTCGTATCGGTTTATTCAGAACACAATCGCTGAGTCCGCTGACCTTTTCTTTTACCTCCCCGGCAATAAATCCGGCATAAATGCATGAGCCGTAACGATTTTGGTGTGTGTTATCGGTTGAAGCATATTCTCCGCTTTCCATTATTGTATCATAATCATCCGGCCATTTTTTCGGTCTGCCAAACCTCGCTTCGCCTATTGTCTTCCCGTCAAAATCCTTTATCGACTGCAGATATTTGAACTTCTCCTCACCGATACCGTCTATAAAGTTTTTCGCCTTTTCAAACAAATCAACAACCGTGACCTCCTCCTCTTCTCCCACCTGACGCATAGCGCGTACATAGGCGTACTCTCCGAATTTATCGGTGCCGCCGTGATTTCCCGGTACGGACGCGATTTTTCCGTTTACAAAGCTCCCTCTCGGCGGCGGGGTTACAAGTATCGGAACCGCGTTTTTTTCTCTGATTTTATCTATGTAATATTTTAAAAATCCCTTATACGTTGCCCCGCATTCGAAGGAATACGGCATATCTCCGTTCGGCGTTACGGTTGGATATATCCCGTATTTATCCGGCTCGCCAAGCGGAGTATGACGAAGCGCGCGCTTTTCAGACCGCGCGGAATCATCATCGTTATGACAAAACTCAATAAATACGTAGTCACCGCTGTCTATTAAGTCATAACACGGTCCCACTCCATACGGAAACATATTTTTATTGAAATTGCCGTTATCTATGAACCGTCCGTCATTAAGATAGCTTCTGGTACTTTTTCCGCCGCAGGCGCACGAAATCACCTTAACTGATTTTTCGTCAAAGTAATATCCCAGATGATCGCCCCATCCTCCTATTATATTTTCCTCATCTCTTCCGTATGCTGTTACGATTGAGTCGCCGATTAAAAATAACTTTATCATATTTCTTTAATTCCTTTTTTTAATTCCTTTTTTCAATTCCTTTTTTTCTTTTTTCAATTCCTTTAACGTTGTCTTTTTATTTTATTATATTTTTATTTTATTTTATTATATTTTTATTTTAACCGAAGCGGCTTTTCTTTTTTCCGTAAAAATCAGGAATATTACGCAAAGTATTATCTGTACCACCGTTGAAGCCGGCGTCGCCAGACCTATATAAAACAGTGAAACTCCCGCGATACGGCTGACAAAGTAGGAAATAGGTATACGCACGCAAAATGCGCCGATTATACCCTGAATCATAACAAACATGGTTTTGCCGCAGCCGTTGAAAAATCCCGAGAAGCAGAACAGGAACGATGTCAAAATACAGTCAAACGCATACGCCTTTAAATAATCCGCCGATGCTTCTATTACCTGTCCGTCATTTGAGAACATCGAGGACAACAATTCTCCGTGAAAGAAAGACAGATAAGCCATTACTATACCAACCGCCAATGATGACAATATACCGTATAGCAACGCTTTTTTTGCTCTGTCTCTTCTATCGGCTCCGATATTCTGTGCCACAAAAGCAGACATGGACTGCATATAAGCGGACGGTGCCAGCATGATAAAAGCGCACAGCTTTTCCGCAACTCCGATGCCCGCCGACGCAATCAGACCCATAGAATTTACGATTGCCAAAATAACCAGAAATGATATGCTGACAAGCAAATCCTGAAGCGCGATGGGAATACCCAAAAACAGTATTCTCTTAATAATATATTTTCTAAAACGTATATCCTTTTTTGTAAGCGTAAACGGCAGCTCAATTCGCATTATGATAATCAGCGACAGCAGGACGCTTATTGCCTGTGCAAGCACCGTCGAGATTGCTACGCCGGTGACGCCCAAGTGAAACACGGCAACAAAAATCAAATCTCCTATTATGTTGAGAAAGCACGCAATCACTACGGTGATAAGCGGAATTTTGGAATTTCCGATGCCTCTGAATATACTGCCGATAACATTGTATGCCACAATAAACACCATGCCTGAGGAGCAAAGCGTTACATACCTCACCGTTAAGTCATACGCTTCCTCGGGCGCTTGCATAATTACTGCGATGCTCTTCGCAAAAATCAGCATAAGTATTGTCGCGGCTACAGCCACAGCGGCAAACAGACAAATGCCGCTCCCAATCACTCTGCCTGCCTCTTTTGATTTGCCCTCACCGATTTTCTGACCGGCAAGTACGGTAATTCCCATCGCAAGCCCCACAATAACCAGCGTCACGGTCTGCATTATCTGGCTGCCCGTGGACACCGCCGAAACATCGGCGGCATTACCGAACTGTCCAATCACCAGTAAGTCAACGGCTCCGTATGTCGCCTGCAGAAAAAGCGCCAACAAAACCGGCAAAGCAAACCCTATAAGCTGACTTAAAATCTTACCCTCCGTAAACTTATTATTCATAATGACCTCCTAAACAAAAAAGCCGAATAAAACACCGGGCGGGACCCGATATCTTATCCGGCTTTGCAACTACGAATACAAGCCCTCCAACGAACTTGTAAAGTATAACACAATCAGACGATTTTGTCAAATGATTTTTATGTATTTTGTCGAAAAATCTGGCGAAATAATTAGCGAAATAATTTTTCTAACTTTTTTAAAAATTTTTAAAAAAACCCTTGACAAATATAAAAATCATGCTATAATATAATCAAAGGTCAAAGATAGTCAAAGTCAAATTTAGTTTTATTTGATTTTTAAATAATTTTTAAAAATTTTTGGCTCTTTATGGTTTTGGTTTTAAACGGTTAGGAAGTGATTAAAAAGTGAAACTCAGTAATTTAATCGAAGATTTTATAAACGAAATGCTGCGTGATGCGGAAGGAGGAGAGGTTGAGTTAAAACGCAACGCACTGGCTGACAAGTTCAGCTGTGTGCCGTCACAAATCAATTATGTTATTTCCACGAGATTTTCACCCGAAAGGGGCTATCTTGTGGAAAGCCGAAGAGGCGGCGGCGGGTACATAAAAATTACCCGCGTTTCCTCGGGAGACAGGAGTACAAATCTTATGCACGTTATCAACTCGGTAGGAGACAGTATCAGCTATAGCAGCGCCGGAGCTATCATAAAAAATTGTTATGAATATGATTTGATTAACCAAAAAGAGGCGAAGCTTATAATAAGCGCGATTAACGAAAAGGCATTGCCGCTTAAGCAGCCGCTTCAGGATCAAATCAGAGCGAGGGTGCTCAAAAATATGCTGGTAAGCATAGCCTAATTATTTTTGTTATTTTTAATACTTTTTAATATTTTTAGGAAAGGATGATTATTATGAAATGTCAGATATGCGGTAAAAATGAAGCCGTTGAGGAGCTATACAGCAATATAAACGGAAAGAAAAGCACAAAGCACGTTTGCCATAGCTGTGCCAAAAAGGTCGCGAACAGTATAATGCCCGGTTCAGCCTCACTGTATGACGGCATTGGACTCGGAAATCTCGCCTCAGCTATCTACAGTCTGGCGAGCGGACACTTCCCCGGTCAGGGAGAGCCTGAAATTCTAAAAGCGGTGAACAAGTGTCCCGTATGCGGCACAACGTATGATTTGTTTGTGTCAAAGGGCAAGCTCGGCTGCGGAGAGTGCTACAAAACATTCCATGACAGACTGCTGCGCCCGCTTAAACAAATTCACGGTACCTATGAGCATATAGGTAAAATACCCGAAAGGAGCGGCGGCGCGCTGAAAAATTCCAGAAAGCTGGAACGTCTCAAGGCAAAGCTTGACTCTGCGGTACAAAATCAGGAATTTGAAAAAGCGGCGGAGATCAGAGATGAGATTAAGGCTTTGCGAGGGGAGGAATAGTTATGTGGTATAACAATTACGGAAAAGACGGCGATGTTGTGCTGTCATCAAGGGTAAGGCTGGCAAGGAATATAAAGGATCTGCCTTTCCCGCCGGCGGCAAATGAAAAACAGCAGTCGGAGGCGATAGACAGATGCGTTGAAGCGCTGATTGGCGGAGAAAATTCGAAGCAGAGCAAAGAGATTAAAGAAATGAACCTACAGTATATTGATCTTTCAAATATGAAGGATTATGAAAAACAGGCAATTGCCGAATGCCACCTTATCAGCCCTCAAATGATAGACGGAAGCAAAAAACGCGGACTTGTTTTAAGCGGTGACAGCAGAGTAAGCGTTATGCTCAATGAGGAGGATCACCTGAGAATACAGTGCATGGAGGCGGGATTTGAAATAGACAAGTGCTTTGACACGGCAAATATGATAGATGACCTTATAGAGGAAAAACTGGATTATGCCTTTGACAAGGATTTTGGATATCTGACCTGCTGTCCGACAAATGTGGGTACGGGACTCAGAGCATCGGTTATGGTTCATCTGCCCGGCTACGTACTTACGGAAAATTTCGGCGAGCTTGCCAACTCCCTGTCGCAGCTTGGTCTTACGGTACGGGGAATATACGGCGAAGGCTCAAAGGGTCTCGGCAATATATTTCAAATATCAAATCAACTGACCTTGGGAATGACCGAGAACGATATAACCGAAAGACTGAAGCAGATAGTATCTGAGGTAGTGGCTAACGAGCGCGAGCTGAGGAACCTTCTTTACAAAAACGACAAGTACAAGGTTGAGGACAGAGTGATGCGATCTCTGGGCATTCTTAAAAACGCGGTGATTGTTACAACCGATGAGGCTATGAAGCGTTTGTCGGATATACGTCTTGGCATTTCACTGGGCATAATAAGCGGTGTAAAATATGAAACCGTAAACGAGATTACTTATTCGATTTTACCCGCAAATATTATTAAAAACCATAACACCGCAAATGAATTTTCACGCGATTTAAAACGCGGTGAAATTATAAGAACAACGCTTTGTTAAGGCAGTCCGTTTTATAAGATAAACGAGGTCACAAACCACAAAAAAGTTTTTGCCCCGCCCGGGCTCGGCGGGCGGAACTGGGTCTGGCTCTGATAAGGCAGTCCTTTAAGAAAAAGTAACCGGATTAAGACGCTTGCAAAGCTTTTGCTCAGCGCTCGGGTCTGGCGAGCGCAACTGGGCTCGGCACGTATAAAGCAATCCGTTAGAACTAAAAAAGCAGGATTAAGCCGCTATCTAAAATTTTTGATGCAGGCTTGTTAAGAAAGGAAGTGTTTATTATGTTTGAAAACAGATTTACAGAAAGTGCGCAAAGAGCCATTAATTTGGCAGGAGAGAGCGCAATGGAACTTGGACACAACTATGTTGGCACAGAGCACATGCTTTTAGGCCTTATTAAAGAGGGCGACGGCGTGGCGGCAAAAATTCTTGAGTCCAATGATATAAACGAAGAAAATGTAACCGGCGTTATCCGCGAAATACTGAATGTGGGCGAACCTATAGATGAAATGCCCTCCAGCTTTACTCCGAGAACAAAATACGTCATAGAGCGCAGCGCGGGAGAGGCGGCGCGGCTCGGACACAACTATGTGGGAACCGAGCATTTGCTCATAGCTTTGCTCAGGGAGACCGGCAGTATCGCTTCAAAAATCCTGATTGCCCTTAACGCAAATCCGCAGAAGCTGTATTCCGATATACTGAATATGCTCAGCGATAACGAGGGTGAAGAAATCGGAGCAAGCAGTCAGTACAGCGGGTATACGTCCCAAAGCTCACATGGATCGGCAGGACGCAGAGGACAAAAAACCGACTGCCCGACTCTTATGAAATTTGGCAAGGATTTAACGCAGATGGCGCGAGAGGGTAAGCTTGACCCCGTAATCGGCAGAGATAAGGCGATTGAGCGTGTCATTCAGATATTGAGCAGACGTTCTAAGAACAATCCATGCCTTATAGGCGAACCGGGTGTCGGCAAGACCGCCGTTGCGGAGGGACTCGCGCAGAAGATTGCAAGCGGACAGGTGCCGGAAATACTGAAAGATAAAAAAATCGTTACTCTTGAAATGTCCTCTATGCTGGCGGGCGCGAAATACCGCGGCGAGTTTGAGGAGAGACTGAAAAAGGCTATGGACGAGGTAAGGAAGTCGGGTAAGGTAATTCTCTTTATCGATGAGATCCATACCATAATCGGCGCAGGAGCGGCAGAGGGCGCTATTGATGCCGCAAACATATTAAAGCCTGCGCTGTCAAGAGGAGAAATACAGATAGTAGGCGCTACAACCTTGGGCGAATACAGAAAGCATATAGAGAAGGACGCGGCGCTTGAAAGACGCTTCCAGCCCATAACGCTTGATGAGCCGACTCCGGAGGAGGCTTTGGAAATCCTGAAGGGTATAAGAGATAAATATGAGGCTCACCACAGAGTAAAAATTTCCGACAAGGCATTGGAGGCGGCGGTTAATCTTTCAACCCGTTATATTTCCGACAGATTTTTGCCCGACAAGGCTATAGACCTGGTTGACGAAGCGGCATCAAGACTAAAGCTTAAAAATATGACAGCTCCGCCCGATGTCCGCAAAATTGAGGAACAGATTGAGTCCGTTAAGGCTGAGAAGGAAGCCGCTATAACCACACAGGAGTACGAAAAAGCGGCAAAGCTGAGAGACAAGGAAAAAGAGCTGCGCGCGGCTCTGCGCGAAACCAAGGAAAATTGGACAAAGGGCAGCTCTGACAATGAAGCGGTTGTAACGGAAAACGAAATTGCCGAGATCGTATCCCTGTGGACGGGCGTTCCCCTAAAAACCTTAGAGGAAACGGAAAGCGAAAGACTGCTCAGACTGGAGGAAATCCTGCACGGCCGCGTTGTAGGGCAGGATGAAGCGGTTGTTTCGGTGGCAAAAGCGATACGCCGCGGCAGAGTCGGTCTCAAGGATCCAAAGAGACCTATAGGCTCATTTATATTCTTAGGCCCCACGGGCGTTGGCAAAACCGAGCTTTCAAAGGCTCTTGCGGAAGCGATGTTCGGAGATGAGGACTCTATCATCAGAGTTGATATGTCAGAATACATGGAGAAGCACTCGGTATCAAGATTAATCGGCTCCCCTCCGGGATATGTTGGCTATGATGAAGGCGGACAGCTTACAGATAAGGTGAGGACAAAGCCATATTCTGTAATTCTGTTTGACGAAATTGAAAAGGCGCATCCCGATGTGTTTAATATACTGCTCCAGATTTTGGAAGACGGTATACTGACAGACAGTCAGGGCAGACGCGTCGATTTCAGGAACACGATAATTATTATGACGTCTAATTTAGGCGCGAGACTCATCACGGGAGGCGGCTCAAAATCACTCGGATTCTCCGCTGAAACGGATGAAAACAAAGAAGCGGAAAGGGATTATGCGCAAATCAAAGAGGATGTCTTGGGAGAGCTTAAGCAGGCGTTCAGACCCGAATTCCTTAACAGGATTGACGAAATCATCGTATTCCGCAAACTGACACACGAGAATATCAAGCAAATTGCCGTAAAAATGCTTGACACATTAAAGCTCAGGCTAAATGAAAACGGCATTACCGCCGAGTTTACCGATGCGGCGATTGAAAAGATCGCGGAAAACGGCTTTGATGAGAACTACGGCGCGAGACCGCTCAGACGCGCTATTCAATCAAGCATTGAGGATATGATAGCGGAGCGTATGCTTGAGGGAAAGATAAAGCCCGGCAATACAGCGGTGATCGACGCGGACGGCGACGGCTTCAGTTGCAACGTAAAGACAGAATAATACTTTAGGCAAATCATGGCTCCTTCCATGATTTGCCTATATTTCTTTTAGATAACAATTTTCTATTTTACTTGACTTATTGAAAAATATATGATAAAAATATATTTGCAGTTTAAAATAGATTGCGGTTTAAATTTATATTACAGTTTAAAATTATATGGAGGATTTACTATGAAATTTCTAAAACATTTGGCATTGGCAATTACTGTTTGTATGGTAGTTTCCGTTATGCCGGCAATATCCTTTGCCGATACAGCCGTTGGCGGAAGCGCGGCGGACACAACCGTAACGGACACAACCGAACCCACAGCGGAACCCACGACCGAACCCACAACCGAACCCACACTTGAGCCGGACGCGACAGCGGAGCCCGTAGAAGAACCCACTGCCGATCCGAACGCGACAGCCGACCCAAACGCGACTGCCGATCCGAACGCAACGGAGGAGCCGGACTCAACCGCCGATCCAAACGCGACAGCTGACCCGAACGCGACTGCGGAGCCGACCGAAACACCGGACAGCGGTTATTCCATCACAGTTAATTCTACACTCTATTCCGATATAGAGCTTTCCGCCGAATCCGCCAAGGCAGGCGCTAAGGTTACCGTGACGGGAAAGTCAGAACGCGGTCATAAATATACAGAGGCGTATTACGAAACGGAAGACGGCGAAAAGACCACTATGGTTTCGACCCAAAAAACCTCTTTTACCTACACAATCACAATGCCGGAATCGGACATTGTCATATACTCAACGGTTGAGGATATGACTGCCGAAGAGGTTTACAGCGACGCGGTAAGCCAGTACGCGACTGCAAATACCACCGTGAACTCATACACAACAAAATACATCGATAATCCGTCGGCTTACGACACGCTTGACGTCAGAGCGATGACAAACCTGATATCGGACGCCAAGGATACCATGAGCAGACTTAAGGAAGCATATACGTACTTAAATGAGCAAATAACGCTTGATAATTCAACCGTCGGTCCCAGACTTGACGTTATAAACGAGCAGGTTTCACTGGATGAAACAATAGCCGAGATGGATGCCTTAGCGAAAGAAATGGGCGGCGATGAAACAGATGATGAAACCTTTGATTTGACTGTTTCAACCACCGTTGGAGGAAAGGTTGTTGTTTCAGGCTTGGTTTCCGCGACAATCAGCGGTTCGGGCTCAAGCTCCTCTCAGACATTCACCGACCTTTATGACGACGGCACGGCTTCATTGACATTCTCATTCACACCTACTACGGGCTATACGCTCAGCTACTTTAAGATTAACGGCAAGACGGTATCTGTCACCTCGAACAAGGTTAAAATCAACGCGAACTCAATTTCGGATTATATCTTAAACGGAGCTATTAACGCTTCCGTAACCTTTGTATACACGGGTTCAACCGGCACCACCTACGGCGGCAGTACTTACGGCGGCAGCGGATATTATCCAACCAACGATACGAGCGATACGACCGGCAATACAACAAACACCACGGCAACCGTTTTTTCCGATTTGGGAAGCGTGAGCTGGGCGGAGCCGTATATTATGGGGCTTTATAATTTGGGTATCATAAACGGCATGGGCGACGGAACATTCTCGCCGCAAAGCTCTGTAACGCGTGAGCAGTTCGCGAAGATGATTGTAGGCGTTATGGGCTATTCCGTTGATACGTCTGCGACAACGGATTTCACCGATGACGCAGGCGACTGGTATTCGCCCTACATCGCGGCGGCAGTGGAAAACGGTATTATAACGGGACGCGGAGACGGAACCTTCGGTGTCGGCGATGATATTACCCGTCAGGACATTGCGGTTATTATATACAGAACTCAGGGTTCGCCATATGTTGAAGCGTACAGCTTCCCTGATTTCGAAAGTATCAGCGACTACGCTGTTGACGCGGTTTCATACCTGTACCGCCAGCAGATTGCAAGCGGAGATGACGATGGAAACTTCAATCCTCTCAATCCCGCGACAAGAGCGGAAGCGTCAAAGATGCTCTACGGACTTTACACAATGGTTCATTAATAAACGACAGCAAAAGCCGCGCAGCAATCAGCGCGGCTTTTTTGCTTGACTTTGCAGCGTAAAAACATAAAAATACTGAGAGTAGGAGCAGCTATGAAAAAATTATACGCAGAACTGAATATAAGCGACAAAAAGGGTGTTGACATAAACGACGGTTTAATAGGTCTCTTTTTTGAGGATTTGAGCAACAGCGCGGACGGCGGACTTTATGCCGAGCAAATTGAAAATCGCTCCTTTGAGCAGCAAATGCCTGTGTTCAAATATACGGAAGCCGCAAACGGCAAAAAGGCCGAGTCTTTGGAAAAAGTAGTTCGCGACCCCGGCTACGGCTGGACAGCAAAAAGCGGCAGCGTTGAATATTTGACAAAAACGCCCCTTAACGAAAACAATACTCATTATGCCTGCCTGACCGGAGGAATTTGCGGCGCATCGCTTAAAAACGATGCCTATGGCGGCGTATATGCCGAGAAAGGAAAAATCTATAATTTTTCCGTTTGGGCAAATCTTAAGGATTACAGCGGCGATATAAAGGTTTCCATCGCGAAGGAAGGCAAAGTCCTGATTTGCGGCAAGCTTACCGAGGAACCGGAAACACGCAGAGCGGACGGCTGGGCGAAGTATTCCGCAAGCCTTGCGGCAAGCGAAACCGCAGATAAATGTGAGTTCACTATTTCGCTGCCTACCCTGCGGAAGGGCAGCTCGGCTGACTTGGATATGGTTTCGATGATACCGAATGACGCTGTTCTGGGAATATTCAGACGCGATATGACAGAGGCAATACGTGAAATTAATCCCGGATTTCTGCGTTTTCCGGGCGGCTGTGTGGTTGAAGGATATAATTTAAGCAACCGCTATCGCTGGAAGGATACGGTGGGTCCCGTTGAGCAGCGCAGGCAGACATGGAACAGATGGGCTTGCAAGCAGAATACCTGCAACGAAACCTACGGTATCGGATTTTATGAGTACTTTTTACTCTGTGAATATTTAAACTGCCGCCCTGTGCCGATTTTAAACGCCGGTATGGCTTGTGAATATAACACCTCGGAGGTTGTTCCGCTGTTCGAGGATGACGGAATCTCATATACGAAAGAATTTACTGAATATATCAATGACGCACTTGACCTGATTGAATTTGCAAACGGAGGTACCGATACCCGATGGGGAGGTCTGCGTGCGCAAATGGGACACCCCGCGCCGTTTAATCTGAGCCTTTTGGGCATAGGAAACGAACAATGGGTAAAGAACAACAATCAATGGCATGAAAGATACGAGGCGTTTGAAAGGGCAATTCATAAGCTTTATCCGGAAATCAAATTAATAAGCTCCGCGGGTCCAAGGATTGCAAACGACGATTATTATGACGCATGGCAATGGGTGAGCGCACGGCAAAAGGATAATCCGCGTTTCACATACGCTGTTGACGAACACAACTACAATACCAAAGAATGGTTTTTTGAAAACGTCGGATTTTACAACGGCTACAGCAGGGATATTCCGGTTTATTTGGGCGAATACGCAGCAAAGGTATATGTTGACGAAAGCGGGGAAAAGCGTTTTAACAATTTGATTTCCGCTCTGTCCGAGGCGGCGTTCCTGACGGGCATAGAACGTAACGCGGACACGGTTAAAATGGCATCTTACGCGCCCTTATTTTCCAAAGCCGCTCCGCATAGCCATTGGGCTCCGAATATGATTTGGTTTGACGATACCGCCCTTTATAAAACCCCGAATTATTATGTTCAGAAGCTATACAGCAATAATATGGGAAGCTATACCCTGAAAACGGAAATAAGCCGGAAAAATTTTTATCAGAATATTTATCAAAATGAAAGCTTTAATAAAAATCGTGAAGTAAATTCGGAGGATAGCCGCGCCTGTACGGCGGATTTATCCTTCTCGGTATCGTATGACGAAAAAACGGGCGATATTATAATAAAGGCCGTAAATCCCGCGCCTAATGCGGCGGAGCTTAAAATAAACATAGACAAAAGCTATAATCTTACAGGACACGGCAAAAAGCTTGTTCTGTGGTCAAATGAAGCGGAAGCGGCAAACAGCTTCGCGGAACCGGATAAAATCAAAGACGAATGCGAGAATATTGAGGGCGCCGCAAACATTATGACGCAGAAGCTAAATCCGTATTCGCTGACTGTACTGAGATTAAACACCGATTAAACACCCGAAAAATAATTTTAATTTAAGGGCTTGCGTTTTAATGTCTTGCCCTTTCTCTGTACTCATTGTACCATGCATTGCTTGACTGACAATCAAAATCTTTATTTTTACCGTCTTTTTTATGTTTTAAAAATAAATTGTAAACCAAAATTAAAAATAGGGTTGACAAATTGATTTGCTTGCATTATATTTAAATTAACATATTTAATTTGTAGGGCGTTGCAGCCCGAATATGTTGCCGCACGAATATCATGTAAATAATTATTTATGAATAATTATTTGTGAATAACTGTTTTGGGAGGTTTATATAATGCAGACTGTCAATAAATTAAAGCAAAAAATACTTAACGGCGGAGTTTTAACAAAGGATGAAGCTATGTCGCTGGTTGAAACCAATCTTATTGAACTTTGTGACGCTGCGAATGAAATACGTGAAAAGCTAAACGGCACAAAAATCAATACATGTACCATTCTTAACGGCAAAAGCGGTCTTTGTCCCGAAAACTGCAAATACTGCGCTCAGTCCGCACATCATAACACACCTGTTGACGAATACCCTATGCTTGCGGCGGAGGAAATAGTTAAGCGCGGTATTGAAAACGCCGAGCAGGGCGTTGACCGCTTTAGTGTGGTAACAGCGGGACTGCGTCTCAGTGACGCGGAGGTTGATGTTCTGTGCGAGGCATATTCACAAATCAAGGAGCGGACAGAGCTTGAGCTTTGCTCGTCAAACGGTCTGCTGTCCTACGAACAATTTTCACGTCTGCGCGCTGCGGGAGTTACACGCATACACAACAACCTTGAAACCTCACGCCGTTTCTTTCCGTACATCTGTACAACCCATACCTACGATGATAAGGTTGAGACAATCAGAGCCGCGAAACGAGCGGGCATGGAGATATGCAGCGGCGGCATAATCGGTATGGGCGAAACGATGGAGGACAGGATTGATATGGCGCTCGACTTGCGAGAATTGTGTGTAAAATCGATACCCATAAACGTACTGATGCCTATTGAAGGTACCGCGCTTGAAAGCCGGGAGCCTCTTACGGATGAGGAGATACTGCGGACTGTGGCGATATACAGATTTATCAACCCGAGCGCCGACATACGTCTTGCCGGCGGCAGAAAGCTTCTGCGCGACAATGGCAGAAATGCTTTTCTTTCAGGAGCAAACGCCTCTATCATCGGAAATATGCTGACGTCTATCGGCAATAACGTTGACGAAGACTTTGCGATGTTTGAAGAAATCGGCTTTACCCGATAAAAGGCGCAGCGTCAGCGGCGGTCTATTTTATTTCCCCGCTAAGTCCCTAACTACCTCGCCTGCGGCAATCAGCCCCGCAACCGCCGGAACAAACGCGACGCTGCCGGGAATATCGCGTCTTTCCGTACACTTTCTCGCGGTATCCGGCGGGCATATACAGTGGCTGCGGCAGCTGATACGCATATCCTCAATCGGACGTATCGGCTTTTCCTTTGAATACACCACCTTCAGCTTTTCAATTCCGCGTCTTTTCAGTTCACGCCGCATTGTTCTTGCCAACGGACACATAGTGGTTTCATAAATATCCGCTACCTCAAATTGTGAAGCGTCCAGCTTGTTTCCCGCTCCCATACAGCTTATGATTGGGATGCTTAAGGCATTTGCTCGCACAACAAGCTCAATCTTCCCCGTGACAGTATCAATGGCATCCACTATGTATGAATATTCCGAAAAGTCATAATCGTCCGCGTTTTCCGGCATGTAAAAGCAGTTATGCGCGTTGATTACAGCGTCTGGGTTAATAGAAAGCGCCCTTTCCTTCATTACGTCCACTTTATACTTGCCTACGGTTTCCCTTGTGGCGATAATCTGCCTGTTAAGGTTTGTAAGACATACCTTGTCATCATCAAATATATCTATTGTTCCGATGCCGCTGCGTACAAGCGCCTCGACAACGTAACCGCCTACCCCGCCTATACCGAACACGGCAACACGGGAACTATACAGTTTCTCCATGCCGTCTTCACCCAAAAGCAGCTGTGTCCTTGAAAATTGGTTTAACATTCGCGTCCCCTCTCATCATAATCGTCTAAAAAATTGTACCTTGTCCTTTCGTCATGGTACCCAATAATTGTGGACAGGTTAATATCCCGCACGCTGTTGAAAATATTCATCTCGATGTACGGATTTGTCTTTCTGAAGCTTTTGATAAGCTCCTTCATTTCCTGACGCTTTGAGGTTCCCGCGTTGCCGATAATGGCGCAGTTCTCCGTAAAACGGCAGGCGCACTGTATAAACTGTAAATCGTTATGCCTTGACCACGCGATTATATCGCTCTCCCTTACCATGTAAAGCGGACGTATAAGCTCCATGCCGGGATGGTTTGTACTGTGCAGCTTGGGCATCATCGTCTGTATTTGAGCGCCGTACAGCATCCCCATTAAAATAGTTTCTATCACATCGTCAAAATGATGACCGAGAGCGATTTTGTTGCAACCCAGCTTTCTCGCCTCTTTATACAGGTAACCGCGCCGCATCCTCGCGCACAGATAGCACGGGTGATCGTCCACGTTGGCAACCGAATTAAAAATGTCAGTTTCAAAAATATGTATCGGTATATTCAGCAGCTTGGCATTGTTTATAATCATTTGGCGGTTTATCGGATTATATCCGGGGTCCATCACTATAAACTCTAACTCGAAATTCATAATTCCGTGCCTTTGAATTTCCTGCATACACTTTGCCATCAGCATGGAATCCTTGCCGCCCGAAATGCACACGCCGATTTTGTCGCCTTCCTTTATCAGCTCGTATCGGTTCACACCGGTTACAAAACGTTTCCATATTGATTTTCTGTAGGTTTTTATTATACTGCGTTCAATTTCCTTATATCGTTCCATATCGCTCCACCGTTTATTATCTCCCAGATTTTCTGTAATGACGGACTGTTCCCTTTACTGCGGAACCGACAGTCCGAATATAGTCAGAATATAGTCAGAATATATCATAATCCCGATCCTTAAAACCTATATATTCAGTGTGAATTATACCACGCCGAGGGCGCGTATGTCAATATAATAATTGATATATGCACGCTGTAGTCTTTGAATTTTAATCGTGGTCCGAAAAACGGCTTTTACTCCCTCGCTCCGCTCGGTCCTGCCGAACCCGGGCGTGGTGCCAAACCTTGTATAGTGCCTTAATCCAATTTTTCATTCTAAAGGACTTCTTTATACGAGCCGTACCCGGGTGCAGCAAAGCTTTTGTGACTTTGCCGCCTACGGTGTGCCGCCACTTTGGCGGCAAAGCAAGCTTCGGTAGGTGAGCGTTAGCGAACACGTGAGGCGCGCAGGCGACTGCCCTGTAAGGGCAAGAAGATGTTAATAGCTGATTACTCACTTTCTTTATATCCTTATTCCTGTTTTTTAGTCCTAACGGACTACCTTAACCGTGCCAGACCCAGCATACATCACCATGTTAATGGTTTGTGACCTCGTTTATCTGATAAGACGAACTACTTTATAAGCCACACACCTTGACAGGTGTGGTCACTCCCTCCTGCCGAACCCGGGCGGGGTGCCGCTTCTTAAGCGGCAAAGCAAGCTTCGGTAGCTATAAGCAAGCTATGCTTGCGGATTCAAAGCTACCTTGAACAATAAGCAAGCTTCGCTTGCGGGTTCA
>CAYTZR010000030.1:0-18628 GCA_964442605.1 uncultured Oscillospiraceae bacterium
AAGGTAGCTTTGAATCCGCAAGCAGAGCTTGCTTATAGCTACCGAAGCTTGCATTTCCGCCAAAGTGGCGGCACACCACGCGGTGGCAAAGTCGCAAAAGCTTTGCTGCGCTCGGGTCCGGCGAGCGAGGTCACAAGCCATTAGCATGATAATATATTTAAACTTTTAATCGGGAAGCGGGTGCTTAAAAATGCATATTAATTACAAGGCTTTACAAATTCTTTCGGTGTTGCTCGCATGTATGTTTATTTTGTGTTCCTGCCAAAATACCGGAACATCGGAGACAGAAGCATCAAAAATATCGGAAGCTTCGGAAGCAACGGAAGCAACGGAAGAATCAACATCGGAAGCAACGGGAGTGTCCGAAGAGTCAAAAGCATCGGTTCCGAACGTAACGGGAAGCTTTTACATATCAATACTTGACGTCGGCAAGGCTGACGCAATAATACTTAATACCGAAAATCACACCGTGGTGATAGACTGCGGTGAAAAGGGCGACGGTAAGGATATTTTAAACCACCTGTCCGAAAACAACATGGATAGCATAGATTACTTGTTTATCACACATTTTGATTCCGATCACGTGGGCGGCGCGGCAAAGGTGATAAAAGGGATAAACATCGGAGAAATAATCACTCCGGATTACGAAGGCACAAATGATGAGTACACAAAATTTATCGAAGCGGTCTCCGAAAACAATATGACTTTGACTTCGCTGACCGAAAACATGTCATTCACGCTTGATGATGTTCTGTTTGAGGTATATCCACCGATGAAATCCTCATATAAGGAGGAGGACAACGACTACTCTCTTGTTATAAGCGTCACCCACGGCGAGAACAAATTTTTGTTTGCGGGAGACGCGGAAGCCGAACGCCTGAAAGAGCTGTCAAAGCAGTTTGATTTGGCGCATACATTTTTAAAGGTTCCTCACCACGGCAGATATAACGCTATGAGCGAAAGCTTTTTAAAGGGTGTAAACCCAAAATACGCGGTGATAACCTGCAGTGAAAAAAATCCCGCCGAGGATGAGGTTTTGAACATTTTGAGCGGCTTGGGATGCGAGGTTTATCAAACCGTAAACGGAGATGTAACGGCGATAAGCGACGGTAAAACAATTAAAATAACACAGTGACGTTTTACGCGCTCACATAAAATTTTAAAAAAATAAAAATTATTTTAAATTTTTAAGGTTATTTTAATGTTTATATTCTATAATTCTTTTAAAAGGAGTTGAATGCTATGGCAATAGAGGTCTTCAACAGGTATGAGCATAAATATCTTATGAATAAAGAAACCTTTGACAAAGTAATATCCGTAATGGATAAGCATATGGAGCTTGACAGCTATAACAAGAACCATGAGTTTTATACAATTGCGAATATTTATTACGACACGGCGGATAACCACCTGATAAGAAATTCGTTATCAAAGCCGGCATACAAAGAAAAGCTAAGGCTTCGCGCATATGGGGTTCCCGATATGTCCTCAAAGGTTTTTCTTGAAATAAAAAAGAAGTATAACGGAATTGTCAACAAACGCCGTACAACACTCAAGCTTAATGAGGCTTACAAATTCATCGACACAGGCAAAAAGCCCGGCGAAAAGGAATATATGAACAAGCAGGTTTTAAACGAGATAACATATTTTCTGAAAATATATGATTTGGAGCCGAAGCTGTACTTAGCGTATGACAGACTCGCTTATTTTGAAAAGGGAAATCCGGATCTTAGAATTTCTTTTGACCATAATATACGCTCAAGGCGGTATGATGTCCATCTTGAGGACGGCGACTACGGCGATGAGCTTCTTGACGACGACATGTATCTTATGGAGATAAAGACCTCGAGAGCAAAGCCGATATGGCTGTCACATATGCTCACGGAGCTTAATATAAAGCGCAAAAGCTTTTCAAAATACGGAACAGAATTTAAAAACGCGATTTACAGTCATGAAATAGCTATATGAGGAGATAACATAACAATGGACAACTTATTTAATAATATATTAACATATGTTTCAAGCGAAATCACATTCAGCTCGGCTTTACTGACAATGATTGCCGCGCTGGTTATGGGCGGGGCGATAGCCTTTACATATTACAAAACACAAGATGACGCTGTTTACCAGAGAAGCCTCGCGATTACGCTTTTAATGCTTCCCATAATCCTGTCGGTGATTATTTTGTTCATAGGAAGCAACATAGCCAGAGCATTCAGTATGGCGGGAACACTCTCGATTATACGCTTCAGAAGCGCACCCGGCGACCCGAAGGACATAGGCTTTATTTTCTTTGACATAGCGGCGGGACTCGCCTGCGGCGTTGGACTTTACGGCTACGGAATTTTGTTTGTTATTATATTGTGCATTGTTCTTTTTGTTCTGGAAAAGGTGAAAATTTTCGAACCGAAGTCTATCCGTAAGACGCTTAAAATCACCATACCCGAGGACTTAAATTACCAAGGCGCGTTTGATGAAATTCTCGAAAAATACACAAAAAAGTATTCTCTCGAAAAAATCAAGACAACCGATTTGGGTTCGCTTTTTGAGCTCGTATACAACGTCTCGATGTTCCCCGACAAAAACGAGCATGAATTCTTGGATGAGCTGAGATGCAGAAACGGCAATCTGAATATAATACTTAGTGTGTCTCCTCACGATGTATAAGCTTTAATAAGCCACACACCTTGACAGGTGTGCTCGCTCCATCAATATTCCGTTTTGACGGTTGCGGCATCGCACAGCGGCTCCATTGTTTCTAAAGAATCCAGCATAAACACTTTGTCCGCTTTGATGTCTTCAAATACAACCGTGTGTATGTCGTATACAGCATTGGCGGGATATGAATATTCAAAGGTTTTAAAATTCACCAACGCACCGTTTTTATCATAATCCGCAGCGCACAGGACACTGTTGCTAATTTCGAATGTGGTCACAACAGTATTTCCGTCTTGAATATACGCGTCATAAATACGCGGACAATTACCGTCAACCGTAAATGCGTATGTTTTTTCGGATTTTTCAACCGTCCTGAAGCCCGCAAATACATATTTTACGCGGCTGTTCATTCGGCATATATAACTTCCTTTATCAAGACTCGATAATGCGCCGGTATCCGAGTCAGTATCAGAGCCCACCACGGTGTATTCATGTATTTTTTCCGAATTGGGTTTAACACTCGTTGCTACCACAACAGCAGGATATTCACCATAACCCGCGATATTACAAACAAGTCTTTCCTCTCCGCCGACATCTTTATATAGAGAGGCAGTAAACTCACATGGGTCAGGAGCATATCCTATAATATAAAACGGCGTATGATTTTTTATACCGCGTGTCACTGTCAGCACACCGTCCTCATAACACGCTTCGGCGCTATACTCAAAAATCTCATCGTCCCGTAGCTCATTCAACTCGACCGTCCCGTCATCATTCAACGCTACGTTAAATCCCAGCCATTTGGCGAATAATTCAAAAGCAATATACTGAACATCATTTGTGTTTATCCCATATAGCTCAACCAAATATTCATCACCATAATTAAGACTGTCGGGTAAGCTCTCAACAATTCCTTCGCCTTGGGAATCATATACATCACGGGGAGTAAATGTTACTTTCTCGCCCTCCGGATCATCGATTATATACAACTTAGATTCTAAACCGTTTTTCGTAAGTGCATACAGATTAGCCATATCAGTACATTGCTTCACCTGTATACCGTATATATCGCAGAACGACTCAAGCGGCACCATTATATTGCCGGATACTTCGTCCCGGAACACGGCGGCGGGCAACTCATACACTTGACCGTTTACATAAGCCGTGTCGCTGTCAACGGTAAATACAATATTCATAAGCGTGTTATCGGAAATCTCATCGCCAAACACACAGGAAAAACTAAACACCATGCAAATTGCAATTAGTAAACTTATTATTTTTCTCATAATCATACCCCTCACCTTGCTGCTTTTATTCAAAACAAGCTTATTTTGATAAAAAATTAAATTATCTTAAAATAATATAAAAATTAAATCCCACGAATAAATTTTAACATATCTTGTTTAAAAAATCAAGCCTTAAAATTTAAATCTTGAGTAAAAAAACAGCCGTTCAAAATCGGAACAGCCGTTTTCATCATAATCCTTGTTAACCATTCTTGTTATACCGGGTGGGTCATATTTTCATAGTCAACCATATCTTTTTCAATTTTATACTTCTCGGCTTTTCTTTGCTCAAAGAATTTTACCGCGACCTGCTCAAACAGCGCGTATGACAGCACATCCTCGGGCTGCTCCGTCCATTCCGCACATTCCTTCCTGAGCTTCTCCAGCTCCGGCTTGATCAAGTCCGCCGGACGGCAGGTAATGGCTTTCTCGTTGCCTATTATCTTCTTTCTGAACTCCTCGTCTATCGGAACCGGAGTTCTGCCGTACTCACCCTTGCAAATGCCCTTGGTCTCCTTTGTAACCATCTTATATCTCTCGCCCATCAGCACATTAAGCACCGCTTGGGTT
The DNA here is from genome assembly GCA_964442605.1 of uncultured Oscillospiraceae bacterium. Classification (GTDB taxonomy): domain Bacteria; phylum Bacillota; class Clostridia; order Monoglobales; family Monoglobaceae; genus Monoglobus. The sequence continues at coordinate 4,515 of CAYTZR010000030.1, forward strand.
CCGACAATCTGGCTTGTGGGCGTAACCAACGGAGGATAACCCAAATCCTTGCGAACCTCGGGAACCTCCTTTAGTACCTCGTCAAGCTTGTCCTCTTTACCCTGCTGCTTAAGCTGCGATACCAGATTTGACAGCATACCGCCCGGAACCTGATATTTGAGCGTATTAATATCAACGCCCAGCACCTTTGTGTCCATAAGTCCGCTTGCGAGATATTTTTCTCTGAGCGGCTTAAAATACTCGGATATTTCCGTCAGCAGATTAAGGTCAATGCCCGTGTCATACTTTGTGCCCTCAAGCGTCGCGACAAGCGGCTCTGTAGGCGGCTGAGATGTGCCGAGCGCCATAGGCGACAGGGCGGTATCAACAACATCAACGCCCGCCTCGATAGCCTTTAAGTACGTCATTGAAGCCACACCGCTGGTATAGTGAGTATGAAGCTGAATGGGAACCTTAACCGCCTTCTTAAGGCTCTTTACCAAATCATACGCGTTGTAGGGCGTGAGAAGTCCCGCCATGTCCTTGATACAGATAGAATCCGCGCCGCAGCTCTCATATTCCTTAGCCAGCTTTACAAAGAATTCATTGTTATGAACCGGACTGATGGTGTACGAGATAGCTGCCTGAACATGACCTTTTTCTTTCTTCGCCGCATTGATCGCCGTTTGAAGATTTCTTACATCGTTCAAAGCGTCAAAAATTCGGATTATGTCAATACCGTTCGCAATTGACCTTTGTACAAAGTATTCAACCACATCATCGGCATAGTGCCTGTACCCCAGAACGTTCTGACCCCTGAAAAGCATTTGCAGCTTTGTGTTCGGGGCGGCTTTTCTGATTTTTCTGAGTCTCTCCCACGGATCTTCATTAAGGAAACGCAGGCAGGCATCAAAGGTTGCGCCTCCCCATACCTCCATAGAATGATAACCCACCTTATCCATCAGAGGTAATGCGGGCAGCATCTCTTCCGTTGTCATACGCGTTGCGATAAGAGACTGGTGAGCATCACGACATATGGTTTCTGTAATTCCTACCTTTGCCATAATATTTTCCTCCTGTAATTTTTATATTTATTAAGCGAACATCGCTAAGAACACACCCGCGGCAACCGCGGAACCGATAACACCGGCAACATTAGGCCCCATTGCGTGCATAAGCAGGAAGTTTGAAGGATTTTCCTTCTGTCCCACCGTCTGCGATACACGCGCCGCCATAGGAACGGCGGATACGCCCGCCGAACCGATAAGCGGATTTACCTTTCCGCCGGTCAGCTTGCACATTATCTTGCCCAATATAAGTCCTCCCGCTGTACTGAAGCAGAACGCTATAAGACCAAGCAGAACTATGCCAAGCGTTGCCGGAGTCAGGAATGTATCCGCCTTCGCGGTAGCGCCGACTGTAAGTCCCAAAAAGATTGTAATGGTATTCATAAGTCCGTTCTGTGCCGTCTTTGCCAGTCTGTCCGCGACTCCGCTTTCCTTTATAAGATTGCCGAGCATAAGCATACCTACCAGAGATACGGCATCGGGAACTATCAGCGCGACAACAATTGTTACGATAATAGGAAACAGTATTTTTTCCGTTTTGCTGACCGGTCTCAGCTGCTCCATAACAATTTTGCGCTCTTCTTTGGTGGTAAGCGCCTTCATAATGGGCGGCTGAATAACCGGTATTAGCGCCATATACGAATACGCCGCGATAGCGATTGCCGGAAGCAGCGCGGGCGCTAAGGTTTTTGTTACGTAAATCGCGGTAGGACCGTCAGCGCCGCCGATAATACCTATTGAAGCCGCCTCGTTAACACCAAATCCGATTGACGGGATTGCTGCGCCGAGGAGCAATGCGCCCAAAAACGTGATAAACACGCCGAACTGCGCGGCAGCGCCCAATACAATACTCTTAGGATTGGCAATAAGAGGTCCGAAGTCGGTCATTATACCGATACCTAAGAATATGAGCGGCGGATAAATACCCAGCTTGACGCCCAAGTAAAGCAGGTCAAGCAGACCGCCCTCCGCAAAAATTTTCTGAATGTCCAAATGTCCGTCTATCATATAAGCGGAATCCGTAAAAAATTCGTTATGCATAAGTATAGCGCCGGAGCCCTGAAACATAGGCAAGTTTGTCAGAAGCACGCCGAATGCGATAGGTAACAGCAAGAGCGGTTCAAACTTCTTTACAATTGCCAGATACAGCAGTATACACGCGATAATAATCATGAGCGGAGTTCCGATAATCTCAATAAAATTCTTACCGGAAGCCGCCGCTTCGCCTATGTTATTTATCAACGCGGCTACTCCGGTACTTCCCAAAAAGCTGCTAAAAGCGTCTAACACAAAATCACCCTTTCGTCAATAGTTTTTCTCATCAGTAATATTATGATTTTATGGTTTGTTGAATTTTGATTTATTGATTTATTGGATGGAGATAAGCGCATCGCCCGTGTTTACGGAAGCGCCCTGATTTGTGCAGACAGCAACCACTTTACCCGCCTTTGGAGCTACAATCTCGTTTTCCATCTTCATTGCTTCAAGTACACAAAGAACATCTCCTTCGTTTACCGAGTCGCCCTCCTTCACCTTGATAGAAACAATGCTGCCCGGCATGGGAGCCTCAACGGTTGCCGCTCCTGCCACAGGTGCAGACGCAGCCGCCGCGGGCTTTGGCGCGGGAGCCGGCTTTGGCGCGGGAGCCGCTGACTTCGGCGCGGGAGCCGGCGCTCCTCCTACCTCCTCTACCTCTACCTCATACGTATTTCCGTTCACGGTTATATTAAACTTTCTCATTTGATATGCCTCCTTATTTTAAAATCTTGAGTTTATAACATCCGCGAGTCCCGCCTTATTCCAGTCGGGGGATGCGTTTCCTACCCTCTTGTAGGATTTAATATTAAGATTATATGTCGATGTATTCAAGCTTGCGGCGATAGCGGCAGTCAAAACCGCGATAAGCTCACCCTCATCAATTTCGGTTGTCTCCGGCTTCGGAGCCGCCTGAGGCAGAGCCTTGCTTTCGCTCGCCGGCAAAGCCTGTTGTTTCACTTCATTTTTCGGGGTCTTATAGAAAATCATCTTAAATGCCATAAGCACAAGCATAAGAATAATTAAAACGGCAAATACTATAGCAAGACCCACAACAGTAACCTGCAGTCCTTCCGAAAGCGCTGCTCCAATTGTCATAGTCTTATTCTCCTTTCAAAAAGTAATTTGGATAATTTATTAAAGAGGAATATTACCATGCTTCTTGGCAGGTCTGGTTTCTCTCTTGCTTGCCAGCATTTCAAGCGCGCTTATTATCCTCGGACGCGTGGAATCGGGTTCGATTACATCATCCACATAGCCGCGGCTTGCCGCAACATAAGGATTGGCAAACTTATCAGTGTACTCCTGAATTTTTTCCTGTCTTGCCGTGATTGGATCATCGGCATTTTTTATATCCTTTTTGAATATAATATTTGCCGCGCCCGACGGCCCCATAACCGCAATCTCGGCGGTAGGCCACGCGAACACCATGTCGGCGCCCAGATGCTTGCTGTTCATTGCTATATATGCGCCTCCGTATGCCTTTCTTACAATAACGTTTATCTTCGGCACCGTCGCTTCCGAAAACGCGTACAGCAGCTTTGCTCCGTGTCTGATAACGCCGCTGTGCTCCTGATCAACACCGGGCAGATAACCCGGAACGTCCGTAAATGTAATAATCGGAATATTAAAGCTGTCGCAGAAGCGTACAAATCTCGCGCCCTTGTCAGATGAATCGCAATCCAAAGAACCCGCTTTGAACCTTGGCTGGTTCGCGATAATTCCAACCGTGGAACCGTTCATTCTGGCAAAGCCCGTAACTATGTTCTGCGCAAACCTTTCAAACATCTCAAAAAAATCTCCGTCATCAACGACCTCTTTGATAACGTCTCTTATGTCATAGCCCTTGTTCACATCCTCCGGAACTATATCGGTCAAGGACTCGGAAAGTCTGTTAAGATCATCGGAGCATTCATATATCGGAGCAGTCTCAAGATTGTTTGACGGCAGGAATGAAATCAAACGCTTAACCTGCTCAAAGCACTCCTCCTCCGATTTAAAAGCCTTTGTCGCTACACCGCTCTTTGTCGCGTGCGTGCCGGCTCCGCCGAGCTCCTCAAACGTCACATCCTCACCGGTAACCGATTTAACAACCGCCGGACCTGTAATGAACATTTGCGATGTCTTATCAACCATGAAAATAAAGTCGCATATCGCGGGCGAATACACAGCGCCGCCCGCGCACGGGCCCAATACTATCGCAATCTGAGGTACAACACCGGAAGTCTGTGTGTTTCTGTAAAAAATATCCCCAAATCCCTTAAGAGCGTCAATACCCTCCTGAATTCTGGCACCGCCCGAATCGTTTATACCGATAATCGGAGCGCCCATCTTTGCCGCCATATCCATAACCTTGCAAATCTTAGCGGCATGCATTTCGCCCAAGGAACCTCCTATGACCGTAAAATCCTGCGCATACGCATAGACCAATCTTCCGTCAACAGTGCCGTAACCCGACACAACGCCTTCTCCGGGCGCTTCGGTTTTGCTCATATTGAACTCATTGCATCTGTGCTTTACAAAAGCGTCGATTTCAACAAAGCTTCCCTCGTCAAAAAGCATGGCAAGTCTTTCCCTCGCGGTCTTTTTGCCGCTCTCATGCTGCTTTTTGATTTTGTCGGCTCCGCCGCCCTGCTCAATAGTGCGCCGGATTTGCTGTAAATCTTCTATTTTACCCAATTGTAATACCTCCTTGTGTCCTAAAATACCACTTTATGTTAAGTTAATTACTTTTCATTTTTTTGTTTTATTATTTTTGTTTTATTATTTTTCTTTTTTATACCGTTGCCGCTGTAATGGGGCTTCTTTTTTCCCTTTTTCGCGGACGGCTTCTTCCTCTGCGCGTCTTTACCGAATATGCTTTTCGCGGTTTCCTTAGACGACTTTTTGCCCGTGCCTATTTTTTTCAGCATATTGACCTCAGACTCGGAAAGCTTCCTCCACCTGCCGAGCGGAACATGTCCTAAGTTAAGCCCCGCCTCCTTGGTGCGTTTCAGCCTTTTCACAATACAGCCCACAGACTCAAACATTCTCCTGACCTGTCTGTTCCTGCCCTCGTGAATGGTTATCTCAATTTTGGTTCCAAGCTGTGTCGCGCCGATAACATTAACCTCCGCCGGGGCGGTACGCACACCGTCAATCATAACCCCGTTTCTCAGCCTTGTTATGGTATCCATGCCGATATTCCCGGTAATCTCGGCGATGTAGGTCTTTTGCACATTATTCTTCGGGTGAGTTATTCTATAGGTCAAGTCACCGTCGTTTGTCATGAGCAGTAAGCCCTCGGTATCATAATCAAGTCTCCCGACAGGATAAATTCTGACCGGTATATCAGACACCAAATCCATAACGGTATCTCTGCCCTTGTCATCGCTTACGGTTGTAACATAGCCCGCCGGCTTGTTAAGCATGATATATATCATCTTATTCAGCGGCTTTACAGGGGAACCGTCAACCGTTACAAGGTCATTATCCTCATCTATTTTTACTCCCATCTCCGTGACGGGTTCGCCGTTTACACCGACTCTGCCGCTGCGTATGATTTCCTCGCTGCCGCGCCTTGACGCGATGCCGCAGTCCGCTAAATATTTTTGGAGCCTGACCATATTTTATCTCCTATCTGCTTGTCCTGAATAATCCGAATTCACATTCTGAATTATCTGTAATATATTCCCGAAATAAATTTCCAAAATAACCGCATTATAACACAACATACTCTACATATTATATCCTATTTTAAACCTAAATTCAACAAAAACTACACTATCAAAATAACCGATTATCACACCTCAAAGCGGCAGGATATTAGTATTTTTGTATAATTTTTAACAATCTTGACCTATGCTTTACATATGTTTCAGTTCCATAAAAAATAAAACGGCACCGGCTATGTATTATTTGATATACATAGCCGATACCGTAAAGTCAAATTCAATTTTCCTCTTTTTCTATATCCGCACCCAGATTTTCCAGCTTTTCGGTAAAATTCTCATAGCCGCGCTCAATGTGGGAAATATTGTGTATTATACTCTTCCCGTCAGCCTTCAGCGCCGCCTCAACAAGGGCGGCTCCCGCTCTTAAATCGGTAGCTTTTACCTCCGCGCCGCTCAAGCGTCTTACTCCCTCAATAAATGCGGCGTTGCCCTCGGTTTTTATTCCCGCGCCCATACGGCACAACTCGGGTATATGTGTAAATCTGTTTTCAAATATTGTTTCAACAACCATACCGCTGCCCTCGCTTGTCGTAAGCAAAGCCATAGCCTGCGCCTGCAGATCCGTCGGAAAACCGGGGTACGGCATAGTCTTTATATCTACAGCCTTAGGTCTGGCAAGCGGCTTTAAGTCAATAAAATCGGTTCCCGCTTCACACTCAAAGCCCATCTCACGTAGCTTTGCAAGCAGAGGCTTCAGATGCCCCGGCTCTGCCTGTTCAACTCTCAGATCTGTGCCCAACCCCGCGGCAAAGGTTAAAAATGTTCCCGCCTCAATCCGGTCAGGGATTATTCTGTGTTCGCAGCCGTGCAAAACGGAAACGCCTTCAATTATTATCGTATCGGTTCCGGCACCGTCAATCACCGCACCCATCCCCCTTAAAAACTCCGCAAGATCATTAATTTCAGGTTCGTTTGCCGCGTTCTCTATAGTTGTTGTTCCGTCGGCAAGACATGCCGCTGTCATTAAATTTTCGGTCGCTCCCACGCTGGGAAAGTCCAAATATATCCGTGTTCCCTTTAGTCCGTTCTTTGCCGTCGCCTCCACAAAGCCATGCCCCTGTTTGATTTTAACGCCCATTGCCGCAAAGCCTTTTAGGTGCAGATCTATAGGTCGTGTCCCGATTTTGCACCCTCCCGGCAGGGGTATTTTCGCCCTCCCAAAGCGCGCTAAAAGCGGTGCCATTACAAGCACCGATGCCCTCAGCTTCGAGAACAAATCATATTCGCATTTGCCGCCGGGACGCGCCATACCCGCCGATACGTGCATAATTCCGTTTTTATCCCTGTATATTTCGCAGCCGAGCGAGGACATAATGTCCTTCATGGTATCGGTGTCGGAAAGCCGAGGCAAGTTGCTTAAGGCAGACTCTCCCGAGGGCAGCATCGCCGCAGCCATGATCGGCAAAGCGGAATTTTTTGAACCGCTGATTTTAACCTTGCCTCCGAATTTTTTTGCGGGACCGTTTATAATGTATTTTGACATTTCCCATTGCCTTTCTGTCCGCCTGTATTTTAATGCCATTGCGCTGTATAGGCGGACAGATATAAGACAATGGGATAATTAAGCTGATAAATTTGAGGTGTATTGCGCTCCCGAATTTTGCAATGATAAAACAGGTGTATAGGTTCTTGCTGCCTGTATCGGCACAAATGCCGATATAATTATTAATGCTGATATTACGGCGTTTTTCATCAGTTACCTCCGTGTCCGAATGTTTTTCGGAACATTTTTATTTTTGACAAAAAAATTTGTTTTTATGATAAATTTATTTTAAAATCAGAGCAGCGCTCCTCGTCTATAATCTCCGGTTCCTCCGAAAAATTCGGACGGATACAACAGCACGCTATTACATATTTACCATAAACATATGCCTTAAAATAATATTTTTTCTTTTCATAATACATCGCGTCATAATACATCGCGGACGGCTCATCCCTGCCTGAAAGCGCCGAAAATTCCCTAAAAGGCAAACTCAAGCCCCGTCCCTCCGCCTTGACAAAGCTCTCCTTAAGCGTCCATATTCCGAAAAACGCCTTTGCGCGTTCATTCTCATTTTTTTGATTATATACATATTTTATTTCATCATCCGCAAAAAATCTTTCAGCCACATTATAATCGGGGGTTCTCACCATCTCTATATCACACCCGACATCGTACTCTGAAAAAGCGCACGCCGCCAAATCTCCGCTGTGCGACACATTAAAATGCACATCGGGACAATCCTTAAAATACGGCTTTCCGTGTTTGTTCAGGCTATACTTCATTTCCCTTTCGTTCAGTCCCCGCTTTTTAAGCCCGTACTGAATTAACATTCCCGCTCCGAGGCTCCGTACCCTGTCGGAATTGTTTTTAAAGCTTAAAGCTCTTTCCCGTCTGTACTCAGACAGCTCCTTAAGCTTTTCGGAAAAAACACTCGGTTCATTAAGGAATGAGGTATTCATAATATAAACCTCAGTCATATATTTCATTCCTTTAATTTTATTTATTGATTCCAATGCATAAAATTCTAATATATAATAACACAATTTACCTGTTTTTGCAATGTATACACACAAAAAACCAATTTTGACTGAATTATATATTTAAACTGTTATAAGTAAATTAGTCAGCCTAAAATTATTTATTATGTATAATTTTCAATACTCAAAATACTGAAAATTATACAGTTTTTTTGAGAAAATAGACAAAACCCCTGTACAAGTCTATTAAAATGTGTTATACTAAATCAACGGGTATATTAATCTGACGACTAATTAAACGATTACATAATTAATAATGCATGGAAATATGCGGCAAAATAATAATAACAAACAAGGAGGAAAAGGGAATGAGTATAAAGTATTATCCTCTTGCACCCGCCCAAGCCACACAGCATGAGCTCGCAAAGGAATTTGGAACCTCACAGGTGCTTAACATCTGTGTCTGTTCAACCTTAAAGGTAAATATCAACTTCGGACTGCTCAAGCAGTGTATTCAGGAGGAATATAAACGCAGTGAGTGTCTGCGTATACGCCTGACCGAGCCGGATGAAAACGGCGATGTTATGCAATATATTGCCGCGCACGACTCGCGTGACATTGAGCTTGCCGATCTCAGCGGTATGTCTGAGGATGAGGTTAACAAGCAGCTAAATGAATGGTCTTTTAAGCCGTTTTCAAAACCGAACTCGCCTATGGTTGATATAAAAATGATAAAGCTTCCCGACGGTTATCAGGGCTTATATATTTCAATCGATCATCGTTTGAGCGATTCAAGCGGAATTATTGTCTTAATCAACGACATAATGGAGCTTTACTGCCATTATGTATTCAATTCTCCTTATCCGCAGCCGCTGCCGCTTTATACCGAGGCTCTGGAAAAGGATCTCGAAAAGGAAAAAAACCAAAAGAAAATCGATCGCGACGGCGCGTTTTGGGATGAGATTTTAAGCATTGGCGAGCCGTTATATTCCGATGTCACGGGTCCGTGGAAGCTTGAGGATGACCGAAAAAAGCACAACAACCCCAATCAGCGTTATGTTTACCGCAACATAGAGGACACAAGAGTCGGATTTGCGTCCTTCAATCTGGAGCCTGCTCCTACATTCAGGCTGCTGGATTACTGCCTGAGCAACAACGTTTCAATGACAAATCTGTTGCTGATGGGGCTAAGAACCTACCTGTCAAAGGCCAACAACGGACAAACCGATATAAGTATACGAAACTTTGTTTCAAGACGCTCCACAAAGCTTGAGCGGTTCAGCGGCGGAAGCCGCACGGAATGGTATCCGTGCCGAACCGTAATAGAGCCGGATACTGAATTTTTGCACGGAATATATATGATTCAGGAGCTTCAGAACAAGGTTTACCGTCACAGTAACTATGATCAGGCGCGGCTCGCGAAAAAATTTGCCGAAAAATTCGGTCAGCCCGCCCACACGACCTACGAGGGCATACTTTTAACGTACCAGCCGCTGCCGGTGAGACTTCAGAACCCAAACCTTAAGGGTCTGCCGTATAAATCAAGGTGGCTGAGCAACGGTACGGCTGTACAGAAGCTGTATCTCACGGTTATGCACAGTCCCGACGGAGGGCTTGAATTCTTCTTCAAGTACCAGCAAGCGGAGCTGTCCTATCAAGAAGTTGAAAAGGTATATTACTACTTAATGCGTATAATTTTTGCCGGTGTTGAACATCCGGAGCTTACTGTCGGCGAAATTATTGATATGGTGTAAAATAAAAAATATATAAATATATATTATGGAGGTAAAGAAAATGTTTGACGACCTTAAAGAAAAACTGAGCGAATACGTTGACACACCGCCCGATGAAATCACCGAAAACTCAAGATTTATCGAGGACTTAGGGCTGAACTCCTTTGAGTTTATGTCGCTGCTGGGATACTTGGAGGAGGAGTATGACATTGAAGTAGACGAAAATGAAATCCTTAAAATCAAAACAGTTGGCGAAGCGGTATCCTATATTGAAAGCCTTACCAAATAATCTTACCTTACCAAATAATAATCTTGTTCAATATATTTTAAATTAGGAGGATAAAATATGGCTTTTAATACAATCAAGGATATAGTTGAGTACAGTGCGGAAAGCTACGCCGATATGACCGCGTTTAAATATATCGAGGGTAAAGAAATCGGCGAAAAAAAGTATTCGGAGGTAAAAAGCGAGAGCGAAGCGGTGAGCTGCGCGCTTAACGGTCTTGGACTTGCGGGCAAGCATATCGCGTTAATCGGAACAAGCTCATACCCATGGATAATATCATATCTGGGCATAGTAAACTCAGGAAGTGTGGCTGTGCCGCTTGACGCTTCTCTGCCCGCAAACGAGCTTTATGATTTGCTTAACCGCTCCGACAGCTCCGCGGTATTTTTTGATAAAGCGCAAAAGGCGGTTGCCGAGGGTATCCGCGATAACTGTCCCGCTATCACCCATATAGTATGTCTGCAAGACGAGGCGGCGAATATTGAAAATTTATACAACCTTCCGGCTCTGCTGCAGGAAAACCGCGGCAGCGGATTTGATACGGAGATCGATCCCGAAAAGATGTGTACGCTGATGTTTACATCGGGAACCACCGGAAAGAGCAAGGGCGTAATGCTGAGCAACCGAAACCTTGCCTCAAATGTTGAAGCATGCGTGGTACAGATTGAGCCGGGAACGGTCTCGATGTCGGTTCTGCCCATACATCACTCCTACTGCCTGACTTCCGATATACTTAAAAGCATGTCCTTGGGCAGCTGTATATGTATCAACGACTCGGCGCTTCACTTTACAAAGAACCTTAGAAAATTTAAGCCAAAGGTAATGCTGCTTGTACCGCTGATAATCGAAACGATTTATCATCAGCTGCGGGATACAAAATCGTATATACCCAAAAATATGATAGCAAAGGCGGCGTTTGGCGGAAACCTTGAAATAATATTCAGCGGCGGCGCGTACCTAAACCCCGATTTAGTCGATTTTTTCGCGGAATACGGCATCAGTATTCTGCAGGGCTACGGTATGACGGAATGTTCGCCCGTTATCAGCAACAACAACCAGATTAACTCCAAAAACGGCTCCATAGGCAGGCCTCTCAAAAATTGCAGCGTCAAATTCGAGGACGAGGAAATCTGTGTTAAGGGCTCAAGCGTAATGATGGGTTACTACAAAATGCCGAAGGAGACTGCCGAAGCGCTTGACGAGGACGGATGGCTGCACACAGGCGACTTAGGCTATCTTGATGATGAGGGCTATCTGTACATCACCGGGCGCAAAAAGAATTTGATTATTCTGTCAAACGGCGAAAATATCTCACCGGAGGAGCTTGAAAACGAGCTGAGCAAGAACGATCTTGTTATGGAGGTATTGGTTCGTGAAAGCGGGCAGACAATCGAAGCCGAGATATTCCCTGATCTTGAATATGCGGAAAAGCGCCGCATAAAGGATGTAAACGCGGAGCTTCAGAAAATAATCGATGAATTCAACAAGGATATGCCTCTGTATAAGCGCATAACCGCCTTTAAAACACGCGACACCGAATTTGAGAAGAACACCACAAAGAAAATAAAAAGATTTTAGGAAAATAAAAAAATATTAAATAAAAATCCGCCGATTTAAATTGGCGGATTTTTGTTAAAGTCTTAACGTTTTGCTTGACATTTATCATTTGATAATATAAAATATTGTTAAGGACTTTTAAATATAACAGAACAGGAGTTGATTTCGATGGGCTTGACACTTACGGAAAAGATTTTAAGAAACCACATTGTTGAAGGCGAACCCGTTAAAGGACAGGAAATAGGCATTCGTATCGACCAGACCCTAACTCAGGACGCAACCGGCACGATGGCATATTTGGAATTTGAAGCTATGGGCGTACCCAGAGTAAAAACAGAAAAATCCGTTGCTTACATAGACCATAATACGCTGCAAAGCGGATTTGAGAACGCGGACGATCACAGATTTATAGGCAGCGTCTGTAAAAAGCACGGCATTTACTTCTCGCGTCCCGGCAACGGCATATGTCACCAGGTTCATCTGGAGCGTTTCGGAATTCCCGGCAAAACCTTGATCGGCTCCGACAGCCACACTCCCACAGGCGGAGGCATAGGCATGATTGCAATCGGCGCGGGAGGTATGGATGTTGCCGTTGCGATGGGCGGCGGAACCTACTATATCACCTATCCGAAAATAGTAAAGGTAAATCTTACGGGCAGTCTCAATCCTTGGGTTGCCGCGAAGGACGTTATCCTTGAGGTGCTTAGACGTATGTCCGTAAAAGGCGGTGTCGGCAAGGTTATCGAATACTGCGGTGAAGGCGTTAAAACACTGTCGGTTCCCGAGAGGGCTACTATTACAAACATGGGTGCCGAGCTTGGCGCAACAACCTCTATTTTCCCATCCGATGAAACCACTCGCAAGTTCTTAAAGGCTCAGGGAAGAGAGAATGATTACACACCGCTTTCGGCTGATGCAGACGCGGAGTATGACGAGATACTGGAAATCAACCTGAGCGAGCTTGAACCCATGGCCGCTTGTCCCCACTCACCCGATAATGTTAAAAGAATTTCCGAACTTGCGGGAATGAAGATAGATCAGGTGTGTATCGGTTCGTGCACAAATTCCTCACTCTTGGATATGCTTAAGGTTGCGTATATTTTAGACGGCAAGACCGTTGATCCCGGTGTTTCTCTGGCGATTGCCCCCGGCTCAAAGCAGGTTCTTAATATGATTGCTGAAAACGGGGCGCTGTCTAAGATGATTGATGCAGGCGCAAGAATTTTGGAAAGCGCTTGCGGTCCGTGCATAGGTATGGGACAATCCCCGAATTCGGGAGGTATTTCCCTCAGAACATTTAACAGAAACTTTGAAGGCAGAAGCGGTACGAAGGACGGTCAGATTTATCTGGTATCACCTGAGGTTGCCGCTGTATCGGCAATCTCCGGAGTCATGACAGACCCGAGAACGCTGGGCGATATGCCGGAATTTACCCTTCCCGAGGTGTTTACTATCAACGATAACATGATTGTGCCGCCGATTGAGGAGGAAAAGATGGATACGGTTGAGGTTCTGCGCGGCCCGAATATTAAGCCGTTCCCCGTATCGGATCCGCTGCTTGACAAAATCGAAGCAAAGTGCAGTCTGAAAGTGGGCGATAATATCACAACAGACCACATTATGCCTGCCGGAGCGAAGATTTTGCCGCTTCGTTCAAATATTCCGAAGATTTCAGAACACTGCTTCGCGGTATGCGATGAGGATTTTCCGAAACGCGCATTGGAGCTTAAACGCAGCATAGTTGTGGGCGGAAGCAATTATGGACAGGGCTCGTCGAGAGAACACGCCGCGCTCGCGCCGCTGTACTTGGGCGTTAAAGCGGTTCTGGTTAAATCCTTCGCGAGAATTCATATGGCAAATCTGATAAATGCCGGAATTATCCCCATGACATTTGCCAACGAAACGGACTATGACAGAATTGATCAAATGGACGATTTGCTTATTGAAAACGTGAGAGAGCAAATCGCGAACAGCAATACAATAAAGATTACGGACAAGTCAAAAGACTTTGATTTTGAAGCAAAGATTGACCTTTCAAAGCGCCAGAGAGAAATGCTTCTCGCGGGCGGGCTTTTGAATTATACAAAAAATAATGCGTAAACAAAATCAGTCGCAGCGGGCTGTTGAGCAATTGCGCAGCGGGCGGAGCTTTTCGCTTGCGATAAAGCGAGCTTAGCGCAGCTCATTGCGCTCAGGGCTCCCGTAAAGCGTCAGCTTTATGGGAATAAGGAGCAATTGCGCAGCGGGCGGAGCTTTTCGCTTGCGATAAAGCGAGCTTAGCGCA
>CAYTZR010000030.1:18728-26106 GCA_964442605.1 uncultured Oscillospiraceae bacterium
GCACATTGCGACGTAAAGGGGAGTATATTCAAACACTTTAGGAGGTATTCAGAAATGGATTACACAACACAAATCGCGGAAGCAAGAAAAAAATTTGAAGCAGTGCTTTCCGAACAGCTCGAAAGAGTTGAAAAAATGAAAGCCGAAAAGGATTTTATCGACTATGGCAGCTTAGAGCAAATCATAATCGGAGTTGTTGGCGGCGACGGCATCGGTCCCGCTATAACCGAGCAGGCGGAAAGAATATTAAAATTCCTGCTTAAGGATGAGGTTAAAAACGGCAAGATTGCCTTTAAGGAAATCACAGGCTGCACAATCGAGCATAGAGCGGAGGTAAACAAGGCTCTGCCGGACGACGTTCTGGAGGAGCTCAAGCAGTGTCATGTTATTCTCAAGGGTCCCACAACAACACCGAGACAAGGCGATCCGTGGCCGAACATCGAGAGCGCGAATGTAGCTATGCGCAAGGAGCTTGACCTGTTTGCCAACGTTAGACCCGTAAAGGTTCCCGCCGAGGGTATAGACTGGACATTCTACAGAGAAAACACCGAGGGCGGCTACGCAGTCGGCTCAAAGGGTGTCAACGTCACAGACGACTTAGCCGTTGACTTTGTTGTTCAGACCCGCGAGGGTACGGAAAGGATTGCGAGAGCGGCGTTTGAATACGCAAAAAAGGCCGGCAAGACACGCGTTACCTGTGTAACAAAGGCAAACGTAATCAAGACAACAGACGGCAACTTCCTCAGTGTTTGCAAGGATGTCGCAAAGGATTATCCCGGCATTGAGCTTGACGACTGGTATATAGACATTATGACCGCAAAGCTGGTTGACCCAAAGAGAAGGACGCAATTCCAAGTACTTGTACTGCCCAACCTGTACGGCGACATCCTCACGGATGAGGCGGCAGAGTTCCAAGGCGGTGTCGGCACAGCAGGAAGCGCAAATATCGGCAAGCGTTATGCTATGTTTGAGGCAATTCACGGAAGCGCGCCAAGGATGGTGCAGGAGGGACGCGACATATACGCGGATCCGTGCAGTATTATCAGAGCCGCCGTTATGCTGCTTGAGCATATCGGCTACGCGGACAAGGCAAAGGCTCTTGAAAACGCCCTTGACGAGTGCATGTACAAGGAAAAGAAGCTTCGCATTACAGGGCGCGACACCGGCGCGACCTCGGCGGAATTTGCCGACTATATTATGTCAAAGCTTTCATAAATTTAAAACAAATATCTGAAAAGCTTTTTATATACGGCTTGATGATCCGCCGTGTTAAAGGGGAGAAAAAGAAATGAAGAAAAAAGTATCGGGCTCGGTTATAAACAGATTGCCGAGATATTACAGACACTTGACAGATCTTTATGACAGCGGAACAGAACGTATTTCCTCAAAGGAGCTCAGTGAAAGAATGAATGTCACAGCCTCGCAGATACGGCAGGATTTAAACTGCTTCGGGGGCTTCGGGCAGCAGGGCTATGGCTACAATGTGGAAATGCTCAGAACGGAAATTGCCAATATCCTCGGTCTTAACCGAGGATATACGGCGGTTCTCGTTGGCGCGGGACACATGGGTCAAACCTTTGCCACCAACACAAAGTTTGAAAGCAGAGGCTTTAAGCTCATAGGAATTTTTGATTCCGGTCCGAGCGTTATAGGAGCCAGAATAAGGGATTTTACCGTTATGGATTACGCCGATATTGACGCGTTTATAAAGGAGAACCACCCTAAAATGGCTATATTGACCGTTCCCAAGGAAGCCATGAAAGAGGTTGCCGAGGATTTGATAAAAATGGGTATAACCGCGTTTATGAACTTCTCATACACCGAGCTTGAAGAAAAGGAAGGCATTATTGTTGAAAATGTACATCTAAGCGACAGTCTTATGAGGCTGTCATACAAGATTTCCGAGAGCGAGGATAAACAAAATAATTAAGGATAATTAAGGCGCAATCAGATAAGCGGTTTAAATAAGAAATTAAAACAGAACAAGTTTGACAACACAAGTTTGACAACACAAGTTGACAACACAGTTTGACAACACAATTTATTTGAGGTAAAATATTTGAGGTAAAACATATGAAGGTCTACGCACTTGTCGGTAAATCCGGCACAGGCAAATCTCATCACAGTATGTGGGTTGCCCGTGAAAACAATATCGATTATATAATCGACGACGGACTTCTTGTGTCCGACAACAGGATTATCGCGGGTAAAAGCGCCAAACGCGAGCCAAGCAAAATCGCGTCGGTACGCCGGGCTATTTTCAGTGATCCCGAACATAGCGCGGAGGTCAAAAAGGCAATAAAGGACAACGGCATTACCTCGCTTCTCATTATCGGCACCAGCGATAGAATGGTGAACAAAATCGCGGAGACTCTGGATGTCCTGCCGATAGAAAAAACAATACGTATCGAGGATGTCGCAACTCCCGAAGAAATGAAAATCGCAAACGAAATGCGAACAAAACAAGGCAAGCACGTTATACCCGTGCCGACTTTTGAGGTAAAAAAACAGTTTTCGGGATACTTTATCGACCCGATGATTCAGCTTTTCAGCAGAAAGAACAAAACGTTCCAGGAAGAAAAAACGGTAATGCGCCCTACTTACAGCTATTTGGGCGAATATAAGATTTCCAGGAAGGCAATCACGGATATTTGTTCTTATGAAATGTCAAGATTTGCCAGCATGTATAAGCTGCTGAGAATTAAGAGCAGCATCACAAAAGGGAACCGAATTGCTCTTGATATTGAGATTTCTTTGCGCTATCCGTGCCGCATTGAGCCGGAGGCGCGTAAAATGGCGGAAAACATAAAATTTTCTATCGAAAGTCATACGTCCATAAACGTAAAATACGTTAATATATACGTTAAAACGCTTCACGTTTCAAGAATTTATTTAAAACAATTGGAAAAATCAAAAGATGATATACTTACAGCAGGACTTTAATGAAGTCCATACATTTGAGTGCGGTCAGTGCTTCCGCTGGAACAATACAGGCAACGGCTATATAGGTGTTGCCGGCGGAAAAATTTGCAGGGTATCGGGCGGCACAGTGTACTGTCCCGATGGCGACAATAAGTTTTGGGAGAATTATTTTTCCGTTGCGACAGATTACGGACGGATCAAAGACGAACTCTCAAGGCGTGACCCCGCCTTAACAAAATGTATAAAATACGGCTGCGGAATAAGAATTCTGCGGCAGGAAATTTGGGAAACAATAATATCATTTATTATTTCGGCAAATAATAACATTCCCAGAATAAAAAAGATTATAGAAGCTCTGTGCCGAAGGTTTGGCGACAGAATTGAATATTCGGATAAGCTCGGAATACCAAGCGGAGATTACTACTCCTTCCCGACAGCCGAAAGGCTGAGCCGTCTCGATATAAGTGACCTGTCAGAGCTTAAGGCGGGCTATCGGGATAAATATATAATCGATGCGGCGCAAAAGGCGGCAAGCGGAGAGATAAGTTTAGACGATATATCCGGTATGAGTACCGCGAATGCCAAAAAAGAACTGATGAAGATAAAGGGTGTGGGCGGCAAGGTTGCCGATTGCATACTTCTGTTTTCATGCGAAAGATACGAAACCTTTCCAAAGGATGTTTGGATTAAGCGTATTGTCGAGGAGCTTTACGGTGTACCGGAAAAGGAAATCGATGGATTTATTTCAGAAAAATACGGTGATTTGGCGGGCTTCGCGCAACAGTATTTGTACTTCTGGGCAAGGGACAACAAAACTCGATAAGAGTAATAAATAGGATAATAAAAAGAGTAATAAAATTTTTATTATATATTAATTTAGGAGGAATTAAAAATGTTAGTATCAGCAACGGATATGTTAAAAAAAGCGGTTGCGGGCAAGTATGCCGTAGGCCAGTTTAACATCAACAATCTTGAATGGACAAGATCGGTGCTTGCCACGGCTCAGGAAAACAGCTCGCCTGTTATCCTCGGCGTTTCCGAGGGTGCGGGGAAGTATATGACCGGATTTAAGACAGTCGCGGCAATGGTAAAGGCTATGATTGAGGAAATGAACATCACGGTTCCTGTCGCTCTGCACCTTGACCACGGCACCTATGAAGGCTGCTACAAGTGCATCAAGGCGGGATTTTCATCAATCATGTTTGACGGCTCTCACTTTCCTATTGATGAAAACGTTGAAAAGACAAAGGAGCTGGTGAAGGTTTCTCACGCTTTGGGTCTTTCAATCGAAGCCGAAGTCGGCTCAATAGGCGGCGAAGAGGACGGCGTTGTAGGCGCGGGTGAAATCGCGGATCCGAACGAGTGCAAGAGAATAGCGGATTTGGGCGTTGACTTCTTGGCGGCAGGCATAGGCAACATTCACGGCAAATATCCCGAAAATTGGGCAGGTCTTGATTTTGACGCTCTCGCTAAGACAAAGGAGCTTATAGGTGATTTGCCTTTGGTTCTCCACGGCGGTACGGGTATTCCGGAGGATATGATAAAGAAGGCAATCTCTCTGGGTGTCGCGAAAATCAATGTAAACACCGAATGTCAGCTTTACTTCCAAGAGGCAACCAGAAAATATATCGAGGAAGGCAAGGATCTTCAGGGCAAGGGCTACGACCCCAGAAAGCTGCTCGCTCCCGGTGCCGAAGCGATAAAGGTAATTGTGAAAGAAAAGATGGAGCTGTTCGGCTCAGTCGGCAAAGCTTAAAAATACAGCTTAAAAACACAATCAGAAAGGAACGGTTCGCCGTTCCTTTTTTTATTAAATATACTTGAATTTATTATATTCTTACGGTATAATAATAAAAAAGGGATAAAAGGGGGAATTCTATGAAGTGCGGAAACTGCGGCGCAAACAATCCCGAAAGCTCATCGTTTTGCGGTAATTGCGGAGCGCCTATTACAAGCAGTCCCGATGATACGTCGCCTATTGACACAGGGGCGGTATTAAACGAATATGACAGAATAAACAACGGACCAAATAACGGAAGATATAACGGAAGATATGTAAGAAATGAACCGTATCGCTATCGGGAACCGTACCGTTATCAGCCAAACCGGAAAAGTACAAACTATATGCCCGTACTGTGTGTGACAATAGCGGTATTGGCTATCGCAATCGCCGCGCTGCTGTTTTTTGTTGTATTCGGAAACGGTTTATTTAAAAGAGGCAGCAATGAGGATGGCAACAATGCCGATACATTTGTTGTAGCGGAAACACCTTCACCAACGGAATACAGCGTAACAGCCGCTCCCGCCACTCCCGTGCCTACGCCCGCGCCAACGGCGTATGTGCAGCCGACAGCCGTACCGTATACCGTCACTAAAATAGAGCTTACCAAGGAAGTCGGCAATTGCAAGCAGTCGGTAACGCTGCGTTCGGGTCCTTCAACCTCATATTCCGAGATAACGCAGGTTCCGCTCGGCGCGTCGGTGTACTGTATAGAGTCCACCTCAAACGGGTTTACGCTGGTGACCTACAACGGAAAAAAGGGATATATCGCGTCAAACTACATTGTCGCCTTGGGTACATATGACGCGTATCATACGGCAAAATACAGCGACAGCGCCATAGAAAGCTTTGTTGAAGGCTCTCTTAGCGCATTTGTAAACGGAGTAACCAACAAGGACAGTACATACGTATACAGATACTACAGCGGCTCCGCCGCCGAAGAGGAAATGAGGGCGTACAACGACATTTCCGCAATAGTCAAAAGCGAGGAAATTCTTTCCTTAAGCTGTCACAGCGTTGATCATATATCATCAACGCAGGCAACCGTAATACGCGACTCTGTAATAAGAGTAACCTATAACGACGGCACAGTTAAGGATATTACCGAAAGATATAAATATACCGTAGACTTAAGCGGCTCAAACATGTATATAGTGGCTCTCACGGAGATGTAATAATATATTAGATTGGGAGTGAAGCATAATATGGAATGGAACAAATTATTGTCCGACAAGAGACACGGGAGGACAGCGAAAAAGAACCCGCAGGATCTGCGAACCGAGTTTCAAAGGGATTATCACAGAATTATAGGCAGCGCGTCTTTTAGACGTTTGCAGGACAAAACGCAGGTGTTTCCGCTGGACAAGAGCGATTTTATACGCACACGGCTTACCCACTCGCTGGAGGTTTCATCCTTTGCAAAGTCCCTTGGGCAATCATGTTTTACATACATAATAAAAAACAATCTCGCTCCCAATCTTGATGAAGATACCCGAGAAGCCGCGTGCAGTATTCTGGAGTGCGCGGGACTGCTGCACGACATCGGCAATCCGCCCTTCGGGCATTTTGGAGAAACAGCAATACGCGACTGGTTTAAGGCTCACTTACCCGAGATCGAACGAGACAGACCGCGCCTGACGGAGCAAATGCGAAACGACCTGTATAATTTTGAAGGCAACGCTCAAGCGCTGCGTCTGCTGACAAAGCTGCACTACCTCGTGGACGAAAACGGTATGCATCTGACATATGCGCTGCTTAACACTATAATAAAGTATCCTGTTTCTTCCTGCCAAATCAACAAAAAGAGCGGGAATGTAAAGGACAAAAAGATGGGCTATTATTACGCGGAACAGGATTTGTTTAAGGATATAACCGCGACGACCGGCGCGAACGGATGCCGCTATCCTCTTACCTTTCTGCTTGAAGCGGCTGATGATATAGCGTATAAAACAGCCGATATTGAGGATGCCGTAAAAAAAGGACTTCTGTCATACAATCAATTGCTTGAAGAGCTGCAAAGCGATAAATATACTAAGCTATGCGCAAATTCCGATGAGCTTCAAGCCTATAGAGAAACGGTTAAAGGGCTGAAGACCTTTTATGATAAGGCGGCGGCTCAGGGAACCGCAAACCCCGAGCTGAACGCTGTCCAAAACTGGATTATCGGAGCGCAAAGCTTTTTGTTAAGCTGCGCCACCTCAGGCTTTGTACAGAACTATGACTCAATCATGGCGGGAACCTGCGGCAGTGAGGTTTTGGGAGTATCAAACGGGAATGCGCTGGCATGCGCACTCGGTGATATTGCCTACAGATACGCTTTTTGCTCGGATCAAATAATCCGGCTTGAGATTGCGGCAGGAACAATGCTGGACTTTTTGCTTGACAAATTCGTATACGCCGTTCTGGACTATGATACAGACAAAAAAATGACCGAGATTAATAAAAAGCTTATAGAGATAATATCGGACAACTACAAATCTATTTACAAAATCTACTCCAAGGATAAGGACGAGTGCGAGAAGCTGTATCTCAGGTTATTGCTGGTAACCGACTTCATATGCGGTATGACCGACAGCTACGCAAAAGACCTGTATCAAGAAATTAACGGCATATCATAAATTAAAAGGGCGGAAAATCCGCCCTTTAGACCATCGACATAGTTTTTTCAATCCGGTT
>CAYTZR010000031.1:0-24307 GCA_964442605.1 uncultured Oscillospiraceae bacterium
CAAGAGATAGCTTTACAAATGAAATGCTCTTGTATTTCATTGACAAGGTTAAGGTCTACACAGGGAACAAAATCGAAATCGTATATCGGTTCAAAGATGTATTTGATGAGGTTTTGACAATTAAATAATATCAAGTGAGGATAATGTATTTCCCGGACGGTCGGCATTAACACGCTGCCGTAATCCCGTTTGGGAAGTGCATTATTTTTTAGTCTTTTCCTAACAGCAGGAGATGCTTGTAACGCTGTTCGGTATAGTTACGCTCGTTAGCGAGCCACAGTTGTAAAACGCGCGAGACTCGATTGCGGTAACCGGATATCCCGCAATCGTAGCGGGAATATCAACACTTTCCGCGCTCTCATTGCAGTCGGTAATAGTGATTGTCGAGTCATTGATAATATTGTAGTAGATATCCTTGTACATATAGTCGCCGGTATACGCCCTGACCCCGAGAGACGGAGCGATAACAGACAGCGCTACTATACACGATAAAACAAAGCTTAAAATTCTTTTCATAGCACTACCTCCGTAATTTTTGTAATCAAGTTTGTGAAGTTTTCTTTCGCCTATCATACCGCCGCTTGGTATACGACAGCAATAATTCCGTTTTTCAAATAAAGCCCTCCCTTGCTATATTTAATTATTGATTAAAAATACATTATTTACTAATTTACGAAAATAATATCATATTATATCGGTAATGTCAAGTTGTTTTTTGCATATACACGAGAATTTTATATCATATCAAAAAAGATATAACAAAAATCGCGTAAAATCGGCATTTACCGCTTATATGAAAATAAATTAAAAAACTAACAAAAAACAGTTGAAAATGCATTTTTATTGTGGTAAAATAGTACTAAAAGAAATTATAACCATTATACAAGGGGGAATTAGAAATGGATTTAAATAAAATCAAGGATTTGCAAATCCATGCGGCTCACGTGAGGAAAATGGCGCTTGAAGCTGTTCACAGCGCGGGCGCGGGACATCCGGGAGGTTCTCTTTCGATTGCCGATATTCTTACATATTTGTATCTGAAAGAAATGAATGTTAATCCAGAAGACGCGAAAAATCCCGACCGCGACAGATTTGTTTTGTCTAAAGGTCACTGTTCGCCGGCTCTGTACGGAGTTTTGGCAGAGGCGGGATTTATTCCGAAGGATGATATTAAGGGCTTTAGAAGCATTGACAGCTACTTGCAGGGTCACCCTGACATGAAAAAGGTTAACGGCGTTGATATGTCCACCGGCTCTCTGGGTCAGGGCATAAGCTGCGCTAACGGCATGGCTTTGGCAGCAAAGCTCGACAACAAGGATTACCGCGTTTACACCGCTTTGGGCGACGGTGAAATCGAGGAAGGCGAGGTATGGGAGGCGGCTATGTTCGCGGCTCACTATAAGCTTGATAACCTGACCGCGTTCCTTGACTTCAACGGTTTGCAGATTGACGGTGAAATTACCAAGGTTATGAACTCTACTCCCATCGACAAGAAGTTTGAAGCGTTCAATTGGCATGTTATCAAGATAGACGCGCATGACTTTAATCAAATTGAAGCTGCCGTAAACGAAGCAAAGCAGACAAAGGGCAAGCCCACTCTTATTCTGGCTAAGTCCACAAAGGGTAAGGGTGTTTCGTTTATGGAAGGTCAGGCCGCATGGCACGGCACGGCTCCAAATGATGAACAATACGCTCAGGCTATCGCTGAGCTTGACGCTTATATCGAAACTCTCGGAGGTGACAAATAATGAAGTATAATATTGGTGATAAAATCGCGACCAGACAGGCCTACGGCGATGCTTTGGTTGAATACGGAAACGACCCCAGAATAGTTGTTATGGACGCTGACCTTTCAAAGTCCACAAAAACCGATGCCTTTAAGAAGACATATCCGGAAAGATTTATTAATACAGGTATAGCCGAGGGCAACATGATGGCTACTGCCGCCGGTCTCGCGACCACAGGCAAGATTGTCTTCGCCAGCTCCTTTGCTATGTTCGCGGCGGGACGCGCCTTTGAGCAAATCAGAAACTCAATAGGTTATCCGCACCTGAATGTTAAAATCGGAGCGACTCACGCGGGTATCTCTGTTGGTGAGGACGGCGCTTCTCACCAGTGTCTCGAGGATATTGGTCTTATGCGTACTATCCCCGGTATGGTTATCTTGAACCCTGCTGACGCTGTTGAGTCTAATCTCGCGGTTAAGGCGGCTATTGATTATGACGGGCCCGTTTATTTGAGATTTGGACGTCTTGCCGTTCCCACGATATTTGACGAGAACTATAAGTTTGAAATCGGCAAGGGCGTTGAGCTATCGGGCGGTACCGATGTTACTCTTATCGGAACGGGATTGCTTGTTCCCGCTTGCTCTGAGGCGAAAGAAATTCTCGCCGCCGAGGGTATAAGCGCGAGAGTTATCAATATGGCAACAATTAAGCCCATTGATAAAGATATTATCATAAAGGCAGCCACGGAAACGGGTGCGATAGTCACAGCCGAAGAACACAACATTATTGGCGGTCTCGGAAGCGCTGTTGCCGAGGTATTGGTTGAAAACGCGCCTGTTCCCATGAAGAGAGTGGGTACGGAGGATGTATTCGGACGCTCAGGAAAGCCTTATCCTCTCCTTGAGATGTACGGTCTTGACGCGAAAACAATCGCGGCAAAAGCCAAGGCTGCCATCGCTATGAAATAAATAATAAGAATTTACTAAATGAGTTTACTAAATGAGTTTACTAAATTCAAATACTTAAGCTTAAGCCGATTGCCGCAATGTTTGGCAATCGGCTTTTTATCCGCATTTCGGAAACTATGTTTTGGAAAAGTCTTCCATATTATAAAAACAGACCGGTAGAGGCTCGGTCTGTTGAATATCAAATAATATTTTTAAAAAAATATATATAACTAAACAATACGCTTTGATTTTACATATTCGCGCCAATCAAGATCTCCGTTTTCAATACCCATAATCAAGAGCTCCGCCGTCGCGATATTGGTGGCAAGCGGTACGTTATGAACATCACACAGCCTATAAAGCGAGTCGATATTGGGCTCATATTTTTGCTGAGTAAGCGGGTCACGGAAAAACAATACAGCGTCAATCTCGTTATACGCGATACGCGCCCCGATCTGCTGGTCTCCGCCGTCAACTCCCGGCAGAAAACATTTAATCGGAAGCCCGGTAGCCTCAGATACCACAGCGCCTGTTGTACCGGTAGCGCAAATATTGTGCTTTCTTAAAATCGCACTGTATGAAATACAAAAATCAATCATTAAATCTTTCTTCTTATCATGAGCGATAAGAGCAATGTTCATTTCCTTCGCCTCCTTAAGATATTAAAAATATGATATTCTATGACAAATATAAAACACAACTACCACAACTGATACGGATATATTATCCGCAAAATTCATCATAGGACAATTATCATCAAAATAAAATGTTAAAACCAAAATTCCAACGACTATAATGTACCACAAAATTCACAAATTGTAAAGGCTTTTTTTAAAATTTTTATTAAATTTATTGTAATTTTGCAAGAAATGACATATTTTCTGTACCGAAAGACAATATATTCTAATCATTTTCAGCGCCGTTGTTGATTTCCATATACGCGTCAAATATGTCTTTGCCTACCTGAGCCGCATATGAGCTTTTCGCACCGTGTTCAATCACTACAGCGACCACAATACCGGGATTATCATACGGCGCGAAGCCGGTAAACAATACATTATCCGCTCCATCTGATACTTCCGCTGTTCCCGTTTTACCGCCAACCTTCAAGCTGCTGTCGTTAAAAACTGTCGCTGCTGTACCGTCGGCAACAACCTGACGCATGCCCTCCTTTACCGCGTCAAAGGTTGAGTCGCTTATCGGGTTATCGCTCAAAACCTCCGGTTCCTCCTCCATCACGGCATCGCCGGTTTCATAATCGACTATACGCTTAACAAGATGAAGCTTGTAACGTTTTCCCTTATTCAGAACTGTACTGATATAGCTTGCAATCTGGGCGGGAGTAAACAGGTTATCAGACTGTCCTATCGCTGTTTGCAGCACATCGCCGGGATTCCATTCGTCATTCTTAGCCTCTCTCTCCTCAGGTCCCGAAACGGTTCCGCTGCTTTCGGACAGCTCAATTCCGGTTGTTTCCCCAAGACCAAATTTTTCACAATATTCATCAATCACTTCTATACCCATTTTTCTACCTATATCATAAAAGAAATAGTTGCACGACACACCAATGGCCTCGGAAACATTAATCGTTCCATGCGTCGCGCCCGATGAGGAATATACCAGACAGGTAGGCTGGTAATCGGAATAGTAAGTGTATTTTCCTCTATCGGTTATATAGGTATCGGGTTCTATTGTCCCGCTCTCCAGTCCCGCTACCGCAGTCAAAATCTTAAACGTTGAGCCGGGTGCGTAGGTTCCGTTTAGCGCACGGTTAAAGAGAGGATTTGACTCTGATTTTATTAGATCATCATAATCCTCGCTAAACGTTTCCGGATTGTAATCAGGATAAGAGGCTATGGCAAGAACCTCGCCGTTATTCGGATCAAGCGCGATAACCGCGCCTGCTCCGTCCGATCCTACCGCCTCCGTAACGTTGCGCTTCAGCGACTCCTCTGCAGCCTCCTGCAATTCCGAGTCAAGCGTAAGCTCCGCGTAATTTCCGGGCGAAGCTTTCTGTGACACAACCTCCTCATCATACCTTCCGTCATCAGTCATTCTAACCGTTGTATATCCGTCGGTACCTTTAAGGTACGGCTCCAGAACAGCCTCTAAACCGTCCTTTCCTATTATGTCGTTCATGCCGTATCCGCTGTCTTTCAGCTCCTCGTATTCCTCCGCGTATATTATTCCGGTTCTGCCCAGTATATGAACCGCCATATTCCCCTTGGCATAAGTGCGTATTGTGTCCGCGACAATATCCGCAAATCCGGATGGAGCGTATGTTTCCTTGATTTTTTGTATAACAATATCGTCAACGTCCGTTGCCATAATAAACGGATTTGAAGTACTAAAGTTTCTCTGCTGCATTTCATATCTTACGGCGATAATTTCAAGCGCAAGCTTATTGTCAAATTCATTTGAAACAGAATACTTGTCTTGATAATATTCTACAATTTCGCGCAGTGTTTCGTAATTATCAACACCATTTTCGGACTCCCACTCCGCTATTTGGTTTAGGTATTCATTTTCATTTTCATCATCGGGCGCGGAGGCGCTAAAATCATATTCGGGAACATCGTCATCCACATTATACTTAATCGGGAAAGTGGAGGTATAGCTATCGCCGTTTTCTTCAAGCAGAAGAATTATATCGGCTAAGTTATTGTTAAGCTCTTCCTCGGATATATCGCTTTTAAACAACTGTATGCTGTAGCCCACCTTGTTTTCAACGATGGACTCGCCGTTTCTGTCAAATATTTCACCTCTCGGAGCTTTTTCCACATAGGTTCTGACCGTGCTGTTATCGGCTTTGAGTCTGTTGTTATCACCGTTTACTATCTGTAAATCATACAGCTTAAAAACGCACACCAAAATCAAAATTCCCACCAGCGAGGCAATAACCAAAGCGCGTTTTGTAATATCATTTAACTCCATATATATCACCGATAATTTATAATATTTTTAATTTTAAAAAGCTCCATGGTTTTCTTAATACACCAAATCAGAGGCAGTATTAAAATTCCGTTTAAGACAGCTTCTATACCGATTGTCCTTATAACTGAGGTTATTTTGATACCACCGCCTATTACGGCAATATACGGTATCATATACAACAGCTCCGCAGCAACAGTCGCCGCTGCGCCCAGAAGCATAAAAACATAAAAAGAGGGATTGTTATAGTATCTATCGCTGACAACCGCAGAAAAAAATCCAATTAGGGCAAAAGCTGCCATATCAATCCCAATTATTCTGCCCACAAAAAAATCATATATAAGACCGAATATTATACCGCATACGGTTCCCTGCACACGTCCGCACAAAAAGCCTATACTTGCCGCAAGTACAAGAAATAAGTCGGCATGAACGCCAAAAAACGATATATTATTTAAAATCAAGGTCTGTAATATTACTGCCAGCACAAGCCATGCGCCGTGATGTAATATCTTCATAAAAATCTCCATTCCGCCGCTCCGCGTCGGCACAAAAATCTCCTATTCGTCCTCATCATCGTATTCATCTTCATCTTCATCTTCATCTTTATCTTCATCATTATAATCACTGTCATCGTCGTCATCGTTCAGCTCAGTATCATTATTCTGCGCGTTTAGGCTGTCAATTTCTTCCTGCTTACGTTCTGCTTCCTCACGATATGACTTCATATTCTCATTTTCCTCATCCGCAACAACATCCATGCTGTTTGTGATAACAAAAACCCGGCGCACATCGCTTAAATCCGCACACACATCCACTATAGCATACCTTGTCATTGTTATATTGTCGTCTTTTATATCGGCAACCTTGCCGAGTCTAAATCCTGCAGGAAATGTTCCGCCAAGACCCGTTGTTGTAATATAGTCGCCAACCTCTATATCAACATCTCTGGCGAGATATGATAGCTTAAACTGTCGATTATACCTGTACTCTGTGTCACCCTCAGCAACGCCAAGGTCACGGGAACGCTCAACCATAACACCGGCGGAAAAGGCGGGATCCGTTACGGTCATAACATCAGCCCAATTTGTTCCGACACTCACTATCTTTCCTATCAAAAATCCGTCAGTTGAGATAACGATCTGATCCGGTGCTATACCGCTATGCTCACCTTTGTCAATCGTAAATCCGGAAAACCAATTTGAAGGCTCGTCCGCCGCTACGGTTGCCGCAATCATATCCAGATCAGGGTTCTCATCTCTGAGCTCAAGCATACGCTTTAATCTGTCATTTTCTTCCAAAAGCTCCTCATTGTCGTCAAAAAGCTGCTCATACTTATTGTTTTGGGATTTAAGCTCATCAACCTCAGTTCTAAGCTCTTTTAACTGTCCCAGACTATGTGTTATGTCATAAAAACTGTTCCCGATATTGGTAAAAAATTTCTGAACGGGAGTGGAAACGGACTTAACAGCATCTTCCGACGCTGTGGGACTTCCGCTGTGCAAGCCGAAAAAAATAAGTAAACCCACGACCGCTATAACACACACGGTCAGTATCGACGCTGCCTTATGTTCACTAAAAAACTTCAAAAAAACCTACTCCCTTTTAATAATTCTTTCTGCCGGCGGAACGGAAAAGCATATTTCTAAGTCCTCCCTTGTCCGCCATTGCAATCCCTGCGCCGCGAGCAATTGAGCATACGGGATCCTCCGACATATAAACCTCTATTCCCGTGTTTCTTTTAATAAGTCTTCCAAGTCCCTTTAGAGCGGCTCCGCCGCCGGTCAATACTATTCCTGTTTCAAGCAAATCCGATGAAAGCTCCGGCGGTGTTTCCTCCAGTACTCCGCGAACCGTTTCGACAATTCTCGACACATCCTCTTTTATCGCCAAATTCAATTCGTTTGAGCTGATTGCAACCGTTTTAGGCACACCGCTATACATATCCTTGCCCTTGACCTCCGCTATATCTGTGCTCAATGACGGGATTGCGGATGCTAATCTTAGTTTTATCTTTTCAGCCGTTGACTTTGCAATCTCTATATTATACTTTTTCTTTATCATTTGGATTATGTCATTATCAAGAGCGTCGCCCGCTATTTTCACGGATTTTGAAACAACAACGCCGCCCAAGGAAATGACAGCCGCCTCCGTAGTGGCCGCGCCCACATCTACAATCACATAGCCCTTCGGCTCGTTTATATCTATCCCTGCACCGATTGCACCGGCAAGCGGTGCCTCTATCAGATATACATCCTTAGCTCCTGCCGAAATGACTACCTCCTCGACCGCACGCTTTTCGACATCGCCGATACCGGTAGGTACGCATACAGCTGCACGAACCTTTGAGAATACATTATCCAAGCTGCCTGAAAGCAGCTTTTTCAGCAGACCAACAGCCATATCAAATTTTGTTATAGCCCCGTCCTTAACCGGATTTTGCACAGTCAAAGAACCGCTTGTTTTTCCAAGCATTTCAAGCGCTTTTTCTCCTACCGCGACTACATCTCCGTCCGCATTTAACGCTACAACAGTCGGAACATTCGCTATTATTTTATTTTCGCTTGCATTAAATATCCGAGAACCGGAGGTTCCCATATCTATACCCAGGTCAACTGCCATAATATTCCTCCATATCTATACTACCAAATCGATACCGAAATCCTCACTTAATATTTTGCTTAGTCTGCAAAGCGGCAAACCCACAACATTAAAATAATCTCCGTTTATTCTCTCGACCAGCAGGGAACCGTACTTTTGAATTCCGTATGCACCTGCCTTATCCATAGGCTCGCCGGTTTTTATATAATTCATAATCCGGCACTCAGACAGCTTGCGGAACGTTACATCTGTTGCCTCATACTCACTGACCGTTTTATTATTTTCAGTATCAATCACCGTAATACCTGTGTAAACCGTATGCGTTTCGCCCGACAGCGTTCTTAGCATCTCTGCCGCATCTTCCTCGTCCTTCGGCTTGCCCAGAATTTTATCGTCAATTGATACAACTGTGTCCGCCCCTAATACCAGCGCACCGGTCGTATTCAAAAGAGCATCCGCTACGCATTTTGCCTTATCTAAGGACAAACGTTTAACCGTTTCATAGGGCTTCTCACCGTCAATGACCTTTTCCTCACAGTCAGCAGCACATACTTCAAATTCTATTCCTAAATTTCCAAGCAGCTCCCTGCGTCTGGGAGATGCCGATGCCAGAATTATTTTCATCTTTAACCTCAATATAACTATAATTTTACCTCAATATAACTATATTTTTTTATTAACAACGCCCTTATAAAAATGCAGACGTGTAAACTCCTTCGGCTTATACTCATCGCCTTTTAAGTAGGCTTTACATATTCTTTGGACTTCATTCGGCGGTTCAATCGTAAAGCTCAGATTTAGCAACGCTGCGTTCATTTTTTTAATCTCCGAAGGCTTATCCGCCAAAAATGTCGGACAGCTGTTTAAAAGTACGGTTCTGCAGCCGGAACCGTCACGTATTATTGGAAAGTTCGTCCTAAATCTGTCAGTCAAATATTCTGTCTTGCTGCCGCACGGACATTTATTTAAATTCTTTATTATACAGTTTTCGGTAATCATTATTGGCTGATAACCGTAAATACGAACCTCTGCGGGTACATTTGCCGCAATCTCACATATCTGCGGAATATTAAGCTCCGGCGACAGCATTACCGCGCTGAGTCCAAGCATTTCGCGGCATAACTCTGCTGATGTGCCATTTAGAACATTAAGCCTCTCTGAACCAAGCAAAACAAATCTTTCCGCTCTGCCAAGCTCAGAAATATTATGCACTCTGAGTCTTCTGAATCCCATATCATACAAACTTTTCAGCTTAGTATCATAGTCATCATATTCATCCTTGTGCATTATTATCCTCGGTTCGATTACTATGCGTTCATTATCGGATGTATACGCATTTGGATTGCTGCATAATTCATCTATCGGTACACCGATTAACGCAAATGATGCTTCCTCACGCAATTCAAACTCTAAAACCGCCGAATACTGCTCGTAATTCCTGACAGAAACCGTAAATCCGCTGTATTTTACGGTTTTTTCAATCGCTTTTGGCAGCGGTCTGTATTCCGTATCACATCTAAAGCCGCTGAGCAATTTTTCCTCCAAGCAAAGTATGGCTCTGCGTCTTAGGTCGTTAAGTTCCTTTACCGAAACGTAACCGCTTCCCTCAATCGAGACGGATATTTCAGAAAAAGCAAAAATACTGTTTCCGGTTTTGGATATTTGCCTTACTATTCGCTCCTCATCCATAGGAGTTGTCACAGCGGGTTCTACAACATCTTCACTTTCCGCCGCCACAGTTACATCACCCGATGACAAAACAAGTTTAACCTTCTCCCCCAATACAAATTCTATTTCCGCTTTAACGGGGATATTACGATTTTGCTCAATTTCACGGGCTTCTTCGAGAATTTTCTTAGCAGCGGTCTCACTCCCACGCTTGTACGGATTATCGGGCTTATCAAAAGCAAACATTTGAGTCCCCTTTTTGTTCTCGAAATATCCCGCGCTTAAACCCCCTCTGTAAAAAATACGATTGAGAGCCTCCAACTCACTTTTATTCGCATTTCTGCGCATACTGACACAGTTCACATAAGTCTTGACCGTGCTTGCCACATATGCCGGTCCCTTCATTCTGCCCTCAATTTTAAGAGATGCCGCGCCGCTTTCACATATTTTATCAATATGCTCCGCAAGAGCCATGTCCTTTAGGCTGAGATAAAATTGCTCCTTACCATCAATTTGATATAGCTGTCTGCAAGGCTGGGCACATTTACCGCGATTACCGCTTCTGCCGCCGAGAACGCTGCTCATCAGGCACTGACCGGAATATGACATACACATTGCTCCGTGAACAAAAATCTCGGTTTCAATACCGCAGTTTTCGGAAATATATTTTATCTCATCAAACGACAGCTCACGTGCCAAAACGACCCTAACAAACCCCATTTGAGCGGCAGCTAACGCTCCGGCGAGGTTATGTACCGTAAGCTGTGTGCTCGCATGAAGTCTTATGCCAAGCTTTAACTCCCTTACGAGGCGCAGAATTGCCAAATCTTGAATAATCAGAGCATCCGCTTTAATTCCGTCAAGAAATTTCAAATATTCCTTCAGTCTGTCAATCTCCCTGTCGCCGATTAGTGTGTTTACCGTAACATAAACCCTAACTCCCCTAAGATGCGAATATCTTACACATTCCTCAAGCTCGTCATCGCTGAAATTATCGGCATAGCTTCTTGCACCGAAGTCTTTGCCTGCAAGATATACAGCGTCGGCACCCATGGAAACGGCGGCCTTCAGGCACTCAAGGTTGCCTGCCGGAGCCAGAATTTCAGGAGCCGAATTCTTTCCGGAAACCATTTCCTACCTCCAAAATTAAGATTTACCGCCCGTGCTTCTCGGCACGCCTCTGCCGATTACGTTTGAACCGTATCTTGATGCTCTGTCCTGCGCCGCGTTTTCCTGAGTCCTCGATACTGCGGACTGCTGCGCGACCCCGCTCTGCCTCTGCTGCGAGTGTACTGTTTTTAAGTTCTCAAGCTCAGTCTCACGCTTTGCAAGTTCAATTTCCAGCTTGTGCATTTCTTCTTTCAGCGTTTCGACCTCCAGCTTTTTTTCATCAAGCTCAGCTCTGCTTGCCTGAACCTCATCCATGTAGACGGATATTTCATTCCTCAAATTATTAACAGAGCTTTCACTCTTTAAAAGCTCGTCCGCCAAATTCATAGATGCCAGGATTGAGAGCATAGCGGTACTCAGACCCGCGCTTCCCGCCTTAACCTCGGAAATTTTTTTGTTCACAAGCAAAGCAACGCGCTGGACATACTCCTCCTGTTCATCACTCACTATGGTGTACTCCATATTGTTAATCTTAACTTCCATTTTTGTGTTCTCCATAGTTAACCTCTCTCATTCCAAATATATTTACCGTCTTTATATATTTACCGTCTTTTTAAATATTCCAAAGCCTTAAATACCCCAAAAATTGTTTTGGCATCGTTTATCTCATTATTCATTATCATTTCCGTTACATTATTCACGGGCATGTAAACAATATCCAAGTATTCATCCTCGTCGGGGTGTGTTTCGCCGCATTCAAGACCCGTAGCGATATACAGATGAGTAACTTCATCCGTAAAGCCGGGTGACGGATACATATAACCCAAATATTCAAAATTTTCCGCGGTACATCCGGTCTCCTCGCTCAACTCTCTTAATCCGCACTCACGATGCCCCTCGCCCTTGTCTATTTTTCCGGCGGGGATCTCATATATAGCTTTTTCAAGCGGTTTTCTGAACTGCTTTACCAATATAATCTCGTCCTTATCGGTTATCGCGACAATCCCAACGCCGCCGGGATGCTCCACGACCTCGCGCACCGCAAGCTCGCCGTCCGGCATCCGAACTTTGTCCACACGCAGACGCACAATTTTTCCGCTGTATATTTCCTCCGTTGAAACTGTTTTTTCTTCATATATCATATGAAACACTTCCCTTTATTTTAAGCTGATATTATGATATTCCAAAAGCACAGGGCTTATACCGCGTTAAGGATTAACATACAAATTTTTACAATACATATCTATTATATTATTAAACCACAAAAAGATAAAAAAATCAAGTAATTTGACGAATATAGTTTCATGTTTTAATAAATTTCTTTATCTGTCGCGGAAAAATATTATAAAAACTATTGACAAAGCAATATTATGTGCTATAATGTTCTTGAAATTTGTAAAATTATATATTTTTGAAGAGTAGAAATGCGAGCGTTAAGTGTCACCGGGACGGGGAGTTGTCCGGAGAACGAAAGGCTCAAGGCTTTGAGCTTGCGGTTCGTATTTTGCATCCCGCTTCATACAGCAAAGTGAAAATCTGTAACAGCAGTCTTCTTCTCCTTGCTATATGAGTGAGGCTGAAAGGAGGACTGTTCTTTTTATGCAAATTTCCAATTTAAAAAACAAAAACTACAAATCTTTCGGCGGCATTCGTCTTATGGGAAACCTAAAGGTACTGATTACAATGGCGCTGTTTATCGCGCTGAGCATGGTATTTAAGCAAATAAGTGTAAATTGCGGACCGTTCAGAATAGGCTTCGAAAACCTGCCTCTTCTTTTATCCGGCATTATGTTCGGACCTGTTATAGGATTTATCGTTGGCGCCGCAGCAGATGTTTTCGGATGTATTTTTTCCGGCTTCCCAATAAATCCGCTTATAACTTTGGGTGCCGCGTCAATAGGTCTTGTCTCCGGAATTGTGTATTTCTATTTCTTTGAAAACAGACCGTCGTTAAAGGTTTTCGCCTCTGTCGCGTTTGCCCATGTGATTGGCTCGATGATTATTAAGTCATTCGGTCTGTTTCTGTGGTACAATTATGAACTTCCGGTATTGCTGCTCAGAATTCCGCTCTATATTATTATCGGTACGGTTGAGGGATACGTCACATATCTTTTGATGAAGAACAAAGCGTTTTTACGGCAGCTTGAAAAAATACGGGTGATATAATGAATTATTCACAAGCTATTGAATACTTAAATATCCTTTCCGAGAGAGGCAGCCGCCCCGGGCTGTCTCGGGTTTCGGAGCTGCTGCGCCTTTTAGGCTCGCCGCAAAATCAACTCAGTATAATACATGTTGCCGGCACAAACGGTAAAGGCTCGGTATGCAAAATGCTTGAGAGTATATTGTATTCAGCAGGCTACAAAACAGGACTGTATACCTCGCCTTGTATAAGCGTGATAAACGAATGCTTTAGAATTAATTGCGAAAATATAACGGATGCCGCGCTTTATAAAACAGCGGAAAAAATCCGATGCGCGGAGGCTTCAATGACCGATAAGCCAACCGAATATGAGGTTCAAGCCGCTATCGCGTATGAATATTTCAAAACCGAAAACTGCGATGCCGTTATCATTGAGACCTGTATGGGCGGCAGACTGGACGCCACCAACGCCGTAAAAAATGTTTCACTTTCCGTAATAACAAACATTTCATTTGATCACACCCAATATTTGGGCGGCACTATTGCCGAAATTGCATACGAGAAAGCCGGTATTATAAAAAAGGGCTGCCCTGCGGTATTTGGCGGCGACAATAATTCCGCCGTCAAAGTAATGGAAAGCACAGCGGCCGAGCTGTCTTCCGAGCTCACGCTTGTAAACCGTCATGATTTAAAAAACATAAGCTATTCTCCCGACGGTACCTATTTTGACTTTGGCTGCCGCAAGAACATTTTCATACCGCTTCTCGGTACATATCAGCCGCGAAACGCCGCAACCGCGCTTACCGCCGTTGACAGACTGAACGCCTTGGGCTTTAAAATTTCCGAGGACAGTGTGTACACGGGACTAAGCCGCGTCACCCGTAAAGCCGGATTTGAGATGTTGTCAAAATCACCCATGATTATCTATGACGGAGCACACAACCCTCACGGAATGGAAAAGGCGGCTGAGAGTATAAGGGAATATTTCTCAACCAGTAAAATCATTCTCCTTATGGGCGTTATGGCTGACAAGGATTACCGAAAAATGACGGAAACAATCGCTCCTCTGACGCGAAAGGTTATAACGGTTACACCAAACACGCCCAGAGCTTTAAACGCCGATAAGCTCGCGCGATATTTCACCTCCCTCGGAGTATCCGCAACGCCGTGTTCCGACATTAAACTGGGAGTTAATCGTGCAATAAAGGAGTCCCGAATTACAGGACTCCCGCTTATGATACTCGGCACATTATATTTCTACAAGGATGTCACCCAATCCCTGGCAGAATTGCTTAAATCGTAGCAACGCTCCGCTTTACTCCCACTGAAACTCTGAATAGGTTATAACACCGTTATGCCGGAATATTCTTTCTGTACCGCCTTATAGCTCTCAAGATTGCCTATATCATACCGCTTTCCGGGCATCTCAAAGGCATACACATCCGCCCTTGAACAAAGCCACGATATAAAGCTTCCCGGTGCGTCAACATCGCAACCGCTCTCAATACAACGTTTCAGTTCGGGTATATCCGTCTTTTTATAAATATAAAACGGCGGACAGCACCAATTTGACTCCGGATTTTCCGGCTTTTCACGCATTTCCATAACTCTGCCGTTTTCATCAAGACGCAAAACGCCGGATTTTTTCAGCTTTTCGGACTGTGCCTCATAGTATCTCATAACACAAGAAGCGCCCGTTTCCTGAAAATAGTTAATAAACCTCACCAGAGAAAAATCAAGCACATTGTCTCCGGCTATCACAAGCAGATCGTCGCACAGCCCCAGCTTTTCAACAGCGAAGCTTATGTCCTTAACAGCTCCCAAACGGTTTTCGTTATCGGTTGTCCCGTCGTCTATAACGGTTATTTTTTGACTTTTGTTTTCTGCCCACTTTTCGAAATGATTGACAAATTTGTGATTTGATATCACAATATACTCATCGGTTGCTCCGGAGCTGTCAATATCATCAACAAGCCAATCAAGTATTGTCTTTTCTCCTACCTGAAGAAGCGGCTTCGGAAAATTTTCCGTCAGCGGGTACAGCCGAGTAGCGTACCCCGCAGCGAGAATAACGCATTTCATAATTTCAATCTCCTACTCTATTTTTATTTTTTAACGGCGCGTCATTTTAAGCGCTAAATTTTAACACCGTCCGCGCTCTCGCACAAATGAAACGAATATTTGCCCTCAAGCATCGGATACGCTTTCAGGTACCTTTCACCCACGGTTTTTTCTATGCTTTCCGCGAAGTCGGGGTCAATCAGAGCCATACAGCAGCCTTTAAATCCCGCACCGGAGAACCTTCCGCCATATATGCCATCGGTATTTCTCATAATCTCATAGAGTGTTTTAAGCTCGTCCGAGCCGCTTTCGTAGTTGTAGATACTGCTGTAGCCGCTCTCAAAAACCAGCTTTCCATAGGTATCGAGATCGCCCGTGCGCCACGCTTCCGCGCCCGCTTCGGCTCTTGCCGTCTCGGTATAATAATGTACCGCGCGTTTTCTCCAGTTTTCCGGAAGTCTGTCCTTATATTTTTCAAAAATCTCCGCTTCCACATCACGCAGGCGCGTATCTATAAATTTCCCATACTCATATCCGTCAAACGCCTGCAGAGCGTATGCCGCCGCCTTACATTCGTCCTGTCGCATATTGTACTTGGATGATGTCAGAGACCGTTCCAGACCGGAAAAGAATATGGCGATTTGATAGGGCTTCATACTCGGCGCGGTCGGAATAAGCTCATAGCTGTCGTCTTTCGTGTCAAGGTAAAGCATATGCCCCTTTTTACACAGCACCTCGCAGCTCTGGTCAAGCTTACCGCACGACACGCCGACATAATCATTTTCGGCTTTTTTTGCCATCATAATAAGCTCCGACTCGGTAAGACTGATATTGTTCAGCCTGCAAAGAGCCGACAGAAAAGCGATAATTACAGCCGCCGATGAAGACAGTCCGCCAATCGGCAAACTCCCCTCGATGACTCCGCACAATCCAAATCGAAGCGTATAATACTCCGATAACACCTTTGTCGCGCCTCGCAGATGATCCGCCCAGTCGCCAACCTTCTCCTCAGGCACAGATCTTATGTGAAACTGCGCACGCTTCGGGAAGTTCAGCGAGGACAGCTCAATAACTCCGTTATTCTTAACGGAATACGCGATACGAATGCCGTAATTAATCGCCAAGCCGTTAATCTTTCCATATTGGTGATCCACGTGCGCCCCGAGAGGACAGATACGGTACGGGCAAAAAGCCACTCCGTCCGGATCACGGCGGTATATTTCATTAAATTTTTCTATACATTTTTCCGTCATTATTTAACCTCGCTCATATTCACGCTTTTTTTGTAAAATCAGTTTTTTGATAAAACTCACTATACCACTCCGCGAACCTTCTCAAGCCCACGCGCAGCGGTGTACTCGGCTTGAAGTCAAAATCACTCTCTAAGGCGGAGGTATCGGCATACGTTACAGGCACATCTCCCGGCTGCATAGGTACAAGCTTCTTATGTGCCTCAAAGTCATAATCCTCCGGCAGCACTCCGGCTCTGACCAATTCTTCCTGTAATATCGTTACAAAATCAAGGAGATTTTCCGGAGAGCTGTTTCCGATGTTATAGACGGCATACGGCGGCACTGGCAGTCCGTCCTCGCCTGTTTTCTTATCCGGAGCGCCGCCCATTACTCTAATTACTCCCTCAACAATATCGTCAACATAGGTAAAATCACGCTTACAGTTGCCGTAGTTAAATATTTCTATTGTCTCGCCGTTTCTCAGCTTATCCGTAAAGCCGAAGTACGCCATATCGGGACGGCCGGCGGGACCGTAAACCGTAAAGAAGCGCAATCCGGTTGACGGAATGTTATAGAGCTTCGAATACGCGTGCGCAAGCAGCTCATTGCTCTTTTTGGTAGCCGCGTAAAGGCTAACGGGGTTATCTACCTTATCGTCTGTGCTGTACGGTACCTTTTTGTTGGAGCCGTAAACGGATGAGGATGACGCGTAGACAAGGTGGCTTACGCCGGTTTTTCCGCCGTCATAGGAATGGCGGCACGCCTCCAGTATGTTATAAAAGCCTATCAGATTGGACTCTATATATACATCGGGATTGGTTATGGAATACCTGACTCCCGCCTGCGCGGCGAGATTGACGACAACATCGAATTTATACTCGGCAAACAGCCTATCAATCAGCGGCTTGTCCGCTATACTTCCTTTTACAAACGTCCATGTGGAGCTTGCATATTCATCGGCGAGCTTCTGTATCTGTGATAATCTGTAATTCTTGATATTAACATCGTAATAGTCGTTTAGATTATCAATGCCGATAAGATTAACCGGAGAACACGACTTCAGCAGGGATAGAACAAGGTTCGCGCCGATAAAGCCGGCGGCTCCGGTTATTAGGATGGTTTTGTTTTGTAAGGTTATTTTTTGCATTTGTATATTTCTCCTTAAGAGCTTATTTGAAATCCGCTTGGTTGTTAATATTCCGAAAATACGAGTAATTTCAGTCGTAAAACCATATGGATTTGTGACTTTATTCATTTTATCATAAGCAATAAGATTTGTCAATAAGTTAAGGGATTTTGGTCACGGTTTTGGCATACCGTGACACTAAAATACAACATATGTTGTATTTTGCGGTTTGCCGCTTCTCAAGCGGCAACACCGCCCGGGTTCGGCGGGCGGGAGTGACCACACCTGTCAAGGTGTGTGGCTAATAAAGCAGTCCTTTTTATCGGATAAACGAGGTCACAAACCATAAAAAATTTTTTGCCCCGCCCGGGTTCGGCGGGCGGAACTGGGTCTGGCACGTAGAAAGTAGTCCTTTAGAAAAAAGTAATTGGAATAAGGATATAAAGAAAGTGAGTAATCATCTATTAATATATTCTTGCCCTTACAGGGCAGTCGCCTGCGCACTTCACGTGTTCGCTAACGCTCTTTTAAGGAAGCTCTTGGTCAAAATTGCAAGCAATTTTGAAAGGTAGCTTTGAATCCGCAAGCAGAGCTTGCTTATAGCTACCGAAGCTTGCATTGCCGCTTTTTAAGCGGCACAATGGGCGGCTATGCAAAACTTTTTTAAAGAAATGGAAACGGAGAAAACATATAAAAATCAAAAAAACTATTGAAATAGCAAAAAATATGTGATAAAATGTCATACAGCGGAAAAATCCGTTACATAGGTTTTACCTATGCGGAAAAAGGCAAGAACACTCTTAACGGTGGTTAACACCGGCGGTTATGCCCTACTTTTTATATTCACAGGCGTTTAAACGCCGAGTCTATGAAAGGAGGGGATGCTTATGAAAATTAAGCATCGTACATATGGTAAAAAAGCTGCTTGTTGCGGCTTTGGTAGTTATCATACTGATGATAGCTTTTACCTTGAAAGTACAATAGCCGCCCTTGCCCGGCGGCTATTGCAAAAATAGTCAATCATAGGGCATAACCGTTTGAGGCCTTGCCTTTTCTGTTTATATTGTACTATAATTTTTCTTTGCTGTCAACAGTTTGACAGCATTTATTTTGTAAATTTTTTGTGTCTTTAACGACTAACTGCCGCTTAAAAAGCGGCAATGCGCTTTGCAAAGTTTTTACCACCACTAAAATACAACATATGTTGTATTTTGCGGTTTGCCGCTTTCTAAGCGGCAATGCAAGCTTCGGTAGCTATAAGCAAGCTTGCTTGCGGATTCAAAGCTACCTTTCAAAATTGCTTTGCAATTTTGACCAAGAGCTTCCTTAAAAGAACGCAGCGAACACGTGAGGCGCGCAGGCGACTGCCCTGTAAGGGCAAGATGTAATTAATGATTTATTAAAAAATTTTGTTTTCTCCTAACTCCATTTACTTTAAGCGTAGCCGCTTAGTTTGCTCAAGCCTAGCCCAGTTGCGCTCGCCAGACCCGAGCGCTACGCAAAATTTTTTTATGGTTTGAGACCTCGTTTATCCGATAAAACGGACTACTTTATAAGGCACACACCTTGACAGGTGTGGTCACTCCCGCTCGCCAGACCCGAGCGGGTTTGCCGCTTTCTAAGCGGCAATGCAAGCAACGGTAGGTGAGCGTTAGCGAACACGTGAGGCGCGCAGGCGACTGCCCCGCAGGGGCAAGATATAATTAGTGAATAGCCTTATACTTACATTTATTCCAAATCCCATTTACTTTAAGCGTAGCCGCTTACTGCTTCCGTGCCAGACCCAGTTCCGCCCGCCGAACCCGGGCGGGCAAAAAATTTTTTTATGGTTTGTGACCTCGTTTATCCGATAAAACGGACTACTTTATAAGGCACACACCTTGACAGGTGTGGTCACTCCCACCCGCCGATCCCGGGCGGGCAAAAAATTTTTTATGGTTTGTGACCTCATTTATCTGATAAAACGGACTACTTTATAAGGCACACACCTGTTAATGTATATACTTTTTACAAAAAGAAGTAGGAATAAGGCAATATGAAAGTTTTTGCGTAGCGCTCGGGTCTGGCGAGCGCAACCGGGCTAGGCTCGAACACAGTAGTCCGTTAGGACTAAAAATATGATTTTAAATATAAACAAAAGTATGCATCCATTCATTAATTTCATCTTGCCCTTACAGGGCAGTCGCCTGCGCGCCTCACGCGCTCACTGCGTTCGCCTACCGAAGCTTGCATTGCCACTCAGTGAGTGGCAGAACGAGCGGCGGCAATAAATGTACACAAGTAAAAGGGCGCGGGAGTACCGCGTCCTTTTACGTAAGAAGTGTTTCAGTTAAAATAATAACTGCGAATTAATTTAAAGCCCAACGGCTCTGCCGGCGGTAAGCCGGCGATAATTTTTATGCCCAACGGCTCTGCCGGCGGTAAGCCGGCGATATAATTTTTATGCCATAGGCGTTGCGGCGTTAAGCCGCGAATTTATTATTCGGTGCTACTGCTGCTGCCGCCGTATACGCTATTCCAATCCTGCGCTCCAACATATTTAAAAGTACGTGCCTCGCCGCTTACTGTCGGAATACCAGTATCAAGAGACTTAGCACCACTAAAGGTTATTACGTCCTCGCACTCAAACTCGATTATGTCAGCCGTCGGAGTCAAATACCGATTTTTATTTTTTTGCATAATTCTTACCTCCATATCTTTTATTCATTGCCTATGTCTGCGCCGGCTTAGCGCGAGCGGGCTTTACCGGAATTACCGTCCGGCAAAAATATACCGGTTGGTTGATAGTTGATTAGTCCGTTATACTGTCCCCCGGTTGCTGAGGACGCCGG
Source organism: uncultured Oscillospiraceae bacterium (assembly GCA_964442605.1). Classification (GTDB taxonomy): domain Bacteria; phylum Bacillota; class Clostridia; order Monoglobales; family Monoglobaceae; genus Monoglobus. The sequence goes on from CAYTZR010000031.1 coordinate 20,378, forward strand.
CGGATTTACATTCTACAGCTGCGCTCGGGCTAAGCCGTCGCAGACAATCGGCGTATAATATTTTACGTCATGCGCGGAGCGGGATTTTTATATTTTATTTTATCCCGTTCCGCGCTCTTGTCCGCGCTGAACTATTCCGTTGCGCCGCTCTCTGTATCGGTCGTTGCACCGGTCGATGTACCGTCTTGCGGATTGTAACTACTTAACTCTTTCGGGCTGTCTCCTACTTGACCTGTGATTATTGCAGCTTTATATACGTTACCGTCTATTGTAACATAAGGCAATGCGTAATAATCAGTAGTGTAATTACCTTCCGTTATATCATACAAATCTCCGTAGAAGCCGCCGCTTATAGTACCGTTTCCGGTGATTTGAGCATCCTTTGCGCTGTCAGTGGTTAATTTCAGAATATTACCTTGATCGTCCACAAAGTAGAAGCCGTATTCGCTCGGATCAACGCCGTTGTACTCCTGTAGGTAACGGATAACGCCGTATTGCGTTTCACCGTCCGAACCGGTATATGTGCCTGAGTCAACGCCGTTTGCCGGAGCCTCTACAGTAACAGTGATGTCCTTAACCGAGTAGTTTATAGCGGTATTTGCATTATAGTTGTTGTAAGCTACCAAAGTTAGCTTATCCTTTGCTACGTCATCACCCAAAACCATATTATAAGCCGTACCGGATTTTGTGTCATAGTCGCTATACTCAAAGTCCTTTGTTGTGGTTACCGCAACAGTGTTGGCAGCGTAATCGATAACAAGCTCTTGTTTATAATCATAGGTGTTGCTATCACTCTTGAACTTTCCTGCTAAGTTAAGCACTCTAGCATAGCAGCTACTATCCTTTTCTGATGATATAGTGTCAGTGGTTGAGCTGCCAAAGCCTGCCTGTTCAGCGGCTTCCATATCAAGCTGAGTCCAGTTATTGTTTAGCTTTGTTCTTACAATTCTTGTTGTGTCCGCGCTATCACCTATTGTATCTGTTACAGCGGGTGCGTCCGCACCGATCACGTCAACAAACTGTGTATTGGTAACGTCAGAACCTACAAATGAGATGGTGTAGTCTACGGTAACTTTTCCGCCGTATACGTAATTAGCCTTAGATTCATCATTCATTAATGTGGTGAGGTCAATTGACTTCATTGTATCCTCTGTTGTGAGCGTAAGCGAGTCGGTGGTTTCCGGTGTCGACGTCGGCGTAGCTGTCGCCTCCGGCTCCGCATCAGAAGCCGCAGTAAGTGTTATGCCGTAAAGGTAGGAACCGCCGCTCGCGTTCTGATATACCGCGTAGGTGTTGCCGGCTTCAACTTCAAATGTAGAACTTCCGTTAGTTGTTGCAACAACTGCTTCACTCGTAGCGGTAACGTCACCTTTAACGCTTGTTAATCTATACAAACCACAATCGTTTGCATTAGTAGAATGTCCGTTATAGAAGTCAACAGTAAGCGTACCGTCTGTATATGCGTCAAATACCAAAATCAGTCCGGGGTTGTTTGTCGACTTGGTAAACTCAGTCTGAATATCAGTCAAGTTATTTGTTACAGTCTTGTCTAGTAGATCATCTGTACCAAAATCTGCCGGCTTTGCCCTGAATTTCGCTCTGTATGAATAGCCTTCAAAACTACTATTTTCCTCAGCCTCAACTGATACATTCCCAGACAACACATATCCGAGCGTCCAAATGGAATTCGTTTCTATTATACTTGCCGATGAATATGTCTTATTTTCTACCGCGTATGAGGCATATGGCGCAATGACTGTGACCGTGCATGTGGCTGTCTCATTATTACCTGAACCGTCGGTGCAAGTCGCTACTACCGTTCCTTTATCGCCTACTCGAGCTGTATTAGATACAGTTATTAGTCCGCTTGAGTCAACAGAGATACTTGAAGCACTTCCGTCTTTCATTGCGTAAGATACAGTATAACCATCATCAAAGTTTTTAACTGTAGGTTGAAGCGTATATGAACCGCCGGGAGTTAGATTAAGTTCTTGCTTATCTAATGTGATAGAGGGAGTTGAGACATTATAATCGAGTGTCACAGCATAAATCCTCGACTGGTTAGTTGTATAAGTTATGTAGATGTTTTTAGAACTTAATCCTTCAAATTTCACTTCAATAGGCGAATCACTGCTAGCCGGAATACTGTCATTTGTTCCATCAAAAACTTTTTGAGCAATCTGTTTACTCGTATCGGCATCATATACCGTTATTGTATGAGCTGCCGCAGAAGTACCATTCGAACCAACGACTGTTATCAAATCATAAGAACCATATTTTTCTTGCGCATCTTCAGTCAAAGCATTTGAAATTTTTAAATACCTACTTGAATTATTTGATGATTTAATAACCCTTGCAGCCGTTGACGATCCGGTATGTGAGTTATGCGGTGAAGTAAAATTCAGATTTTTAGAATCTGCATATGAATATCCTTCATTATTCACCATTGACGGTAGAGTAGTTTCTCCAAATGCGGTACTTGCATCAGACGATACTGTTCTAAAACTATTTACAGATTCAGCTTCTGTTACTGTCAAAGCAGTACCATTAAAAAACCATTCGACATAGTCTAAATTACTTGATGTACCAACCGCATAACCTGTGAGGGGGGGGATAATGAATAGGGTTGCTATTAATGACAGAGTCAATAATAGCGATAAAAGTCTTTTTGTTTTCATTGTTTATTCTCTCCTTTTTGTATATGAATGTTTAATTATTTTCCCTATGTTAGTTTGTATAAATATGTTAGTTATATTTGCCCCTAAGGGGCAAGGGGTTGGTGTTCTAGCCGCTTCTCAAGCGGCAATGCAAGCTTCGGTAGGTGAGCGTCAGCGAACACGTGAGGCGCGCAGGCGACTGCCCTGTAAGGGCAAGAAGTAATTAATGATTTATTAAAAACTTTTGTTTTATCTTAATCCCGATTACTTTAAGCGTATCCGCTTACTGCTTCCGTGCCAGACCCGGTTCCGCCCGCCGAACCCGGGCGGTAGCAAAAATTTTTTTATAGCTTGTGACCTCATTTATCTGATAAAACGGACTGCCTTATAAGGCACGAACCTGCTGCGCAGCTCCGGTCACTTTCGCTCGCCAGACCCGAGCGGTATTGCCACTCAAGAAGTGGCAGCCCATCCGGGCGGTATGTACTTTTACTAAAATTTTTCCGAAAAATTTTAAAAGAAAAAAGCCGATTAAATAAAAAAATGCACCAATAGACGCTTACCAACCAATAAGCGAAAACTGATACATATATTTAATCAACTATATTCAACCACTAATATCTTAACATAACAAAATATTAATGTCAATAGTTTTTTTGAATAATTTTTAAAAATTTTAAAATATATTACTGAAATATTGCTAAGATAAATGTTACAAAAATTTTACAAACTAAATTTTGTTAAAATATTGACATTAAATAAGGAAAATAGTATAATGTATTAATAAAGAGGCAAAACCTCAACGGTTATGCCCAGATATTTGAATTAATTATCAATAGTCGTCCGGGTCGGGGCGGCTATTGCACTTTTATAGCAAAATTTTGAACCGCGCCAAAAATACAACATATGTTGTATTTTGGGATTTTGCCGCTTAGGAAGCGGCATACCCGCCCGGGTTCGGCGGGGCGGGAGTGACCGGAGCTGCGCAGCAGAGCTTTTGTTTAGCGCTCGGGTCTGGCGAGCGAAAGTGACCGGAGCTGCGCAGCAGGTTCGTGCCTTATAAAGCAGTCCGTTTTATCGGATAAACGAGGTCACAAACTATAAAAAATTTTTTGCCCCGCCCGGGTTCGGCGGGCGGAACCGGGTCTGGCACGTAGAAAGTTGTCCTTTAGAAAAAAGTAATCGGAAAAAGGATATAAAGAAAGTGATTAATCATCTATTAATTACTTCTTGCCCTTACAGGGCAGTCGCCTGCGCGCCTCACGTGTTCGCT
>CAYTZR010000032.1:0-22377 GCA_964442605.1 uncultured Oscillospiraceae bacterium
GATACCAGCACTGTGCCGAAGCTCGTCAAAACCATTGCGATGGCAAGTACCGTTGTCAATGTTCTTCTTAAGGTTTTCATTAAAAAAACTTTCCTCCTTTATTTGTATAACTCACGGCTTTATCACCGCGTTGCTACGTTCATTCTACTACATAATATCCATTTTGTCAATCGGGCAATTTATCATTCTTACAAAAACGTGATTTTAAGGAATTTTTTGTCTCAACTTCAGGATTATCATTACAATTTTCTTTGTATTATAAAAAATATGTTTTTTACCGCTTGATAAAATCTATCATATTTGTTATAATAAGGATTATGCATAGAATTTTAGAATGGCAGGAATGTATATGTTTTATTATATTGAAGGAAAGCTTGTTATGAAGACGGAAAATGCCGCTGTCATTGACTGCGGGGGTATCGGGTACAGAATATTCTCGACCCGTACCTCTCTTGAGGCGTTGGGTGAGATTGGCTCAAAAGCCAAGCTTTATACATATCTTAACATTAAAACCGCCTCTGACATATTTACAATTTACGGCTTTGCCACGCTTGAGGAAAAAAATATTTTCGAAATGATTTTGGGCGTAAGCGGCATAGGAGCCAAAACAGCGGCAAGTCTTTTATCCAATATTTCTCCCTCAAAGTTTGCTCTTTGTGTTGTGACGGACGATGCGCAGTACCTATCCAAAAACACGCCCGGACTCGGACCGAAGGGCGCAAAACGGCTCATACTGGAGCTAAAGGATAAGTTCAAGGACGCCGATCTGAGTGACATGTCCGGCGATGAACTGTTTGCGCCGGATACAGACGATGACAACGAGGCTATTTCCGCCTTAATGGTTCTGGGCTACAGCAAGGAGGAAGCTCAAAGGGCTCTTAAGGGCGCTACGGGAACGGCGGAGGAAATGATAAAATACGGCCTTAAAAACCTGCTTTAAGCTATAAAAGATAATAAAGAGATAAAAAGAGATAAAAAGAGAAAAAAGAAATGAGTGACATTAGTGGCTATAATCGATAACGATGAAGAAAGAATAGTTTCGACCGCCGAGCAAAACGGCGACACTGAAATTGAATACAGTCTGCGTCCCAAGGTTCTTTCGGAATACATAGGGCAAACAAAGGTAAAAGAAAACCTTAAGGTCTTTATTGAAGCCGCCAAGATGCGCGGCGAGCCTCTTGACCACGTGCTTCTTTACGGACCTCCGGGGCTGGGGAAAACCACGCTTGCGGGCATTATCGCTAACGAGATGAATGTTAATATACGAATTACCTCGGGTCCCGCAATCGAAAAGCCCGGAGATTTAGCGGCTCTCCTGACAAATCTCTCGCAAGACGATATACTGTTCGTGGATGAAATACACCGTATGAGCCGAAGCGTTGAAGAGATATTATATCCCGCGATGGAGGATTACGCCCTGGATATCATAATAGGAAAGGGACCGTCCGCCAGATCGATACGGCTGGATCTGCCGAAGTTCACTCTTATCGGCGCAACTACCAGAGCAGGCGCTCTGGCGGCGCCTCTGAGAGACAGATTTGGCGTTATCAGCAGACTTGAAATGTATAAGCCGGATGAGCTTAAAACCATAATTGAGCGCAGCGCAAATATTTTAGGTATAGAAATAGATAGCGGCGGCGCAAGGGAAATCGCGTTACGTTCACGCGGAACACCCCGTATTGCCAACAGGCTGCTTAAAAGAGTCCGTGACTTTGCCCAGATAAGCGATAACGGATACGTTTCGCAGGAGTTGGCGAAAAATGCGCTTAATCGGCTTGATATAGACTCTCTTGGACTTGATACAATAGATAAACGAATGCTTTTGACGGTAATCAATCACTACGGCGGAGGACCTGTCGGCGTTGAAACGCTGGCGGCTACCATAGGCGAGGAGGCGGGTACCATCGAGGACGTTTATGAGCCCTACCTCATGCAGATAGGATTTATAAACAGGACCCCTCGAGGCAGAGTTGTAACACCCGCAGCTTATGAGCATTTCGGAATTCCGTACAACACGCAGTGATTGGTTTCCGTCTGTAACCGTATATAATTAAATTTAGAGCCAAAAGGAGAAACATCTATGTGTAAAAAAGAAAAATATTATATTACCACAGCAATTGCTTATACTTCAAAAAAGCCTCATATAGGAAATACCTACGAGATAATCCTGACCGACGCAATCGCAAGATTTAAGCGTTATATGGGTTATGACGTGTATTTTTGCACCGGCACCGATGAGCATGGTCAAAAAATTCAAGAGCTTGCAGAGCAGGAAGGGATTACCCCGAAGCAGCATGTTGACGCGATCGCCGGAGAGATAAGGGCAATAGCGGATATGCTTAACATCAGCTATGACAAATTTATCCGCACCACCGATGATTACCATGAAAAGGCTGTTCAAAAAATATTTACCAAGCTGTACAAGCAGGGCGATATATACAAATCCGAATACGAGGGCTGGTACTGTACTCCCTGTGAGTCGTTCTGGACCGAAACACAGCTTAATGACGGCAAGTGTCCGGACTGCGGGCGCGAGGTTCGCAAAACCAAGGAAGAAGCCTACTTCTTAAGACTGAGCAAGTATCAGGACAGGCTTATGAAGCATATAGAGGAGCATCCGGAGTTTATTCAGCCAGAATCACGCAAAAAGGAAATGATAAACAACTTCTTAAAGCCCGGGCTTCAGGATTTGTGCGTTTCGCGTACAAGCTTTACATGGGGAATACCCGTTGAATTCGATCCAAATCACATTATTTATGTATGGATAGACGCGCTTTCAAACTACATTACGGCCTTGGGCTATTCTCCCGATACCGAAAGCGATCTGTATAAAAAATACTGGCCTGCCGATGTTCATATCATCGGAAAGGACATACTGCGCTTCCACACCATATACTGGCCCATTATGCTTATGGCGCTCGGCGAGCCGCTGCCGAAACAGGTTTTCGGTCATCCGTGGCTTTTGTTCGGCGAAGAAAAAATGTCAAAATCAAGAGGCAACGTAATATATGCCGATGATCTGGTTAAGCACTTTGGCGTTGACGCGGTTAGATACTATTCTCTCCACGAAATGCCGTTTGCTCAGGACGGAAATATTACCTACGAGGTCTTTATCAGCCGTTATAATTCTGATCTTGCCAATACCTTGGGAAACCTTGTAAACAGAACAGTATCAATGGTGAACAAATATTTTGACGGCATAATTCAGCCCGGAGATACCGATGGCGACTTCGATGCGGACTTGAAGGCGGTTGCCGTATCCGCTCTCGATAGAGTGGCAGATAAGATGGAAACACTGCATGTTGCGGACAGTCTTGATGAAATCTGGCGTATAGTAAACAGAGCCAACAAATATATTGACGAAACCACACCATGGATTTTGGCAAAGGATGATGCAAGCAAACCTCGACTCGGTACGGTACTCTACAACCTTGTGGAAGCAATCAGAATAATAGCGTCTCTGCTCTCACCGTTTATGCCCGAAACCGCCGAAAAAATCAAGGAGCAAATCAACGCCTCCGATATAAGCAGTGAAAGCGCAAAAACCTTTGGAGTAACTAAGACCGGTACCAAGGTGGGCGCTCCGGTACCGCTTTTTGCCAGAATTGACTCAGAGAAAAAGCTTGCCGAGCTGGCGGAGGAATTCAGCGCGGAAAGCGGCGAGGCGGAGCTTCAAATCGCTCCCTTTAAGGATGATGTTACCTTTGACGATTTTGAAAAGCTGGATATAAGAGTCGGAAAGGTAAAGGTCTGCGAAAAGGTTCCTAAGTCCTCAAAGCTGCTGCGTTTTGAGCTTGAGTGCGGCGGTGAAACGCGCCAGATACTGTCGGGTATCTCAAAATACTATGAGCCCGATGAGCTAATCGGCAAAAACGTATTGTTTATCGCGAACTTCCCGACAAGGAAAATGATGGGACTTGAATCAAACGGAATGATTTTGTCCGCGGAGTATCAAGATAAGCTGGCGCTGCTGACAACAATGGACGACATTCAAAGCGGAGCCGTTATGGTATGACACAACTAAAAAAGATAATAATTTATTAACATTATTTTAATCATTTTTTATTCTGAATTGCTATAATATATTTTGGTTTAGAAAAGAAACAGTATTTATTATAGAATGGAGTGAATGTAATGTTTTGCAAAAACTGCGGGAAGGAGCTTTCCGATGACGCAAAATTCTGCGATGTCTGCGGCATGATGGTAGAACAGACGAACGCCGACAGCTTTGCCGGTACAAATAATCAACAAACATATAATCAACAAGCAAATAATCAACAAGCATATAATCAACAAGCATATGTGGATGCTGTTCCCGTAAAAGAGAAAAAGATATTGAGTAAAAGAAATGTTATCTTAATATCTGTTATCGCCGCGGCAGTGATTATAATATGTCTGTTGGTTACCCTTATCGTTGTCGAGGTTCATGATGAACGAACAGATAATCGCAATTACAGATACGGCAACGACGGATTTCCTTACAGCTACAGCTACCCCAACGGTTCCGGAAGCTCAGACTACGGCGGCTACGATGGTTACGATGACTACGATGACTACGGTGACTACGATGATGATTATGATGATTACGGCGGATATGGCAGATATTACTACGGCTACGATGGCTCCGACAGCAGCGGGCAATCAGGCAGCAATGACAGCAATCCTCTGCCGACCGATAAAAACGGCAACTCATACACAAGTCCAAATTACGAATGGCCGTCCGGCGATGACAAATATGAATTTTACGCAAGCTCAACCATACCGAAATTTGAAAGCGTAACGGGCAAGGAATGTACGGGAACAGAAGTCGATGACGGAAATAATTATTATAAATATACAATGGATATGGACGCGTATAACTCTTACATAAGCGTGCTGGAGGAATACGGATATTCCCAGTCCGAATTCGATGTTCAGGGCAATAACTCATATGTAAAATATTCCGACGGAACACAGTACCTGTATATTTATCTTATGAATTCCGACAACGAAATAGTAATTTTCGCATAAATAGTAATTTTCGCGTAATTAATATTATAAGTTTCTCTTGATATTTTGTTGCTGTTATGATATACTGAATTAACAACAAATTAATAAGGAGAGTATTAACGTGAAAAAATTAATTGCATTATTAGCGGCATTATGCGTATCTCTGAGCTTTTCGCAAGCCGCCTTCGCAACCGCGCAGAGTATTATTATAAACGGAGTTCCGGCGGAAATTCCCGAAGATATGGGGGAAATTCTTGAACAGGATGACAGAACCTTTGTTCCAATCAGATTTGTTTCGGAGTCTATGAACAAGACGGTTAAGTATGATGATAATATAAATTCCGCTCTTATTTTAGAGGGTTCGGATATGTACATCGTACAGGAAGGCTCATACAATATCTTTAAGATTTCCGACATGGGTCAAACAGTGGTCACACCTATGGACACAGCGGCATTTATAAAGCAATACGATGGCGTTGGAGGACGTATGTATATACCGCTCAGATTTATGGCAGAGGCGTTTGGATACACGGTTGGCTGGGACGAAGGAACACAAACCGTTACAATAGACTCAGCGCCCGTACAGTAAAATTTATGCAGCACGGCTTTTGGCTGTGCTGTTTTTTTGCAAAAATAAGGGCTGTAAACAATTTATTACGCAATATTGTTCACTAAATTATATAAAATGACAATTGCCAAATTCTGAGGCGTGTGCTATACTATGCAAAGCAAAAAAATGATTACGCGAAACAAAAACATAATAAAAACATAATCATAATAAAAACATAATTCGGAAAGGCAATAAATATGACTTACAACAATCCTGTCCGCAGAGGCTTTTATCCGGATCCGTCTGTCATTCGAGTCGGAGACGATTATTACATGGTAAACTCTTCATTCCAATACTTTCCCTGTATTCCCATATCACACTCAAAGGACATGGTTCACTGGGAAACCGTGGGACACGCAATTTGCAATCCCGAATATTTGGATTTAAGTGAAATAATGGACTCAAGGGGTATTTGGGCTCCGGATATATCCTATGACGAGAGGGAAAAACTGTTTTACATAATAGCGACATTGCGCAAAAATGATTACGAAGACCCCATAAGAGTTCAACTGCTGATGAAGTCCGAAAATCCCGCAGGACCTTATTCCAAACCAATCAGATTTGAAATAAATACAATAGATCCGTCACTGTTTTTTGACGATGACGGCAAAAAATATATAGTTATAGCTCCGGGAGCGGACGCATATGAATTAAATCGTGACTGTACAAAAATTATCAGCTCGCGCAAAAAAATCTGGAGCGGAACGGGTGAAAGGTGTTCTGAAGGTCCGCATGTGTTCAAGCATAACGGATACTACTACGCGATGGTTGCCGAAGGCGGCACCGGCTACGGTCACGGAATAAATGTAGCGCGCTCCAAGAATTTGTTCGGCGAATATGAAAGCTGCCCGTATAACCCTGTTATGCGTCAGCTTGACCCCGAAAAGCCAATTCAAAGAGCGGGACACGGAAAACTTATACAAGATCAAAACGGAGACTGGTGGGCGTATTATCTCTGCGGCAGACGTAACATGGGAAATTACACAACCTTAGGCAGAGAGAGCGCGCTTGACCCTGTCGCATGGACAAAGGACGGGTGGTTCATGATTAACGGCGGAAAGGGTCCAAGCGAGACACAGCAGGCTCCGCGGCTTCCGTCCTTTAATGGCGGCAGCAAGAATTTTTATGACGATTTTGACAGCGATACGTTAAATCTCGACTGGGAATTTGTCAGGAACCCGGACTATAATTATATCTCATTAAACAATGAAAGAAAGTCCTGCATGAGACTATACACCGCTCCCGGGAATATGAATGAAATCTGCGCCAAAAATATTCTTGTTCATCGTGAAGCGGAATTTACATATACAGCGGACACAAAACTGAGCTTTGTTCCCGAAACCGGAACAAGAGCCGGAATGACCTGCTACTACAGCGCCGCAACGTATATAAGGTTTAACCTGACGCGCAGAGAGAACAAAAACATTGTGGAACTGGTAATAAACAAAAACTCGGGAGAGGAACTTGTCGCGGAAGCTGAGCTTAACGCTCAAAGCATATATTTGAAAATCAAGACCGATCATCAAACCCGAAGCTTTTATTACAGCGCCGATGGAGAAAGCTATACAAAGCTATGCGCCGTTGAACCTTGCACTTTCCTGTGCGATGAAGGTGTGCCGGGTGACCGCAAACGACATACAGGAACCATGGTAGGAATATTTTCACATTCGGACACAGAAACAAAAATACCTGCCGACTTTGAATATTTCAGTATTAATTATGAATAAGGATGCTTGCTGCCCGACACTCGGGCAGCAATTTTTAATTAATCATAACATCATATAAATTTTATCAGCTCTTCCGGCGTGCTTATTATCTTCCTCGCGCCGTTTTTAACTAAGAAATCCCTGTCTCTAAATCCCCAATCCACAATCACACAATCCATTTCAGCGTTTTGAGCAGTCCTGATGTCCACATCGGAGTCGCCCACATATATACATTCATCAACAGTAGAATTGAGCTCATTCAGAGTCTCAAATATAACATCGGGCGCAGGCTTTCTCTTTACTTTTTCGCGCTCACCCACAGCAAAATCGATATATCCCGAAAAGTATTTGTCCGCAAGACGCTTAACGGCGGTATCATTTTTGTTTGAAACTATGGCGGTCTTTATCCCGCTCTTTCTCAGCTTCTTTAAAAGCTCCGTAATTCCGTTATACGGATGTGTTTTTTCCATACAATGCTCTGAATAATAAGACTTAAACTCTCCAAATACATCGTAAAAATCAGGATTATCCTTTCCTTTCGGAATACTCAAAGCAATAAGGTTCATTATTCCGTTTCCGACAAAAGCGGTTACTTCCTCTATTGAGCGGCGCGGATATCCGTACTCCGACAAGGCATGGTTCACACCGTCCGCCAAATCCTCAATTGTATTTAAAAGGGTACCGTCTAAATCAAATATTACTGTGTTTTTCATGTCTGCTCCCCGCTTTTCAATAGGATGCGAAAGCCCGTATTCACAAAAGGCTTTCATAGATATATCATATCACAAACTTATACCAACCGCAAATATTATTTGAATATTATTCCCGCGGTTGCAAATACTGTATACAGAACAAAATTCAAGGAATACAGGAGGCAAGCCAATGGGAAACAATAAGGTGGAAATCTGCGGAGTAAACACATCAAAGCTGCCCGTGCTTTCCGCAAAGGAAAAACAGGAGCTTTTTGAAAAAATAAAGCAGGGCGACCGAGAAGCGAGACAACGATTTATATACGGTAACCTAAGGCTGGTGCTCAGCATTCTGAAACGTTTCAGCAACAGAAATGAAAATATTGATGATTTATTCCAGATTGGCTGTATAGGTTTGATAAAAGCGGTAGAAAATTTTGACACCGATCATAACGTTCAGTTCAGTACCTACGCCGTTCCTATGATAATAGGAGAAATACGAAGGTATCTCAGGGATAACAACAGTATCAGAGTAAGCCGTTCAATTCGTGATACCGCATACAAGGCTTTGTCTGTAAAGGAACGGCTTACCAATGAAAAGGGCAAAGAGCCCGGTATTTCCGAAATAGCGAAAGAGCTTAAGCTGACTCCGGAGGAAGTTTCGGTAGCTCTTGACGCGATAGTAGATCCTGTATCCATGCAGGAGCCTATATATCACGATGGCTCCGACGCGGTGTTTATTATGGATCAGATTAAGGACGAAAAGAATGCTGACGAGTCATGGCTGGAGAGCATTTCATTAAAAGAAGCGATAAACCGTCTCGGAGAAAGGGAACAACATATTATCAACCTTCGCTTCTTTCAGGGCAAGACGCAAATGGAGGTAGCCGCGGAAATCGGAATTTCACAGGCACAGGTTTCACGTCTTGAAAAAAACGCTCTTAACAATATGAGAAAAAATTTATAAAAGAAAAGAGGAACTATTATGATTACAAAATATAAAAATACCATACTGCGCTTTTTAGCCGCCGTTTTTGCGGCTTTGATATTCACGCAAACTGCCGTATTCGCTGAAAATATCGACATTGCGGCACAGGTGGATACAGATGTTTCGGCTCCGCTTGTTACAGGCAAATCCGGAATACTTATAGAGCCTGCCTCCGGCAATGTGCTGTATGAATTTAATCCTGATGAAAGGCTGCAAATTGCCAGCGTCACAAAGGTGATGACAATGCTTCTGATATTCGAGGCGCTGGACAGCGGAAAAATCCGCTATGATGATATGGTCAGCGCAAGCGAACACGCGGCTTCTATGGGAGGCTCGCAGGTATATCTGGAACCCGGCGAACAAATGAGTGTCGATGATATGTTGAAAGCCATCGCTATTTCCTCGGGCAACGACGCCGCTGTAGCTATGGCGGAATTTGTAGGCGGCAGCGAGGAGGCTTTTGTTGAAATGATGAACAAAAAAGCGGAAGCATTGGGCTGTGAAAATACTCACTTCTGCAACTGCAACGGGCTTGATGAACCTGACGAGCATTACAGCTCCGCGAGAGATGTCGCAAAAATTTCATGTGAGCTTATAAAGCACTCCGATGTGTTTAATTATACCACAACATGGATGGACTCTCTGCGTAACGGAAGCTTTGGGCTTTCCAACACCAACAAGCTGCTTAAAACCTATAACGGTGCAACCGGTCTGAAAACCGGCTCCACAAGCAAGGCTCTGTATTGTCTGTCCGCCTCTGCCGAAAGAAACGGCGTAAGCCTGATTGCCGTTGTTCTCGGCGCTCCCGGCACCGCCGAGCGTTTCGCAAGCGCGGCAAAGCTCTTAGACTACGGGTTTGCAAACTACGCGGTTGTGCACGGAGACGAACTTCTTGGCTCCATTCCAAATGTGCGGGTTCAGAGCGGAACGGCAGACTCCGTGCCCGTGCTGGTTGAAGGGAATACAAGCTATATAGTTAAAAAAGGTAATGAAGATAAAGTCGAATACGAAATAAATATTAACTCAATCTGCACCGCTCCTATAAGAAGCGGAGATATTTTAGGCAATGTAGTATTTAAAATAGACGGTCAAAAAATCGGCGAAAATAATATAACCGCTATATCCGATGTTCCCAAAATAACCTTTTTTGAGATGTTTATGAAAAACGTGAAAAAATATTTCAGCGTCTAAAATACGACATAAATAAGCGTATCACTATTTTTAATGATACGCTTATTTTTTTGATACGCTTATTTTTTAATACGCTTATTTTTTTGATTTTAATATAAAATCGGCTTTGACTTATCTTTGTGTAATAGCCGCCTGTGCAGCTGCAAGTCTCGCAATCGGAACACGGAAAGGTGAGCACGATACATAGTCAAGACCTATTTTGTTGCAGAACTCAACGGACGCAGGATCGCCTCCATGCTCGCCGCAGATACCGACATGAAGCTCCGGTCTTACCGGCTTTGCCAGCTTTATAGCCATCTCCATGAGCTTTCCTACACCGCTCTGGTCAAGCTTTGCGAACGGATCATTTTCGAAAATCTTAGCATCATAGTACGCGTCTAAGAACTTGCCCGCGTCATCTCTTGAAAAGCCATAGGTCATCTGTGTCAAGTCGTTTGTACCAAAGCAGAAGAACTCGGCTTCTGTTGCTATTTCATCAGCAAGCAGCGCGGCTCTCGGTATTTCTATCATTGTGCCAACCTGATATTTAAGATCCGCACCTGCCGCAGCGATTTCCGCATCAGCAACCTCAACAACAACATTCTTTACAAACTTAAGCTCTTTTACATCGCCAACCAGAGGAATCATTATTTCGGGAACAATGTTCCAATCCGGATGTGCCTTTTTTACATTTATAGCTGCCCGTATAACGGCGCTTGTCTGCATCTTCGCTATTTCCGGATATGTTACCGCAAGGCGGCAGCCTCTGTGTCCCATCATCGGGTTGAACTCATGCAGTGAAGCGATTATTGCCTTTATTGCGTCAACGCTCTTGCCCTGTGTCTTAGCCAGCGCCTCAATGTCTGCCTCCTCGGTGGGAACAAATTCATGAAGCGGCGGATCCAAGAAGCGGATTGTAACCGGATTGCCCTCCAAAGCTTCATACAATGCTTCAAAGTCGCCCTGCTGCATCGGGAGAATTTTCGCAAGCGCGGCTTCTCTCTCCTCAACGGTGTCCGAACAAATCATCTCCCTGAAAGCATCTATTCTGTTGCCGCCGAAGAACATATGCTCTGTACGGCAAAGTCCGATACCCTCTGCACCAAGCTCTCTTGCCCTCTTTGCGTCCTCCGGTGTGTCGGCGTTTGTTCTTACCTTCATGGTTCTGTACTTGTCAGCCCAGCCCATTATTCTGCCGAAGGTTCCGCTGATTGAAGCGTCAACAGTCGGAATAATTCCGTCATAAATATTACCGGTCGAACCATCGAGTGAAATATAATCTCCCTCGCCGTATGTCTTACCCGCAAGAGTGAACTTCTTGTTATCTTCGTCCATATTTATCTCAGAGCAGCCCGATACGCAGCAGATACCCATACCGCGCGCAACAACGGCAGCGTGAGATGTCATACCTCCGCGAACCGTCAGGATACCTTGAGCAGCCTTCATGCCTTCAATATCCTCCGGCGATGTTTCAAGTCTTACCAGAACAACCTTTTCGCCTCTCGCGTTCCACTCCTTTGCATCCTCTGCCGTGAACACAACCTTACCGCAGGCAGCGCCCGGAGAGGCTGCCAAAGCCTTTGCTGCGGGAGTAACCTTTTTAAGCTCAGCCTGATCGAACTGCGGATGGAGCAATGTATCAAGGTTTCTGGGGTCTATCATCAAAACAGCTTCTTCTTCTGTAATCATGCCCTCGTCAACAAGATCGCAGGCAATTTTGAGCGCTGCCTGAGCGGTTCTTTTACCGTTTCTTGTCTGAAGCATATAGAGCTTTTTATCCTCAATGGTAAACTCCATATCCTGCATGTCTCTGTAGTGATTTTCAAGCTTCTTGCATATATCAACAAACTGATCATAAACTTCAGGCATAACCTCTTTAAGCTGATCTATCTTCTGCGGTGTACGAACGCCGGCAACAACATCTTCGCCCTGTGCATTCATAAGGAATTCACCCATCAAATGCTTCTCGCCGGTAGCAGGATCTCTTGTGAACGCAACGCCGGTACCGGATGTTTCGCCCATGTTACCAAACGCCATCATCTGTACATTAACGGCTGTACCCCATGAATAAGGAATATCATTATCACGGCGATATACATTGGCTCTCGGATTATCCCATGAACGGAATACTGCCTTGATAGCGCCGAAAAGCTGCTCCTTGGGATCTGTCGGGAAATCCGCGCCGACCTTTTCCTTATATTCAGCTTTGAACTGGTCAGCCAGCTTTTTAAGGTCATCGGCAGTAAGTTCAACATCCTGCGTAATTCCCTTTTCTTCCTTCATCTTATCTATGAGAGCCTCAAAGTACTTCTTGCCGACCTCCATAACAACATCGGAATACATCTGGATAAATCTTCTGTAGCAATCCCAAGCCCAACGAGGATTGCCCGACTTTTTAGACATAACCTCAACAACATCCTCATTAAGACCAAGGTTAAGAATTGTGTCCATCATACCGGGCATAGAGGCTCTCGCGCCCGAACGAACCGATACGAGCAGAGGGTTCTCCTTATCGCCGAACTTCTTGCCTGTAATTTCCTCCATCTTTGTGATGTTTTCAAGAATTTCAGCCTGTATCTCATCATTGATTTTTCTGCCGTCCTCGTAGTACTGTGTGCAGGCCTCTGTTGAAATTGTGAAGCCCTGAGGAACAGGCAAGCCAAGCTTTGTCATCTCTGCCAGGTTTGCGCCCTTACCGCCGAGAAGCTCTCTCATTTTTGCGTTACCTTCGCTAAAAAGGTATACAAATTTCTTTCCCATTTGTGTTTTCTCCTTATTATTTTATTTTCATTAAATTTACAATCTACAAATCATTAAATTTACAATCTACAAACTTAAATCTACCCGCGCAGCTCATCAAAAAAATCATTCAAAATCCGCGCGCATTCTTTTTCCATTATGCCGCAATAATATTCAAGCTCAAGTCCTTCCGAATTATCCGCGTTATTTGAAACAATGTTATTTGAAACAATATAACCGCGTTCACGGTCATAAGCCCCGAAAAACAGCCGCCTTATACGCGACTGGACAACAGCGCCCGTACACATTAGACACGGCTCAAGCGTGACATAAAGGTCACAATCGTCAAGCCGCCATCTTTGAAGCCTCTTGCACGCTGCCTCAATGGCGGAAATCTCCGCGTGTCTTATGGCGCTGGCCTCCGTTTCGCGGGTATTATGTGCCGCTGCCACAACTTGTCCATCCCTGACTATCACGGCGCCAACCGGTACGTCTCCGCTTTTTTTGGCAATAATCGCCTCTTCAATAGCAAGACGCATAAATCTGTTTTCCAAACCGACCTCCGATTTAAATACAAATCAAAAACGTACAGGAAGCATGACCGGATAAATCCGCTCATGCCCTGCCATAGTATTTGCTTCTTTGGTTTAACCGATAATGTACGGTTTTATTTCTGCAATAAGAGCCTCGCTGTCGTCAGACTGAATTTCAACATCAATAGGCTGAGATAAATCAAGACTGAAGATGCCCATGATTGACTTAGCGTCAACAACATATCTGCCTGAAATCAAATCAACATCAAAATCATACTTTGTAACGATGTTTACAAAGCTCTTAACATCATTGATTGAAGCTAATGATACCGTAACCTTTTTCATTTCTTTCTACCTCCGATTTAAAAGATTTTACTTTTTAACTTTACTCTTAAATTATATAATTTTATTGCTCATTAGTCAATCAAAAAAAATATAATTATTGTATAATTTTCAATGGGTTTTTTTATGCAATTTTTCCAAAATTTATATTTTCATCTGACAAAAATCTGTAAAATCTTGTATTTTACGCAATAATTTCAAGTTAATTACAGAAAATTTGCAAATCAATATTTTTATATACTTGTATAAAAAACAGACAAAAACCCGCTTTCACACAGCGGGTTTTTGTCATAACATTAGGCTTTAATTAAACTCAAAGAAAAATGTATATCCTTTTTTCCAAAAGATTTTCCAAAAGATGTTTCAGACAGCCGGCTTTGTCGGCAGCCTGAAAACAGACGATCCGCGTCTGCTTTTGGTTTTATTCTACAGGACTGAATTGATCCTTGCCTACTCCGCAGAGGGGGCATACGAAATCATCCGGTACGTCCTCCCACTTTGTGCCGGGCTCAATCCCGTTATCCGGATCACCTGCCGCCTCATCGTAAATATAGCCGCAAATATCACAAATGTACTTCATCATTTCACCTCCAAGTATTCCGACAATTAAAATGTTTCAAAATATTACTATATTACCGTAATAATAATTATGATTATTTAATTAAATTAGTAAAAATTATAGTAACAATTATCATTATTATATATGATAATTCCCGTCATGTCAATAGAAAACCTTATTTTTTTGGGTTTATTTCTTCCCGTGTACGGCGTTTTATTTCCTTTATCTCAGCCTGCGCTTTGGCCTTCGCTTCTTTTTTCGCGAGACGTTCAGCCGCTTTCTTTGACTTTTTATCTTCCGAGGCAGAAAATTCCTTTTTTGTAGGGTCAGCTGATTTTTCCGCGTTCAGGCGCTTATAGACAAGTGCGCCTATCAGCAACAAAAATCCAAGCATCAAAAGTATTATTCCTCCGACAAGCCAAAGCTTGCTCGTTTTGTGCAATACAGTAAACGCGCCCTGCTGCCCTGTTTCGAATACAAGATAGCTTCCGTCGCGCTCCGCCTTTAAAATTTCGGTTTTTCCGTTCACCTCTACGCCGATATAATTTCCGTTTTCATCCTTGTCCCTGATATGAACTCTGACCTTTCCGTTATAATCCGGACTTATATAAAACTCATATGACGCAACAGCCCGGTAACCATTCGGGAAATCGCCTGTGACATCGGCTTCCCATGCGGTGACCGTGGAACCATCGGAAAAGTTACCCTCTGCCAGCAGCAGCGGAGGATCCTCGTTTGTTGCCAGAGTTCTCACAGCATCAATATATTCAGCCGTAAACACGGTGTTCCTGCGTATCGGCTCGGTTGTATCGCTGCTCCACTGCGGACAATAACCATCCTTGTACTCAAGTTGCGGTACTATTGCTTGGTCTAAAACCGTATCATAATCCACTGTTGTTTCGTAAACCGTTTCGCCGTCGATAACAAACTTAACCTTAAATCTGAATAGAGCAAATTCAGCCGACTTTGCCTTAAGCAGCGCACCGATATATGCCGCCGTGTTGTCGCTTATGGTTCTGTTCTGCGGCAGAAATATATCTCCGCTGCCCATATACCAAACGTCATCTGTAAATCCGCTCATCGCCGCCGGTATTGTGTCGCTGCCCGTAATTTCCGTGCTTTCGAGCGCAACCGCCTTTCCGTTATAATCCGTTCCGTCAATACCGCTTAGTCCTTCCTTAATAAAATAGTTATTCAGCACAACGCCGTCTGCCGCTCCCGCAATCGCGCCGCTGTTTTCGACTATTCCATTTATTCTCGGCAATGCGTAGCAACCGGAAATTGTTTTGCCGTCGCCTGCTATACCGCCCACGTACTGTGTGCCGCTCAGATCCGATATTGCGGCGCAGTTATAGATTTTACCGCCCGAATATCCCGCAATACCGCCTATATAGCCGCCTTCCTCGCTGTTTACATTGGTTTCCGTCACGGTGTTCTTTATTATACCGAAAACCGCGTCACCGACAACTCCTCCGCCATATCCATCGCGGGGCTCAACCTCTCCCTCGCTGACGCAGCCGTCTACTACCGCCTTGATAAAGGAATTGGGGGTGATTACAGAACCGCCCGGAAGAGTGATATTATCGCCGTACTTGACAGCCGATTCTATTCCTATTGTTCCGCCGATACCGCCCAAGCTTTTCTGTCCGCTGACCTCGCCGCTGTTATAGCAATACATAACAAGGGCGTTGTCGGCTTCCATTCCTGCCACTGTCCTGCTTAAATCCAAATCCACGCTGGTAATGCCGTTCAGCTCATCCTTTAGCTGATCATCGTCTATTGTAAGAAGTTCATCAGCATAAGCTGTCATAAATATCTTATCCGAAGCTTTACCGATTATACTGCTTGGTTTAAGCGTAGGCACCGCATTCTTTATACATTCGTTTATCTTTTCTATCGCTTCTTTTATGTTGGTGCGCACCTGTTCTATTGCCCGGTTAATCTCCTCAATACGCTGATTTATATTCCTGAGCATTGTTTCCGCCTCACTGAACGGACCTACAATTCCGTCCGTCAGATAGTTTGAGTCACTGCGCAGAGTGTTCATCGCTCTTATTATTGAATTTAATGTCGAATTGACGTTCGCGGACATAGGATCTAATATTTCATCCTGTATGTAGTCCAGCCTTTCATCCAGATTCCCGAGACTCTCGCTTAAGCTCTCCCAGTCACTGTTATCATAAGCGTTGTTTATATCGTTTACAATACTGTCCATGTCATCCAGCAGCGTATTGAGTGTTCCGCTCACGCTATTAATACTGCCAACCGTACTGTCTATTGAGTCAATCGCATCGTCTATATTAACCTTTACATCATCATTCAACGTATCTATCAGTCTTGCTGCAGAGTCTGAAAGCCCGCCGAGGCTATCGCTTATTTCCTTTGCCGATGCCGAAATACTGCCGCCATTACCGCTGTTTATTCTGTCGCGAATTGCGTTAAGTACCTCGCTGTTGCCTGTTGTCAAGGCTTCGATTGCGTTGGCTAACGCATAACTAGTCTCGCGTAGAGAGTCAAGCCCCGAGAATAACCCGCTGCTGTCGGTTCCCGTGCCAAACATGTCAAAAATACTGTTTATATCGGTATTTATCCGATTTCTCATGTCATCAACATCACTTATTGTATTGTCCCAGGTTTCGTTTACGTCTGACTTAACGTTTTCTCTGATCTCGTTCAAATCATCCTTAACTCTGTCCAGATCCTCTACGCTTATCTCTGTATATGGCTCAAACCTGCCGAAAATACCGCCAACGCCTTTGGAGCCTAATACACTGCCGCTGTTTTGACACTCCAATATACAGCCGCTTTGATTTCCGGCAATTCCGCCTATGTTGGTTCCCACATTCTTATATCCTACAACCGCATCGTTGGCGCACGCCTCCGCCACACCTGTATTATACCCGCAGATGCCGCCGACATTGTGGCAGTCCTCCACAGGTGTATAATTAACACCGCCCGAATTTTTTGACGCCTTTACCCAGCCATTGTTCTTGCCGACTATTCCTCCGACATCACTCTGACCCGAAATTGAACCTACGTTATAGCAGGACTCTATATATCCGCCGGTTTCGTTCTGTCCGGCAATACCGCCGACAGCTCCCTCACCGCTTAGGCTTCCGTCAAATGAGCAATTGATTATTCTGCCGGAATTCTTGCCGACTATTCCTCCTAAAATTGATATATCGCCGTCATCATCGCCAATGCTTGTATTTATACCCGCGTTTTTTGCCACACTTCCGATAATAGCGTCAATCGACTCTGACGCATCATCGGCTTTCGTTGCGGTTATAGATCCGGAAAGGTTCAGATTGCGTATTTCTCCGCCCTCGCCAAGCTCAAAGCACATCCCCTTTTGTGAACCGTCAAATTCGAGCGTAAGACCTGTTATATAATGACCGCCGCCTTCAAATGTTCCGCAGAATATTTTCATCGGCTCAAAGTCAATATCCGTCATATCTATGTCATTGAGCAGCGTAACCTGCATACCGTTGGAATAGCTGTCATATACACAGTTTTTTGACAAATCCGCAAAGTCCTGCGGCTCGGAAATGGTTATAACCGGAGCTGTACCATCCTCAGCATACGCCGTAAATCCGCCGAGACTGAAGCAAAATATACACCATGCCGCGGCGCACGCAAATACTCTTTTAAGACTGACTTTCATCAGCTTCACCTCCTACGGAAATTACACCGCCGCCTTCTATCGGGCGGTTGCTCATGTTCTCCACTACCGCCTTAACGTCACCCTTAATCATTCCGTGAACAGTTCCGTTTACATATCCGTTTATATAGCCCTTTACTCTGCCGTCAACATAAACTACGCCGTTTCGTTCCTTCTTTTCTCCCTTGATCTTGACGGTAAACGCACCCTTTTCCACAAGCTTGTCAAGCAGTACCATAATCTGCGGAAGCAGTGTCATTACCAATATAATTGATATAAGCGTTCCTCTGCCGAGGCAGGTCCCAAGTCCTGAGATTATCGGGTTCGTGGATATAAATCCTATCAAAAATCCCGAGGTCATCATTATCATGCCCGATGTAAGAATTGTGGGGAATGCGCCGTTTATCGCCTCGATAGCCGCCGCTTTCTTTTCCATATACTGCTTTAGCTCCAAATACCTGTTCGTGAATACTATCGCGTAGTCTATCGTAGCTCCCATCTGAATTGAGCTTACCACCAAATATCCCAAGAAAAAGAGCTTTCGGTTCATCAGATACGGAAATGAGAAATTTATCCAGATGCTTCCCTGTATCGTCAGCACCAACAATACCGGTACCGTTGACGACTTAAATGTTACAAGCAGGATAATCAGCACCGATATTATGGTAAATAGAGTTATCTTCCGGTTATCACCGCTGAACGATGACTTTAAATCAAGAGCGGAAATTGCGTTGCTGACCAGTATCGGATTGTCGTAATAATTTGACGCTATCTCTCTTATTTTTTTGTGAAGCTCAATCACCTCGTCACTTTCATTGGTACCCGTATATGTAAATACCATTCTGGAGTATTCGTCTCCCTCAAGCTGTTTTCTTGCATCGGTAATTTGATCGTAAATATCGTTGATATCCTCATTTGTCTCCTCACCCAAATCAATTACACCGTAATCCATTTGCTCATGTACAAACATCAATATATCCAAAATCGATATTGTGTAAGAATCAACATCCCGAAAAATCGGCGCATATTGCGAAACCGAGGCTCCATACGCCTGAAACAGCACACGCGCGGTTGATATGTCAAGCTCCATTAAATCCGCAAACTGACGTGTCGTAACCTTGTCGGTCAGCATATAATCATCGTTGATTTCCACATTTGCAAGCCCCAGCGCCGAGGACACACCGTCAAGCTCGCTCACATCCTGCAAAATCTTTTTCTCCTTGTCATAATTGCCTTTTGGAACAATAACAGCAAGCTGTTCACCAACGTCAAATATACCCTTTATTTTATTCTCCGCAATTTTACTTTCGCTCAGCCTCGTGCCCGGAACCGAATCCTGGTCAAACGCGTACTGACAAAGAGATGATAAAACTATTGACGCTACGATTATAACCGCGAATATAACCGGTACAAAGGTTCTGGTTTTCATAACGATTTTACCCCAGAATGAAATATCCGGTATAAAGCTCTTGTGAACAGTCCTGTCAATGATATTTGAGAACATATACAAAATGCCCGGCATAAGCAGAAACACGGTAATAAGCGAGCATATTATTCCCTTACACAGAACTATACCTAAATCCTTGCCTATTCCCATCTGCATTGTCATCAGCGCGGCGAGTCCCGCTACCGTTGTAAGGCTGCCGGAACTGATTTCGATTATCGCCTTGGACAACGCCGAAACTATAGCGTCGTGAGAGTCCTTCGTTTCCTTTTCCTCAGCAAATCTATGGGACAATATTATCGCGTAGTCAATTGCCAATGCCAGCTGTAATACAATAGCCACCGAGTTTGATATAAACGATATTGTTCCCAGAAGATAATTGCTGCCCATATTCAGAACGGCAGCGACAATAAATATAATCAGAAATACCGGAACATCCATAAACGATTTTGATGTAAACAGCAGCATAATAATTATAATTATGGAAACACATATAATAATCTGCCGCATTTCCGTATCTAAATCTCTGCTTGATGTGTCTATCGTACTTGAGTATATATAACAATCATATTCGGAAAACTTTTCTTTTACCTCGCTTTCTATCTCGAGTTCTTCATCGTTTTCAAGCCCGCTGTCTAAAGTAATATCGTATAATGCCGATGAATTTATGTAATGACTGTCGCTATCATCAAATTCAACTGATTTTATACCGTCAATTTCCTCAATACGATCGATCAGGTCTTCAGCCCTGTCATATGAAATATTTGATATCATCATGGAAAATGCGTCATTGGTTACAAACTCATTATTCATCAGGTCAACACCTATCTTTGTTTCGGTGCTGTCCGGCAGGTAAGCGGTAATGTCGTTTTCGATCTGAACCTTTGGTATACACAGTACAAAAAACACCACCGCAACCGCAAATATTAAATAAAATGCCTTGCGCTTATCAACTATAAACAACGCAATTTTATACATTACGTCATTGTCTGAGTTTCTCAAAAAATCAGCTCCGTTCAATTTGAAATACTTTGCTGTATATTAAAGTATAATACGATTTAACTCCTAATTCAACCGACAAAACACGTTATTTGTATGTTATTTTGATTTTTGTTTATAATATACAATTGTACTTATTTTTAACACTGTAAATATTATGATAATAGTCAATAATAAAGTTACTTGACATATGTATTTTTATGTAATATAATGTAAAGTAATATAGCATTGTAATTTTTATAGAGGGTGTCATTATGAAGGAAAAGAAAAAAGAAGACTTACGTGTAAGACGTACAAAAAAGCTTTTATCAAACGCTCTGTTTGACCTTATAAAGAAAAAACCGTTCGATAAGGTCACGGTTTGCGACATCTGTGATGAGGCGATGGTGCATCGCGCTACGTTTTATTCACATTTCAGCGATAAATACGAATTGCTTACCTACAGCATTGATGAGCATCTGCCTATGGTAATATCGGATATATCGGGAGACGGTTCACTTCCCGCCGGTCAATCATACAAAATGGTTGAGGATATTATCGAGTATATCTCCGACAATAAAGAAATATACACCTCGATATTTAAAAAGAACAACTGCGAATCTATTTCAGACAGAATACTTAATCTGTTTGAGAGGAAGCTGCTTAAAATTATCAAAGAGCTTGCGAACAACGGTACTGTTGTCCTTGTAAAACCCGAGTTTTGGGCAAGCTTTTATGCCGGCGCCTGTCTTAATGTTGTAACAAAGTGGCTTGTCGGTGAAATGGAAATGCCTAAGGACGAGCTTATAAACAATTTGAACATACTTCTTATGGCATCGCATAACTCTTAACACAGAACACAGAATTTGTCCCGCGCGTTCTATGAACATTCAAAAAAACGGCGTAGGCTAAGACGCTGTAAGAACCATACTAAACAACCCCTGAGAATAACATATTCTCAGGGGTTAAAGCCTTATCAGGCAAAATCGCTCAATGATTTACTTTATGATTTCCGTAACAACGCCCGAACCAACCGTTCTGCCGCCTTCACGGATAGCGAAACGCAGACCTTCCTCAATAGCGATTGTTGTTGTCAGTTCAACTGTCATAGTGATGTTATCACCGGGCATACACATCTCTGTACCTTCAGGAAGATGAACAACGCCTGTAACATCAGTTGTTCTGAAATAGAACTGAGGTCTGTAGTTTGAGAAGAACGGCGTATGACGACCGCCCTCATCCTTTGTCAATACATAAACCTCACCCTTGAACTGTGTATGAGGTGTGATTGTACCCGGCTTCGCGAGTACCTGACCTCTTTGGATTTCGTCACGCGCTACACCACGGAGCAAAGCGCCGATGTTATCACCTGCTTCAGCATAGTCAAGAAGCTTTCTGAACATCTCAATACCGGTAACGACAACCTTACGTGTTTCGTCAGAAAGACCAACGATTTCAACCTCATCGCCGTTTCTGAGCTGACCTCTCTCAACACGACCCGTAGCAACCGTACCGCGTCCTGTGATAGAGAATATATCCTCTATAGGCATCAAGAAAGGCTTATCGCTCTGTCTGTCAGGTGTGGGAATATAGCTGTCAACGGCATCCATAAGCTCGTGAATGCAGCTATACTCGGGAGCGTTCGGATCAGTAGAAGTTGACTCAAGAACCTGCAAAGCCGAACCCTTGATAATCGGGATTTCATCTCCCGGGAATTCATACTCTGTGAGCAGCTCTCTGATTTCCATCTCAACCAGCTCAAGAAGCTCTTCATCGTCAACCTGATCAACCTTGTTCATGAATACGATGATGTAAGGAACACCAACCTGACGTGAAAGCAGGATATGCTCTCTTGTCTGAGGCATCGGACCGTCGGCAGCGGATACAACCAATATAGCTCCGTCCATCTGCGCTGCGCCTGTGATCATGTTCTTAACATAGTCGGCGTGACCCGGGCAGTCAACGTGAG
>CAYTZR010000033.1:0-22002 GCA_964442605.1 uncultured Oscillospiraceae bacterium
AGGGTTTTCCTTGATTTTTTATATTACATTTTCATTACAAAGTGGCAAACTTGGGAGGATTATCATATGAATACCAATTATTATAAGAGGATAAGGGATTTGCGCGAGGATCACGATTTGACTCAGAGAGCAATTGCGGAGCGCCTTAAAACTTTTTAAAAAACGCAGTGGATTTTTTATTTAGGATATGCTATAATATACCTATTCTTTATATCTATTCTTTGGGGAAAGGAGCAAGGTATGGAATTCAGCAATCTGTCTACGCCATGTTATGTGATTGATGAGGGACGGCTTATACAAAATCTTGAAATATTGAAAAACGTTGAGGACAGAACCGGCGCGAAAATTTTGCTGGCGCAAAAGGCTTTTTCCATGTATACCATGTATCCTCTGATTGGCCGGTACCTCGCGGGTACAACCGCAAGCTCGCTGTTTGAGGCACGGCTCGGCTGCGAGGAAATGCCAAATCGGGAAACGCACATATACGCCCCGGCGTACAGTGATACGGATTTTTCGGAGATAATTAAAATATGCGACCATATTGTCTTTAACTCCTTTTCGCAATGGGAAAGGTACAGAGAACACGTTAAGGATAGAAATATTGAGTGCGGAATAAGGATTAACCCCGAATATTCCGAAATTGAGACTGATATGTATAACCCTTGCTTTGCGGGCTCGAGAATGGGTACCACTCTTGAAAATTTCAATGAAAACGAGCTTGACGGTATAAGCGGTCTGCATTTTCATACCATGTGCGAGCAAAATTCCGATGTGCTGTACCGTACAATCTTAAAAGTTGATAAGAGGTTCGGAAAATATTTGAGTCGTATTAAGTGGCTGAACCTTGGGGGAGGACATCACATCACCCGCGAGGACTACGATATTGACACTTTGATAAAATCAATAGAATATATGCGTGACAAATACGGACTTGATATATACTTAGAGCCGGGAGAGGCGATCGCGCTTAACGCGGGTTACTTAGTCACAAGTGTACTGGACGTTATGAACAACGGAATTGACATTGCCATTCTTGACGCGTCCGCCGCGTGCCATATGCCCGATGTGCTGGAAATGCCGTACAGACCGCCGCTTATCGGCGCGGGTGAAGCGGGCGATAAAACATACACCTATCGTTTAGGCGGTCCCACATGCTTGTCGGGAGATATAATCGGTGATTATTCTTTTGATGAACCGCTTAAACCCGGGGACAAATTAGTATTCGCGGATATGGCGATATATACAATGGTCAAGAACAACACATTTAACGGTATAAATCTGCCTTCGATTTATATTAAGCGCAATAACGGCGAAATTGAACTGTACAAATCGTTTGGATACGAGGATTTTAAATCAAGACTTTAAATAAATTTTAAATCAAATATATAGGGATTAAATTATGAATGAAATTCAAAGACAAATAACGGACTTTTTACTTGAAAACGGCGCGGGTCAGGTTGGATTTTGCGCTCTTAACGATGATGAATTCGCGCAAAACGAATTCGGACTCGGCTACGCTATATCCTACACAATACCGCTGTCCGATGCCGTAATCGACAATATTGACGATGCGCCGACACATACATATTTTCATCATTACAGAACCGTTAATACCATGATTGACAGCAATTCGCTGAGGGTTGGATTTATTCTGCGGCGGCACGGATACAGATACGTGTCCGTTCCGGCATCCCAGTCGGTAAACGGTCTGCGGGGCGTATTTTCGCACAAATATGCCGCCGTACATTCCGGTCTTGGTTTTGTGGGCAAAAGCGGACTGTTCATATCCTCGGAAAACGGCCCCAGAGTCAGACTCGGAACGATACTGACAGACTGCGACAAATTCGAGGTAAACCGAAAAATTCCGGATTGCCTTTGCGGAAGCTGCTCCGCCTGCCGCGATGCCTGTCCCGCAATGGCGATAACGGGAAACCTATGGTCGCCCGATAAGCCGAGAGAGTATATAATTGACGCGCTTGCGTGCAGCCAACACATGAAAAAGGCGTATCAACATATCGGCAGAGGCTCGGTATGCGGAATTTGTATGCGCGTCTGTCCCAGAGGTATTAAATAAAAAAATTAAATAACCTCGTTATGCGGTAAATCTGTATCCGGCACCCCAGACAGTTTCGATATACTTTTCACTTGTATGTTTTTCTATCTTATCTCTTATGCGCTGAATATGAACCGTAACAGTCGAGGTATCGCCCAGGGCATCCATACCCCATATGCGATCAAACAAAATATCCTTGTTAAAAACTATGTTGGGATTTTCAAGCAAAAACAGCAGCAGATCATACTCCTTTATTGTGAGTATGATTTCTTTTTTATTTACAAAAACCCGTCTTGAGCCCTTGTCCACAGTCAGTCCTCTGACCGTTATCGAATTGTTCTCCACAGCCTTTTTACAGTTTTTCAGAGAATTATATCTAAAAATGTGCGCCTTTACTCTCGCCACCATTTCAGATGGTGAAAACGGTTTTGCGATATAATCATCGGCACCCAAGCCAAGACCGCGTATCTTGTCTATATCCTCGCTCCGTGCGGACAGAAAAATCACCGGCACATCCTTAACCTTTCTAAGTTCGGTGCATACCGAAAATCCATCGCGGTTCGGCAGCATAACATCAATAATCACAAGCTCATAGTCATTTTCGAGCGCCATTTTAAGCCCGTAGTTTCCCTCGTAGGCAAGGTCACATTCAAACCCGTTCGCAATCAAATAATCACGCTCAAGCTCCGCAATACTTCTGTCATCCTCAATAATCAGTATTTTCATCCCGCACATTCTCCTTTAGCCTTATATAAACGGTAACGCCGTCATTTTCGCCGTTGCCGCGCATCCACATCCTTCCTCCGTGTTCCTTAACTATCATATTGCATATGGAAAGTCCCAAGCCGTTGCCTGAAACATTCATGCTTCTTGCCGGATCGGCTCTGAAAAATGTTTCAAAAACCCTTTTTTCATCCTGCTCGCTTATACCGATTCCCGTGTCTGAAAAAGCTATTACCGCAAACCCGCCGTCTCGGTTTATCGTGAGCCTAAGACTTCCGCTCTCGCTCGGCTTTTTATACTTTATCGCGTTTTCAATTATATTTGAAAACACCCTTTTCATTTTCGCCTTGTCAAACGAAACAAAGACCTCCTGCCCCGACTTCAAAAGTCCTCCAATCTCCACGCTTATATCCGAATGATTAAGATCGATTAAGTATTCATCCAAAACATCTTTTGTAAAGCCGCATATATCCGCTGTTTGAATATCATACACAGTATTGTTGAGCTTTGAATACAACGAAAGGTTATTCACCATATTTTCCAATGTATCCGCTTTCGCAAGAATGGTATCAAGATACCTGTTCATCATATCCGGTTCCAATGCGATGCCGTCCCTTATACCCTCAACATAGCCTTTGATTGAGGTTATAGGTGTTTTTAAATCGTGAGAAATATCGGCAATAAGCATTTTGTGCTGTTCATCTCGTAAAATCTCATCATTTACGGATTTTTTAAGCCTAAGTCTAAGACGTTCGATAGTATTATACACATCCTTTATCTCACCATCGCCCAAGCATAGCGGTTCATAATCCAAGTCGCCCTCTGTCAGATGCTCCATCGCTTCTGAAATTTTTTTGATTGGCAATAGTATGGTCCTTGACAAATATGCTGTAATGCCGACACAGCACCCTATGACAACGCCGATTAAAACCAACAGCCACAGCATAATATATCTGCGCAGCACAGGATTTGTCAGAGTCGGAGTAAACCCGTTCACTTCGATTGATATACTCGGCAGATAACTTGCCGCGAGTACCAAAATAAATGCTGATATAAGCGCCATCAGAAAAACCGGCAGAACCAGCATTATTATTGATGAAATAAAGAACTTGGTCTTAATCGACATTTTTCCTCCTTTTACACCTTTCGGTTTTAGACTTCCTTGAATCTGAACGCATAATACCCG
Source organism: uncultured Oscillospiraceae bacterium (assembly GCA_964442605.1). Lineage (GTDB taxonomy): Bacteria > Bacillota > Clostridia > Monoglobales > Monoglobaceae > Monoglobus. The sequence goes on from CAYTZR010000033.1 coordinate 3,963, forward strand.
ATTGAGCCAAAAGTCAGACCATAGCCTATAAGCAGCAGCGCCTTAGACGATGCGGCAAGATATGACATACCGCTGCCGAGCCAAATCTTATGCCACTGCATAAATCCGGTAAATACCAGTCCGCTCATACTGCTGAAATATATTCCCGCTATTTTCAGTCCCGCATATATAATTATACACAAAAACATTGCCATTGTCGAGCTTTTTACAAATTGATTTATCATTGCCGCCATAAGAATTACTATGAGCATGGGAGCTATATCGATTATGTAAGATAACATCGCGTATCCGAAGCTTACAACCCTTCCGAACACAGCCAAATCGGCTATACTTGAGGCAACAAAGACAGCAGCCATATTTATAACCGCGAGAAAAAGCGCCGCGCCTATCTTTCCTATAAATATTTTATATCGCTCAACAGGACGCATAAGTATACCTCTTATGGTTTTTTCCCTAAATTCCGCCGCGAATAACTCGCACACCGCCATTATAGCTATAAACGGAATTATCGCCTCGACAAACAGGCTCATCAGCGCTGTTGATGTATTGATATTGCTCATATTCCAAATTCCGTTTGACAGCCTTGCGGAAAGCAGCTTCATACATACCGTCCCTATACAGATGATTATCTCTATTATTATAAACACAATGTACTTTTTATGAGAAAGCAGCTTTGTACATTCGTTTTTGAAATTAGCCGCTATTTTTCGCATAATCTTTCCCCTCATCTTCTCCCTCTGCCGCCGCGCCTTTTCCTACTGTTGACAAAAAGTAATCCTCAAGCGACGGATGCGTTTCCAAAATTTTTTCGATATTATCATAAGCTAAAACAACGCCATCGTTAATAACCGCAGCTTTTGTACACGTTTTCTCAAGCTCTGAGGCTATATGTCCGGCAATCAAAAATGTAACTCCTTCATTTTCGGACATTTCCTTTATAACCGAGCGGATATGCACAACACCCTCAATATCAAGTCCGTTGGTCGGCTCGTCAAGGATAACCAGACGCGGCTTTGAAAAAAGGGCAAGAGCGATACCGAGCCTCTGCTTCATACCGAGCGAAAACCGTCCCGCTTTATCATTTGCGTAATTTTCAAGATTTACAAGGCGCAAAACCTCCGATATTCTTTGTTCTGCCTGCTTTCCGCTGAGCTTTGGATAAAACCTCGATGCCAGCTTCAGGTTTTGGTAAGCCGTCATGTTCTCATATACTGCCGGAGCCTCAATAAGCGCTCCGACATCCTCCATTGCCTCTTCAAACTCGGTATCTATTTCATGACCGAATATGTGTATATCACCGTTATCAACACCGCACATGCCGATAACAGCCTTCATGACGGTTGTCTTTCCCGAACCGTTCGGGCCCAGCAATCCGACAACGTCACCCTCCTCTATCCTGAGAGTAACATCGCGAATACCTCGGTTATTTTTATATAATTTTTTTAAGTGTCGTATCGAAAGAACTGTCTTTGCCATAATTTTCGCCTTTCTGTGTTTTTGTTTGTTGTTTTGTTTTTTGCTCTTGTTTGTTTTATATAGGTGGGAGGCGGGCTTTACCTGCCCGCCATACATTTTAAAACGCCCGAAAATATTATTAATCATTCACCTATTTTGTTGTTATTTTTATATTATTTAAATATTATTCGGCTTTTTCGCTACCTGTTATTACTACTGAATTACCGTCATAATCAATATCATAGCCATCGCCGTTTTCATATACACCGTCGTCCTCCTGCTCGGTGACAACATACAATGATGAATTATAGAGATCCTCATATTCATCGGCGTTGACCCTCTCTATTGTTGTCGTGCCAAAGTCTCCGACAGTCATATTAATATTAAATCCGACATTTCTCGCGCTGCCCGTTTCATCATAGCCCGTTATAACCAATCTGCCGTCAAATGCCGTTATTCTGTCATGATCGTCAACGGTTACATTTCCGTTTATGCTATTAATATAAGGCTCGGTTGAATTTATGAAAATACTGTTAAATACGCTTTCGGCATCTCCTGCCCGGCTGCCTGTGTTTATCATATCGCCTCCGCTTGAACGCATACTCGCGCAAAGGAATGAGAATGCCGCCGTCATATACTTAGGCAGCTGTTCGCCCGTCATATTCAGGTTATATATCCTGTTATCACCTTCGGCTTGGGACAATATAATATTATTCTTTATATCTCCGATCAAGGTATCACTCAATGTTTCCGCAAAGTTTACACCCTTTGTGAAGACCTCGTTATCGGTATTCGCGTCCCATGAGCCGTCATCTTCAATGGGTACCTTGTAATCAGCCGCAACCCGCTCCTCATACGGCTCATCAAAGCTGTAAAAGCGATACCCGTCCTGTACGGTACTGATTTCGGCGCTGTAGCTGCCGTCCTCAAAAATGGTTGTACAAACCGTTTGAGATTTTACATCGCCGTTACGGTCGGATAAGTACCGCGCATCCATCGCCGCAAGGCTTACGCCGTCAACATCAATGCCGAAGCTCGCGCTTAGTGTGTAGTTATCCGAGAAAATAACGTTTTTAAGCGCTGTCTTGATTGTTGAATAACCGTTTGCGTTGTCATAGTTCGCAAACACCGCCATTGTCAGCACCAAAACCGCCACGCCAATACTTATTGCCGCTCTCACGGCGTGATTTTTCTTTTTCATAATAATCCTCCTCTGAATTAAAATAAGTTTTTTGTTTTGAAGCTTACAAAGCCCGCATATGCTTTAGCTTGTATAAATAATATAAAGGCAAATACTTAAAAACAAATATATAAATTATTAAATATTTATAAATTGTGTTTTTGCGGTTAAGCGCAAAAATCCCCGACGCGAAGCATCGGGGACTTATTATTGATTTCACGTTACTTCTTTAGTTCAAAGCTCTCAGACAGAGGAGCTATATCGCTCAACGAGTTCCATACATACGCAATCACAGTATCCGATTCGGAATATGCAACCTTTACATATATATCCTCTGTCGCGTCTGCGGCAATATCAACATTCTCAAAGCCTATACCTGTCATAATTCCTGTTTCGCTGTCATATGCCGCAACAATAACCATGTCGGGTGTGCCGCCGCTCTCATAATTCTTTGTCAGATTTACATTCACGCCGTCAACAGACGGAAGCACGCTGTTGATTGTATAAGCCTCCCGTTCACCAATCGGTTCAGGCGTTGCCGTTTCTTCCGGTTCCGGTGTCGCTGTCTCCTCCGGCTCGGGTGTCGCGGTTTCTATCGGTTCCGGTGTAGCGGTCTCCTCCGGCTCGGGTGTCGCGGATTCTATCGGCTCCGGGGTCGCGTCAACAACCTCATTGCCGAAAACAGCGTTTATCGCTGTATCGGCATCCGGCATTGTGAATGTATAATAACCGTTGCCCAACGCCGTAACCGTTGTTTCGGGATCAGTGGTTATTGCGGTTTCCGCTTGATCCGTCACGGCCTTTACCTTGACGGTTTCGCCGCTGTAAACCTTAAGCTCATCAACCAAAATATCGTCTTCGTCTGTTGAGTCCGGGTTTGCCTCAAGAGACAGACCTATGAAGCTTCCGGTAAATCCTCTCGCGTACAGTATATATTGGTGACCCGCGACAACATCAAATGTGCTCTTGATTACAGTTGACGCGTCCAAGGTACGCGCGTCCTTCGCGTCCACATTATCTGTGTTATCCCAAAGATGTACTGTTCTGTTGCCGCCTGCGGCTCCGACATAAGTTGTTAACGTACCCGACTTCATGACGTCAAGAATCAAGGTTGTGCCGTTTGAAAGTATCTCGCCGCCGGTACTGGTTACATCACCAATATGCGAGCTTATATCGCCGCCGTTGCCTATACGCAGCGTGAACTGATACCCGCTACCGAAATCGGATGTATAGGTGGAGGAGGCCGCTGAAGCGGCGAATACCGCCGTGACGGTTAATTTATCATCCGTATATATCACCTCATCATTGCCAAACGATGTGGATTTTGTCGGATAGTAGTTCGCGACATCAGCCACAGGCACCGGTGTTACCACAGGCTGAACAATTTTAAGCTCACCGTTTCCGGTGACTGTTCCCACGCTTGCCGTGTGTTCCCTCACCGTGCAATCAGACCAATACAAAACATCGGAAATCTTAGGCGACCATGTAACATTTCCTGTTGCTGTCGAGCCTATAGTTATCGCGGCAAAGCTTGTGGTACTTATGGAAACGGACTTTATAATATATCCCGCGCCGGACGTGTCTGTAAGAGTTAAATCCGCCGTTTTCGCGCTTAAATCAACATCAAACAACAGCTTCCACGTTGTCGAGCTGCGCGCCGTTATATTAGGCGCGCCTACTATTGTTCCGCTTGAGACGTTTGTCTTTGATTTTGAGCCGGTGTAATACTTAACCTCCTGCGCTCCGCTTGCCAAATATTCTTGGCTTAGACCTATCACAACATTGCCGTTTACATCCTTAAGCTCAATCGAATGTGTATATGTGCGATCCGTCCAGTTCCATTCACTGTTTGAGTCCTTATTGCCGCCCGTATTATATGTCATTTCAAATGTAAAATGACCGTCCATAGAGGGCGTAAAGTCCGCTCCGAATGATCTTCCGCCGTCGGCGCTGTCCTGCGTAAAAGTCCATGTTCCCTTCGAGAACGAAAGCGCCGCTCCGTCACCGCCCGTGTATACAAATTGTGAACCGTCTGTATCCAAGGCGCTGTCATACACATATTTGGTTGCTTCAATTTCTATAACAGCTTCTGTTCCGTTCTCGGCAATCTCAACAGTTCCGGCGGTTGTTTCGTATTTATGGCAGGAAACGGTATAGCTGTTTTCTCCCGCGCGCAGCTTTATCGTTATCTGACCGTTTTCATCGGTAACGAGAGTTTGTTTGTCAAAGTCAACCGTGGCTCCGCTCACGGGTATGCCGCCTGAAGTCACCGTTATCGTACTGTCCGGCAAAGCTTCTATTTCTATGGTCAGCTCTGTCGGGTCAACTCCATCAAGATGTTCAATCGTCCCGCTTGCCAACTTATAGCCGACCTGATCTATAGTGTACGCATATGTACCGGGGTCAAGATTGAACGAGGCAACGCCTTCGCTGTTTGTTGGTTTTTCGGTATCGCCGAGCTTTACGGTAATTCCCGAAACGGGAACTCCGCCCGATGTAACCGTAAGCCTTACCGCCGGCTTTACGCTGACCGTATATATATTCGGCTGCTCGTAATCGGTTTTATCCTCGCCTATGTAATAGCTCTGATGCGGCGGCTGATTATAGCCGGTATTCTGCCAAGCTATAGCGCAACGGTACTGACTGTCATGCATAAGTGTTGTAAGCTTATAATCTGAGGGTATCAGCGATGTATACACGCGCAGCGCGGCGTCGTCGGAGGTTCTGAAAATAAGCTCTTCACGCCAATCCCCGAACAAGTCAGCCTGCAAGCACGGATTCAGCTTTGAGCTGTTATTGGAGTTTACTCCCGAAAACGCGAGAATTCTGCCGAATGAACCCAAGTTGCCATTTTCGTCAGCCGTGTCGTAATCATACCATTTCTGTATTCTGCACTTGTCGTAGTGCTCACGCAGCAAATCGCCGTCCCAATATATCGGGAAGTTCGGATAAGACTGATTGTTATCAAACAAAACATTATTACTTACAACCGTTCCGCTGAGTGTGCGGACATTTGTACCCGAATCCCACGCGAGAACGCCGTACTTAGAGCTAAAGTTATCCATTACGCCCCTGCCGTCATCACCTGATGCCACATCTATCCAGTTAAGCGTTCCGTCGGCGTTTATATAGCATCTGCCCCAATTCGGTTTATCCTCGTTTACCTTAAAAATCTCCTGCTCCCCGTCATTGTCAAAGTCGGAAACATGCAGCGCATCGCCGTGACCGATTTTACTGCCATTATAATATACGGACCACAGCAGACTGCCGTCATCATCAATCGCGGCTCCGCCGTATACAATCTCATCCTTACCGTCGTTGTCCAAATCCGCGACTGACAGCTGATGATTTCCCTGCGCCGCAAAACCGCTGTTGCCGGAATCCGAGCTATCAAGCTTCCAGCGTTTTATAAGGTTTGTTCCGTCCCAATCATACGCTACGGCTACAGCTCTTGAATAGTAGCCGCGGCAGAATATCATGCTCGGATGCTCGCCGTCTAAATACGCGGTTCCGGCAAGGTATCTTTCGGATCTGTTGTAGCTGCTGTCGCCCCAGTTACCCGTACTCTGCAGAGGATCATACTCTATTGTCTGCAGCGCTTCGCCGGTTTCACCGCTGAATACGGTAAGGAACTCCGGACCGCCGGCGATATGTCCGCTTGTATTTACATAAGTCGCCGAATTATCGGTAGCTTTGATTTCATCGGTATTACCGGCGCTCGATACATATTCGCCCTTGCCGTCAATTGTCCCGGGACCTGTTTTCATCGCCACCTCGGCTTTTCCGTCACCGTCATAGTCGTAAACCTGGAACTGTGTATAATGCGCTCCCGCGCGGATATTTCTGCCTAAATCTATTCTCCAAAGGAAAGTACCGTCATATTCATAGCAGTCGATGTATACGTTGCCTGTTACGCCGCTGCTCGCATTGTCCTGTGAGTTACTCGGATCCCATTTTAAAATAATCTCATACTCGCCATCGCCGTCCACATCGCCCACGGACGCGTCATTCGGGCTGTAGGTATAGTCACTTCCCGCCTCGGGAACCTGCAGCGGAATATCAAAGTACGCATATGGAGAGGTTTTCCAGGATGAATCCCTATAACCGGTCAGCTTCATAAAAGTGTCGCTCCGCTTGCCCTCCGTGCCGTCTATAAAGGGAGCGACTGTGTAACTGTCGCTCGCGGTTCCGCTTGTGTCCGTATAATTTGTGTTAGCAAGTCCGGACAAAAGCAAGCTTCCGTTTTTATAGATGTTAAACACCGTGTCCATCGGCTCCGTACCGAGCAAACGCCAGCTTAAATATATTCCGCCCGATGGATTGGTCGCGGCAAAGCCGCCGCGGTTTAAGTCCTCCATTTGTCTCGCGCCGTCCGCTGTCTCAGTCGCGGCGCTCACTGTTTCTTCCGAATATGTATCGGTGTAAGCATCGGCTTCGGCTTCATCCGCGGCAATTACCGAAACGGCGCTCATGAGCATTGCCAAAGCAATAAGTAAGCTTAACAGTCTTCTCTTCATTATATTCTTCCTCCGTTCTTTGTGTTTGTTTTGATTATAACACAAAGAATTCAGCTTTACATTATATAATTCAGTCATAAATTACAGATTTATTGTTGTTTTACATAACTTTTTTATGAATAATGGTTAAAATTACTCACTCAGAGCGAAAAAATTCCCGACACGCAAATGCGTGTCGGGAATAATAACGGCTTAGTTCAAACCATACTGCACAGTCAGCGGTATTATATCATCCGTCGAACCCCAGATATAAGCGATTACTTTATCGGCTTCCGTATATTCAATCGGGACAAATATATCGGCGGTATCACCGACAGCCATCGTAACGTCTGAGGTTTCAGCCGACTTTAAAACCCCGGTATCGCTGTCATATGCCGCGACAATAACCGTGTCGGTTTCGCCGCTGTCCGAATTCTTTGTGATATTCACATATGCCCCGCCGTCCGATAGGGTCACGCCGTTTATCGTATATGTGTATACATCTCCGGCATCGGGCATATCGCTTGCCGCTCCTATCATAATATTGTCAACACCCAGAACATTTTCCGATGAACCCCTTGTTATTCCGGAAATCTTTGTGGGAGCAAGCGCCGGAATGCTTGAAACCTTTGACGTTCCGGAACCGAGCGTATATGTCATCCTCAATGTATAGGAGCCGCCCTCCGGCTTTGTATATATCTTTATCCTATTGTTTTCCTTAGTATACTCAACCTTTAGGCCGTACCATTTGTTCGCCGCGAACGTGAAGCCGGATATGTCGGTATCAAGTCCCTTTGTAGCGCTTGAGCCCATAGAGAAGTAATCTGTGATTTTAAGAGCCGCACTTCCGGTCTTGACCTCAAACGCTCTGCCGTCCGATGAGCCGTAGGTGTTGTCCGCGTTTACATTATTGCCGTCGAATACTCTGAGCAGTATTGTATCCTTATCGGTATCTCCCATCATAAAGTCTGTTTCAATCACTACCTTTTCGGACTCAATAGGTGTTTCAGGCTCGTAAACCCAGCCGTCCATGCCCTTTCCTTTGTCGGTAAGCAGCAGGTAGTTATCGCCGCTTGACCGCTCCGCTATTTTCGGAGCGACAGTATCCGTGATACTCGCTGTTCCATAGGCTACCGCTAACTCATTGCCCTTTTCGTTTGCTATTTTATTACCGTCTTCAAATACCGTTCCGGCTTCCAAATCATTGAATGTCCAAGTGTTTCCGACAATATATTGAGTATTCAGCACAATTTCGGATGTGCCGCCTACATCGCCGTCAGCGACGGTAATCGAGCCTGCTCCGCTAAAGTAGCCGTCGCAGTCAACCGTGAACTCATACTCGCCTGTTTCCAGCTTAACACCCGCGTTTCCGTTTTCATCGGTAACCGCTTTTTTGGCGCCCACGCTTACCTCCGCGCCTGCGATAGGCGTTCCGTTCCGATCCTTTACGCTTATAACCGACTCCGCGAGATTCATGTCATAGCCGATATAGTAGCTCTGATGCGGCGGCTGGTTATAGGCTGTGTTCTGCCATGCTACCGCCATGCGGTATTGATGATCCTGTAAAAACGTGGTAAACATATAATCAGTCGGACAAATTGACATAAACACTCTGAGCGCGGTGTTATCCGTTGTTCTCAGGATAAGCTCCTCGCGCCAGTCGCCGAACAGATCCGCCTGAAGGCACGGATTTCTCTTTGTTGTGTTATTAAAATCTATTCCGCTTATCGTCCACAGTCTCTCAAACGATGCTGTGTCATCGTTAAACTTGTTGATTTTGTCGCCGTCAAAATGCTCGCGGCAAAGGTCGCCGTCCCAATATATCGGGAAATTCGCGTTTGATTGTTCATTATCCTGTTTCGGGGCGGAGTTAATCACAGTCCCGTCCAATGTACGAATTCCGAAAGCGGCATCCCATGCGAGAACGCCGTACTTCCTGCTGAAGTACGCCATAGCGCCTCTGCCGTCATCGCTGCTCGATTTATATACCCAAATCGTTGTTCCGTCGCCTTCTCTAAATCCTTCGCCCGGGTACTCCTCCAGCACGCCGAATATTTCCTGATCGCCGTCATTGTCGAAGTCGGAAACATGGAGCGCGTCTCCGTGTCCCCAGCCTGTCGAATGAGCCAGCGTTCCGTCATGATCTATCGCGGCGGCTCCGTATACGATTTCATCAAATCCGTCGTTATCAATATCGGCAACCGAAACCTGATGGTTGCCCTGCTTCGCAAGTCCGCTGTTTCCGGTTGTTGTGCTGTCTATCTTCCAACGCTTTGTCAGGTTTGTTCCGTCCCAGTCATATGCCACAACTATCGCCTTACCGTAATAGCCGCGGCAGAACACCATGCTCGGGTGAACTCCGTCAAGATACGCGGTACAAGCCAAAAATCTGTCCACACGGTTGGTGTTATCGCCCGACTTTCCCCATGAATCTGTGGTGCCGCGTCCCGGCTCATAATCGATAGTCTGCATTGCGGCTCCCGTCTCGCCGTTGAATACGGTCAGATACTCGGGACCGGTAATAATAAAGCCGCTTGAATTTACGTATGATTTCTCATTATCCGATGCGTTTCTTATTGTGTCCGTATTTCCCGCCGCGGAAACATAGTTACCCAATCCGTCCTTCGATCCGGGCGCGGTTTTCATTGCAACCTCCGCCTTGCCGTCGCCGTCATAATCGAATACCTGAAACTGTGTATAGTGCGCTCCCGCGCGTATATTCCTGCCCAAATCAATTCTCCAGCGGAACGTGCCGTCAAATTCGTAGCAGTCAATATATACATTGCCCGTTACGCCGCTCTGTGAATTATCCTTTGAATTACTCGGATCCCACTTCAAAATAATCTCATACTGTCCGTCGCCGTCCACATCGCCCACCGACGCATCATTCGCGTTGTAGGTATAGTCGCTTCCCGCATCGGGAATTTGCAGCGGTATATCAAAATATGTATACGGAACGCTCTCATACCCGCTGTCGGCGTAACCCTCTAAAATCGGTATTTCCGAGCTGACTTCGCCTTCAACTCCGTCTATAACCGAAGCCACGGTATACTTGTCGGAATTAACGCCTACTAAATCCGTGTAATTTGTATTTTGAATATTTGTCAAAAATTCGCCGTTCTTGTAAATATTAAAGCTTACACTGTCCGCGGGCTCTGTTTCCAGCAATCTCCATGTTAAATAAACGCCGCCGTTTGGAGATGTGGAACCTATGGCTCCCCTGCCTATATTCTCTTTTTGTACGGTCTGCTCTGCTTGTACTGTCTGATCCGCCGGCTGTGCCGACTCCGCACTATCCGCTGTGCCGAGCGCCGCCGCCGGCACGGCGCTTATAAGCATTGCCGCAGCGATAAGTACGCTGAATAGCTTTTTCATAATTGATTTTGCTCCTTTCTTTATTTTCTTTCTTATTTTTATCAACTTCTTATCTTAATTTTTTACCCTAATCAACTTAATTTTTTACCCTAATCAACTTAATTTTTTATCCTAATCAACCGATTTTACCTTAATAATCATCAACCGATTTTTACCTTAATCAACCAAAACTGGATTAAGGTCCTCATGCCACGGAAGACCGAACCTATTCAAGGCATCCATAAAAGGATCCGGGTCAAGCTCCTCCACATTGTACACTCCCGCCTTTTTCCACTTTCCGGTCAGAACCATAGCGGCTCCAATCATCGCGGGAACCCCGGTGGTATAGGAAACCGCCTGAGAACCGACTTCCTTATAGCACTCCCTGTGGTCGCATATATTATACAAGTAATATGTTTTTTCCACGCCGTCCTTTTTGCCCGTGAAGATACAGCCGATATTGGTTTTGCCAACTGTTCGCGGACCGAGCGATGCGGGATCCGGCAGCACCGCCTTTAAAAATTGCAACGGCACTATCTCACGCCCCTCGTACATTATAGGCTCAATCGAGGTCATTCCCACATTTTCCAGACACCTTAGGTGAGTAAGATAGCTCTGTCCGAAGGTCATAAAGAAGCGTATACGCTTTATTCCCTTTATATTAAGAGCCAGCGACTCCAATTCCTCATGATGGAGCAGATACATATCCCTTTTGCCCACACCCTTAAAATCATATTCGCGTTTTATTTCCATAGGCTCTGTTTCTATCCACTTTCCGTTTTCCCAATAGCTGCCCTTAGCGGAAACCTCACGGATATTTATTTCGGGGTTAAAGTTGGTCGCGAACGGATAGCCGTGATCGCCGCCGTTGCAGTCGAGTATATCGATATAATTTATCTCGTCAAATTGATGCTTCATGGCATATGCCGAGAAAACGCCCGTCACGCCCGGATCAAATCCGCTGCCCAATATCGCGGTTAAGCCCGCCTTTTCGAACTTCTCACGGTATGCCCATTGCCATTTGTATTCGAATTTCGCGGTATCCACAGGCTCGTAATTCGCGGTGTCAAGATAATGCGTACCCGTTTCAAGGCACGCATCCATAATTGTCAAATCCTGATACGGCAGCGCAAGGTTCATTACGATTTCCGGCTTATATGAATTAATAAGCCTCACAAGCTCCTCGGTATTGTCCGCGTCTACCCGAGCGGTTTCAATATTGGTACTGCCGCCATTTGTATTGCCGCCATTGTTACTGCCGCCTATTCTTTTTTGATATTCCTCACAGCTTTGCTTCAGCGCGTCGCATTTTGATTTTGTACGACTAGCTATCATAATATCGGTAAACACCTCAAAGTTTTCGCAGCACTTGTGCGCCGCGACACCGGCAACGCCGCCGGCTCCGATAATTAACGCTTTGCTCATTTCGCACCTCCTGAATTTACCGATTTATCGCAAGCAGCATCTCTCTTAAAATCTTACACGCTACGGCTGTGCTCGCCCCGCTTTGATCATAATTGGGAGCAAGCTCCGTCAAATCGCAGCCAACCACGTTAAGACTGCCGCACACCTTTATTACCGCGTCCTGAAGCTCCATATAGCTTATGCCGCCCGGCTCCGGAGTTCCCGTCCCCGGGAATACCGACGGGTCAAGCACATCAAGATCGACGGTAAAATAAACCGGAAATCCCATAAGGTTGTTTATTGTTTTATCAAGCCCGTCCAGGCTGAACCTCGTCAGTGTATTATGCTCCTCGCCCCACTCAAACTCGTGTTTTTCGCCGCTGCGTATTCCAAACTGATAAAGCTTCTTATCGCCCAGAAGCTCCGCGCAGCGCCTCATTACCGTGGCATGGCTCAGCTCCGTTCCAAGCAGCTCATCCCTTAAATCTGTATGCGCGTCAAAGTGGATGACCTTTAAGTTAACGCCGTATTTATTATAGCAGGCACGAACGCCGCCGAGAGTCAAAAGATGCTCTCCTCCTATCATAAACGGTATTTTCCCGTTTTCATATATTTTTTCGCTGAAGCGTTCGATTTTATCGAGAGTCTTCTCGGTATCGCCGAAAGGCAGCTCCAAATCTCCGCAGTCAAATATCTTCGCGTCCGTTAAATCAAGATCCTGATACGGACTGTAGGTTTCAAGCCCCCATGAATCCGCTCGCATAGCCTGCGGCGCGAACCTCGCGCCCGGTCTGAACGACGTTGTGGAATCAAAGGGCGCGCCGAACACGCATATGTCCGCCTCCGCAAAATCCGTATCACAGCCTATAAAAGTCAAGTTATTCCGTTTAATTTCATGCATTGTCAAGCAGCTCCTTTACGTAATTCGGAAGGGCAAAGCTTCCCATATGAAGATTTGTATTGTAATATTTTGTCTTAATTCCGAGGCGGTTCCACGCGTCCGCGTCAAGATCCTTTATCGGGTCAAAACGGTTTGACGCGAACCCGAACAGCCAATGCCCCGACGGATAGGTCGGTATATGCGCCTGATAAATTCTATGTACCGGAAACACGCCCTTTATCCGTCCGTGCGCTCTTATAAGAGAATTCGCGTATTCCTCATAGTACGGGCTTTCATGCTGATTAACCATTATTCCGCCGCTGCTCAGCGCCCTTGAGCAATTGCCGTAAAACTCACGGGTAAACAGTCCCTCTCCGGGTCCGAACGGATCGGTGGAATCGACTATTATCAAGTCGTACTCATCGCGCTTTGAGCGTATAAACCTGAGACCGTCCTCGTAATATATCCTAACTCTTTTATCATCAAGCCCCGCGCTCAGCTCCGGCAGAAATTCTCTTGAAACGCGAATGACCTCGCTGTCAATCTCAGCCAAGTCAATGCTTTCAATGCTGTCATAGCGCACCAGCTGCCTTACCGTGCCGCCGTCGCCGCCGCCGATAACCAGAACCTTTTTTATGTTCGGGTTTACCGCCATAGGCACATGAACTATCATCTCGTGATATATAAACTCATCCTTTTCGGAAACCATCATCAGTCCGTCAAGCGTCAAAAAGGTTCCGAATTCCTTTGATGTCATTACGTCTATGCGCTGAAACTCGGTATTCGCGGTATACAGCTGTTTTTCAACCCTTACGGAAAACCGCGCGTCGCGGCTGTGGTTTTCCGAATACCATAATTCCATTTATACCCCTCTTTTATATCCTCTTTTTATCAGTCGTCAAATTCAAGAGCCTGCGCTCTGTCATACTGGTCGGAAACCGACTTCGGACAATTTGTCAAATGTCCCACTATCAGGATTACCAGCGACGAAATAATGAACGCCGGAACAAGCTCGTATATCCCGAATATACCGCCCAGTATATCGGCGGGCAATAGGTACCATATTATGTCCGTTATACCGCCGACAAGCACTCCGGCTATCGCCGCCGGAGCCGTCATCTTCCTGTAGTAGAGCGAAAACAGTATACACGGACCGAATGCCGCGCCAAATCCGCCCCACGCCATTGAAACCAAATCGAATACGGAGCTGTTCCGATTGAGCGAAATCAATATCGCGATAAGCGCGATGATAACAACCGCAAAACGGCTTATTCTTACCAGCTTATCGCCGCTCGGCTTCTTTTTGGAAAACAGGTGGTAAAGATCCTCGCCGAAGGTGGACGCTGTAACAAGAAGCTGTGAGTCGGCTGTACTCATAATTGCCGCCAGTATAGCGGTCAGGAATATGCCGCTCAATATAATCATGATTATGTTGCCGGAGCCGCCGAATATGGATTGTATAAGCATCATAAAGATTTTCTCGCTGTCGCCGTTTACCATCTCGGCGTAACCCGCCTGCATCAAGCCGTTTTCAACAAACAGCTTGCCCAGCACGCCAACCAGAGTGGCAGCCGCCAAGGTTATGATTACCCATATCATGGCGATAACTCTCGCGGGCTGAACCTCTTTGGGGCTTCTGATTGCCATAAATCTCGACAGTATGTGCGGCTGACCGAAGTAGCCCAAGCCCCATCCCAGAGACGATACAAGCAGCAGCACGTCAATCTTGCCCGCCGTGGTTTTCGGCAGCCATGAAAACACCTCGCCCGCCGCGGCTTCAAGACCCTTGAACTCAATTTTGGTACTCTCTATTCCGCCCAATTGGTGAACGACCAAAAAAGGCACGATAATAATCGCGAAGAACATGATAATCCCCTGAATTAAATCCGTCCACGCGACTGCCTTAAATCCTCCCGTGAAAGTATAGCCCGTTATGATAACGCCGCCGATTATAAGACCGACAACGTAAGGAACGCCCAATGTCGCCTCCATCAGCTTCGCGCCCGCCGTAAACTGCGACGCAGTGTATATCAGGAAGAAGAACATGATAAAGAGCGACGACGCAATTCTCAAGATGTGCGTCTTGTCCTCAAATCTATTCTCAAAGTACACCGGGATTGTGATGGAATTATCGGAAGCCTCCGTCTGCTTCCTGAGACGCTTTGCCACAAACAGCCAGTTAAGATATGTACCGGCGGCAAGACCTATTGCCGTCCATATTGCCTCCGTGGTTCCGCCGAAAACCAAAAAAGCCGTTCCGGGCAAGCCGAGCAGCAGCCATCCGCTCATATCCGAAGCCTGTGCCGACATTGCGGCAACCCATTTATTAAGCCCTCTGCCGCCTAAAAAGTAGTCGTTTAGCGTGTTGTTTTTGTTCATAAAAACAAAACCGATAAGCAGCATCATAAGCAAGTAAAAAGCAAAAACGGCTAACTGAATAATCATTTGTAAGTTCAACACAATTTTTACCTCCGTTTTAATTTTTTGTACTTTTACATTTATTACAAGGTATTCTATCACAAACGGCGTAATAAATCAACATATTTTTCCGAAATGTTTAAAAACCAAAATTTTTCACAAATTTTTTAAATTATCGCAAAAAACTGTTGACAATATTTTTTCAATATGTTAAGATATAAATGGTTGAATATAGTTGATTAAATTTATGTACCGCTTTTCGCTTATTTGGTTGGTAAGCGTCTGTTGTCGTATTTTTTATTTATTCAATTATTATTTTAACGGAGTTTTGATATAGAGAAGGTATTCAAAATGACGTCATTTTTTGTGCTTTCGCACACTTTTGAGGTTTTTTCTTGTAGTTTCTCTATAATTATAATATAGGCTTAATGCGCTGCGCAAAGCTTTTGCGACTTTTCTGCCTCTTCTTGAGCAGTAACCGCCCGAGTGGGTGCCACGCTCATGTTTGGCGTAGCGCTCGGGTCTGGCGAGCGCGAGTGACCGGAGCTGCGCAGCAGGTTCGTGCCTTATAAAGCAGTCCGTTTTATCAGATAAACGAGGTTATAATCTACAAAAAAGTTTTTGCCCCGCCCGGGTTCGGCGGGCGGAACTGGGTCTGGCTCGGTTAAGGTAGTCCGTCAGGACTAAAAAAACTGGAATTAGGATATAAAGAAAGTGAGCAATCATCTATTAATATATTCTTGCCCTTACAGGGCAGTCGCCTGCGCGCCTCACGCGCTCACTGCGTTCGCCTACCGAAGCTTGCATTGCCGCTTAAGAAGCGGCAGCAATGTAGCCGAACCCTTTATCAAAATCAATGTTGTCACACACTAAAATCTCATTAGAATGGGGTTTTAGGGGCGAAGCCCCTAATAACGGCTTCCCCGGAGGGGAAGATGTTACCGCTCGGGTCCGGCGAGCGGAACGGGGTCCGGCATTTAATTAAAAAAATAATAAAAAATTTCATATAAACAAAGGAGAGAAACAACTATGAAAACCAAAAAACTTTCTTCGCTATTTTTGGCTCTGTCATTAATAGCTACCTTATTAACAACCCCCCCGTTATAGGTTATGCGGCTGATGCCACTGCGGACGCATCTTGGGATGCGACTAAACAGACCTATACCTCTAACGGCGAAACTCTGACTATGCCGACCACAAGCAAAACCAGCACTATCACAAAATTTGATGACATAACAATCGATAATATCATGACGATTTCGCCGCTAGAAACAACATCCGGAACCGGTTGGTATCTGAACTCGTCTTATGGCGGCTTAACATCAGATACTAATCCCTCTAGTAATTCCTCAAGCATTTCTAGTTATGATAGTACTGCCAATTATGATAGTACTACGGTAACTGTGCCGGATGGCGGAAACGTGCTCAAATTAACATTCACCAAAAGCGGCACTGTTACAGCCTCTGTCAGAACTGTTACTAATTCGTCAACAAAAGCAACTTGGGTTGTTGACAGTGAAGGAAAAGTAATTTTTGTTCAAGCAGCGGATGCTTCAGAAGCTAATCAAACTTTCACCTTTGACGTTGAGCCGAACGTTGAATATTATTTCTTTGCCAACGGCTCAAAAATGACGTACAAATCTCTAAGCTTTACATCAAGCGATCCTTCCATAAATTTAGATTCAACCGAACTTTCAATAGCTGCGGGTTCCTCTGCAACTCTGACGGCTACTTTGAACAATTTCACAGATGAGAATACCACCTGTACATGGTCATCGGATTCCGATTTTATAACTGTTACTCCGAGCGATGAGGATTCAAAAGTAGCGACTGTTAGTGTTAAGAGTGGTATCGACGTTGGCAGTGTCGCGAATGTCACTGTTACAGCGGGCGATCTTACCGCAACATGTAAGGTGACAGTAGCGCCAACCAGCACAACATATACATGGGATTTTACGGATTCTAATTTTTTCAGTTCAACAATTACTTTAGGTTCTGATATAATATCAGATCAAAAAGAAACAACTGTGATTATGTCAAATCCCGGAGCTAAATTTTCATGTAATACAAATTCAGTTACTAAAAATGATTCTACATGTCAAGTAGTCAAAACTGAAGATACTGTTGCTAACGCAATGAAGCTTGTTATTCCGGACGGCGAAAGCGCTAAACTTTCAATCGAACTTACAACTGGTTCCACTGGAAAAGCGTTATATTTGAGAGAATCCAATAGTAATGGTGATGCTTCTGCAGATGGCACTGTATCTTTAACAGCGAGTGATTATACTAAGAATGTATTAAAAGAGTATACAGCTGATTTAACGTGCGGAAAAACATATTATCTTGACACAACCGCATATAAGGCTTATATCGGTAAAGTAACATTGACCGTCACCAATAAGGCTACTAGCCCGACAGATTTCGGCGCACAGGCTTATGACTCGGGATATTATACAAATAGCGAAAATGAAAAAGTCGGCGTTATCAGATATTTACAGGAGTACGGCGACGCAGACGGCGTTACGGAGTACGGATTCTTCTTTGTAGACGCAAATGGCACTGTTCAGAAAATATCAAAAGAGACGGCAACACAACAGCTTGTAAACGGCTTCTATGGCGATCTGTACGGTATACCATCAACTAAGTTCGAAAATGATTATTTGGCAAAGCCCTACGTTACAATAAATGGAACAACAATGTATGCCGATACTATCACAGGCTCAGTCGGAACAGACGCTAAAGAAGTAACCTATTCATCGACAGAAACAGAAACAGAACCGGAAACAGAACCGGGAACAGAAACAGCCGAATAGGCGGCGAACAACAGGGCGGAACGGGATAAAATAAAAATAT
>CAYTZR010000034.1:0-21317 GCA_964442605.1 uncultured Oscillospiraceae bacterium
TAAGCATATTGAGATAGCTTTGACCCGCAAAATACTTCGCAAACGCCTCGTTTTTTTCGCCTGTTTTGAATACGCTTAATTCTTTCATTGAAAATCAATCCTTTATTCTATTTAATATATACTTATTATACCACAAAATGGCTGATTTCGGTATGTTTTCAGCAATTTTTTATAAAAAAACGAGGATTTTTCATCCTCGCTTCTCTATGGGATATTTTTACATCCCCTTTAAAATCTATTTCTTAAATATATTCCCGATAACGCCTTTTATCTTGTCCACGGAAATTGCGGCTTTGACGCCGTCCGCAATTTTGTTGATCTGCTCATCAGGAAGGTCAACGCCCAAAAGATCTTCGACAGTAGCCGTAGGGTTCTTTTTGAAGTTTTCTACTAACTCCGGATCGTTTTTAATTTTTTCTATCAATTCATTGATTTTTTCTTTTATATCCATGTCAAACCTCCATTAACCGAAATATCTCTTGAGGAGACCCTCAAAGCCGCAGCCATGTCTTGCCTCGTCCTTAGCCATCTCGTGAACTGTGTCATGAATTGCGTCATAGCCCAGTTCCTTAGCGAGCTTAGCAAGCTCCAGCTTGCCCTCTGTCGCGCCGCACTCAGCTTCAGATCTAAGCTGCAAATTCTTCTTTGTATCGGGATATACAACCTCACCGAGAAGCTCAGCAAACTTAGCGGCATGCTCCGCCTCCTCATAGGCAGCCTGCTGATAGAACGCGCCGATTTCGGGATAACCCTCGCGGATAGCCTGTCTGCTCATCGCAAGATACATACCAACCTCTGTGCATTCACCTGTAAAATTAGCCTGCAGTCCCTCAACAACTCTGGGATCTACATTCTTGCCAACGCCGATAACGTGCTCGCAAGCCCAAGTAAGCTCGCCCGATTGCTCCTTAAAAGCGCTTGCGGGAGCCTTACATTGAGGACAGACCTCAGGCGGGGTTTCACCTTCATAAATATATCCGCATACACCGCATACCCATTTCTTCATAATAAATTACCTCCATAATAAATATTTAAAGTGTTTTAATTATTATTTTTCTTTTTGCAATCATCGCAAATCCCGTAAAACATGAGAGTATGGTACTCAACATCGCCCTTTATATCACGGCAAGCCTTCTTATCTATTTCATAATCATACTCATCATCCACATCAACAATTCTGTTGCATTCACGGCAGACAAAATGATTATGAGGCTTAGCAACCCCATCATAATGGCTCTGCTCAAGACCGGCATCGATTTTTGTAATTTCCCCGCTCTCAGACAAGAGATTGAGATTTCTGTAAACCGTGCCAAGACTTATGTTAGGCATTTTTTTCCGAACCATGTTGTATATATTTTCAGCAGTCGGATGCGATTTTTTTGAACGGAGGACTTCTAATACGGCGTCTCTCTGTTTGCTGTGCTTCATTAGGTTACCTCCACAAAATAATAACTATTACTGTTTTAATATATAACAAATCATAAGCTTTGTCAAGTTATTTTTTTAAAATTCTCTATGAAATTTCTAATAAAACAGTATAAATTATCTATCCTCCATATTGACATAAGAACGTCTTTCACACACATTCTTATATGCGGGTCTGATTATCTTGCCGGCATTTACAAGCTCCTCGATGCGGTGTGCACTCCAGCCCGCTATTCTCGCGACGGCAAAAATCGGAGTGAACAGTTCGGTTGGCAAGCCAAGCATTTTATACACAAATCCGCTGTAAAAATCCACGTTTGCGCTTACGCCCTTATATATCTTTCTCTTTTCGGAAATTACTTCAGGCGCCAAACGTTCTATCAACGAATATAATTTATATACATCCTCCTTTCCTTTTTCACGCGACAGTCTTTCAACAAATGAACTGAATATAGTCGCTCTCGGATCGGATACCGAATATACGGCGTGTCCCATTCCGTATATAAGACCGGATTTATCAAAAACTTCTCCGTCCAGCATACGTCCGAGATAGTTTTTGATTTCCTCCTCATCGCTCCAGTCGGAAATATTTTCTTTTATATTCTCAAACATTTCAACCACTTTTATATTCGCTCCGCCGTGCTTAGGTCCCTTAAGCGAGCCTAAGGACGCTGAAATAACAGAATATGTATCGGTGCCGGAGCTTGAAACAACATGGGTTGTAAATGTAGAGTTATTACCGCCGCCGTGTTCCGCGTGTAATATCAAGGCAATATCCAAAATCTTTGCCTCTATTTGTGTAAACTTTCCGTCGGAACGCAGACAGTGCAATATATTTTCAGCTGTTGAGTATGTAGAAATCGGCTGGTGTATAAACAGGCTGTTTCCTCCGTAGTAATGATTATACGCCTGATATCCGTATACGGAAATAAGCGGAAACAACGCTATAAGCTGCAGGCATTGACGCAGCACATTGGGAATAGATGTGTCATTTGCCTTTTTATCATAAGCAAACAAAGTAAGAACACTGCGCTGCAGGGTATTCATCATATCACTGCTCGGAGCCTTTAAAATAATATCTCTTACAAAGGTCGTGGGCAGCTTTCTGTACTCCGAAAGTATTTTTAAGAAATCATTAAAATCTTTTTCGTTCGGCAGTTCTCCGAAAATAAGCAAATACGCGGTTTCCTCAAAGCCAAATCTTCTCCCGCCCAAACCGTTTACGATATCCTTTATGTTGTAACCTCTGTAGTACAGCTCTCCGTCACAGTAAACCTTTTCACCATTCACCATCTTGCTGGATTGAATTTCCGAAATCTCCGTTAATCCCGTCAAGACTCCGTTTCCGTTTAAATCTCGCAGTCCGCGTTTAACATCGTATTTTTTATAAAGCTCGGAATCAATCCTACTGTTCGCCGCGCACTTTTCAGACAGTCTCATAACCTCAGGTGAAATATCCGATATTTGTTTCATTAACATTCCTCCTATCTAAAAAATTCGTCCGGCACAATATCACTTACTTTATTATAACTTTTTTTATAAAAACAGTCAATCGCAATCAAAAAATATTCATAAATTGTTAATAACGCCGTAACATCCTTTGCATAATTCCGCTAACCAACGCTATTATGTTGATTGTTGAAATTTTTTAAATCGCGATTTAAATTGACAAAATTTTTATAAAATATTTCTTTACTATATAAAAAACTTATGATATAATGGTGCTTACAAAATCAGTGGTGGTGAGGAAATGCCAATAAAGGTTACGGACAATCTTCCGGCAATAGATACTTTAAACAAAGAAAATATTTTTGTTATGACTGAGACACGGGCGATAACGCAGGAAATCAGACCGCTCGAAATTCTCATTCTCAATTTGATGCCAAAAAAAATCGAAACCGAAACACAATTACTGCGTGTGCTCGGCAATACTCCGCTTCAAATTAATATCAGCTTTATGCACACTAAAAGCTATGAATCTAAAAATACACCAAAGAGCCATATAGAAACATTTTATGACACCTTTGATAAGTACAAAAACAGAAAATTTGACGGTCTTATCATAACGGGAGCGCCCATTGAGCAAATGCCGTTTGAAGAGGTAGACTATTGGGATGAGCTTTGTGAAATTATGGAATGGTCAAAGCAAAACGTAACATCCACATTCCATATATGCTGGGGTGCACAGGCGGGGCTTTATTATCATTACGGAATACCGAAATATGATGTGGAGCGTAAAATTTTCGGCGTATTTGAGCATTACGTAGTACCGGAAAAGAAACACAAAATTCTGCTTCGCGGCTTTGACGACAGGTTTTATGCCCCTCATTCCCGCAATACGGAAATTCGCGAGGAAGACATAAACAAGGTTCATGAGCTGGAAATTTTATCCAAATCGGAAGAAGCGGGCGTATATATTGTAACAGCAAAGAGTGAGCGTCAATTTTTCATTACAGGACACTCGGAGTATGACAATATGACATTGGCAAATGAGTATTTCAGAGATAAGAACAAGGGACTTGACATATCTATCCCCAAAAACTACTTTCCCGGAAATGATCCGTCAAGGGAACCTATTATGAACTGGCGTTCTCACGCAAATCTGCTATATTCAAACTGGCTTAACTACTTCGTTTATCAGACTACGCCATATGATTTAAGCGATATTAAGTAAAATTAAAGGAGATTTTTATGTATTGTAAGAAATGCGGAGCAGATATAGGAAACTCAAGCTTCTGTCCTCATTGCGGCAGCGCGGCTGATATTCCCGAATATAACGCGGAGGTTGTCGGAAACGGATATGACACATCCTATTCCGGTATAAAGTGTCCGAATTGCGGCGGGCATAACTGTCAGCCAATGCAGGAGACAAATGTAACGGGCGGCGGATACGACCCGGGAAGCGGCTGCTGCGGTTACATTTTGTTCGGTCCCTTAGGGTTGCTTTGCGGTCTGTGCGGAAACGACCAAAAAACAACACACCGGACATACTGGGTTTGCAAGGATTGCGGGCGAAGGTTTAATGCGTAAATACAGAGGCGATCAAGTTTGGTTTCGTCTTATGAAAATCGGGCAAAAGACACATTGTCACCAAATACCCGAAAGAAGCTTTTTTATAAACGGTTGGCAGTTCCCGGTATGCTCGCGCTGCACGGGGGTCTTCTTCGGTTGGATTATTTCACTCGCTTCAATTTATTTTTACAAGCCCAATATTATTCTCATTCTTATATTTTGTCTTTTAATGTTTTTCGACTGGTTTCTTCAATACATTAATGTTTTAAAAAACAATAATATCAGAAGATTTTTAACCGGTACGTTGGGCGGCTACGCTTTGATGAGTCTGTACATTGAGGCTATTATTTATATCGTAAAATTAATATTTAAAAATTAATTTTTAATCTGAAAATCTAAAAAGGCTGCGTCAAATCCGACACAGCCTTAGATATTTACCGCGTATATTACCGCATATGCTTTTTTGATGCCGTGACGGTGTTGCGCATCAGCATGGCTATCGTCATAGGTCCAACTCCTCCGGGCACCGGAGTTATCGCACCCGCAATCGGCTCTACTTCATCAAAATCCACGTCCCCGCACAGCTTTCCGTTTTCGTCTCTGTCCATTCCCACATCGATTACAACGGCTCCGTTCTTTACCATGTCAGCTTTAACAAATTTGGCAATACCCACAGCCGCAACCAGAATATCCGCGCCTTTGGTAATCTCGCTTAAATTCCTTGTATGAGAATGACATGTCGTGACCGTTCCGTTTTCATGTAGCAGCAGCATTGACATCGGTTTCCCGACTATATTACTCCTGCCTATTACAACGCAAGACTTTCCGTCAACCTCAACACCGCTTTCGTGTATAAGCTCCATAATTCCGGCGGGAGTACAGGGCAGGAAATCATAATCGCCGATCATTATTTTGCCGACGTTTACCGGATGAAAAGCATCCACGTCCTTATCAGGTCTGATGTTGTCAATAATCACCTTATCATCAAGATGCTTCGGCAGAGGCAGCTGTACCAAAATTCCGTCGATTTTATCATCATCATTGAGCCTATGGACAAGCTCCAAAAGCTCCCGCTCGGTGGTTTGCTCCGACAAATTATGCATTTCCGAATATATACCCAGCTCCTCGCATGCCTTTTCCTTATTTCTAACATACACCTTTGACGCAGGATCTTCTCCGACCAAAACCACCGCAAGTCCGGTCTGCTTACCTTCCGTTTTGAGCTTTTCCACCTCTTTTTTCAGTTCTTCCTTTACACGTGCCGAAACAACTTTTCCGCTTAGAATTTTAGCCATTACCGCCATTCCTCCTATTATTTGTTTTATTGGTTTTTGCTTTATTGGATTTTGCTTTATTGGTTTTTGTTTTATCGGTTTTTGTTTTATTGGATTTTGTTTTATTGGTTTTTATTTTATTCGAATTATTGCTTTCTGTCCTTTTGGGTTTTATAAGACATTTCGGACCGTATCCGATAAGATCGGTTCGTCCTGCCTTTTGGAGCGCTTTGTAAACAAGCGCGTAATTTTTGGGAGCCCTGTATTGCAGCAGCGCTCTCTGCATCTGCTTCTCTTCATAGGATCTCGTGACATACACCGGTTCCATGGTTCTCGGATCAAGCCCGGTATAGTACATACATGTGGAAATACAGCCGGGCGTGGGATAAAAATCCTGTACCTGATCAGGGCTATGCCCGGTGTCACGAAGATATTCAGCAAGATTTACCGCATCCTTCAATGTGCAGCCGGGGTGGGATGACATTAGATACGGCACCAAATACTGCTCCTTGCCAAGCTCCTTATTTATTTTCTCAAACCTTTTGCGAAACCTTTCAAAAACCTCATTTTTGGGCTTTCCCATATACTTTAAGACATTGTCTGAAATATGCTCGGGAGCAACCTTTAGCTGTCCGCTTATATGATACTTCGCGAGTTCATACAAAAAGGTGTCATCCTTATCCTCCATTACATAGTCAAACCTGATACCGCTCCTGACAAATACCTTTTTGACATTCGGAATACTTCTCACCTTCCGCAGAAGTTCAATATAGTCGCTGTGGTCTACAATCAGGTTTTTACAGGGCTTAGGAAAGAGGCATTGACGTTCCTTGCAAACGCCCCTCCTCTCCTGCTCCTTGCAGGAAGCAAATCTGAAATTTGCCGTCGGACCGCCGATGTCATGTATATATCCCTTAAAATTTTTAAGACTCGTCAAGAGCTCCGCTTCTTTAACAATTGATTCATGACTCCTCGCGGTAACGGTTCTGCCCTGATGCAGCGTCAGCGCGCAGAAAGCGCAGCCGCCGTAACAGCCTCGGCATGAGGTGATTGAGAATTCAACCTCTTTGATTGCAGGTACACCGCCCTGTTCTTCATACATAGGGTGATATGTCCTCATATATGGCAGCGCGTATACGTCGTCAAGTTCTTGAGTTGTCAGCGGTTTAGCCGGCGGATTTTGAACTGTATACTTATCCCTGTCAAGCTGAATTAACGGCTTACCGCGTATATAATCCTGTTCATCATATTGGATTTTTGTCGCCTTTGCGTAAAGCTTTTTATCTGTGCATACCTCGTCATATGACGGGATAATGACCCCATCATAAGGCAACAGTGACCTTTCGCCCTCTGAATACATGGTTCCCATAACGCCCTTGATTTCCTTTATCGGAACACTGGCGTTAAGCAGTTCGGCGACCTCGATAATCTGACGTTCTCCCATACCGTAGACAAGCAGATCGGCACCGCTGTCGATTAAAATACTGCGCCTTACCTTGTCGCTCCAATAATCGTAATGAGCAAAACGTCTGAGACTCGCTTCTATACCGCCGATTATTATAGGAATATCTCCGTAAGCCTCCCTAATTCTGTTGCAGTACACAATAGTGGCTCTATCCGGGCGCATTCCCGCTTTTCCTCCCGGCGAATACAAATCGGTGTTCCTTACCCTTTTCGCGGCAGTGTAACGGTTTACCATCGGGTCAATATTACCCGACATTACCAAAAATCCAAGTCGCGGTCTGCCCAGACGTTTAAAATCCTTACAGCTCTGCCACTTAGGTTGCGGTATAATTCCGACTGAATAGCCGTTATGTTCAAGAACACGTGAAATAATCGCGTGTCCAAAGCTCGGGTGATCAACATACGCGTCACCGATTATGTAAACAAAATCAAGCTGTTTAATTCCTCTTTTATTTAAATCGGATTTTGAAATGGGCAAAAAACTGTTCATGGCTTTATCTGATCTGTCCGTTGCCTTCGATAATATATTTGGTGGACGTAAGCTCTGTCAAGCCCATCGGACCTCTGGCATGAGTCTTTTGTGTGCTTATGCCGATTTCAGCCCCAAATCCGAACTCAAATCCATCGGTAAATCTTGTGGATGCGTTTACATAGACGGCTGCCGCGTCAATCTCGTCAAGAAATTTTTGTGAGTTTTTATGGCTGTCTGTAACTATTGCCTCGGAATGTCCGCTGTTATATTTATTGATGTGTTCTATCGCTTCATCTATGCTCTCAACAACCTTAACGCCGATTTTTAAGTCAAGATATTCGGTTCCCCAGTCCTCCTCCGTTGCCGCAGCAGCGCTCGGGAAAATTTCGCGAACTCTTTCATCGCCGACGATTTCAACGCCGCGCTCCTTGAGTTCGGTCAAAATCACGGGCAGAAATTCATCGGCAACGCTTTGATGCACTATCAGCTTTTCCTCCGCGTTGCAGACTGATGGACGCTGAGTTTTGGCATTAATAACAATATTTTTTGCCATTTCCAAATCCGCGCTGCTGTCTACATACACATGGCAGTTGCCGGTACCCGTTTCAATCGCGGGAACCGTTGCGTTCTCGACAACCGCTTTTATAAGTCCCGCTCCGCCCCTCGGTATAATAACGTCCAAGTATTCATTAAGACGCATAAGCGCCGTTGAGCTTTCCCTCGTGGTGTCCTCAACAAGGTTTATTGAGCCGCTCGGAAGCCCCGCCGCGTATCCCGCATCCTGCATAATCTTAACGATGGCCATGTTAGAGCTGAATGCCTCCTTACCGCCACGGAGTATCACCGCGTTACCGGATTTTATACAAAGCCCCGCCGCATCCGCCGTAACATTGGGACGCGCCTCGTAAATAATTCCGATAACCCCCAGCGGAACCCTGACCTTTGAAATTTTCAGACCGTTTGGACGCTTAGACCCGTACACAACCTCGCCCACCGGATCAGGCAGAGCCGCTATCTGGCGCAACCCCTCGGCTATGCCGTGAATACGAGGCTTATCGAGCATAAGTCTATCTATTAAACCTTCATTTAATCCGTTTCGACGTCCCATCTCAATATCCTTTAAATTTTCGGCAATAATATAATCAGCCTTCTCCTCCATCGCGTCGGCAATTGCAAGAAGCGCGTTATTTTTCACCGATGTGGAAAGTGTCGCCAAAAGTCCGGATGCCGACTTCGCAAGTCTGCCTTTTTCATTCAATTCCATTACAGCACTCATATCCCGCATAATAATCACCTCAAGAGACAAATTTTCCAAATTTAGAAATTTATTTGATTATATCACAAGAGTATGATATAATCAAGTATAAATATCAAGCTCGAAAATTTCAGGAGGACAACAAATAATGCGATTATTCGATACACACGCACATTTGGACGATGAGCAATTTGACAACGACAGAGAAGAAATAATAAAAAAAATCCGCGAAAGCGGCGTTGTAAACATTATGGAGGTTGGATCAAGCGTTGAAACCTCAAGGTTTGCGGTTGAAATCGCCGAAAATCATGACTTTATCTACTGCTCTGCGGGAATACATCCCGAATTTGCCGAGAACGCGAATACGGACGATTTTGAAATAATAAAAGCGTTGGCAAAATCAAGCAATAAGGTCAAGGCTATAGGAGAAATAGGTATTGACTATTACTATGAGAATTGCGCGACGCGGGAAAAGCAGATACAGTGCCTTGAAGCACAGATTGATATAGCAAAAGAGCTTGGTCTGCCGATTATAGTTCACGACAGAGCTTCAAAGGGCGACACGCTAAAGGTTTTAAAAGAAAAACAGGTTTCAAACGGTGTGGTTCACTGCTTCTCTGGCAGCGCGGAAACAGCAAAAATTTTGGTTGACATGGGCTTTATGATTTCTTTTACCGGAGTTATTACATTTAAAAACGCGCGCAGGGCAATTGAAGCTCTTAAAGTAATTCCGCTCGACAGGCTTATGATTGAAACAGACAGCCCGTACATGGCGCCCGAACCGTACAGGGGAAGGCGAAACGATAGCAGATATGTAAAATATGTTGCCGAAAAAATGGCAGACGTAAAGGGAATAAGCTTTGCGGAATTATGTGACATCACATATGAAAACGGAAAGAATTTTTTTAATATTGATTAGCTTTGATTAGCTTTTAATGATATAGATTGCGATTTTTAATGATATAGATTGCGATACAGATAGATTGCGATATAGATAGATTCGATATAAATTAAAGATTTAGATTAGGAGGAAATCATGACAAAATTAGTTTCATGGAACGTTAACGGTCTTCGCGCCTGCGTTCAAAAAGGATTTTTTGATTATTTTAAAAAGGCAGACGCGGATGTTTTTTGCATACAGGAAACCAAGCTTCAAGATGGGCAAATAGATGTCGGCGAGTCTCTCAAAGGCTATCATCAATATTGGAACTACGCCGAAAAAAAGGGATACTCCGGTGTGGCAATGTTTTCCAGAACCGAGCCTCTCTCTGTCGCATATGGGATGAATATACCGGAGCATGACACAGAGGGCAGACTCATAACCGCGGAATTTGAGGATTACTACCTTATTACCTGTTACACACCAAATTCACAGAATGAGCTTAGACGATTGGATTACCGTATTAAGTGGGAAAATGATTTCAGAAGTTATATATCGGAGCTCGAAAAAATCAAGCCCGTTATAATCTGCGGCGACCTTAACGTTGCCCACGAGGAAATAGATTTAAAAAACCCAAAAACAAACCGCAAAAACGCGGGATTTACCGATGAGGAGCGCACGGAAATGACAACGCTCCTAAACGGCGGGTACATCGACTCATTCAGGTATTTTTACCCCGATGTAACGGGAGAATATTCATGGTGGTCATACAGGTTTAAGGCGCGTGAAAAGAACGCGGGATGGCGTATTGACTACTTTATAGTATCCGAAAAATTACAGGAACGCCTTAAATCCGCCGCTATACATCAGGAGGTTATGGGCTCGGATCATTGTCCGGTTGAGCTTGTAATAGGGTAATAATAATCAGGACAGCAGGACAGCTTTCCCGGCTGTTTAGGATTTTATAAGTTTAGTTATATTTTTCCTGTACTCGCCGGGAGTTTGTCCGTAAGCCGCCTTAAACATCCTGTTAAAGGTTCTCAGGCTCTCAAAACCCGAATGTTGGCTTATTACGGTAAAGTTTTCATTCGTCGTGCGTATAAGTCCGGCGGCGTACTCCGCTCTTATAAGCCCCAGATAATTTCTGAGGTTCATCTTAAATTTTTGAGTAAATATTTCCGAGATATAGCATTCGCTCACGTTAAAGCGCTTTGCCAATAATTCACGCGTTATCGTTTCCGTAAAGTTTTCTTCTATGTATTTCACGATTTTATATGTTATATCACCCACAGGCTGCGATGACCGCTGCTTGAGTTTTAATATTTCAAGAATATATGACATAATGACGCATGTCCACGAAAATTTTATCTCAAACGGCTGCTCCGGCGTAACGGAATATAGCGCGGCTTTAAACGGCTCCGATATTTGCGTATTTTCAATGACAGGCGACTCGGGACGTAATTTTTTCAAATCGGGGAAAAGCTTTCCGAACAGCTTAGGAGCGCACATCAGTATAAGAACCTCCGAATTCTTTTTGTATAATGTAAAAAACGAATGAACAATATCCGGAAATACAACGGCAAGATTGCCTTTTGAAATCTCAATCACCTGATTTTCGATTTTTAAATGCTGAACACCGTTATAAACATAAATTATTTCCACATATTCATGCATATGTTCCGGATAATCAAGCTCATAATTATTGTGCTTTACAGTCAAATCCGAACGTCTGATTTCATATACCGGAAGCATTATACAAAACTCCTTTAGTCAACTTTTTGTCTTATATTTTATACAATATGACTTTAATTATAGCACCAAATATGATATATTGCAAGTATAAAATATTAACGTACAGGAGGAAGCGTTATGAAGATGCATAAGTTAACAGCAATTTTAACCTCTGCGATGCTGACATTTACTTGCTTGCCGGGAATTGCCGCACACGCGGAGACGGAACAAATCGAAACCTCGCAGACCGAAACCGAACAGGCAGAACCGATACAGACGGAAGCTGTACAAACCGAAGCACAGGGTGAAAACGAAGTTCAAGCAGCGGCAACATATCCGTATCAGGATACCTCGCTTTCGTTTGAGGAAAGAGCTGCCGACTTAGTGGCGCGTATGACCTTAGAAGAAAAGGCTGCGCAGACAGCGGCAAAAAGCACACCGGCAATAAGCCGTCTTGGTGTACACTCGTATTATTACTGGCGAGAGGGTATTCACGGCGTAGCGAGACAAGGCGGCGCGACGAGCTTTCCCTCAAGCCTTGCCATGTCAAACACTTGGGACAGACAGCTTATGTATGAGGTTATGGATATCACCTCCACTGAGGCAAGAGCCAAAAACAACCGCTATGATTTAAACTATTGGAATCCTACGATAAACTTGGCTCGCGATCCGCGTTGGGGCAGAAATGAGGAAACCTACGGTGAGGATCCGTATTTGACAACTGAAATCGGCGGCGCCGCCGTTAAGGGCATGCAGGGAACTGATGAAAAGTACTTAAAAACCATTACAACCCTCAAGCACTACGCGGCGAACAATGTTGAGGGCGAGCGTCAAAGAGGAACCTCTATAATGAACGAAAGCACTATGAGGGAATATTATACAAGGGCTTTCAGAGATATAGTGGAAAACTACTCTCCGGGAGCTGTAATGAGCTCGTATAACGCCACAACCATATACAGAAACGGTGAAATACTTAAATCATCAACCGGTCAGGATATAAATTATGTTGCATCGAGCGCCAACTCATACCTTATAAATGACCTTTTAAGACGTACATATGGATTTGACGGCTTTGTTGTCGGCGACTGCGGCGCATGGGATAATTTATACGGTGTACCCGCTATGCGCAAAAATCTGTATCCGAACGAAGCTCTTGAAAATATAACCGCCGCGATGACAGTTTCAAAAGCGCTGGATGCAGGCTCAAGCCTTGACTGCAACAGCGGCAGCAGCGGAACGGCGCAAGTCGCGTCTGCCGTACAGCAGGGTCTGATAAGCGAGGATCTTTTGGATATTGCTGTATATGAATTATTCCTTGAGCGTATGAAAACAGGTGAATTTGACGATACGTCCGCATATCGTGACATAACCTCCGATGTTATTGAATCGGATGAACATGTCGCGAAGGCTGAGCAAGCGGCTGAGGAAAGCTGGGTACTGCTCGAAAACAACGGAACATTACCTCTTGAAAATACGGTTACTGATATTGCTATAGTCGGCGATCACGCGGATGAGGTTATTCTCGGCGACTACTCAGCTGATATGGAAAGCATGACATCTGCTCTCATTTCGCCGTACAGCGGCATTAAAAGCGAGGTTCAAAGTATTAACCAAAACGCGAATGTTGAGCTTATAGGAAATGTAAACGACAGCACACCGCTGCTTAATATAAAGAGCATTAAGCTTATCAAAAGCAACGGAAGCAGCACAACTGTTGATTTATCAAGCGCGACAAATATAATAGGTATGATGAAGTCCGGCTCGGAGCTCATCGACATAACGAAGTCGGGAATGGCGGTCATCCCGAACGTTGATTTTCAGGATGTAACAGATGTTCAAATAGAGGCCGCGTCTCTTCCCGGAATGCCTAATGTCACGATTGCGATTGGCTACAACAGCTCATCGCAAAACGTCGCGAATGTTGATATAGAAAGCACATCAAGCTCAGATACATATCAAACAAATACGGGTACATATAACGGCGCGACCGGCGGATATACCTCAACGGCAAATATGTATATTACCATAAACGCCGCAGCGGAATTTTCTGTCGAGAACTACAAAAGCTCACTTGACAAGGCTGATTACATAATAGCGTATGGCGGCACAACCACCGCTGATTCAAGCGAATCAAATGACAGGAGTTCTATAAACCTGCCCGCGTCCGAGGCGCATATACAGCAGATTTGCGATGCGTATCCCGAAAAGACAATTGTTGTACTTCAAACAGTAGGTCAGGTCAATGTTGAAGGCTTTAAGGATAAATGCGCGGCATTGCTGTGGACGTCATATAACGGCCAGACTCAAGGAGAGGCGCTGGGTAAGGTTTTGACCGGCTCGGTCAATCCCTCAGGCAAGCTGTCAACCACCTGGTACAGCATGGCTGACCTTGAAAAAATGCCGCTCGGTACATCAAGACAGTCTATCGACGGAATAGACTATAACTTCACAAGCTACGAGCTGGCATATGACATAAACAATCCGACTGCGGAATATCCGGGAAGGACATATCAGTATTACACGGGAACGCCCATATATCCTTTCGGATACGGAACAAGCTATACGAAATTTGAATACTCAAACATAGCGATTGATAAAACAAACGCGGATGCCAATGACACTGTCACAATAACCGCCGATGTCAAAAATACCGGTTCAGTCAGCGGAACAGAGGTTGCCCAGCTTTATATTACCGTTCCGGGTGCGGACGGAAAAAATCTCCCGCTGAAGCAGCTTAAGGGCTTTGAAAGGGTTGAGCTTGCGCCCGGAGAAACAAAAACAGTAAGCTTCAGCTTAGACATATCGGATGTATATTTCTTTGATGAAGCTGCACAGAAAAACTATGTTGTAAGTGGTGAATATACCGCCAAAATCGGTAGCAATTCAGATGACATCTCGCAGTCGATAAAATTTAATGTAAGCGGTTCAATAGCCGAAACGCTCAAGAACGCTTATGCTGTACCATCGGGCTTAAAGCTGTATATCGCGCAGGACAGCTCGGGAAAATATGCCGATGAACCCGGGAATTATATAAATTCAGGCGTAAGCGTCGCATTAAAGGACGATCAAGTTATAACAAGCTTTGCGGAAAAAGGCATAACTCTCACATACAGCAGCTCTAACCCAAGTGTAGCGATTGCGGACAGCAACGGCATAGTAAAAGCAGGTACTACGGAAGGAACCGCGACAATAACAGTCACAGCTTCAAAAGCGGGCAGCGAGTCCGTTACAACCTCATTCCCTGTAGTGACGCAGTTTACGGAAAGAATAAGCGACAGCGCAAAAGCGGAATACCTAAATCAGCTCGATGAGGTATATTTAAGCTGCCCGAAAGCCGCGTACACAGCGGAAAATTGGGAAACGCTCAACGGCATCTACACAGAGACACGCAGCTTTATCGAAAACGAACTTCTTGAGTCAAATATACCGCTTAAGTTAAGCTCCGCCATTGATGAGATTATGTCAGTGCCAAAAATAACACTTGCCGAAGAATACGATATAATATCAATTAATCCTAATATTATCAAGAACAACAGAATTGAGTATTCCAAAAACGGAATAGGAACCTATACCGCCACAGATACCTCAATAAGCGGAACAATTACCGTTGACAATCCTTGTACAATTGATTTGGCGGCAACAGATAACGGAACAGCTGTAGGCTCAGATATTATTTGGACGGTTGAAAAGCTTGACGGTTCTTCAAGAAAATCGCCTGAAATCGACGCAAGCACGGGACGGCTGACCATATATGAGAACGGAATTTTCAAGGTAACCGCAAGCAACTATACTGCCGAAAAATGCGGTTCAATAACGGTATACGCAAATCTGCAAATTGAGGGCGAAAGCGCGGACAGCAGCGGCGGCGCGGATCTAAACGATAGTAAGGACGGCGCGAGCGGCGGAATGGATGCCGGCAGTACAGGCAGCAGCTGGCTGAGATTTGACGGTGTGAAGCTTGATAAATTAACAGATATAACATTCAGAGTGTCTCAGGCAAGCTCCGAAAGCACAATCAATGTTTCACTTATGCCAAACACAGACTGGATAATCGCCACTGCCGACGCTCCCGTTACCGGAGCATGGAACCGCTGGACAGAGGTTAAAGCAAGCGTAAACCGAAATGAACTGAGCAAGCTTGAGCTTGACGAAAACGGCTGCGGAAGCGTGTATATTCAAACCAATAAAGCAAACCTGGATTATATAAAACTAAATTACAGCACATTGAGCATTGAAGCTGTAAACCAAGCGAACGGTGTTATCAAAGTTACACAGCCGTTTAATTCGGGAGTAATGATTGCAGCTGCGTATAACGGCGATAAGTCATTAAAAAGCAGTCAAATTCAGGAATTCACCTCCCCCGGCGAATATACCTTTAACGGCTTTGCCGAGGGCGACAGTTTGAAAATTTACACCTGGAATAGCTTAAGCGATATGATGCCTCTTGATGAAGCGGTTAGTATTACGTACAGCGAGCCGGCGGTTAAAGCTCTCACTGTATATAACTTCTCCGACTCTGTATTCGATTCATATTTTGATACCGCGGGCGGTACGACGCTTCCGAATGTTTTGGGCATGTCAGGATACGGAGGCTGGAATACCGATTCAAAGAAACGCAGCTGTACATATGACGGACGTACCTATACGTTCACACGAGGGCTAAAGGGCGGCAAAGGCGCTCTCAGCGGTGAAGTCGCGCGTGCTGTGTTCTTTACACCCGACACTGACGGCGTAGTTACAGCCATGTTTGAAGCAAACACAGAAAGATGCATGTACATACATCAGGAAGGGCGCGAAGATGTCGTAAAGTACGGCAACGGTGACGGTGTGGTAACCACAGTTTCCGCGAACGTAAAAGCCGGAATACCCGTATATATTTACGGCGGTGGCTCAAACAAGGATTTGTATGCGGTACTTTTTGAGGCGAATAAAACAACAGTTGAAGAAACGCCCGCCACAGCGACACCCGAACCCACAGCAACACCTACACCTGAACCGCTGCCTGAGATAATACATGAGTATGATGTCCAGTTTGAGGATTACACCCAAAAATGGGGCAGCGGAACAAAGGGCACAGGCGGAACCGGCACAATAGTCGAAAACACAAAGGATGGAGATATTTATTATTACGGCGAGCAAAATATGGACGGTTTGGCTGCGATAAGACTTTCCGCGGCGATAAGGAGTGATGCGGGAACCGCAACGGCAACATTTTACGCAGCGGACGTATCCGGCATTGACGTAAGCACGGCAGCTGTAAGCGATGTAAATAAGCTGCTCACCGACGAAAACAGACTGGGTTCCGTAACCCTGATGGCGGCTTCAGGCTGGAACACATACTATGATCATCAGGTGCAATTCAACTCAAGCGGTACAAAGGGACTGTTTGTAAAGCTTAATTCTACCGGAAAATACTGCGGAAACTTTGATTATATGCACCTTATGTATACCTACGCGAACGCGAATGCAGAAGAAATCAACGATACGGAAACCTTGACCGCCGAAAATGATTCCGTCATAATGAGTGTTACCGGCGATAAAGTAACGGCTGTTAACAAATACACCGATGCAATTACGGAATACAGCTATAACGAGGAATATAACAAAGATATAAGCTTTGAAAAGCTTACGAATTGGAACGGTATAATTGTCGCTCTTGTCAGCGACAATAACAGCGGCTCTACATCTGTTATTACCACTCCTATGGGAAGTATTTGGATAGACGCAACCCCCGATTATTATTCCGAAAAGGATGACGGCGCACCGCAAACGCCCGTTATAAACGATATTTGTCCGGTCAGCGACCAACTGTATCTGGCTTGCAATGACGGCTGGCTTATAACAATGACAAGCTGCTCAAAATGCAGTACACTTAAAAAGATATGCGATTTTGATATTAAAGAGCTTGAATATTCAAACGGAATACTGTATCTCAGCGGCATCGGAAATAATACCGAGATAAATATAGGCGATGTCAGACAGGAAAACATCAAAGGCGAAGCCGCTCTTGAGCTGGCGGAAAACGGAGCTATTCTCGTGGATGTCAGAAGTGCTGCGGAATTTGCCGAATACAGCTTCGAAGGTTCGATAAATGTGCCGATTGATGAATTTTCCGAATGGCTC
This sequence comes from uncultured Oscillospiraceae bacterium, assembly GCA_964442605.1. Taxonomy (GTDB): domain Bacteria; phylum Bacillota; class Clostridia; order Monoglobales; family Monoglobaceae; genus Monoglobus. Next base: position 17,637 of record CAYTZR010000034.1, read on the forward strand.
AGCGGCATTTCAGATGATAATACAATAATAGTTTATTGCGCATCGGGTGTACGTTCGGCTCAGGCTATGGAAATCGCAAAGGAACAGGGATTTACAAATATCTATAATCTCGGCAGTATAGATGAAATAATATAGATGAAATAATTAATAACCAATAGATTTCTTCCCAATTAATAGGAGCGCGGCGCTATGCTGCGCTCCTATATTACTTAATATTATTTCTAAACTTTTCAACTATTATGCTCCATGTTTCAAAATCCACATCGCCCGTCGGTTCAATTCCGAACATCTTTTGAACATCTCTGACCGCCTCCGCTGTTTCGCTTTTGAACAACCCGTCGGGATTAATAAACCTTATTCCTATATAATGCTTACTAATTTCTCTCAGCATTTCCTGCAATTCAAAAATATTGTTTCTGCTGTTATATATAGAATTCATATTAAGCCCTACCCTTCTGTCATGACATATCCCGGAAATTGACCGGCAGACCTTTCGCTTCCGTTTATGATGTCGGAATACAAACTTGCTATACTGTCCCATGTAAGCGGACCTACCGTCCCCCTCGGCGGGAGTCCGAAGATGTTTTGATATGTTACAACCGCCCGCTCCGTTTCGGGTCCAAAATATCCCGTCACTGAAACCTTTGGTATTTCGGTGTAAACATCCGATATGGCAGCAAGGTATGTCTGCAAAGCTTTGACGGCATCATCGCTTGAGCCTCTGCGCAAAATCGTGCTCTGAAACGGCAATATTCCCTCTCCTGCATAATCCGGCGGGAAAGCGCTCACTATAGAGTAATATACCGAAAACATCTTATTCCATGTTTCCTCGTCCACTATGCCCGTCACCGGAAGCTCATACGCCCGCTGAAACGCTCTCGTTGAATTCTCGGTTAGCTGTCCGAAAATTCCATCAACCGAAACGGATGGTATAAAATCATTAAACGTTCCGATAAAGCTAAGCAGATACTGCACGATTTGTACTCCGGGTCCGCTGTCACCGGGCTGAAGCGCGTCCTGATATTGACGGTTTATAAATTCAAGAGAAACGCCCTCCGCGTCAAGCTCAGCCAATCTCCTTACGGCATTATAAATTCTGTTAATCTGATACCAAGTAGCGTTTCCTATAATTCCATCCGATATTAAATTAAATATAAGCTGAAATGCCTTTACTGCCTCCTCGGTTATTACATCAAAATATCCGTCGGGATATGCAATTTTAGGTATAGACGGATAGTTTCTTGAAATTACGTTAAGCTGTATCTGCATTCGCTTTACATCAAGCCCCTCAGAGCCGACACTAAGCGGAAATCCCGGATATGAAAGAGATATGTTTTCAACAGGAACATTTTCAACCAAAGCTATGTCATTGCCATAGTAATACCTTAATATTTCAATCGGCGAATATCCCTGATTTGCCAAATCAACCGTTCCCCACTGCGACAGCCCTCCCGGGCATACTGATGTCGTTCCGTTGCAAAATCTTGGGAATATCGGGAAAAAATTTCCATCTCTGACTATGTATGAGTTAAATACTTCATCTACAATCCTGCTTATATTCTCAAAATAATCTCGGTCAGGTATGAAGGCTTGATCATATGCCTCCAAATTTGTTATATCAAAATTATAGCCCTGACTCCTGTAATGCTCTGTAGATGTACGATTTACAGCAAATGTCACTATTGCCAAAATATTGGCAATTAGGGCGCTTTCGGGCCAAGTAGGATAAATCTCGCTTGATGCCGCATTTTTAACATAATTTGTAAACGGCACAGTAACATTACCTGCCGACAAATCGGACGGAGCGCCCAAATGCACAACTATATTTTCAGGTATTTTTATTCCAATATCCAAAGTAGCTCCCCTCCTATACACCGCTTTCCGTATCGGGTATCATATCAATATTTTGAATAGATTTTACTTTATCGAATACTACGGCTTTTATTGAGTCACTCTCTGTATGATAACCGTTTAATTCCGGCTTTATACTGTAAACAGCATACGGCGGCACAGCTGTCTGTGAATGTGTGGAAAAACTCGAATCAGGTGTCGGGAGAAATACCTCCGCTGTCTTGCCATCCTCACCGGTAAATAAGATTTCATTAACATCTATAGGCGCGTTTTCGCCGGATATTATGCTTATCTTTACATTTTCCAAAGGCATAGCGCGACTTGCCGTAAACGCCTGAACAACAATACTTCCTCTGCCGCTGTATGGGGCTGTTGCTGAAATCTTTTGCCCGTCCTCTAATAATTCTCTTTCCGAAAATTCTCTTTCCGAAAATTCTCTTTCCGGAAAATCTCTTTCTGGAAAATCTCTTTCCGAAAATTCGGGATTTGCGTAATCATCCGATATAGTAATATTATTTATGCTTCCTATTCCTCTGCCTAAGCTGTTGTTGAAATTCTCAATATCGGTAATTCCCGAATTTACAATAACTTCAGAATTATTATTTTCACCATCCTCCCGCGTTTTACTTTCTCGAAAAACTTCATCTGCATGCTTTTCAGATACTTGCCTATCATTTTTGGGAATAATTTTTTCATCATCGGGTATTGTTCTCATTCTCATTTTCGGCGGCTCCTTAGTCCCGGAAGCATTTTCGCTGCTATTCTCTGTTTCGTTCGGCATAAAGCCCTTAAAATATCCATTCATAATATCATCACACTCCTGAATTATCATACTCAACCGATAAAGAAATGTGCATAACATTCTTAATTCTATGTCATTTTGCGCGCAGATATTGAATATAATTTTAAAAGCGCTCATATGCTAAATCATGTGCCGACGCGGAACGGCGGAATGGAGATTTTTATGTTTTGGATACTCAAAAAGAATTGTATAATTTGGGGATTATCGGCGTTCATTATGGTGTCAATGGCATTGATTATTATGGTTAAGCTTGAAACCGAGGATGCCATACCGGCGACGGCAGAGGCGGGCACGCATATTATTGTTATAGATCCGGGTCATGGGGGAATTGACGGCGGCGCCTCAAACGGTGATGTTTTGGAAAAAGATTTAAATCTGGCTGTTTCTCTTAAGCTGAGGGATATTATCAACAACGACGGAAACACGGCTGTTATGACAAGGGATAGCGATGATGTGACACTCCTCAACAACACAAGCGGTAAATATGTAAAAAAAGACGATTTATTATATCGGCTTTCCGTCATTGACAACTCAAACGCGGACTTATTTATCAGTATACATATGAACAAATTTGATGATACACGATACAGCGGAGCACAGGTTTTTTATTCTGAAAACGGCGAGGAAAGCAAAAAACTGGGCGAGCTTATTCAAGCCTCGCTTATAAATAATCTTGATACAGGCAACACAAGAGCCGCCAAAAGGAACGAGGCGGGAATATACATTTTAAAAAATGCCGATGTTCCCGCAGCTCTTGTAGAGTGCGGATTTTTATCAAACGCCGAGGAGTTCGTCAAGCTACAAAGCGATGAATACAGGGAGCGGCTCGCTGAAGCGATTTACAGCGGAATAAAAGCTTATTACGGCGAAGAGTAAACAAAACCCGATATGATAAAATATTATATATTTCTTTTATTGGCATAGTGTAAAATATTAATTGGCAAAAAAATAAGGGAAGTGGCAAAAAAACGATTTCCCAAATCGTACAAAACTTGATATTATATTAGTTGCAAAAAAAATAAAAGTCA
>CAYTZR010000035.1:0-20802 GCA_964442605.1 uncultured Oscillospiraceae bacterium
CGCTGCCGTTTAAATTAACACTGCCGCCGTACTCGGCTTTGATTTTGTTTTCGCCAACGGACAGCTTTTTATCGGTAGTATTTATGGTAAACACCGCCGTTCCGCTGTCTTTGTTAGCATCGGTATAGGTAACATCAGCCGTTCCGAGCGAGGTATCGCCAACATAGAATTCAACCGTATCCTCTGCTATAGTGAACACTGTCCGCGCGGAATATGCTGCACTTCTCTCAACCGCCGCCGTAAGCGTCAATGTATCGCCGTAGGTTACAGTTTTATCGTCAACCGTCGTCTGCGAATCGGCTTTTGAAATAGTAAAATTCACATCTTGACTTAATGCGGTGTAATTATCTGTACCCGCGACACTGAATGTCGCCGTGTAGCTTCCCGCCGCTGTGGGTGCGGTTGTGCTTTCGTAAGTTGTACCGTCTGTACCTACATATTTAATGCTCACCGTACCGAACTTCGCCGCGCCCTTCGGATCAATTGCCGTTCCGTAGGTTACGCCTGCGATTGATGGGGTAGAAGTCCATTCGTTTGTTGCCTTGGTAATATTAAATTTCAGCGTCTTTTCAGCCGCTTCCGCGCCGTCAGACCATTTGTAATTCGTGGTATCAGCAAGCGTCAACACAACATCATATTCACCGACATTTATGCCGCCGTTATTTATAATGCTATATTTATCGCTTACCTCAACGTCCGCCGTCAGCGTCTCGCCTGTGTAGACTTTGCTCTCAATCGTCGGCGCGGTTACGGTTGCTTTTGCGATTGTATACGATACCGTCGCTGTCGCGTCGCCGGCTGTTACGGAAGCCTTGTAATATCCCGCGGCTGTCGTGTCGGTAGCATCTGCATATGTGCCGTCCGCCGTAGCGCTGTACGTGTACGCGACATTCGATACCGTCGCGCCCGTTACAAGCGTGCTTGTAACCGTCGCGTTATGCGACTGTCCGTTGTAGGTGAGGTCGGAGGTCGGAGCAGTCAGCGTAACCGTGCCGCCGCTGTTATTTTCATAGCTACAAGTACCGCCGCCCGTACACGTTGCCGTAATCACGCCGCCATCGGCTGAATAGCTCCAATTATGCGTATGCGCGGTTGTTGTAATTTCCGTTCCCGTGCTTGTTACCGCTTCGTAATTCTCGTTTCCGGTAAATCTCGCGAAGAAGTAATATGTCGTGTTCTGCACCAAGCCGGTAAACTCTGTGCTTTCTTGCCAGCCGTCTGTTGGCACGGCGTTTGTCGTACTCTTAGCGTACTGCGTTGTGCCGTGTCCGCCGGTTATCTCATCGAGCGTGACGCTTGTATAACTCGTGCTCGCCGCAGTCGGCGCGGAAATTGTCTGATTAGCCTTTGAAATCGTAATGTCAACGCTCTGCGCGGCAACATCGTTGTAGTTATCGCCGCCGTCAACCTTGTACCAAACCGTATAGTTGCCCGCGTCGGTGCCTTTCGGTATTGTTTCCGAATATTCGCCGTTTTCGGCAAGACTGTATTTTATCGTGCCGCCTGTTGTACTGCCCGCCGTTATAAGCTCCTGTGCCGAGCCTGTGTAGGTCAAATTCTGCGCCGCCGTTACGGTTACCGTCGGCGTTGCTTTCTGTATTTCATACGATTGAGTATTATTTGTAAGCGTATAATATTTCGCGTCATCGCCCGTAAGCTCTGCCTTTGCGGTATGCGTTCCCGCGTTTGTTTCCGTGCCGCCCGTAACCGTCACGGTTACATCATCGCCGTCCTCAACGCCCGTTGCCGCCGCCGTAACATTGCTTGCGTTTCCGTCATAATCACGCGTTTCATATCCCGACCACGTTAAGCCGACTTCCTTTTGATTAAGTGTCACAGTTATATTATTATTTTCGCTGCCGTTTAAATTAACACTGCCGCCGTACTCGGCTTTGATTTTGTTTTCGCCGATTGCAAAGTCCTTACCCGCTGTAATTTCAAGCCTCGCCGTTCCGCTGTCGGAATTGCTTTCACCGTAGTCAACTTTAGCTGAACCTAAAAGCTTTTCGCCGATATAGAAATCAACCTCGTCCTGCTTCGCGCTAAACGCTGACAACGTAGAGCCCGTATCGTTCTTTGACACTTCCGCCGTAAGCGTCAATGTACCGCCGTAGGTTACGGTTTTATCGTCAACCGTCGTCTGCGAATCGGCCTTTACTATATTAAACGTTGTCGTAATTGTGCCCGTGTAATCGTTTATACCCGTAATCGTTACCGTCGCGGCGCCGACGTTTTTGTTGTTGGAATATTCAACCGTGTAATCCTTGCCCTGTTCAAGCTCCGTACCGCTGTATCTAACCGTCACAGTCGGCGTAAGCACGCTGCCCGTGTAGATTTGGTCGGGGATTTTTTCACAATCAACTATTTCCGGATTTGCATATGGACTGCCGCTCGTTCCGTCACCTGATGTAAAGGCAACTGCTTGCAAATCCAGGTAAAAAGCGGGGCGAACGCCATGCTGGGTATCCGCAGCGGCTTCATCAACTGTTCCTTCACCGCTAACACCGCGAACGTAGGAAAAGTCGCCTAAGTCGGCCTTTTGGGTTTTGGGCGTGCGCAGCCAGTAAATCGCAAATCTCTTCGGCTCATAATACCCGCTGCCCAAGGCGCTATCATTCGCATATACGTTGTATACTTGTTGAACGTCAAGCAAAAATACCATATCGGTCAAATTTTCGTAATACGCCGTTGAATAATTCGCAACAGCTTTGCTAATATCGGTCTCATATTCGTGAACCGCGTTTCCGCCTTTTTTTATTTCATCTGTCGCGTCGCATTCCGCAAGCAGCGATTTTTGCGTGACCGTTTTTATCGCCGCTTTTTCAGCGTCACCGAAGGGATTTAAAAATCCCGGCATTATTTTATAAACACCACTGTAATTACCGCAGGTATAATCTACCTTTCCCGCACTCGCCGAGGAATTTAGCCAGCAGCGGATATTGCTGTCGCCCCAGTAGTTTGAGCCGTAGTCTATGCGGTCGCTGCTGCTGCGCCCGTGCGAGCCATTCGTAATGCTACCCGGCGTGTCGTATAAGTATCCGGTATCACTGCCTATCGACACGTCCGCGAGCATAAGCGGCAGATAGCCGTCTTTATACTCCGTTGCCGTTTGCGTCGAGTCGGTTATCGGATTGCCGTTGTCGTCATAGCCGCTGATTTTCTCAAACGCCACGCACCGCCAAAGGATAGCCGAACCGCCAAACGTTCCCATTTGTACATAGTCCCCCAGCTTAATCGGCGTATTAATGGGCATTTGGTCAGCCGCTCCCGCCGTCTGCGGAAAAACAATCAAAGACAGCAGCATACTCGCCACGGTTATAACTGATAAAATTTTTCTTTTCATCTTAAAAGTCCCTCCTTTTCCGCATTAAAAAAAGCGTGGTATAAAATCCCATACCACGCATAAAAACGCGGCTTAGATTTAATGCTACCACACATTTATATATCAAAGATGAAACACATTTATAATAGCCTTTTATAATAATGGTATTTCAATATGATAAGCCGGCGTTTTTAACAAGTATAACCCATTATTATAAACCAAGTGCAAATTCCCGCCTCCAAGGCGGCAAATCCCATGTCATAAAATCTTGATGGAGCGTTGCTCCAACCTAAATGTAGCAAAAAAAGCATATTCTTAACCGAATATCTCTGAACTATATTTAAAAATGGCATTAAAGTGTTAAACAACATCATTAATATATAAATTGTGGTGTTCTTATTATAACATACTTACCTTGATTTTATCAAGAGAATATATAAAATTTTTCATTAAATTTCCGAATTTCTTAAATCCGATGCTTCGGTGCGGAGCGCGACACGAGAAATTCCCATAAAATCGGGCATACCATCGTCGTAAAAAGACGATGATATGCCCGATTTTTTCATAAATAATATAAAGCTTGATAAAACAGATATATTACTGTATAATAATAATTGCGATTATTGTTTGCGCGGTTAATTTTGAGCCGATATTATCCGATGAATTAATCGCAGCTAAATTAATCGCAGCTTACTTTTTTTAAAGGAGTCTCTTATGAAGGAAATATATAAAACCGTTAAAAACGCCGCGTCCGCCGAGCTTATCGAAAAACGCTCGCGTTTTATCGCTTCGGTAAAGCCTGTTTCCACGGAAACCGAGGCTGTTGAGTTTATAAATAGTATCAGGCAGAAATACCGAGATGCAACTCATAATGTCTATGCGTATATAATAGAAGAAAATAACCTTATGCGCCACAGCGATGACGGCGAGCCATCCGGCACGGCAGGAATGCCTGTTCTGGATATTCTGAAAAAGGAAGATCTGACAAACCTTGTTGTGGTTGTAACGCGCTACTTCGGCGGTATACTTTTGGGGACCGGCGGACTGGTACACGCCTACTCCAAAAGCGCGAAGCAGGGAGTTGTTGCAGCGCAGCCAATAGAAATGGTACTGTGCCGCGAAACGCGGCTTAAGTGCGGCTACACTCTGCTTGGCAGGGTTCAGAACACACTACGCGGCTATAATCTTATAACGGGCGGCGCGATATACACAGACAAGGTGGAAATACCCCTTTTTATCCCGATAAAGGATTTTGAGAGGATCAAGGCGGCAATCATTGAAACAACCAACGCAAACGCGGAGTTCACGGATCTCGGCAGTTCTTACGCGGAACGGATAATAAAATAAACTCCCCCGCGTTCGCGGGGGAGCGGATTGCGTTTTTACTTAACCTTCTACTCCGAGGAGCTTGTTATACATACTCTGATATTGCTTTGCCGATTCATTCCATGAGAAATCCTGCTTCATGGCATTCTTCACAAGCTTTGTCCAAACTTCCTTATCGCTGAATATTTGTATTGCATAACGTATTGTATGAATCATGTCGTGCGCCGTGTACGGATAGAAGCTAAAGCCGTTGCCCTCGCCTGTATATTCATTATACGGCTGAATAGAATCCTTAAGACCGCCCGTCTCTCTGACAATCGGAATAGTGCCGTATGCCAAAGAAATCATCTGACTTAAACCGCAGGGTTCAAACATTGAGGGCATAAGGAACAAGTCGCACGCCGCGTACACCTTGTGCGCAAGCTCATTGCTGAACATAATATTCGCGGACATCTTACCCGGGTTGCACCAAGCGTTGTGGCGGAACAGATTTTCATACTTTGCTTCGCCTGTGCCGACAACAACCAGCTGAATATCCATATTCATCAGCTCGCCCATCGCCTCGGCTATTATATCAAAGCCCTTTTGATCAACCAAGCGAGAGATTATACCAATCATTACCTTTTCGCCGTCTACGACCAAGCCTAATTGCTCCTGGAGCTTCATCTTGTTTTCTTTCTTTTTGTTTATAACATTTCTTGCGTCATAATTTTCAAATATGAAGTTATCCGTCCTCGGGTTATAAACATTATAATCTATTCCGTTCAGTATGCCGAACAGCGACTGATTTCTCGCGGATAAAAGTCCATCAAGCTTTTCCCCGCCCATAGGTGTCTGTATCTCTCCGGCATATGTGGGGCTTACCGTTGTAACAAAATCGGAATAAACAATACCGCCCTTCAGCAAATTCGCGCAGCCATGAAATTCCAGCTTGTCCGATGTAAAGAAATCTCTTGTAAGAGAGAAGAAATCCGCGACTATATCAATTGAGTAAATTCCCTGATAACGCAGATTATGGATGGTGAATACCGTCTTTATGCCGCTGTAAAACTCATCCCTTACAAAGTAAGCGTTAAGAAGTACGGGAATCATACCCGTCTGCCAGTCATGACAGTGTATAACATCCGGCTTCCATTCGAGATGCTTCAAAATTTCAAGCGCCGCCTTATCAAAGAAAGCAAATCTTTCAAGATCGTTCCACTTATAGAGGTACGGATCACCGAAATAATACTCATTGTCAATAAAATAATATGTTACGCCGTCTTTTACCAATTCAAAAACACCGCAATACTTTCTTCTCCAGCCGAGCGGAATATATATAAAGAACTTAAATTCCATCTGTTCCAAATACTCCTGCGGTATACAACCGTATTTCGGCATTGCCACTCTTACATCGTTTCCCAAAGCTGCGAGAGCCGTAGGCAGCGAACCGACAACATCACCGAGACCTCCTGTCTTTGCGAACGGGGAAACCTCTGATGAAGCCATAAAAATTTTACTCATAAAACACACATCCTTTCGCCTTGATATTAACGCCGGCGGCGTTCACCGCCGGCGAAACAAAATCGCATTTCAGATTGACCCTTATGCCGAATTTATTAAACAACTATCTCTTTACCGATAACCATCGGATAGGTGTCCTGACCAACAAGCTTTCTTCCGCTTCTCAGGATAACACCCTTATCGAAAATAACATTTTCAACAAGACAGTTCTCCATAACCTCGGCATCCTGCATTAATATACAGTTTTCAACCGTTGCGCCCTTTGCGACATGAACGCCGCGGAACAGAACACTGTTCTTAACCGTCCCCTCAATTTTACAGCCATCCGCTATGAACGAATTTTCTATCTCGGCTGTTTTGCCGTACTTAGTCGGTACCGAGTCCTTAATCTTTGTATAAATCGGACGATCTGTGTCTACGCCGTACAGCTCATCTCTTACACACTTCTTGAGCATATCAAGGTTTACATTGTAATACGACTGAATACTGTCAATCTTCTTGCGGTAACCCGAAAATTCATAAGCGCAAACCTTGAGATTGGGATTTGTAACCGCGTTCAGCAGTATATCCTTTGAAATCTGGTGCTTACCGTGTGTTGACGCGTATTCAACCATTTCCATGAGCAACTCGCGCCTTGTGATAAACATATGCATATATGAATTATCCGTCACCTGCTTGCTGGGATAAATGTGCATATCCGTAACTGTACTGTCATCCGAAACATCGAGCAAAATGTGCTTCTTTACATCCTTTGCTCCCAAGTTCTCAGCCTTTGTATAAACCAATGTAAAGTCGGCATCGTTCTCCAAATGTGAGTCAAGAACCTTGTCAAAATCAATATTACATATTGTATTACAGTCTGTAACCAGAATATACTCCTGCTTACTCCTGCCTAAAAATGTTGAGATACCGTTTAATCTCTCTATTCCGCCTACAGCCTCAACATCCGATTCGCCCGTATCCTTCGGCGGCAGTATGTAAAGACCGTCATCCTTTCTGTCCATATCCCACGCCTTACCGGTTTCCAGATGATCGGTAAGAGACTGGTAATTAACGGGGGTGGTTATTCCTACCTTTATAATGCCCGAATTAACCATATTGGACAGCATAAAATCTATAATTCTGTATCTTCCTCCGACAGGAACGGCAGCCAATGAGCGCAGACTTGTAAGCTCGCCCATGCTCGCTTCCGGGTTTTCGGAAAATATTACGCCAAGCATATCATTCTTCATCTATATCACCTCAAAAAATCTTTTATATTTATCATATATCAGCAGTAACCATTGAGCATACCGCAACCTTTTTATCATTACCAATCTTTACTCCCGGACCGATTAATGTTATATCATCACTGCAAATCTTCGTATTATTATACTCGCTATTCGCGTCCTCGGCGTTGCTGCCTATTACCGCGCCCTCGCAGATAACAGCATCCGATCCCACTATAGCTTTGGTCACGGCAGCGTTCTTTTCGATAACAGCTCCCGGCAAAATGATTGAATCCTTAACAACCGCTCCTTCATTTACCGTTACGCCTTCGAACAAAATTGAATGCTCTATCTTTCCGTAAACCTCACAGCCCTCTGTCGTGTAACAATTCTTAACCGAACCTGTTTCGCCAATGTACTGCGGCGGCTTTACGGGGTTTCTGCTGAATATCTTCCATGTATCATCATCAAGATCACAGCCCGGATTATCATCAAGTAGCTCCATATTCGCTTCCCAAAGACTCTGGATGGTACCTACATCCTTCCAATATCCGTCAAACTTATGAGCCATAAGCTTAAGACCGTCGCCCAGCATCGCGGGTATAATATTCTTACCGAAATCGTTTTCGGATTCGGGGTTTGCCTCATCGTCTACAAGGTATTTCTTAAGAGCCTCCCACGAGAAGCAATACACGCCCATGGATGCCAGATTGCTCTTAGGCTCAGCCGGCTTTTCCTCGAATTCTACAATCTGCATATTCTCATCGGTATTCATAATACCAAATCTCGGCGCCTCATCCCACGGAACCTCTATAACAGCGATAGTCGCGTCCGCATTCGCTTTTTTGTGCGCGGTGACCATCTTGTTATAATCCATCTTATAGATATGATCACCCGACAGGATAACCACATACTTAGGATTAAACTGCTCCATAAATCCAATGTTCTGATAAATCGCGTTGGCTGTGCCCTTATACCACTCGCCCTTCTCGGCGGACGTATACGGCGGAAGAACGAAAACACCTCCGTTTGTGCGATCCAGATCCCATGGCTGTCCGTTGGCTATATAGGTATTAAGCTCCAAGGGCTGATACTGTGTCAGAACTCCGACGGTATCAATCCCCGAATGCGCACAGTTACTGAGCGGAAAATCAATAATTCTGTACTTTCCCCCAAACGGCACGGCAGGCTTCGCTACATTCTGTGTAAGTATTCCCAGACGGCTTCCCTGGCCGCCTGCAAGAATCATAGCAACACAATCTTTTGACCTCATTTTATCTCCTCCTACTTTAACATACTGACAATATACTAAAAATATAAATAACTGATTATTTTTCCTGATTATTTTTCTGTTTTTGCGGCTTTGTCTTTTGCCGCCGTCTTTTTCTCAATTGGCTTTTTCTCAATTGACTTTTTCTCAGCCGGCTTTTTCTCAGCCGTCTTTTTTGATGCTGTCTTTTTGGATGTTGTCTTTTTCTCAGCAGTCTTTTTCCCCGCCGCGACAACCGGCTTCGCCTTTCTTGTCCTCTTCACCGGCGCGGACTTTTTCAAATACAGCGCGGTAAGCGGCGGAACGACAATATCAATTGAATATTCAAAGTCTCCGAACGGGATTTTCTTTGCGTGATAAACCTTTTTTCTGTCACTTCCATCACCGCCGAACCTCTTATCGTTTGTATCAAATATTACGGTATACGTTCCGTTTTCGGGAACTCCTACGGTATAAAGAGGATGCGCGACCGGTGTGAAGTTAATCACAACGGCTATTTCATCTGATTTATCCTTAGATATTCTCATATAAGAAAGAATGCTGTTCTCCGCGTCATGAGCGTTAAGCCACTTAAAGCCTTTCCATTCGCCCCCGAGCTCGCGCTCTATTTCATAGAAAGAAGGATGCTCCTTATAGAACTTACCCAGCTCCGCCGTGTAGTCCCACATTTTTCTGTGAAGCTCATATTCCTCCAGAACCCAGTCAAGCTGCTCGGCAAAACGCCACTCGACAAACTGGCCGAACTCGCCGCCCATAAACAGCAGCTTTTTCCCGGGATGCGAATACATAAATGCATATAAAAGCCTCAGCTCACTGAACTTCTCCTCATATGTTCCCCACATCTTGTCAATAAGGCTGCGCTTTCCGTGTACGACCTCATCATGTGAGAGAGCCAGAATATAATTTTCGGCAAAGGCATACATCATCGGGAATGTTAGCTTTCCGTGATTACCCCTCCTGAAATACGGATCACACTGCATATAATCAAGCACGTCATGCATCCAACCCATATTCCATTTAAAGTTAAAGCCCAAGCCGCCCTCATGAGCAGGTGCCGTGACGCCGCCCCACGCGGTGGATTCCTCCGCAATCATCATAACATTGGGCATACGCTCAAACACTGCCATATTCAGCTTTTGCAGGAATTCAATTGCCTCGAGATTTTCCTTTCCTCCGTATTTGTTAGGCAGCCACTCGCCATCATTGCGGTTATAATCAAGGTACAGCATGCTGGACACCGCGTCAACACGCAAGCCGTCAAAATGGTACTCGGACAGCCAGAACAAAGCGTTTGAAATAAGGAAAGACCAAACCTCGGTTTTTGTCCAATCAAATACAAGAGTACCCCACTCTTTATGCTCACCGCGTCTGCTGTCGGGATGCTCAAACAGACAATCACCGTCAAATTTAGCCAACGCATAGCCATCCCTCGGAAAATGAGCGGGAACCCAATCCATTATAACGCCGATATTATTCTCATGGCACTTGTCAATAAAATATTTAAGCTCTGTCGGCTTGCCGAAGCGGCTGTTCGCACTGTAATACCCGGTAACCTGATAGCCCCATGAGCCGTCAAACGGGAACTCGGTCAAAGGCATAACCTCAATATGAGTATAACCCATTTTCTTAATATACGGAATAAGCTCATCAGCCATTTCCGCATATGTCAGAAAGCTTCCGTCATCGTGGGTCTTCCATGAGGCAAAATGCATTTCATAAATGTTCACCGGTTGATCATACGGCGGTGTTTTCGTGCGGTGTTCAATCCACGCCCCGTCATTCCACTCGTAGCTGATATCCGCGGTTATTGATGCGTTGTTGGGTCTAACCTCACTGTAGAACGCGTAAGGATCCGCTTTAAGGATTATGTCGCCTCTGAAGGTTTCAATGCTGTATTTATAGCACTGTCCGGGTTCAACCCCCTCCAGAAAAACCTCCCATATGCCAAAATCCATATGCTTATACATTCTGCCTTTATTGCGATCCCATCCGTTTCCGTCACAAACTACCGAAACACTCTTTGCGTGAGGCGCCCAGACAGCAAACAGATAACCTTCCTTACCTTCAAACGACTTTCCGCGATGTGCGCCCAGCATACGGTATGACTCATAGTTTACGCCTTGATTAAACAAATACATAGGAGCATCGTCTATATATGTCCCCGCGTCTCTGCGCTTTGCATTGTTGTAGTTATCTAATTCATTCATAAGCCTGTTTCTCCTAAATTACTTACTCAAATTACTTACTAATCAGTATATTGGTACATCATATTTATATATTTTAGACAACTTTATTTTATCATATTAAAAAATTTTTGTCTATTTTAATTGCAAAGAAAATTGCACAAAATATAGTTTCTTTTTTTGTAAGAAATAACGTGCGATACACGTGTAATATAGTGGTTAAACTCCAAAATCGTTGTCAGCGCATACCGATATACGCTCCATTCTCATTTTAAGCTCTCCGATGCCGCCGTGTTCTATACCTTCGGTCAAATATTTTCGCCGCGCTTTGTCAAATTCCATAAGACGCGGTCGATTTTCCGTTATTTTAAGCTCCTTATCCCTCGCGGTGAGCGAATCCTTATGAATCCTATACAGGTACAGCGGCTCCGCGTTTTTTGTATGTGCTATATCAAAGATCTCATTCATGCGCATCCAGTAGTCATAATCCTCAATTCCAAACCGTTCACAATCATATCCGCCCAAAAAGCGCGCGGCTTTTGCCCTGTACATAAACGCCGCGCCTATTGTATTATTAGCAACATCGTTCAAATCACGTACCGAGCTTGGGAGAATTACATTTCCGCTCAGCGGCGGCAGCTCATACCAGCCATATCCGCGCATAATTTTTCCGCTTGCGTCAATAAGCCTCATATTTCCGTATACCATTGCCGCTTTTTTGTTTTCTTTAAGCTCACCGATCATTATTTCCAAAAATTCCGGCAGCATAACATTATCATGGCTGAGCCATGTATAATACTCGCCGCATGCCTCCCTAAATCCCGCGTTAAGCGCGCCCGGCAGCCTTATGTTTTGAGCAATGTTAATATATCTTATGCCCTGTATGCGTCCGGCATATCTTTGCGCAATATCATTGCTTTTGTCCGCCGAACCGTCATTAACTATTATAAGCTCCCAATTGCTGTATGTCTGATTGAGTACTGATTTTATTGCCAAATCGAGATATTTCTCGCCGTTATAGACAGGCAGCACAACCGATACCAAGCCCGGTTTTCCTATGTCTTCGATTTGGCTAAGCACATTGCCGTATATTTTGCGAAAACGTTTCTTGTATTCTCCAAAATTATCATTTCTCACACTCAAGCCTTTGAACCAATTCAGAAAATCCATCTCTCTCACATTCCTTATAATATATTTCAAGCTCGCCGGCGCCGATGCTTTTCAATCTTTCGATTTCCTTTTCCGCAATTCTTATCCGCTCCTCCGCGTAAGGTTTGTCCCAATTCGACTTGCTGTAGCCGTCCCTGTACAACATGTGAGCCGTTAATATTCCTGCCGTAATCGTCCTGCGAATATGCTCCTTGGTAAAACGGCTTAAGTCCACATCATGACGGACAACACTTTTTGGCTCAATGCCAATCCTAAACCCTGAATTAAGCATTTTGAAGCAAAGCGCGGTTTCCTCTCCTCCTGAAAAATCGCCGCCGTTCCTGCCGTAACGTTCATCAAATCCGCCTACAGCATCAAGCACGGAATGTCTGACGGAGAAGTTTGCGCCAAATGGAAATTCGTACTGTCTGCTTACTTCTCTGTATTTTTTAAACGGCGCCGTGTACTGGCTCCACAAATCCTCGTGTCCGTTTAATACTATATCCGGTGTTGGCTGTCTCAATTTTATCAGTCCGCCTATTATACCGGCTCTTTTGTGGTTTACAAATGCGTTTTTAACATTCTCCAGCATATCCGGCTCGGCAACCGCGTCATCGTCAATAAACACCAGATATTCTCCCTTTGCGGCTCTCGCTCCGGCGTTTCTGGCATTTGACAGTCCGAGTCTGCTTTCGGATATTATTCTTACGCCGCTTAATTTTTGAACCGTATCAATTGCAAATTCACTGCCGTTATTTACGACGATTATTTCGTAATCCTTATCATCCATGGTTTGATTAATCAGTGAATTAACCGCGTTTAACAATTTTTTAGGTCTGTTGTAGGTGCAAACTATCGCGCTGACAGGCAGGCTGTATTTACCGGAATTGACTTTAACCGCGCTTTTTCTCTTAGCGCCTGCGTTGTAGCTTTTTAACTCGCAAAAGCATTTTCTGAGCATAAGCCAAAGTCCGGTACGCATACCGCCCAGAGCATTGTACAATGTTTTTGCCGCTTTTCCGTTCCGCTTCAAGTTGTCACCTCACAGTTATTTTACATGGTAATGATACAAGTCCGAATACATCCTTATCAGGTGTATTCGATATGGATTTTATCGTTGCCGCCCCCTCTATATATTCGTAATACGAAATCGGGAAAACCGCTCTGTTTTCCAACCCTATGGCTATACTGTACCGCCCGGGCGCAAGACGGTTTTCAAAGGTAAAAGCTATATGGTTTTTTCCATGCTTCAGCTCCTCCCGAGTTTGAAATACGCACAGATCCAGACCGTATCTGTCCTTTACGGCAACCGATACTCCCGCTGTCTCCGGCTCAATATCCGAAGCCACGTCAACCTCCGCGGTGATTTTAACCGTATCGCCTATCTCCGCAACGCCGTCCGCCTTGATATTTGTTATTGATCCCATATGACTGCCGTAACGGTTTATATAATCACCCTTAAAGCTGTTGACAATCTCCCGCTGAACGCACATTTCCATATAAGCGGACGTTACCGAGGCAACATCGCCGTCTGCGGCAATTCTGCCCTTTTCAAGCCACACCGCTCTGGTGCAAAAACGCCTGACCGCTTCTATATCATGAGATACGAACAATATTGTTTTGCCGCAGTTTTTAAGCTCACGGAACTTTTCAAAGCATTTTGCCTGAAAGCGTATATCTCCCACGCCCAAAGCCTCGTCCACCAGCATTATGTCCGTGTTAAACCAAAGCATAGCCGAAAAGCCAAGCCGCATAAGCATACCCGATGAATATGTCTTTACCGGCATATTCCAAAACTCTTTCGGAATTTCAGCGAACTCCATTATTTCATTAACCGCCGCGTCAATCGCTCTTTTTTCTACTCCGTTTACAATGCCGCTGAGCCGTATATTCCGTACTCCGGTATATTCGGGATTAAAGCCTATTCCCAGCTCCAGCATAGCCGAGACCTCGCCCCGTATTTTACAATCACCGCCGCTGATATCCGAAATCCCCGCAAGAATTTTCAGCAGAGTGGATTTGCCCGAGCCGTTTACTCCTATTATCCCCACACATTCGCCTCGCTTTACCGCCAGGCTTACGCCGTCAAGCGCACGGAAAACCCCGCCGTTTCCGTCCGCCTTTACACCCTTAACCGCCGCAGACAGCCTCTTTGCCGGATTTTTTGATTTTATATAAAATTTGCTTACGTTGTTCAGTTCTATAATATTCATAATACTTTCCAAAAATGTTTATTAATTTTGATAATGTCTGTACTTAATATACTTAACTATTCTTAAATATACATAACTATACCTAACTTATTACATAATAATAACTATACCTATTACGCTTACTACGCTTTATTACACTATACCATTATGCTTATCACTTTACTCAATATACTACTCATTATACTATAGAAGAAAACCGCCTGCAATCAAATAAACAAAAATTTTTTAAAAAATTTTAAAAAAGTGTTGACAAATAAAATATATTGTGGTATCATACCATTTGTCGGCGCGGTCGGCGCGGTCGGCATGGCATACGCTGGTGTAGCTCAGTTGGTAGAGCAGCTGATTTGTAATCAGCAGGTCGCGGGTTCGAGTCCCATCACCAGCTCCAAGAGTTAACAACTCCGATTAATCACTACCGTTACTATGGTAGTGGTTTTTTGTTTTAACCAAAAAAATTAAGGACGCTTCCCGATTTGAGCAGCGTCCTTTTGATTTACACTATCTTACAATTACCATTTCCTGAACCGCGTCTTGATATATCTTTATAAACAGCCGCGCTTCATTGCCTGTTTCATATAGCTCTATATCTGCCGCCGATACAACGGATATACCGTTTTTCGGTTTGGATGAGTCATACAAATATACTATCGCGTCGTTCGCGGCATAGTTGTAAATAGCATCACCAACCTGTACGTTTACGCTTCCGCTAAACTTCCTTACCGCACGCCCATATACTGTTGTAAGGTCAGAGGTTACATTCTTGATAAATTCCTCAGTCTTGTTATTGCTGTCAAACAGGATTGTTATTCCGTCGATCTCCCCGTTTGCGTTGGTTCTGTACTGAATAATATCTCCTGCTTTAAGAGCCGTTCCATCGGTTTTCTTGAGAACAGTCTTGTCTGCCGCGAGCAATTCAACCTCGGCGCCTTCGCTGTAGCCGTAAAGCTTGTCGGTATATTCGTAGTTCTCATTCTGAACCTCAGCCAAATAGTTGACTATTGTTATCGGAGACTCCGCGCTTGTCACGTTTGTCGAGCTTGTTATTATAACAGCGTTTGCCATATAATTCTCCTGCAAATCGTAAATCACAGCGTCATATGATGAGTCGTTTGACAATGTTGACTGTGTTCTGATTGAATACTTGTCTGTGTCATCGCCGGCCGTTGCCGGTATATCAAAAATAATCGTATCCTCGTTTATACCTACCGTTCCCAGCTTTCCGGACGCACGCTTGTATATCATATCATCCTTTACTATATTCTTTGTGAATACACCCGGGTTCGGCGCGCCTGTGTCCGTACCGTCAGCCGCAGTTTCGATAGCCGTAACCTGCCCGTCGGCATTGGTCTCGTAAATTATCAGCTGCGGCGCTACCGTACCGGAAGCTGTAAGCTCGGAAACAACAGATTCCGCTGTCTGCGCGTATGCATCGTTAAATCTCAGCTTTGCCGCACTGTCCAGAACCACAGTTTCACCGTTTTTGGTAAACAGCTTAAACTGAGCATTGGTTTCAAATCCGCTCTTCATTGCCGCGCCTACCATAAACGCGTAGTTCGTGGTGATTGCCGACTCGTTTGTCGCCTTGGTGTTTACAGCCGCGATCTTGTCCTCTATATCCAAATAGAAGGTTCCTCTGTCATTGAGCTTTATTTCATTAGGATAGCTTGCTGCCTTTTCATAAATCGTCGGATTATCTCCTATCTTGTAACCGTCTGCGGATATTTCGGTTATCGAGCCCGTTACCGACGCGTCCGAAACATACGCCTTTATAAGGCTTTGGTCATCACTTACGGTGTAAGAAATAACGTTCCATTCTTTAAGATCCGACAGTCCTATCTCCGCGCCGTCCTTTATAATGCTGAATTTGACGTTCACATCGTTTTCGTCAAACACGAGCGAACCGTTCATATACTTGTCGGTTACTCTGCCCGTGATTTCGGAAACCGTATCAACTACTAAATTCGTAAAGTGATTTACAAATACTATATCATATACTCCGTTTACGTCCGAGTCCAGAAGGACGAGATTACCGCCGGTCGGCATAAGCTCTTCGTTTGTGACTGTCTGCTTGTACTTGCCGTTATAAATATAAACCGCATCCTCCGCTATCGTTGTGGTTCTTGTTCTTTTGTCCGTTGTTTTGTCAGCCCAATACTCAACCGTTCTGACGGAATCACCCGTTATATCGACTATATCCGACGAGTTAAGAGTAATGCTGTTGTTCTTGTTGGGCTGCTCCGATACAAGTATGAGCGTCTTTTCGTCTGATGTTTTGTCTATTCTCGCATAGTACAAAACGTTGTAACCTAATAGCTGCGCGGCGTTTGTCTCACCCGCGAGATAGGTCTTGTCATCAATTCTTATCCTGTCATCCGCTGTTGTATCTCCGCCCGTCAATGATGTTTCGTCTGTGCCTGTGATTTGTCCGTAAGCCTTTTCTACATTCAGCTTGTCATAGAGAAGAGTTTTGTCAACAACCTGATATGTGGTTGACGAGCCGTAACCCACCTGCTCCATGAGATTTACGGTCATTGCGTTAAATACCAGCTGGGCTATATCTCCCCTCTTAGCAGGCTCCGATGAGGTTGCCTCAATACCTCTTAAAAGCTGGTTTGATGAAGCCACAAGCATATATCCTGCCGGATAGCCGCCTTTATCCTGCGCCGCCGGCTCGTAGCCAAGGGCGCGAACTATAATTGCCACCGCCTCTTCAAATGTTACATAGTCATCCGGTCTGAAGGTGCCCTCGGTATCACCCAGCACCAAACCCTGCTGGTCAGCAACATTGATTGCGCCTGTAGCCCAGTGATCTGATGAAACATCAGGAAAATTTGTAATTCCGTTGGAACTTTTTACAATGTCTTCCAGTCCAATAGAGTATACAGCAACCTTTGCCATCTCGCTTCTGAGTATCGGATCGTTTGGTCTGAACGCGCCGCTTTCGGCATCGCCGACCATAATGCCCAACGCTCCCAGAAGCTCTGCCGCCTCCGCGTATTGTGTGTCTGCTATATCGGGCGACAGGGCAACACGTACCGTGCTGTATCTGGACTGAGCCATGTCATAGCTTAGCGGAACCGTTGCCATGCCGTTATACTTTGAACCGTTTTCTGTAAGTGTTGTGCTTATTCCGTTTGTAATGTCAATGCTGCCGTCTGCGTTTGTTCCGTCAAAGGAACTTATGTTAGCGCCATTTCCATTACCTGTTTCGGTGTTTGTGTCATTGTCCGTTACGGAATTACCGGGGTATATCCCCGCTGTTCCGTCCTCATTGAGCACCGCATCGGCAAATACGGTATATCCGCAAAATGAATACACTGTAACGCTGAGTGCAACAATAAGGGAAATGAAAGTTTTCTTCATTTTCAGTCCTCCTATTTACAAAAATCGTCTTAATTTTAGATTTTTTTACAAAACTATTATTTGCGGAGGAACACAAAATACACTGAAAACATTATGGTAATATTGTAATTTTATTTAATTAATGCTTTTTTGTTACATAATTGTTAAAAAAAACTTGATAAAATAAAAATTTGACAGTTGAATTTTTTTGGTACGTATGGTATATTTAAAGCAGACAAATATCAACATAATGTGTATACAATAAAATTAGGAGGTTTTACAATGAAAAGTTTTAAAAAAGCGATTTCGTCTCTTCTTTGCGGGACTATGATTGCCGCATTGCTTTCGTTTCCTGTATTCGGTACATCATTTTCGGACGTTGAAGATGATGAAACCGTTTCATGGGCAAAGGATGCAATCAACGCAATGACGGATCTTGGTTACATAAAGGGCTATGAGGACGGTACATTCCAGCCGCAGCGCGCTGTCTCAAAAATCGAAACACTGATACTCATGGCAAGGATTATGGGTGTTGAGGAAAGTGACTATTCACAGTCTGTTGAATGGGCAAACACCGATTATTCGGCAACGGTCAAGGCTATAAACACCACTTACGTGGATGAACTTAGCTATCTTATGTATCTTGATACAATTGACCTTACGGACTTGCGCAATTACGCGTCATCGGCGAATGCCAATACATCGCTTCTGAGATGGCAGGCGGCTTATTTGATGGTTAAGCTGTCCGGTATGGAGGAGGACGCTCGGAGCATGACCCTCAGTCAATCGTTATATTCGGACTACGACTCTATTCCCGAGGATGCGCGTCCGTATGTTGCCTGTGCGACCGAGCTCGGACTTATGAACGGTATGGGTAAGGATGATAACGGTGAAGATTACTTTTCTCCCGAGACCACGTTGACGCGTGCGCAAATGGCAACTCTGCTCAACCGTATTATGGTAAACATGAACAGATATGCGGCATACGGAACCGTGAACTCAATAGACACTAAGACCGGAGATTTGGAAATAACAACGACCTCGGGCAAAGACTCAACGTACACGGCAGATGAGAACACTGTTGTTAAAATCAACGGCACAGACGCAGATTTTGCGGACATTGAGAACGGCAGTGAGGTGATGATCACAGTTACCTATAACAATGTAAGAATTATAGAAGCAATACCCGGCGAGAATACAACCACGTTTTACGGTGTCATTTCTCAGGTCAGCGATAACGCTAAGGGTCAGCAGATAACAATAAAGGATTATGAAAATCAAAGCGACACCGCGACATATACTTTAGCTTCAGATTGCTATGTTGATATCAAAGGTACACGCGGCTCGTTCAGTAACCTTAAAGCGGGAAACTGTGTTCGCGTGACCCTCAAGGGCTCAGTACTCTCGGAGGTTTATGTTATAGACAACGTAATCGAGGAGTCGGGTGTTTATTATGAGGGTATTGACGTTGACGATTCAGGCAGCTCATACCTTAATGTTTCCGACAGCAACGGCAACATCACACAGTATGTATTATCCTCAAATAATGTCACCGTCAAGCGTAACGGTTCAGCATCAACACTCAGACAGCTCAACACCGGCGACACCTTGACTCTTACAATCACCTACGGCAAGGTTACGGACATTACGGCAACAAGCAAGACAGCAACGCTTGTCGGAACAATTACAGAGATTATTCTGAGCGATAATCCTCAGATTACACTGGAAATTGACGGCACGCCCCAAACCTTTAGCATGACAACCACAACAGCTGTAACGGTGAACAACGTTGATGGAACCATATATGACCTGCGCCCCGGAAACGCGGCAAGCATTGTCGCGGACGGAAGCAGCATAGCAAGCATTGAGTCCAGTGCGACTGCCGTTTACGGTAAAACCTCATCTTCAGGCAAGGTTCAAAGTATAAACACAACACTGAAGGTTATATCCGTTTCAAACTCGAGCGGCGGAACCGATACCGTGTACTATGATTCAAGCACAACCTTCTTAAAATCAACCGGCAAATCGGCTACAGCAAAGGATGTCGTTACGGGCAGCACAATAAACGCGACAGGTTCCGATACAACGGGCTATTTTGTCGCAACAATAATTATTATTGATTAATCATTTTTAAAGGCTCTGCCGCGAATGGCGGCAGAGCCTTTTTTAATTTATTGTCATTTTGCACAAATTTGTAAATCGCGAGTGAGTAAATAAGAGATATATCAAGAAAAACAGAGAATTAAAGAGTTCGTGCCGCGCTAAATTAAATTTTTAAAAAAAGTTCTTGACAAAATCTTCAAACCGTATTATAATACTCAAGTACGTCAAATTAGACATCTTTGCAGGACGTCATTTATTTTGTAATATTATTAACTTATTATATATTTAGGAGGTATTCATTACCATGTCAACATATATGGCTAAAGCTAATGAAATCGAAAAGAAATGGTACGTTATTGACGCTGCCGGCAAGCCTCTTGGCAGAGTCGCGGTTCAAGCCGCTACAATCCTCAGGGGAAAACATCGTCCCGAATACACACCGGGTGTTGACTGCGGCGAATATGTTATCATAATCAACGCAAAAGACGCTGTTCTTACGGGAAACAAGCTTCAGCAGAAGAAGTGGTACAGACACACAGGCTATATCGGTCATCTTAAAGAGGTGTCCTATAAGGAATTAATGGAAAAAAGACCCGAAAAGGCTATGGAATTAGCTGTTTCAGGTATGCTTCCGCATAACTCGCTCGGACGCAAGTCTTTGAAGAAGCTGAGAATTTACGCAGGCGACAAACACGAACACGCCGCTCAGTCACCGATTGAGTGGACACGTGAGTTTTAAGAAAGGGGACTTAGATAATTATGGCAGATTTAGTACAGTACTACGGAACAGGTAGAAGAAAGAGTTCTGTTGCCAGGGTTAGACTGGTACCCGGCACAGGTAAAATTACGATAAACAAGAGAGATATTGATGATTATTTTGGTTTAGAGACGCTTAAGGTTGTTGTTCGTCAGCCCATGGAAGCAACAAAAACGCTTGGCAAGTTTGACGTTTTGGTTAACGTAAACGGCGGCGGCTTCACAGGACAGGCCGGCGCAATTCGTCACGGTGTCGCGAGAGCGCTCCTTGAGGTTGATGCGGAATACAGACCTGTACTTAAGGCGGCAGGCTACCTGACGCGTGATCCGCGTATGAAGGAAAGAAAGAAGTACGGTCTCAAAGCCGCACGTCGCGCGCCGCAGTTCTCAAAGAGATAAAATTATTGTTGAAACACTCAAAAAA
>CAYTZR010000036.1:0-20445 GCA_964442605.1 uncultured Oscillospiraceae bacterium
TTTTCTTTCTCTTGCTTGACGTGACAGATTTACTGTTTTCAAGACTTGATACTTTGGTTTTGCAGTTATCGCAAAACACTGCATCATCCGGAAGATGCTTTTTACATTTTGGGCATATCATTGTAACCTTCCTCCCGCGTTTATTGATTATGTTTAATAATTATTTCGGTCTTATCGGCCTCATAAGTGAAGGACAAGGCGGCTTCCTTATCCGCTTCGCAGTATTGCTGCACCTGAACATAAATCATTTTATCTTCGTTGTCATCCACAATATAAATTCCGTTTAAGTCAACTGCTTTTGTGTGGTTTTCATCTGTGTACATTTTACGGTCGTTTAAATCAATATATCGATAAACACTTTCGTCACTGTCGGGGATATTTGTCTTAAGTGTGACATGTTCCGGATTTCCGTCTTCGGGGTCAAAAATATAATATCCGTATTTTTCGCCTTCGTCATTGACCTCGTCAAACATATAATATTCGCTCCAAAAATCTCTCAGACGAATATAGTGTTGACTGTTAATAATCCGCACCAGATTGCTTTTATCAATATCTTTACCGTCCGCCTTGTCTCCGTTCACATTTGTTATCGTGACAGTTCCGGGGAATTCATTGGTATCGCTCATCGAAACAACCGGCACCGACTGAGCTTCATTGGCAACTGACGAATTGGCAACGGACGATATGTTTTTATCCGCGTTTAAATCATCGGCGGATTCGTCATCTTTCCTTCCGGATGCCAGCCAAAATGTAAAAAAAGCTATAAGAACGATAGCGGCAATCCCCGCTATAATGACCTTCTGTTTCATTCTTTCGCGCTCTTTTCTTACGGCACGAACCTCCCGCCGCTTAATCGCCTCGGCGCTCACGGCTTGCCCCGCAACCTGATAGGCTTGTGGCGGAATTTGAGGCGCGTTAAAGCCTTCCGGCGCGTTTTTCGTCTCTTTTTCCTGCATAGCTTCCGCCTCAAGATTTTCAGTTTTTGGAACATTCTCGGACTCTGCCATCATGCTCGGGTATTCGGTAAACGGGGTATCATAAATCGCGTCATCGGTATTACCGCCGCCATTAATCACCCATTTATCCGCGGAATCGGAAACATCAAAATAATACCCGTCCTCTTTATCAACGCAGCAGCCGCAAATAGGGCAAACAGCCGCATTATCATCGATTGTGTTTCCGCAATACTTACAATTCATAAAATCACTCCAAAGCGCAATTTATTCTGCCAATCCGACTATCAGTGAATAATTATCGTTATCATTATTCATTCTCAGCATCAATCTTACAAGCATAAAATCTACCCACTCCGTTAAAGTGGAAGACTTTGCCAAATCAATTTCCATCTCGGTTTCATATACATATTCCCAAAAACCGTCACTGCACATCAAAAAGGCATCACCGGTATCAAATTTAAAAATCGGCAGTTCTGATACCAAATTCGGCAAGTCAACGTTTCCGAGTACCTTTGTTAAGCGGTTCCTGTCCGGGTTAAATCTGAGCGAGCCAAAGGACTCCTGCATTAAATCAACCGACATTTGCGGAACACTGTGGTCTTTTGAGATATATCTGAGTTTACCTTTTTTAAAAAAATAAATTCTCGAATCCCCTACGTTGAAGCATTTAAACAATCCTTTTTTAATAACACTGCCCGCAAGTGTGGTTCTCATATTTACCAGCAGCGGATCGGTTTTTTGCTTTTCAACAACCGCCATGTTCGCGTTTTCGATTAACTGCTTTACTTCGGCATCACTGAAAATCTTGTTTTCACTTACAGCCTTCTCAAAATGTTCGAGCGCGGTCTGCGAGGCTATTTCTCCGCCGCCGTGACCGCCGAGACCGTCGCATAACGCCGCGAGAGCGTAATCCTCATCGTTATATGTAAAAATAGAGTCTTCATTCTTCTTTCGATTACCGATATTTGTATATGAATATAATTGTATTTTCATATTTACCTCCGTTACACTATCTCAAACATATTCTCTTTTGTCGCAAGGTAGAATTTATCGCCTCGTGACAGACGCACAGACTCTGAGGGCTTTACAGCAATCCCGCTTTCCAGAAACGTCCCATAAGACGAGCCCATGTCTTCAAGAATAATATCGCCGCCGTCCGCGGTAATCACACAGTGAACCGAGCTTATCCCGTTTTCGTTCAAAGGATATACAATACCGCATCGCTTATAGTCTCGTCCAATCATTATCTTGTCTTTTATTTCAAAGACGCTTCCGCTTAGAGAACCCTCAATCACTCGGACAGCCGGAGCGGTCTCTTTCTCTTTATTTTTAGTTTCTTCTTTAAATTTATTTTTAGTTTTATTTTTAGTTTCGGTTTTTTCGTCTTTAATTTTCTTCCGCGTTCCTTTTCCTCTCAACCATAAATATATTATAATCCCTAATGACAGTGCAACTATCAGGGCGCTTATTATCAAAACCAAGAAGATATATAATCTTATTTTTTTCTCACCGTACAGCAAATACCGCACGTCATTATATCTTAAAAATGAAATTACAGAATCAACGGTCACGGCGTACGAATAGTCATTCTCTTTGGAATAATCAACCATTCCGTATATCCCGTCATTTCCAATTAAAGCACCTCCTATAATACCGGTGCTGTAGGGCACATCTATGTTATACACGTCCATGCCGTTATAACGGGAAATGTTTTTTATGCCGGTTTTGAAAAACTGAACAGTATTGCCAATCAAGTCCTCAGAACCATTATCGGTATATCCAAATCCCAACACATTGTACCCATCGTTTAAATCCGCGTCTTTTTCTTCATAAAGTACCGCGCCAATGAGATTTTCGGTCTCCTCCGGCAGCCTTAACAACGCCAAATCCTTTTCCGTATTATAATCCACCACTTGCGCGGTCATCGACTTGTTTGCCGCCGCGTTAAAAATCACCTGTGCGGTTTTTGGCACAGTTCCGTTTCTGTTTAAGATATTGGAACACGTGGTCAAAACATCTCTGGTTTTCTTTCCCGGTATGCCAATGGCTATACCCGACGAATAGCGCGATGTATCCTCACCGACAACAATAACAGCCGTTTTTTCGAATTCACTTCTACTTTTAGCGCAAGCCGTACACACGCAAGAAAGCGTAATAAAAAGCGTAATAATTATTAAACTGACGCAAATTAATTTAATATGCCTCACATTTTTCACCTCTGTTGCCGGGTTTTCGGTTTTTTATACATCATATATTTTATACTATTTTTATACGAATTTTTAGGCAAGTTTTTCAGAGGGTCGCCCCGAAATATGGAATGTGCCGGAATACAGCGCAAAAACCATATATAACCGCGGCGCTGTGATTTATAATTATTCCGATGAGGCGACCCTTTGCTAATTCATCTCCGGCCTGATTTTATTCTTTTTCCTGCTTGCCGCTGTCCTTATCCCAGTTAAAGCTGTCGTTACAGAACGACCTGAAGATTAACTTTGTCTGACCGATCTCAATAACGTCGTACTCCTTAAGCTCAACCGGTGAAAGCAGAAGCCCGTTGTTTATGTACATATTGTTTTTCGACTCGCTTGGAGCGAGGAAAAACTTATTGTTCCTGTTGTCATACGCAAGCAAGGCATTGGTGCCTTTTGAGACAGTCTTGTCAAAGTCAATATTGATTTCAACCTCGCCGCCTCTGCCAATACGGTTTTTCTCTGAATGAATACGAAAATCCTTTCCCTTTTGCTCACCGTCCAAGCATACGAGCCAGCCTCTTATGGGGTCAATACCCTTATCGTTAATGACATCAGGCTTGTAAACCGTGGGATTCCATTCGGGGTTGTCATACGGTTGGGTTTCGGGAATAGACTGCTCGTGCATAACAGTTGGAGGTATTTCCTCGGCGTTATCAAGCGGTATTGTCTTTCCCATTTCACTACTGCCGCTGCAGTATGGGCACTGCGGGTTTTTACTATCATCATAAATATGACCGTTGGGGCATTGTTGCATTGCCATGAATTATTCCTTCTTTCTTAAAATTATTTTAGATGTTTCAGCTTTAATTATTGCTGAGGCGGAGCTCCGTATCCCCCGCCCTGCTGAGGCGGAGCTCCATATCCCCCGCCTTGCGGAGGCGCCCCGCCCGGAGGCATTTGGTTTGGATTCATAGTCGCCACATTGGGCACCGATTGCGCCACACTGGTGTTTACAGCTTTTATACTGTTGGTAACAACGTTAATCGTCTGAGTTTTCTCATCCCAGTCAATGCTCTGCAAATCGAAAATCAAGGCAAAGCTTCTGAGCGGAATGTATGTCTGGTTATTGCTGAACATCAGCGGCTGACTTTCCATCATTACATCAATCTTGTCAACGCCTTTCATAATAACAATATTCTGCATTCCGTTGGATATTGTCGCTTTTATATCGTCCTTCGAAACAACCGTCTGACTGTTCTGCATATCAAATACCGTGTTAAACCCAAAAACGTTGGCAAAGTCCTGGACGGACACGTATGAATAATTATTCACGTTCAGCATCTTCTGAGGCAGAGAAATATTCTCACCATCAACGACTAAATTCCTTACGTCAACCTCATACTGTGAATAAGAACTGTAATCCAGCATATTCATTCCCGGAGGCGGTCCCGGAGGCGGTCCTCCGAAACCCGCCATTCCCATCTGATTGTTGTTACGCATCAGAAACAAAACCGCGATAACGGCGACAATAACCACGACTCCCGCCGCAATCGCAATGGGGACAGCAAGACTTTTTTTCTTTTCATTCACAATATAACCCGAGCCGGGAAATCCGGAATTCGGGTAACCGGAATTTGGATAACCGGAATACGGATAGCCCGAGTTGGGTATCTGCTGAACATTCTGAACCGGTTCATTGATAGCCTGCGTCACCGGAGGCTCATTTTTATTTTTCTTCTTAACCATGTTCTCCTCCTTTTAATCAATCCTTCAACCTTTTTAATCAATCATAACTTCTGACCTCAAACATATTACGGTCGGAAGCGATATAAAATCTTTCACCGCTGCTTAAAGCTGCCGGCGAGGTCGGAAGTATCCTGCTTCCGTTCTCTCTGTATGTTCCGCTTGTAGAGTTTCGGTCGTTTACAATAAACATTCTTGACGATGGATTATAGGTTACAAGGCAGTGAGATCGACTTACGCCCGCCTCCGACGATGGGAAAACAATCCCGCATGTTTGTGAGTCACGCCCTATCAGAATTCCTCTGCCCACAGGATATGTCTTTCCCGCGTGCACACCTCCGAGACAGATTATCTGTTGCTTCGCGCTGCTCGGCACATCTCGGGTATTGACAACATATGTGCGTGCAATCATATCGTGAAGTGTCTGTTTGTTATTGTTGAAAAGCGCCAACAGATATCCGATTCCCAATGTTATCGCGCTCAGCAATTTTCCCAAATATCTAAGCATGGATGTACTGTAGCTTATACCGTTCCCGTATTCATCAACAATTGTTAGTCCTAAGATATGTTTTCCTATGGTTGCGTGCCAAGGTCCTCCCTCGAAGCCTATGTAATACGCTAAGGTAATCAGGATAGACACCGGAAGCAAAATCGGACCGAGTACACCGAGCATGAACACCGTCAACAAGTATTCGATTAAAAACAATACAACATCGTCAATAATCATTGCCAAAAAGCGAATGCCAATGTCCGCGTAACCTTTCACTTAAACCACCTCCGTCTATTTAAAATATATTTTGCTGTTTGTAATTCTGTCATGAATCGGTTTTTCGCCGTTCAGCAACATGGAAATGCTGCCGGGGAATTTCAGAATATTTCTCTGAAGCGTTTTAAGAACCGATATGCGCCTTCCGTATATGTCTCCGACATAGATACCGCACATATACTTTCCCGGCGTTACCTTGAGCGGAGAAACCTCAAACAAGCAGTCCATGACAAACACGAAGAGAGGGAACATCACCGCGCATATAAGCGCCGCGGCTAAGCTCATGAACTCTCCGAGGTAAAGCACCGCTGCCGCCGCAATCAAATATATTAATCCGTACAAGGTTAAATCGATCGATGCCGCCAGCCACCTCTGCTTTGTGATTTTGCTCATAGAATGACTGTGCTTGGAATGACTGTGCTTTGCCGTCTTTTTTTTGACTTTCTTTTTCGGCTTTGCTTGAGCCATAGCAACAGTCGGAGGCTTTGGTGCTTTGACGGGCGCATCCGAGGGTGAATATATGTATCTGTACATCTGGTTAACATTCGGAAATCTATCCCTTATTTGCACCGCCATAGCCTTATCTATCGCACCGGTCAGTCTCGCGGGAAGGTCCGGTCGAATTTTTCTGATAGGGACAAGCGTGTCGTTGCTGATTCTGTCGATTGATTGAACCGGCGGTTTGCCGGCAAGCAGGTGATAAAACGTGGCTCCGAGGCTGTATATATCACTATATGCCCCCTGTTTTACGGACGTCCCGTATTGTTCTACCGGCGCATAACCCGCCTTGACAATCATAGACAAATTTCTCTCGTTCTGCTCTATTTCGTATCTCGCCGAACCAAAATCCAAAATCATAATATGTTTGCTCTTAGTGATGTAGATATTATCGGGCGCGATGTCGCGGTGCAGTACTCCGTGACTATGTATGACTTTGAGAGCCTCAAGCATTTGCCGCATATAGTTCATGGCTTCATCCGCCGTCAACACACGCCTGAACCCGTTGGTGTACTTCCGGAAATCAACTCCGTCGCAATACTCCATAACATAATACGCGGTGCCGTTGGCGGAAAAGGAATCATACACGTTTACTATGCTCTTGTGATTGAATTGCTTTAAAATCTCGGCTTCCTCGCGAAACCTTTTTATACCATATTGAAACAGATTGACCTTTTCCGGCAAAACCTGTATTTGGGGTCTCGCGTTGCCTCGATAAACCGCTTTATTGGGCATAAACTCCTTTACGGCGCATATTCCGCCCACAGATATATCAAAGCATTTATAGGTTATACCAAACCCGCCTATACCCAAAGGCAGTCCGACTATATAATTCTGACGCAAAAGCGTGCCCGGCGCCAGACAGTTCCCGCTCGGTTTATATGCCGCGCGGGAAAATCCGCACACCGAGCATTTTATTTCATTGGGCTGCTTTTCACGAAAGCAATTCGCGCACAAATTGTTATACTGCACTTCGCAACACCTCGTCACGTTAACTTATAGCTTAATATCTGATTTCGAACATATTCTCGGGCGCCGCAAGATAAAACTTATCGCTTGATTTCAAAATCTGAGGCGAATTAGCGGCAATCTTCTGTCCGTTCACGAATGTACCGTAGCTTGATCCAAGGTCCGTGATTGTGCAAATCTTTCCGTCAAACGACAACTCGCAATGAGTAGCGCTTATTCCCTTTGAATTGATTGGAAACGCTATATTGCACTTTGAGGAATCACGGCCTATTCTGCTTGTTCCGTTTATGCTGAACTTTTTGCCGTTCAGATATCCGTTCAGCGCTATCAGCCTTACCTGTTTCGCGGCAGACGAAGCAGACGCTGTCTTCGGGGAAGCGGAAGCCGATCCGGTCGTTGCCGCGGCCGTTGTCGCGGGGTATGTAACCGGTGTTGTTCCCCCTCCGCCGCTGCGCTTACGTATCATGAGCAGCGCGATTATCAATGCCACGAGCAGAACAAGAACCGCCGCTAAGATAGCTATAAGAAGCGGACTTATGCGCGACGAAGAAGCAACGGTAATCGGGATTGTGTTGGTATCGATTGAGCTAATAAGCTCATCGATTGCTATGGCATAGCTGGGTGAAATTGTGGCGTCCGCCATATTGATGCCGAACGAAGATATTCCGACAACCTGTCCCTTTGAGTTAACCACAGGACCGCCCGAATTTCCGTTTTCAATTGTCAAATCGAGAAGATAAACATCCTTACTGTCAATTCTGTCAGACTTTTTGATACCCCCGCGTGTAACCACGATATCTGAGACATCAAACTTCGCGTAATCCGAAGGTTCGGTGCCTATGTTTGGATAACCCAAAGCCGCAAAATCATCATTGAGGTCAATTGCGTCAGAAGGGCAGAGAACCAACGCCTCACGCAGTGTGGTTGTCTCGGGCAGTTTCAATATTGCTATATCCTTTTCCGGGTTATAGTAATAAACATTGGCTACCATGAAATTATTGGCAGCGGCGGAAAAGTACACATAAGCGGTATCCGGCGTGTAACCATACGTTTCAACAACGTGATTGTTGGTTACTATAAACTGAACGGGCTGACCGGGCTTGCCGATGGCAAAACCTGATCCCTGAGAAGTTTGGTTGGCGTTAACAACACAAACCACTCCATTTTTTGCGCTTGCGATATCCGTCACTTCCGCGGAAACCGTCATTGAAGCGAAGGATATAACAAACATTACGATAAGATAAACACTCAGCATTTTGGATACTGTTTTTCGATTTCTCATTCTTATCATCCTTTCTTTTTATTGAATATTTATTATTTTTTTAACATGTTTCGCAGTGTATAAGCATCGCCGTGAGATTATCCTGTCCGGGAATTGACGCCTTTAAAACAGCGTCTACTATCATTTCCCCCGCTTTTTGAGGCGGCGCGGAAAGAATAATATCTCTCAAATGCTCGGATGACACCGCGTTATATACCCCGTCCGAACAAAGCATGAACGTGTCCCCCGGGATAATGTCAAACTCATGCTTGGAATAATCCACAAGCGAAAGTTCTCCCTTGCCCACAAACGAGGTAAGGCTCGCTTTCTGCGGGTCGGTGCGCGCGTCCTCGATTGTATTCTCGTCATCAATAACGCCGCGAAGCATTGTGTTCAAATAGTCGTGATCCTCATTTATCTGATATATCCCGCTATTGCGTATAACATACAATCTACTGTCGCCAACACACGCCCAGCTGATTTTATTTTTGTAGATATGGATAACAACCGCTGTCGCACCCGCGGTGCTCCTTACTCCGTCTGTATATTTTTCGCTTATGGTTTTGTTTATCATAAGTATTATATCAGCTAATTGTTTTCCCATATTTCCCGAAGGCGTCAGTTCAGATGCCAATGAGATTACATTGCTCACCACATATTCCGAAACCGCTTTGCCGTTGCTCAGCCCGCCCATTCCGTCTGACAGCACAGCGGTTATGCCGCGGCTGCTTACTATGTCGCTGTTCGTGATATTGGAATATCCAAACGAGTCCTCCTGATACGGGCGCGCGCCTTGGTCCTGGGCGTTGCCCATTCTTATGCGCATGGCGTGATTTTCATCAAAACTCAAATCAACATAGTTGTCTTCAATCGCCGTAATCGGCTCAATTCCGGGCGGCTGTTCCGTAATTTTGTTTTTCTGGTCACCGTGGGAGAAAATATTATTAATCTTTTTCAAGGTCATACCTCATTTCTGAATAATATATAATATCGTATATCCCAACGGCTTACTGCATGGGCTGTCCGGGCGGCATTCCTCCCTGCTGCCCGGGCGGCATATCCTGCTGTCCGATAGGCGGCGGCCCCGGCATCGGCGGTGGTCCCGGGTTTATGCTTTTGAAAATTAAAACCATGACAAGTATAATAATAACAACGGCTCCCGCCACAAGTGCGATCGCGAGTACATTCTTTTTATGCTTTTCCTCCGCGTCCTCAATAATAACCGACTGCGGAAATCCTGAACCCGGAAATCCCGAGCCCGGAAATCCCGACTGACCGTAACCGGTCTGATAACCCGACGGAGGAACATAGCCCGAATTCGGAAATCCGGACGGAGGTATCGGAATCGACTGATTATTGTTTATGGTGCCCATAGAATCAATCTGTGTGCTTGCGCCGCCTACCGATGAGTGAATAACATTGTCAAACGATTTAAACGCCGGGCGCATCACAGGCAGTCTTTTAAGTTCCTGCTGAACCTCATAAGAGCTCTTATATCTGTCCTGATATTTAAGCTGCATACACTTGTTGAGAATATTACGGAACTGCTCGGATATCCCAAGCTCAGCCGCGCTTTTTATCTCGGTTTCTTTCTTTTCGATGCGACTCATGGCATCATCCGGTATAGTTCCGGTGAGGGCATAGTAAACTGTTGCGCCCAGCGAATAAATATCCGTCCACATGCCATGCTTGCCGTTTTTCTGATACTGCTCTATCGGGGCAAATCCGCGCTTTAAAATAACCGAAAGACTCTGGGATTCCTCACCGACAAACTGTTTGGCGGCTCCGAAATCAATCAGCTTAGCGGTATTATTTTTGCATACGAAAATATTGTCGGGAGATATATCCCTGTGTATGGTTCCCGTGCTGTGAATTACGATAAGAGCCTTACAGATATTTTCCATTATTGAAACCGCTTCTCCCTCGGTAATCCTTCCTCCGCTTTTTTTGACGTAGTTCTTCAAATCAACGCCGTTTAAATATTCCATTGAATAGTAAGCGGTATTGTTTTCATAAAAGAATTCATACACGGTAGCAACGTTGGGAGCGTCGTTGAAGGTGGAAATAATTTTTGCCTCCTCGTAAAACCTGTTCGCGCCTTTCTGAAACAGATTTTCCTTGTCCGATGAAAGCACGGTTATTCTGCTTTCTCCCTCGTTTCTGTGAGCGATGCCGATAGGATAATATTCCTTTATGGCAACAACACTGTTGTTTTTAGTGGAAAACGCCAGATAAGTGGCGCCGAATCCGCCGCGGCCAATCGTTCTGCCAATCACATATTTGCCCGCGAGAACGCTACCGGGCATAAGAAGTCCGGGCTCGGTTTTATATTTTGCGGGCGTGAGATGACAATTGGGACATTCCGAATTTGGAGCGATTTGCTCAAAACAGTAATCACAATAATGTCTGCCGTTATATTCCATTATACTTCCTCCTTTTTTTGTTTATTTTTGAAGCCGCATAATACATACGGCTGAATAATTGTCTTTTACACGTTTCGCGCTGTGTTCTATAATGTCGAGCATTTTTAGGTTCCATTCCTCCGCGTTCGCGGAAGACGCGAGCGCAAATTCCATTTCACTCTCGCTGACGTTTTCCCAGAACCCATCCGAGCATATCAGAAACGCGTCGTATTTCCTTATATCTCTTATAAGCTTGATGTTGCAGTATTTTATTCGCTTGATGCCAAGCGCGGATAACAGCGTATGTCTGTCAAGGCAATTTCTTATATACTCAAACCCGATTTCCCCGTGCATGTATTTCTTAAACGCTAAGCTGTGGTCAACGCTGATGTCACAAATTTTTCTGTTTTTAAAACAATATATCCGCGTATCTCCGACATTGCACAGAAGAGCTTTCTTTCCTTGTCTGAAAATACCCGAGAATGTGGTTTTCATCTGTATATCCTCGGTCTGTATTTTATTGACCGCTTCGTTACCCGAGTCAATAATTTTCAGCAATTCTTTTTTGCTGATTTTTTCACATTCATTAAATTCCTGTCCGATTACGGAAACAGCCGTCTGAGATGCTAAGTCACCGCCGCCGTGCACGCCCAGCCCGTCCGCTATACAAAACAATTCTTTGCCGCTGTCCGACAGACGGACAAAAACGCTGTCCTCGTTTACATGTCTGTCGCCAATGTTGGTGCTGTGCGACTCATCGGTAATCCAATTATTCTTACTCATTTTTTATCAACAACTGTTCGTCTCTTTTTCAAAAACACTATAACCGTAATGATTGAAGCAATGTCTATTATTCCTGCCACCGCAGTAACTATCGCGGCGTTGTTTTTCGTCCAGAAGCTCTCATCGGTCTTCTCTCCGCCTATATTCGGCAGAGCCTCGTCCGGCGTGTTATACAAGGTATTAAACAGCCTGTAAAGCGACGTTGCTGCCTCTGCTCTCGAAATCGGGCGGGACACGTCTCCGCCCCTGAAAATTCTTTCTCTGTAGGCTAAGGCAATCTCTGCCCTTGCCCAATTGCTCACTGTCTCGGCGCCCACGAAATTCATGTAGCGATTTGGATCAGATGGATAGTTATAACCAAGCTTATCCGCAATCGTTCGAGCCGCAAGAACCGATACCTGCTCAACCGTAGCAAATGTGTCGCCTCTGAATGTACCGTCTTCGAACCCCTCAACAATATCACTGTTTTGAGACGAAGCCACAAAGCGGTAAAATTCACTTGAGCGGGGCACATCGCTAAAAGATGTTTCGGCATTGTTGTCAATGGCAAAAAACATTCTCACCAAAGCCTCGGTATAGTCATATCTGCTCAGGGGCAAATCCGGCTTAAACTCTCCGTTCTCCGCTGTGAAATAATTTCTCGCGGTCATAAATCCAATCGCTATTTTCTGTTCCTCATCAAGATGAGAAATATCGGTTATGTTTACCGCGGCCTCTCGGATATCGTATTCGCCGGAATAAACAGTGTCGAAGTCAAGTGTCCTGTCAACAGCGTTATACTGTCCTCCCCAGTTGTCAACCACTTTGCCGTACGCGGCGTATACGCTCAACCCCGCGTTTTCCGCGGGCAAGGATACCCGCACCGGCGCGATAATCCGCTCCATGGTTTCCTGACGTGGATTTTTAAACTCAATCAGATATTTGTCTTCGTTTGCGTCTCTTTTTACATACGCTCCGAAAGTCGCCGAACCGGCGGCAAAAGTCTTCAAGCTGTCCGAACGAATGGCAATCGAAACATCCATCCTTTTTAGTATTATCCTGAGATTGGTGTTTTCCGGAACAAGCGCGAGCGACTCCGATGGCACATTCAGACTGATTCCATCGTTGAGTGATACTTTTTCGCAGAACACCATCAGGTCTGAGGATATAGTCCGGTTTAAGATTATATTTCGCTCTGACAACAAATTTTCAAGCGTGTTTTTTGTTTCACAGCACATGTTTATCCCATACTCAATTATCCCGGGGTCGACTGTTATTCCGGAGCTTCCGTCAATAAAAACGCTGCCTTTTATTCTTATAACATATTCTATATAATTGGCAATATCCTCCAAGTCGCTGTCGGTAAGCGCGTTTGCGGAAACTCCCGAGAGGGTATCGCTTAAATATTTAATATAATCGCCGCTTTCGACCGCTTCTCGATAGTTAATATTAAATTGCTCGGCTCCCGCCTCGAACCCCGGCGTTCCCGCCAAAAGTATCGTTGTCATAATCATGACCACAAATAATTTAATTCTTATTTTCACTTGATTCATCCCCGAAACCGCAGTTGACGCATTTTTTATTTTCCTTGTTAAGTGCTCTGCCGCAGTACACACAATAATTTTCACAGCTTTTCTGCATGCCCTGCGGCATATACGACTGGAATATAACGGCGCTAAACTTGCGTTTAAGAACATAGCTGCTTGAATAAATGCTGTCAATATGAATTATTGAAATATGAATCAAAAATCCTATTGCACTCACCATCAGCCATATCAATACGCTCACGCCTGTTCCGAGTGAACCACCGAGGATACGGGATATTGCCCAAAGCGACACAGTAACCATTCCCCCGCCGCTGAGAGCCGTTGAAATGATGTTGATATATCCTCCGAAAATACGCATATATACCACCATGATCATTCCTATCAGAATACCGACAATTGCTCCTTTTTCGCTAAATCCGCCACCCTGATACCCGGTCATTCCCACAATGTAATAAACCGCTATCATAAGCAGCACACCGGATATTATAAGTTCCCTCGCCGATTTAAACTTGTATACCGCGAAAGCCGTGACACAACCTACAACAACCATGCCGAGCGCTGTCACAACGGGCGACCGGAATTGCCTCAAAATCTCTAACGGCACAATCGCTCCCGCGTAAAAACCGCACGCTATAATAATCAGCATGTTTGATTTATAGCCCTTGAAGCATAACACACCACCGATAACTATTGAAACCATCGCGGAAAGCAGAATAACCAGTTGTATGTGAATTGCGGGAAATGAATTTAACATAAATATCACACACCTTTATTTTAGCTTTTTACCGCAGTTCTTGCAAAAATTCCACGCTTTGTCATTAACATATCCGCATACACATTTTATACCGTCCGTCGGTATTGGCTCCCACTGAAAATCATTATTAAAAATATCGGCTTCATCAGTAAAATCACTGACGTCATCGAGAAAACCGCCCATGTTTTCAACGGGTTCAGACGATTTGGCAAATTCCGGCTGCACGGTTTCATTGTCCGCCGAAGCATTCTCTGACCTGCTTTCCTCATTCTGAAACGTAAACGTGGTTTCACTCAATTCTCTCATTTTGGCAAACGCCCCGAGCAGGCTCTTTGAAGGCAGCTTGCCTTCAATTCCGAGGTTATAGCATTTGTATCCGAGCTCATTCATTTTGCCGTCTATTCTAACTTTTATCGCCTCTTCGTTGTCGCTCTCGCCTATGTTGCGATAACCAAACATGATACTAAACAGATTTTTTATGTAATCGATTTCTTCTTTTAAAATTCCACTGTCCTCGTTGCCAACGCAAAAATTATAGCAGCCATACCCCATTTCAATAGCGGCCTTATCAAATTCACTTTCTTTTTCCAATGCTGCGTTCATGAAAGTACCTCCTAATATCTGCGCTTATATAACGTTACGCACAACAGTGCCGCCAACATTCCGGCGATAGAAATAACAGCCGGCTTTCTGAACAACCCTAACAACCCGAGCAACCACGTCAAAATCGCAGAGGTTCCATAATTGCCGGCGTTTGTGAAGCCTCCCGGCGGACCTCCCGTATTCTGCCCATTCATTCCCTGAGGCATCTGCTGCGCCGTATTCTGCTCGTCCGCTCCCGCGGGCATCGGAGGCGCCATTCCGCCGGAAACGGCATTTCCGGACTGGGTGACCGTTCCGTCGATAACTATATGCTCGGCGTTTTCATCGTCAATATAAACATCATACTCTCCGCCAGTCACCAATTTGTCGCCGCTCAACAGCAGAAGGCTGAAATCGTATTCGGCAGCAAATTCGTACAATTCTTCATCTCCCGAACGAACGGATACATTTGAGCCCGCCTCACCTTGCGCGTTAAGCCATATGCAGTTCTGTGCGGAATTCTCGGATGGCAGTTCATTCATTCCGCTTCCGCCGGCGGTCAGGAGAACCCCGCCGTTCATTAAAAATGTTCCGTCAAAATCTATCGCTGAATCGGGTCCCGACCCCGGACCGGTTGCGATTATGTTTCCTCCGTTGATTTCAATATTTCCGTTTGAGTCAACACCATCGCCGCCGTACATCAACCATATTTCTCCGCCGTTTATTCTGATATTTGTGTCAAGTTCTCCGGACATCATCCCCGGGGGCGGTCCCGGAGGCATTCCTCCATTCTGCCCGTCCATTCCCGGGGGCGGTCCCGGAGGCATTCCGCCGTTCTGTCCGTCCATTCCCGGAGGCGGTCCCGGAGGCATTCCCCCGTTTTGTCCGTCCATTCCCGGGGGCGGTCCCGGAGGCATTCCGCCGTTTTGCCCGCCCATTCCCGGGGGCGGTCCAGGGGGCATTCCGCCGTCTCCGCCGCCCGGAGGAGCCATCATCATTCCCGCTCCGGAATTTATACCGTCATCGGAAGCGATAATATCAGCTTTTCCGCCGTTGATTTCAACATATTCCGTCGCTTCAAGGCCCTCGTAGCAATGAGCAATATTTATGCTTCCTCCGTTCACTTTCAGTTCTTCATTCGCATGAACACCGTCATCCCCAGTGCTGATTTTGAAATTCCCGTCGGATATGACAATATTGCCATCCGAGTGAACCGCGTCATCTCTTGAGTTTATATCGTAACTGCCCGATTTTATCTCAAGCACCGCGCCCGCCTTGAAAGCTTTCGCACTGGGCAATTCATCTTCTTGTTCGTTTTCCGCGACCGGCGGCGGAGCACCATTCGTCGGAACGGCGTCCGCGTTTCCGCCGCCAAACTGACCCATATCATCGGGACGCGGCATATCTGCGGGAGTTTTCGCAGTCGCGGCTTCATATCCGCCCCCCGTTTTGATATTGTATTCCGCGTTTCCGTTCAGATACAGCCCTCCTGCCGCCGCAAAGCCATCGCCTGCCGAGTCGATATTGATTTCTCCGCCCTCAACAGCTATAAAGCAATGCGTCTGCTCGGTTTTTGAAGAACTCTTTTTTATATTTACATCGGTGCCATCCGTCGGCTCGGGATTAGCAACCGTATCGTCCGCAGTATCGGAGAAGCGCCCGCATTTTATTCCGTCGCCTTCATCCGTCTTTATACTGATATCTCCGCCCTCGATATATACGGCTTTGTTTCCCGTCAGTCCATCGTCTTTCGCGTCTACGGCAATGCTGCACGACATTAATTTTAGGTTGCCGGGAGTCTTGATACCGTCCTTACGACTGCCTGACACAACAAGCCTGCCTTCGCCGTTGACCGTTATATCGGCGGCACTGTATACAACCGAATCGATAGTGTCGGTTGACAGAGTGTTTTTTCGGTACTCCGAGGAATCTGAAAGCCTGTTGACCGTGCCTTTCATCGTGGATACGGTCAGCTTTGGTACCTTATACGCGCAAACGGCGGCAAAATTCGGAGACTCAATATCCGCATTGTCAAGATATAACTTAACGTTTTTTGAATCGCCGGTGGATACTATAACGCTGCCTTTATTCCAACTTCCCTTTAATATATATTCTCCGCCGTTTAAAATATAAATATCATTACCGCGCAAGGCAACGCTACTGCTATCACACTTTATCCCCGAGTCACCCATTTCAACCGTAACCGCGTTTTCGGGCTCGGTGTAACCATCATCCGACAACTCAACGACATGATTATCGCTGTACCTTATAATCTCGCTTTCATCGGGTTTATAATGAGTAATACCCAAATATGCCGACAAAACCAATGCCGCACAAATTAGACATAATGATATTACCTGTGTTATTTTAGAATCTATCATAGATTTGACCTCAGGACATATATTCTCCGTTATAACTTACGAGGCATACATTCGAAACGCCCTGACAATTCGCCAGTATGTTTACAACTTGAGACTCTGATTTTTTGACTCTGACCTCATATGTGAGTTCTATTCCGTGCTTAGTAATATTTTTGGATTTAAGAGAGTGCTTTTTAGAATTTTTGGCAAGCACACCGCTAACCATCTTTTCAGCTCTTTCATCCGCGCAATTCGCCATGAGAATGTATGGAGTGTCAAAGCCTTTTCTGTTGGCAAAAATAAGTATAATCAAACCGATACAAACCGAGCCTATGACCGCGAGAGGGATAAAACCTGCTCCCACAATAATGCCTACTCCGATTGACCAAAACAGAAATACTATGTCCATTGGGTCCTTGATCGCTGTCCTGAACCTTACAATCGACAACGCTCCGACCATACCCAGTGACAACACAACGTTAGCCGTCACCGCGAGAATAATCAGTGCAGTCACCATTGCCATGGTTATAAGCGATAATCCGAAAGACGAGCTGTACATCACGCCCGAAAAAGACTTTTTATATACTACAAAAATAAACAAGCCTATTACAAAAGAAATTGCAAGCGCAATTAAAATATCCGCAACAGTTAATGAAACGACCTGATCCAAAAAATTGGACTTAAAGATATCGTTAAAAGTCATTTTCCCCACCCTTTTCTTTTTTATTTTTATGACTTTATCTTTCTATTTATTTTATTTTATTTTATTTTTTATTTTATTCTTATCATACATTTTTACATTCCCCGCGCCGCCGCGTACTTTGAAAAAGCCGAAACGCTTCTGCATTTTACCTGAACCGCGTATCTTACCACCTGAGGAAGAAACTCGTCCCACTTTACCTCAAGAATAGTGCTCTCATCAGCATGGTCATAAGCATATTCATCGTTGAGAAAGCTATAGACGTTCATGCATCCCTTCAAATTTTTATCCAATGTTATGCGGCAATTACCCGGCGCATACACAAACGCCTCCCGGTCGTAAGTGACAATGCTTACCGGCCTCAGCTGCTGATAGCGCATTTTTGAGTAAAGCTCCCTGACAAGATTGCTGCTACTTTCGCGCATCCAATTTGTCTTACCTTCTATAATCATCTCACACTGCTCAACGCTGATTGCGGCAGACTGCTTAAGGCATAAACCTTTAATTTTACTCTTTTTTTCAAGGTTTATAAAACTCAAATCATGATTATAATATCTTATTCTGAACTTCTCTCTCTTATCAATGCCATACAGCTTTTCTTTAAGAGCCTTGTCATTATAGTTATCAAAGTAAAGACTGTTCACCGTGTAGTCTCCCGTGTGCCCGCAATGAGAGTCGCGTTCCAAAAGCACCTCCAATCTGTGCGATAACGTCAAAGCATCCGCCGTATTTATGATATATTTGCATTCATGCCGAAACATATCACTGTCCCCTATCCGGTCGAAATTATGCTCTTTTTCAACCATTTATTCAACCATTCATATGTATTTGTATGTGTTTTTTATATAAACCTATTAATTTTACAATTTTATTGACACGTCATATCATGCCGTATATAATAAAGAATAATACCCTACACATTTTCGCAAAACTATAATGTTTTGCGAAAAGAACACTTTAAAACACGTAAACCCGAAATATTCATATAAATTTGACCAGAAAAAATACGGTTATTATAATATTTATCCAAACTTCGCCATACTGTTTCTCTTATGTTCATCAAGAGAATGAGCGTATATTTTTAGCGTAACCGTTGCATCGGCGTGACCGAGAATTTCGCTTAGGGTTTTAATGTCAAATCCGAGTTCCAGTGCGCGAACGCTGAACGTATGACGCAGGGTATGGGCATTGGCGTATCTGACTTCGGCACGCTCTAATGTTTTCTTATACTGATACTGAAATGTCCTCGTATCCATCATATGATAATCTGTATGAAGTACATACACGGACTGTCCCTGCTTTTGCACGGTTTTTAATTTATCAAGCAAAGTCGGTGGTACAGGTATTTTTCTCTGTGACGCCTCGCTTTTCGGCGGCAGCTCCCGCAAAACGGATTTCCCGTCTATGGTTACACGCTGCACTGTTCTATTTACATGCATATCTCCGTTCTTAAAATCAATGTCTTTCCATTTCAGACCGCAGACCTCGCCTATGCGAAGTCCTGTGTACAGGCATATCAAAATTCCGATGTCATTGGGATTTTCTTCAATATTGAGTGAACTTTCGATTCGCTTTTGCTCCTCTCGCGAGAACGCCTCAACTTCATGACGTTTAATCTTTGGTAATTCGATATCAA
Source organism: uncultured Oscillospiraceae bacterium (assembly GCA_964442605.1). Taxonomy (GTDB): domain Bacteria; phylum Bacillota; class Clostridia; order Monoglobales; family Monoglobaceae; genus Monoglobus. The sequence goes on from CAYTZR010000036.1 coordinate 19,129, forward strand.
GCCATATGGGTGCTATGTAATTCTCTTTGTTTGCTTTTTTAAGCGCTTCGCGCAGAAATGAGAAAATTCCCTTGACAGTGGACGGCGCTAAATCAGACAGAGAATCAACGAACATTTGCACTATTTCACTATTCATTTTACACAGAGCGGTATTCCCGAAAAAAGGCTTAATATGGTTTTTAATATACCTCTCATATATACTGTATGTTCCTATTTTTAGCTTTTCATTCTGTGATTTTAGATACTCCTCGCACCATTCAGTGAATGATATGCCGACATTTTTTGTTTTTTCCGGCTCAACATGACTTTTCATTTTCAGCTTGACTTCGGTGTATGTCTTCCCGTACACGGATTTATACACCGCTTTTCCTGCAGCATTATACGATGTGATATAGCGCCCTTCCCAACGGTTATCCTTCCGTTTATAAATATTCTCTCCTTTTCTCGGCATAATGCACTCCTCCAGTACCATAAATTTGACGGTAAATAAATCAATTTTATCTGCATAAATGAGCAATTTTACATTTTGCACAAAATATTTTGAGAAAATTATTTATTTTTGACAAACAAAATTGACAAAAAAAGTGTTGTACAATTTGCTAAATTATGCTATAATACGACAGGATGCTCTAAAAAATTCTTTTCGCAAAACATTATAGCTTTGCGAGAAAAAGGTCGGTGGAACGCCATGTTGCGTCCCATCGACCTTTAAAAATTGTCTTAGTTGCAAATCTCCGCGCAGTCGTTTGTACGAGGGTGCGGAGTGAGTTTCAAATCTGTCCGGTCTTTGCACCATGTAGGCGGATGACATCCGTAAATATAACGGCGTAAATGTTCTCAAGCGGTCTTGACAGCCATTCTTGCACTATAGGCAGGGTTTTATCCGTCACACGTCACACGTCTATGGTTTTATATATGAGCGTGTGCATGTTCGCCGCTCGTTCCGATGCTCTCTCTACGCGTTATTCGTTTGAGAAGTATTCTCATTTGTTTTCCGTCAGTTCTGTTCTTGAATACCTCTACAGCGTTCGCGTACGTTCTCTTGTATACTCCATGCTCCCTCGAACATATTATACTTCAATTTCTGCCATATGTCAAATGTTTTCGGCACCGCGCCGCGAGGGGCGGAGGCGGCTCGCGCAATCGGGCGGGCGATTTCCATACAAAAAGCACTCACCAATTCGGTAAGTGCTTTAAACTGTATTCAATTTTATAAACTTGGGTCTATTCTTTTTTTACAGTTTAGACAAAGTTGCCTGTCTGTTGCTGACAAATTAAAATCAATAACTCTTTCATCTACAGAATTGTCAACAACAT
>CAYTZR010000037.1:0-3534 GCA_964442605.1 uncultured Oscillospiraceae bacterium
TGCTTAACTCTGCGGTGACAGTTTTGTATGGTATTCTTCGGAGACTTTCGATATCGTTCCCATTTTCATCCGTCTCTTCCTGAGTGATTAAAACATTAGCCTCCTCTTTGATTTCTGATGCCACATCAACCTCAGTTATTTTCTTTGATGCCATTTCTCTTCACTCCTTATTCTTTATTAGGTTGGCGTATTAAATGATAACTCTATCGCCGGTATTCCCGCGCATAGGGGAATAATTTTTCCGTCGGTATAAAAGCCGCCAACTCCTGTATATCTTTCAACAGCAAAAAGATAGATATACTCATCATCCGGAGATGTTGAGTATATTCGAGGTAGTGCTTCTTCCGCGCTGCGATAGCCTATATTCCATAAAACCTCATTTACTTGCCGAGCATACACAAAAATGGGTTCTCCGGGGTCAAGATTGCTAAAATATACAACGTATCCGGAATCGTCCTTTGTCAATATTCCGGCGTCCGCAACATCATCCAAATTATTTGTCTCAAGCGAAACTGTCTCGTAGAACTTTTCAGAGTCGTTAGAAGCGGGCCGAATTACTTTACAGTAATTTACTTTAAAACTTATCGTCATTTCTGACACAACTTGTGAAGTTTGAAAGCCTAAATCGCCAAGAAACATTTTTTGCCCGACAGATTTATATAGTAACAATAGCCTTGCCTTCACATCCGCAGTAATGTCGTTAAGGTCTTGCTTTAGACTGTCATCTTCTTCGGTCAGTGTTGCGACGGCGTTGTTTAAATCCTCTTTCGTTACGATTGTCAAGCTGTCGCTCAATGATATATCAACATTTGTATTGCTTCCGACATACACCATTATCTTTTCGGTCATTTCAAGCAAGCAATCCGCGCTTGAAGGAATTAAAACCGCTTTGTTGCTATCGACGTAGCCGTAAGCAAACAGGATTTCTTTACTACTGTCCGAGGGGCTTTGAATAAATACGCCGGTTTCGGTTGCGTGAAACGACGTTGAAACATCACTGTTATCAAACGAACTCGTAAGGGTCACATAATCGTTGCCGCTATTATGCGTAACGCCGTGTATGGGAATAACCTTGACGGGCTTAGATAGTGCTGTTGCGCTTTCTCCGGCATTGCTTCCGCTTCCGAGCGCGATTTCTTTGAATACGATTGTCGATGCGTCTTCAAGGCAGTCAAGCAATGCGCTTTGTCCCTCTGCTGTTAAATTCATCACCATTTTAATTCCTTCTTTCACACTATGATATGGTAGCCGCTTTCATCGGTAAGCAAATTACCGTTTTCGTCAGAATAATACTCCCTTTCTTCCAAAACGGGAGCATTACCTGAAATTGTCATTACTGCACCAAGTCTTTCTCCAAAGCCCACGTTACACGTCGCGGTATCGGAAAGCTTCATGGTAATTTCAAGTCCCACGCCGCCCGCTTTTATGTAGGGGATATATTCAAGTTGCTTGGCACTGTCTCCTTCCGCATCAAACGCAAGCAGTATCTTTGCCGGCTTTGATATATCCTCGGAATATGTGAGTGGAGGACCTGTCCAGAACATATTGATTGCGTTCATCATTTCGTAGTAGGTGCATCTGCAGGTGTTCTTCAGTATCTTGTAAATCAGATATTTCCTGTATGTCTCGTCAGGCAGAACAGAAGCGGCTGCGGCTCCGTCCAGCTGTGCGGCTTCGAGTCTGCTCATACATACTATGTCTCCCGCGCCGTCAAGCTGAGTTCCTTCGGCGTCGTTTATGTTTCGTTTGTTTTTAAGCTGTTCAAAAAACGCGTACACATCGTTTAGCTGTTCTCCTATCACTTCGCAAAGCGCTTCCACATTCGGCCTGTCTTTGAACTGCTCCAAAAGGTCATCCTTAAGATTTTTGATGTAATCAGCCATCTATAGTCACCTCAATCATGGATTCGGCAGTATGCGCTCTTTGTCTGGCGGCTATATCTATGCTTCGGTACGGATACTCTGTGGGTACTTCGGACGTGCTGGAGGTACTCGCTATGCTTATGTCGATATAGCTGATGCCCGTACAGGATTTATACAAATCGCTTACAAATTCCTGTGGCACAACATCCTGACCCGCGTCGAGTTCGGATATATTTTCAAGTATCGCTTCTTTGAGTAACTCAGCATAGTTGGACGGTACACTTTCGTTTGCTTTAAATGTGATACCGAGCTTCACCCACACATAAACCGTCTCCGGTCTGTTAAAGCGGATAGGTATATCTTCGCCGTTTACTCCTGTTACATTGACAACGATACTTCCGTATGTAGATATGCCTCCGGCTTTGTTTTCAAGTATTTGCTGCGCAATTTCTGTTTCGTCTCCGCCTTCCGCAACTATTTCTATGCTGTGCGGAGGTCTGCCGTATTCGTCCGTTTCATCGCTTGTATTTTCATACGGGGCGACGCTCAAAACACCCTGAACATTGCTAAGTATCGCGCTTCTTATGCTTTCGAGCATCATTGACGAACGGTTGAATATTTTGTCTGTATAAGATTGCCTGAACTCTGTATCGGTTTCTTCGTCGTTTCCGGCAATATATCCGCAGGGGTTGGTTACCGCAAGCAGTCCTGAGTTCGCCTTTATAATCTCCGTTATGGCGTCATCAGGTATGAGTATATCTCCTACCTCCGTAGTGCCGAATACGATAATTGACGTGACTGTATCGGTAGTTAGATTTTCCGACAAAACCATAACGTGCTGAGTGTTTAGCGCGGCAGCCTCTACCGAAAGCAGTGTTCCGGCTTCGTTGACAGCGGTTGTAAAATTTTCATCGGTGATTGCGTCAGATAAGCCTTGCAGAATTACATTTGCGTTTACCGAGGTTGCGACATAGGAATAGGCACTGCCGTCAAGCATTATTGTATAGGCGCTGCCAATGACCGCTGACACAACCTTTATGTCCGCCTTATTGAACGAACTCCTTGTGATTTGCTTTTCTTCCGTAATTGTCAAGTAGGTTTTTGGGTTGGTGTCGGATGCTATCATTGTGCCGGAAGCGAGTACAGTGCCGTCTGTTCCTTTACAGTGAATGGGATAATACGACTTTGACGCGGCTTCTCTCGTGGAGCCTCCGTACTGCGCGGCATAATCAAGGCTTACCCCTTCCGCTGTGGACGGATACTGCGAGTAATATACATCTTCGCCAAGCTCCCACAGCTCCGCGAGTTGGTCCGCAACATTCGTCAGGAAATGATTAACAAACGATTGCGGATTTTGTCTTGTGTTTACGCCCCATTTTTCTGTGAGACTTGTGTGCATTTCATCTTCGATGGTATCAAGACGCTTGATATTCGGACCCTTTGATGTCAATCCGTATTCAGACATTTATAGTCACCTCGTCGTTGTAGTTTTCCTCGCCTACAGAGTAAGCAAACTTAAACGTCGCCTTTCTTCTCTTGGCGTCATATTCGCTTTTGATAATCTTGGCGTTTTCCACGCCGTCAACGCTCATAATTTCTGAGCGTATTAGCTGTTGTATCATACGGATGTTCGGGTTTTTAACCCACACGTCCTCATACCATGAAAATCCCA
>CAYTZR010000037.1:3634-4972 GCA_964442605.1 uncultured Oscillospiraceae bacterium
TAGCCGCGTCAATCTCGGCAGAATTGGTTTTCAGCACGATTTTCGAACTGCCGCATCCTATAACAACCGCGTTTTCTTCGCAAGCCTGTTTTATGTACGAGTTTGCCTTTGTAAACAAACCGGGTATGCAAACAGAGTTCGTCATGTCAAAGGGCAAATCTGTCTCCGTTTCCTGACCGTACAGCCAATAATCTATAGAATTTTCAGCCGTTATAATCAGGCATCCGTCGCCCGCCTTAACCGGAAAAGCTACCACCGCCGACTGGCCGTAGCCTTGCGGGAACAGAACGGGGACGCCCGTAATCTGAGGATAGTTCATGCTGCTCCCGTCAGGTTTCTTGTACTTCATGACGGGAAGGACGGTTGCCAGCCCTGTTGTGGCGTTAAAGGACACTATCTTTCCCGGCACAGCAGTGTGCATATCCCTTATCTCACTTTTTATCATGTCCTTAACCGCCTGTACAAAATCCTGCATCATAGTCAGCTCACCTCCAAAAGTCTTGCCGTGCAGTTCCAGTCTCCGGATTGATTATCGCCTTGTATGTCTATCGAATGAACTCTGAAACATCCCGTCACGGTTTTGCTTTCCACTTTGACATAATCGCCAATATTGATAGCTCCGTTCAGCAGATATTCCACATCCCAACCGAGAGTGTTTGTCCCTGTCTCTTCATCCTCTGAGACAACAACCCTTTCGGGTATGCCGATAAGTCCGGTGTCCGCCGAAAGCAGATACACCTCCGTGGACATAACTCCGCCCGGTCTTTTAACCTGAAGAACACCGTTCTGCAGCGACCACGATAGTCCGCAGCAGTCACAGCCCTTTGTTAAAATATTTCTTGCCTTGCCGACGTAGGTGTACCCGTTGTGTATGTCGGCAAATGTCACGTCGTAAGCGTAAGAAATAGCGACGCCCATCTGCGCCGCAACATCGTCAAATATTGTTTTCCAATTGACCTTATCGGTATATGACACGGAAACATATGTGTCTCTAACCTCTACAAGACTGTCAACAACCTCAATTTCCGTTTTTCTGTCAGCTCCGTCAAGAGAAGTCGTTGCATAGCTCACTATGCCGGTAAAAATGAGCGGCAAATGACTGTTATACCCCGCCCTGAGCGATACAACACAGTCCTTTTCGCTTAAAACCGCAAGATGCCGGTTGTTAAGATTCCATAATGTCACTTTGCCCGTGTTTTGAGTTTCTGAGTCTTCTCTTTGTAGCGAAAACGAAACGTGAAGCGGTACCGGCTGGCTTGGTGATACTTCTCCAACCTCAAATCCCTCGCCGCCCGACCGTCCTGCCGCTACTCTGTATTGTCTGTCAAAATTCTCATA
>CAYTZR010000037.1:5072-7934 GCA_964442605.1 uncultured Oscillospiraceae bacterium
CCTCGCCGCCCGACCGTCCTGCCGCTACTCTGTATTGTCTGTCAAAATTCTCATAACCAGCCATAGCAACACTCCTCTCATATGAATAAACGGGCTATCCTTATGATGTATTTGGTCCTAATGACAGAAGCTAAAAAAGGACCGAATACACTCGTGCGTTTTGCAAAAAACGCACATATATATTATATATATATTATATATGTTACGGTTACGGTTACGGTTACGGTTACGTATGGAACGTCCGTGGAATTTCCGTTAAAAAATCCGCAGAATTTCCGCGGACATTCCACGGACAAAAAAGTAAAAAGCTGAAAAACCCTGATTTTAAGGCATTTTTCAAAGACCATAACATTTTTGTAAAATGTCATATGCTCGATTTTGTACCGCAAAAATTTATTGGTACACAGCAGATGCAATGTGATAAAATGTGGTACATTATACTTTGTCCGAGCTTTTATGTGCGGACTGCAATTGGAATTTCTACAAAAATTTCCACGGAAATTCCACGGATTTTCCACGGATTTTCCACGGATTTTCCGACGGACAAACTGCAAAATATTGTCTCAATCTTCAAAAGACACGGGGTAAAAGCGAAATTCCGCATCGCCGTTTACAAAGTCCTGCCTTCCAATACGGTCATTATTGCTGACTGCGCCGAATATGCCATCCGGCAGCCCCGACGCCGCGCAAAACAGATTTAGCGGAAAATTCGGAACAATTTTAGCCCCGACCAATATAGGTTCGTTCGTAGAGCTATAAATCCCGAATTTCCAATAGTCCTTTGTGTCGGTATAGGTAAAGCGTATCAGGTAAACCGTGCCGTTAAGCACAATCCTCGATACGCTGTCATTCATATCGGGGATTTCAATTGAAATATAATCCATATCTGTCAACCTCCTAATTCAACAACCCCGCCGACTTAGAAGCGTTATACAAAATACTCCCTTTATTTGAACTGCCGCTTGATGACTTGCTTGAACTGCTGCTGCCCGATGACGAGCCGGATGAAGCCGAGCTTGACGAACCTGAGCTGCTTGTTGTTTTGCTTGATGCGCTCGATGTGCTCACCGTGCCGGAAGTAGTATTTGCGCTTCCGGCGGAACTGCCTGTAGCTCCGCTTTTCCCGTAGCCGTCCGGAATTGTGGTTGTGCTTGCGGCGGTTATGCGGATTTTTTTGAACGAAATCGGAATTTCTCTGGAATACCCGGTTTCAAGACTTTTGCTGAGTTCCAAGTTTTCAATAGCCATGTCGCTGTAAACATTATCGTCTGTAACAATAGTAACAGGCGTTGCATCATAGAACATCTGCTCCAGCGTTTCGCACACCGTTGTTACGCGTTCTTCATCAGACCCGTGTCTTAAATACCAAGTGACGGGGGTGTTAGTGACAAACAATGTCATACTCAGTTTTTCCGAGCCTATAATAATCGCATCCGCTACCGAAAAACCTTCCTCGACCGAATATTCCGGTACACTTGCTTCAAGAGTTCGGCTCTCGTTAATAAGCGCGTCAAATTCTATGCCGTTAATGCTGACAGGCTGTTTAACTCTTGCCATTGCTTAAACCTCCCATATATCACTTTGCAAACATGAGTCCTCTTGCAAGGATGGCCGTAACGTCCTCGGCGGACTTATTCATTACTTTTGCCGTTTGTTTTTGTATGGCGCGGTCTCCCGAGAAAGTATTGTTGATGTTCACGTTTTGGTTGACGTTCCTGCTGTTATCGGTTGAACCCCCGGCAACGGTTTTGGCTGTTCCTGCGCTTACTACGCTTGCGTTTGCAAGTATGGACATATCTCCGATAGCCGATTGAACGGCAGCCTTAATTCGCCCTTTATTTTGGGCAAAGCCGTCGGCAATGGTTTTGATAAATCCGCTGACGTCAGAGCTTTTGTCCACTACGTCGGATACGGCGTCCGAGGCGGCGTCGGTGTTGTTCTTTACGCCTTGCCCGATACCTGCGGGAATTTGAGAACCGACCTCTTTAGCGAATCTCTTTGACGGCGACGCGATTTGAGCCGCTGCCTTCGCTGCGGCAACCGCCTTGTTGATAGTGTTCTTCATGGCATTTATGACTCCGGAAGAACCGCTGTTTATACCGGATATCAAGCCGCTCATTATATTAAGGCCTATGCTCGCAAAAGACGATGACAAGCCGCTAAAGGCACTTTTCATGCCGTCGGCAATCGCCTTGCAAGACGAGATAACCCTGCTCTGAGCGTTATTTAGGCTCGTCTGCATACTTGTGCCGATTTGGTCGAAAATAGTTGACGTTTGCGTTCGAGCCTGAGACCATGCCGTAGTCATGGAACTTACTATATTGCCGGACACCGATGTTGTATTTGAGTACATTCCGGCAAGGGTAGAGGATACGGATGACGACATCGACGTTGTGCTTGCAATAACACCGGCAGATACAGACTGAAACGCCGCAAGAAGCGTATTGATTTGCGTATTTGCCGTCATGACAGCCGTATTCATGACCGCCAAGCTTGACACAACGGTTGCCAAAACTGCGGCAAGCATCATCATTGGCGATACAATCATGACTACCGGTGATACAAGTGCCGTCAACGCCGCAGCGAGCGGTATCGCCGATTCGGTTATCAACGTGAAAGATGCGGGTATTGAATCGGATGCGCTTGTTACCATTCCAATACTGCTAATCAATTGCGTCAGCAGAGTGTTAATAAGTCTTAGAGCGGTACTGAGCGCCGTGGCACCCACCGCAGCTGCGGCAAGGGCGGTAAAAAGAGATACGACGCTCGTAAGAAGGGCGGCGATAGGAGATGCCGCCTTACTTGTGTTTGATGCAAATTTTTTCAGTGCGGATGCCGAAAGTGGCAATGCCGCCGCGAGAG
>CAYTZR010000037.1:8034-16014 GCA_964442605.1 uncultured Oscillospiraceae bacterium
TTTGATGCAAATTTTTTCAGTGCGGATGCCGAAAGTGGCAATGCCGCCGCGAGAGACGTCATAGCCCCAAGCATACCCGATGACGCGCTTTTAATTTCTTTGAGGCTTGACGCCGCCGTGGAACCTGAATCTGCCATTGTTGCAATGGCGGAGCCGATTGTTGCCATTTCAATCGCCAAAGCAGCCAATGGTATTACTGCGGCGACAGCGGCAACAGCAAGAGCCGCGAAGCCCACCGCCGCAGCTGCAGCTCCCGCACCTGATAAGGCAGCCCCAGCCGCAAATACGGTCATCGCCGCGCCCAGCTCAACCAAGGCAACCGCTCCGCTTGCGCCGTATTCGACTATGGTAGGTAATACTCCGGCTATAATCGCAATAGCTGCCGCTCCGGCAACAGCGGCGGCGGCAATAGCTAAAAGAGCTGCGGCAAACGCGAGCAGTCCGACAGATCCTGCCGTCAAAGCCGGTGCCAATGCTGCGGCAACAGCCATTAACGCCGCTATTCCGACGCCCATTCCCGCAAACACGGCAATAGCTCCCGCTCCCGCGTCTGAAATTTCTATAGCGGCATATGCCATTACGGCAATTCCCGCAGCGGCAATAAGAACTGCGGCTCCAAAGGCCACAAGTCCGGTAGCCGCTCCGTTTAAGCTCTCGCCGAACGCTCCCGCTACCGCCATTAGCCCGACGATGCCGCCAACCATACTGATAATCGCGACAACGGCACCCGGTCCTGCCTGCGCTATCTGCACGGCTGAGTACGCGAGTATACCGATAGCCGCCGCAAGCATGAGTACAGCGGAGGCAAATCCGCTAAAACCGCCTTGCGCCGAGGACGATGTTTTTCCCGCTCCGGATATAGCCTGACCTATTTTAGATACCGTTCCGGCAACACCAGATATTGTTTTAATCGTTTTGAACGCCGCCACTACAGCGAGTATGGCGACAGCCAGCTTGCCGAGAGTGTTCTGCAAATCAGTGTTTCCGGCAAGAGCGGTTGTAAGGCGTTCAAAGAAATTTATAACTCCGGCGATACCGTTGCCGAGGTCCGCAAACAGGTCATCTCCGAATACGTCTTCAAGCTTTTGCTTTATCCAATCAAGCACAGGCGAAATGATTGACTTAATCGAGTTCCAAATGCCCGAAAAGAAAGTTTTTAGGTTGTTCCAGATATTAACAATCTTCTGGCGCATTAGCTCCGCGTCGATACCCGCCTTTTGGAAGCAGTATCCGATAACGGAATCGTTGCCTTTCATAAAGTTGATAAAATCATCAACAAGCAAGAACAGAACGGTAATCGCCGCCACAAGCAGAAGAATTCCCGCGTTCTTAATCGAAAACGCCGCTTTCAGCACTTTCCCTACCATTTGAATAGCCGATATGATTTTGGAAAAATTCATAGCGACAAGCAAAGCGCCTGCGGCTGCCGAAATTAACTTCATGAGATTTTCGGCTCCGCCCAACTTCTCGGATAACCAAACAACAGCGGTTCTCGCTCGGTTAAGGACGGCGATTACGCCGTTAAACGCTTTAACCATAGTCGTGCCGATAGTCTGGGTAATGTTGAGCGCTTTATTCATCTCGTCAACCCAGAATCCAAACCGGTTTCTTATATTCAGCAGGGCGTCGGAAACGCCGAAATTCAAGTTTGAAAAGGCCGCGTCAATATCATCGGCAGAATTAAGTAGGGCGGTTTTAACGGTTTCAGCCGTAACTTTACCGGCATCCGCCATGCTGTTTAGTTCTTCTCTGGTTACACCAAGACTCTTGCAAATCTGTTCGATGAGAGCCGGAGCCGTTCGCGCTATTCGGGTCAGGTCGGATGAAGTGGCCTGTCCGGCAGCGGCTATTCGCTGGATGCTGCTTGTCATTGACGAAATTTCTCCGTCAGAATACCCTGCGGCTTTTCCGAGCTTATTCACATACTCTACGAACGTAGCCGCTTCTTCGACGGGAAAAACTTCCGCGTTTGCCTGTTTGAGGCTTGCGACGGTGTCAACCATGCTTCCGTATGATGTACGGCAATTGTTTGCCGACTCCAAAACCTTCTCCTGAATTTCTCCGAGGTTTTCAGCATATTCGGTTGCGTAAGCAAGCTTATCTCCAATGCCGTCAAATTCTTCCGCGATAGCGTTAAGCTGTGACAGGCTTATGCCTATGCCGATTGTACCCAAAAGCTTTGTCGCCGTGTTTTTAATTCCGGAGATGGCGTTATTGACGCTGTTGATGTCCTCATTCTTTACTTTAAAACCAACCTTGTTTACAAATTCCGAAACAGTCAAGCTACCACCTCACCTTCAACTGCGTTTCTAATTTTTTCTGTTTTTCATTTCTTCCGCTTGCCCCTGCTCAATGTCTTGGTCCATACGGTACAGGGCATACAGCTTAAGCGCCTCGTCGAGAGTATACTCCGATTCAAGCTCCAGTTTGGATGCGATACGCGCCTTAATAAGGGTGTACATCCTCATTTCCAATTCGCAAAACCGACTTAGGTCGAGGCTTCCCCATTTTTCGTACCACTGTTCTTGCCCTTCAATTTCTTCACCGCTTGGTCCGTAATATCTTGCAGGTCTCCAGATTGGCCTGCTATTTTCCTGAAAAAACCGCCAAAATTCAATTTGATAACCTCCCAGCAGAGGATGAGCATATCCTGCATTTCTCCGCAAAAGATTTCGTTTGCCGCATCATACGTCAAGCGTTCGGTTTCATTGTTCTCGTTGTCATATGCGATATTCTTATAGTCTATCAGTAACTGCTTCATGAGATGTTCAAACTTCTCTCCGTCAAGTTGCGAAAGAGCGTCCGCAACAGCCGGAAAAGCCTCGTCCACATCCATATCCGCGATATTTACGGCATTGTTAACATCCGCGCCTTTCATAAGGGGAGACAGGCTGCCGAGAACCGGCGCAATAACCGAAGCCAGCTCACCGCTTATTCTCGCGGCTGTAAAAGCCGGAAACGGGGTGATGTAAAAATAAAAATCTCCTATTTTCTTTGTCGTTACATCCATCTGTTTCATTTGATAACCTCCGTTTTTATTCATGTAAAGCAGACGAAAAGGCTCCCTTTCAGAGAGCCTTTCATCAATCTGCGCTTATTCGGTAATCACACCTGAGCCGGTATGAATTTCCCACTCGCGGTTGTTTGATTCTTTTCCGAAGCCTCTTGACGCGGGGCCTTTCGGCCACGCCGAGTCAGAGCTGAATACAAGACCGCCTTTCAAATCCTTTATAACGATAGGGAACATCCCGTTGCCGTCTTTCATATCCTTTGAAAGCCTCTTTTGCAGGTATGAATTCGTGCTGGAGGTTTGTAAAAGCGACAGCTTAACGGTATAAGTATCGTCGGGGCTTATGCTGCGAACAATTTCACCGTCGCAACCAACCTTCTTGGTGACGCCGTCGCCGTTTGGGTCGATAGTAACAAAAGAGTCATCCGCAAAGCCCGAAGCGATGTGGTTGCCGAGAGCAACCGTGACCTCTTTGGGGTTATAGGTTTTAATCTTTCCCATAGTTCAGTCCTCCTCTCTTACAGTTCATATGTCAGGCTGCCGTTAAGGTCTACAACGTGGATTGCTCCCGACAGACGAGCCTTAAAGGTAATTCCCTGCAGCTTTCTGCTTGCCTTTTCCGAAGCGCTCAGAGATGAAACGGACGGGACCGAGGTTGTATAACCGGGGTTGCTGTTACCGTCATCATCATATTCGTCCTCGGCAATCCCGCCGATGTCCTGACCGGCTTTCAGGGACGCAAGCAGTTGGTTTTGGAGCAGTGCTATTCCCGCATCCGTAAACGGAATTTTAGGACTGGTAACGAACAGGTTTACAAGGCGAACCTGCATATCGTTTTTCAGCCAATCACGGAAACGGATAATGTCCATCCATTCTCCGGCTCTCGTCAAACCGCCGATGGTTATATTTTTACTTCCTACGGTTACAAAATAGTTGAGATTGTGACTCGCGATGTCCTCCATTTCGGTCGTACTGAACGCGGAAGGCTTGCAAGCCGCCAGCTGCTTATATGCCGCCGTTTCGGTGCCTGATTCATAATTGAGCCATTTTGCGGCATAGGCTACGTTGAGATACTTATTCGCCGGATTGACGTCTGCCTCAGTCTGGTCGGAGCTTTCAACTCCCACAATTCCGGACGTCCTGAAATATGTGTCTTCCGTCGCGGCTTTGTTCTCTGTATCGCCAAAGTAATTAAGCTCGGTGTACAAGAACATTTTCTCCTGTGTTTCGACATAAGCGGCGATGCTTTCATACTCAGATTCATCAACGCCCGCTGTGCAGACCACATACCATCCGGAAGTGTCGATTGCTCTTTTAATAGCAGCGACAGCGGTTTCGGCCTCTCCGTCCTCATCGGTCTGTATCGGGGCGATATAGATTTTCGAGGGCGCAGGGCTCTGACTGAACGCAACCTGAGCCGCCAGAGCGACAGGGTCAGCCTTATCTTCATCAGCAGACCAGCCCGCATCCGTAACCGCATTAAGCGAAGTATAGGCTCCGACAAGAGCGGGAGCTTTTGCGGGTGCGGTTTTCGGCAGCGGCCCGACAATGAGAAGGTTGTCAAAGCTGGCATCATCGACAATCGGAGAGTTAATGTCGATATTTACCGTGGCTATCAAATCATAATTTTTACCCATTGTTTAAAATTCCTCCATTCTTTAATTTATTGGGGCATTTTCGATGTCGGCGCCGGAGAAATATCCCACGTCGCCGATATTTTTATCTGTTTCCTGCGTGAAATAGAACAAGACCTCCAGCCGTGAACGGTACTCGTAATTGTTGTCGTTCACAACGCCGGTAAGGTCCTGTACATCTGTTTCTATCAGGATTGACACGTCATGTTCGTTGCACCACGCAACGCATTTTGGGCTGTTCAGGTAATCGGCGAACGAGAGCATTTCATCCATTGCCGAGTTTGAGTATGCTACTACGTTGCCGTCATCGTCTTCAACTGCCGCACCGTTGGTGAACAGGTCAACGACAATCGGCATCTTTGACAGATAGTAGCCTACGATTACACCATCCGCGGTCTCGTTGTTTGCCGCTTGCGGACGGCTGACGTTGCCGGGGGTAAGCGTTACAAGCGAAATTCGCGGCTTCGCAATTCTGCTCTGGTTTGAAAATATAAGCGTGTACCCTTCAAAAAACGACTCTGCCAATTGCCTAAACAATTCTTTGGCTTCACTCGCTTTCAATCTCGTCACCTTCCTCGTCTGTCATAATCAGGTCAACGGATTTTGCAGCGTCTTCCGGCACGATAACAAACTCGTAATTCCAATGCGCGAGAATTGTATCATCATATTCGACTGCCGACACGCACTCGTACCAGTCGCCGTGGTAGTAGAGAAGGTCACCCTTTACGCCGGCATCTTGATTGGCGGAACGCAGGACGTCCGTCCCGTGCGCTTCCAGTCTTTTGACTTTGCGCTCACCTTCAGGCAAGGCGTTAATAGTGTCGCTTCCGGCAGGATGGACATGAAGGTTTGCCGTAAAGTCGGTGTGACCGGTGGTGACATAGCCTTTTACAACGCTTTGCTCGCCAAATCGGCGCACCCTATATTTTTTGTTGAATATGGTAATATTCAAGCCTGTCACGACCTTTCCTTGATGACGTAATTCACAGATTGCCGCATGAGGCCCGTGTCTATAAGCGGCTGTGCAGAACCTTTCTTTTTGACGGTGCTTTCCGCGTTAGGTTCAAAACCTCCGTCAACAATCTCCTGTTGCACAAGTCCCTTGCAGAAAACACCTATTTGGTTAAGCGCATCCTCAGCCTCGCCGCCGTTAGAAATGGTCTGATTTGCAGTGTCGCAAATTTTTTGAAGTTCATCTTCGTGATTTTCAAAACTCTGTCGCATAAACGGACGGGCGGGCATACTTGAAGTGCCGAATTCGTTATATGCGGCTATCTCGGTTACATCAGCCCCCGTTTCGTCATAGACAGCGTCTCCCGCTTGAAAACCGACTCTGACTTCAAGACTTTCCAGCTTACGTAATTCCTGCAAGAACTTTCTGCCTTCGGCAGTCATATCGGAAAATTCTATAGCCATGGCCTAACCACTCTCCCCACCGCAACGTATAGGTACGATAACCAGACGCCTTAATGAGAGGTACTGAACGCCGTATGCGGTTAAGCCGAGTTCGGCGTCCGTTGCTATATTGGAGCTTTGATTAGCGCCAAAGCTGATACTGCTGCCGCCCTCGGACACACTTCCTACAGCAAAGCCTACTCCTATAGCACCGAGTTCTCCAAGAGGGTTTTCACCAAGACCGGACATTTTCATCTTGTGGCACACCAGATAGGCAAGCGCTTGTTCGTATAATTTACCAAACTGCTTTTTGCTAACCATAGGCAGTACTAACGCAATCCACTGTTCAAGTTCGGCATCGGGTACATCCTTAAACTCCGAACCGACAAGCCTGATAGTCTCGATGACAGACATAAGCATTCTCCTTACTTACTTGCTTTGGTGGTTTTTGTTTCCGTCTCTGTCTTTTTCTTGGCTTCGTCAGCGGTCTTGTCCGCTGTCTTTGCTTCCGCCTTTGTTTCTTTTGCGCTGTCCTTTTCAACACGGAGCAAGCCTCCGGTGACAAACGCTTTGATTGCCGGTAGCTCGGTCATAGCCTCACTGCAAGGAAGCTCCGCGTCAGGCATAAGAACCGTACCGGCTACGCCTATAATTCGTGAACTGATATTCACAAGTTTCATGTTCCAAACCTCCTTCATTCTGTTTGATAATGATGAGGGGTTGCGCTTGCAGCCCCTCATCTCCGATAGTCAAAAGCCGCCGATTAGCAAACGCCTACCGCAATCAATGCGGAGAAGGGATAGTAGACGATAACGCCTGCTGTGCGGGCCTCACAGGGAACGATTGTTTCAAGTCCGTCAACCTGCAGCGGATACTGATAGAAGGGCATCGGGTTCTCAATGGCAAGCTTGCGCTCGTCATTCTTGAACAGGAACGCCACTCCGCTACCGTCGGTTTCGGCCGCGTAAGGATTGGTTTCTACGCTGTCCGCGTCAAGCTCTGCCGCAGAAACGATATTTGTAATATACGGGCTGTGTTCTTTAAGGAACGACATAACCGTGGTTGAGGTGTCGGGAAGGCGGCGAGTCGAAATGTCCATAAACACCTCAGAGGGAAGGCAGAGAGTGTCGGGACGCTCTACGTTTTTGGTAACCCGCGCTACCTGTTTTGCCATACCGTTTACATCGGCAAGAATTTCATCGGCGGTTTTTTCCGTCCATTTGGTCTTACCGGATTCGCTGCCGGCGGTGACTGTATACAGCGGTATGCTCTGGCCTTCGGAGAGAACGCCCATAAGACCGCTTTCTTCGTCACCTCTCCAAGCGATGATGTTGTTAAGATTGTCAATCTGGAAACGTGCTGACTCACCTTTACGGGTGTCAAGAGACTTGCCTGCCAGACGGCTCGCTCTCATTTCCTGAGCGGAATAACCGTAGCTGTCGCCGAGGGATTTAACCTGAGCGTAAGAGGGCTTGCCGTTTACATCCGCACGGGGCAGGTCGGTGGAGTAGTTCTGGATAACCTTAGCCGCACCGGTCTTGTCGTAGGTGTAGTAGGTTACCGTTTCCGCGCCGGGGTCTGCTTCCGAAGTAATGGGGAATAGATTAAGCGCGGTAAATTCGGGATACTCAACATCGTAAGACTTGGTCTTAACATAGTCGAGCTCACGGGCGAAAAATACAGAAGCGTCGTCCGCGCTGTCAAAGCGTGTGCCGTCAGACGCGAGTATAGCGTCAAGGATTGAAGAATTGCGAAGCGTCTTCACGTCCTTGCTGTCATAGTGAGTATGCTTTTTCATGGTTCGTTATCCTCCTTCGTTTAGTTTGCTTCGTTGAAAAGCTCAACAATAGCGATTTGCGCTCCGGTGATATCAACGCCTCCGAGAAAGCGTCCTTTTATCGCTATAGCGTTATCGCCCGATGCGTTGGTGAAGCTTCCCGC
>CAYTZR010000037.1:16114-18178 GCA_964442605.1 uncultured Oscillospiraceae bacterium
TTTCCGGTTTCCTCAGCGTTGAGAAAAGTATCAATCGCGTAAGGCGCAATATCTACAATGCCGCCTGCGGCACCGATAGGGGTTTTATAGCCGTATCTATTCTGGGCACTCATTATTATTCATCCTCCTTATTCTTTTGATGACGGGCAATCATGCGTCGTCTCGCGGCAATCGCGGAGTCCCCGTTCGCTCGCTTTGCCGAGAGTCCGTCACTATTAAACATTTGTCTCTTTTGATAAGCGGTGTCTTTCTTTAACGAAGCACTGATTTCCTGATACGCAAGGTCAAACATGGCCTGAATGTAGGCAGGACTCTTACCGTCGAGGCGAACGTTGGGGCGGACCGTTTTAATTACAGTCTTTTTTGCTCTCATGGGAGACATATCTTCAAGCCCGTCAATATTGAGAGTTCTGCCTATTATTCCAAGCTTGATACGCTGACGAACAAGCTTGTCAACCGAATCGGCGTTCATCTTGCCATTTACAACGGGAGCGGTGGGTTCTTCCTCGTCTTCGTCCTCAGCAAGGGCCTTGTCCTCTTCCTCCGAGTTTTCATTTTCAACAAGTTCTTCATCTTCGTCGGTGGTTACGCTTTCGTCTTCGGGGTTTGTCTTTTCCCCCTCGACAGTGTCCTCGCCCTCATCGGTTACCGCGACTTTGTTTTCGGGGTTGACTTCTTCGCCCTCATCGAAAGCTTTCTCAGCAAGCAGGGTATCAATGATGTCAAACAGAATTTCAATGTCCTCGTCCTGTCTTGCGATTACGCCCATCGCTTCCTCCGTGGATTTGGGATCTCCTTCTTCATCGCGGCGGTCACGATTTTCTTTGACGGTCTGGAGTTTCTCCGCAGTTTCGTCAGTGGTTTCACCATTTGTTGTTGGCGTTACAACCTCGTCCTCATCTTCAACAACCTTTGTGTCGGGATTTACGGGCGCGGTTGCAGGTTCGTCCTCATCCGCCTTGGCCGCAAGCCTTGCCGCTCTCTTGGCCTTGTAGTCCTCAATGGCTTTCTTCAACTCTTCGGGAGAGAGAACGCCATCGGCGCGACGGGACTTTTTCAAGTTTTTCTTCTTAGATACATTCATTACCTTTCTTCCTCCTTTTAGGAATGTAATAGTGTCGTCGCGGCTATCTATATTAAGCCGCGCTTGGTCTCCTGCACGAGCTTCTCGCACAAGAGCAAGATGGTTGATTCGGATATTTCTTTGAATTGCGTCATAGGGCAACCCGTTCCAGATGCCGGGGGTTTCATCAAGGTCGAGATTGTAGCCGAGTGAAAGCTCCTTTAAGCCGCATTCTTTCATCTCGTCGGTATCGTGTATGATAATTTTTGCCCTAACGTCGTTGCCGCTTCTGTAACCTTCGCTCAAGATTGTGCCAATCTGTTCCTGCGATACATTGTTCTTGTCAACAAGTCCCGCATCGTGAGTAATTATGATAGGCTTTCCCTGATACGACCGAAGCGATTCGGGGTCAAAGACTTCCTCGGGGAGCCGAAGCTCACGCCTGACAGAGCCGTCAGCGTTGGAATACTCGAAGATACCCACACTCGTCAGCACGGGGCTGTCTTGCAGATAACCTTCGGGTGTAAAAAACGTCCGGGCAAGCGGTACGCTATCCAGACGTATTACATTAACCAATTGCGGTGAAACCATATTCAGCCGCCTCCTTTCGGAGCATATTTAAAGATTTAAAAATCTTGCCCATTCTCTATTCTTTCCTGCCTTTGCCTCCGAGATTTCCGGTGAGTTCGCCCTTTGCAAACGCGCTTCCTTCGCATCCGTCAGTGTTCGTATCGTTCAATATCAGCTCTGTCAGCGCAAGGGTCAAGCGTTGAGCCTGTTCAAGCTCCTGCATACGCATATGGTTATACTCGTCAGACAGAACTTGGTCATCCAGTCCCGCCGTGTTTGCAATCTCATCGGTCAAGCAGTCAATGCGCCCGTATATAGCGCAGAGTTGCGCACAGATTCCTTTGCTAATGCTTATATTCTCCACAACAGCCTTCATTCCTTTCGTTAATCATTTCATTGCGGAAACAAGTCTATATCGGCGAGGGAGAGTC
>CAYTZR010000038.1:0-17160 GCA_964442605.1 uncultured Oscillospiraceae bacterium
TGATATATTCAAAAAATATAATACAGCATAGGTGAATTTTAAGATAAATAATACCCGCCGGGAGAATAAACCTCTCGGCGGGTGCGCAAGCTTTGGGAAAACAGTTAAATAGCAAAGAGGAAGTTATTATGAAATTAATAAAAAACATACTAGCATTAATTATTATTTTAAACTTGATTTTTGTATTTGTACCATCAACGATTAATGCTGAGGAAAAATCAGCTGAGGAACTACGCTTAGCATACTTGAGTAACAGCCGACCTGTTGTTGGCGAAATGCTTGGTGTATCTGTATTATATAAACCTATTATGTATTACTATGTAATACCCGAGGCTGATAACGGTATTTTTTACCAGTGGTACAGAAATGATAAAGAAAGCAATATAGATGGAACAGCAATTGACGGGGCAAATGAAAAATATTATTATCCCAAAACCGAAGATGCCGGTTATTATCTATATTGTACGATTACAGGTGATGATATAAACTATTCGGGTAGTGTAACAACAATGCAGACTGTTGAACCCGTTTCTCAAACTGCTGAATTAGCCGGAGCAGCAATTGAGTCCGATAAACCTAACACATTTTATGAGTCAGTGGGATATCTGTATCGTTATGGATGCACCCCCGAGAATGATAAAATGTATGGTGATGAAATTGCGTCATACCAATGGTACAGAAACGAGAAACAATCAAATATAGGCGGTATTGCTATTGAAAATGCAACGTCATATAAATATACTCCGACAGGGGAGGATTATGGGTATTACTTATATTTTATAGCTACAGGCAAAGGAAGCTGCACCGGTGTTGTAACCTCTGACGTTTCTACATATCCTGTTTGTATGAGTTCTCAGCTTGATCGTGATATCATCGATTCCTTTGATTCATTGCCTACAGAAGTAAATATTACAGGAACACCGATTGAAAATGCAACATTGAAGCTCAATAAAATTATAACATCCGCTTGCCAATGGTATAGAAATGACGTGCCCAAAAACACAGGTGGAGAATTGATTCTTGGGGCAAATTCTTACATGTATACCGTATCATCTGCCGATATAGGAAAATATTTGTATGTAGAATTGGTTGGAGTAAATGATATATACGGCAAGCATATAGTGTCAGATGTGACCGATATTGTAACCGCCTCCACAGAGGAATTATCGGGAGCAGAGTTAACCTTGAAACATAATAATCTCAGGAACGTAGAAAATGAGAGCGTGCCAATTCCGGAAAATGCTATAGCCACAGTACAATGGTACAGAAATGATGAACCGAGCAGTATTGGCGGAGAAACTATAACGGGAGCAAATAAAACAACATATGTACCTACAAAATCGGATGTCGGGAAATACTTATATTGTGTTTACACCCCAGTATACCCATTTGCGGGAGAGCCGGTAGCTACCGATGTATCAGGATTAGTTGAAGATACAGCAACATTGCTGTTTGACCCCAACGGCGGAGATGACAGTATTACGTGTAAGACGGCGTTTATAGATGAGCCATTCAGTGTACTCCAATACTATGAGGTCAAGCGACATGGATATAAATTTTTGGGCTGGGCGACAAGTCCTGATGCAAAGACCCCTGATTTTACAGAGGAAACAATAGTGACCGATGATATAATCCTGTATGCGGTATGGGAGAAATATTTATATGAGATAATGGACTTAACAATTCAAACACAGTCGGGAGAGGAATTGAGCACGCCGCCCGAAAACCAAAATTTTGTAGCAGAGGTAAAGGTCAATAAGACGGAGACAAGTGATAATGAGGACTACATATTAGCGGCGGTTTATGACACAAAAGGAATACTTCTCAGCCTTGATTATGTAAAGGCAAATTTGCCTGTCGGCGAATACTCGTTCGGCTTTAACATACCGGCTCAGAGCGCGGAAATCGGAAGCGTGAAGGCGTTCGTGTGGAGTTCGTTAACATCTGCTGAACCTTTGGCGGAAACAAAAACGCTGATATTTATGCAATCTTAGGTGAATTTAAAAATAAATAATCTTCCAATACTGCGTTAATTACGACAAAGTAAAGTGTTTAAATAAAATAATATTAGTCCGCCGCATGATTTGTGCGGCGGACTTGCGTTCCGGATTTTATTCCATGCTACAGCTTGCAGCCTATAACTATGTAGCTGATGCCCTCGGCAATAAGCGAAAGGGCGATAAATATTCCAATCGAAATAAAGGTTACAATAGGATTTAAAATCAGGAAAATTCCTAAAATTATTGATATAACACCGAGTACCATAACCAATCCCCACGGCATCCCCGATCTTTTCAAAGAAACAGCGCCGGAAATTCTTCCGCAGCCGCTCACAATAACCCATATACCGAAAATCAATGAGAACATAATATTGCCGAACATAGGGTTAAACAGGAGTAAAAATCCCAGCAGAGTTACTATAATTCCGTAAAATAGGGTCCAGCCGCTGCTTATGCCGAATATTGATTTTTTGCTTACAAAAAAAGAAACAATAAGCCAAATACCGGCAATTAATATAAGAAAAGCGATAAAATATGTAATCAAACTCATGGTTTTTACCGGTGACGCAAAGCAGATAATACCGAGAATTGTATAAATTATTCCCATAACAATGGACAATGTTTTCATATCAGCACCTCCTGAACTGCCTTTTAATTTTTAAAGATTTTAAGATATTCTAACATATTTTAGCAATTAGGTCAATATGTTTTTTTCGTCATGTGTATTTTTATCAGTTACAAATACATATATTGTCTGATATTTCCGCGGGTGATAAACCTATAATAAGCATGGCGGTCACCAGTTCCAGATAAGGGTATATATTTTCATGTCTTTTATTCCAGCGTACCTTAAATTCCTGCGGCAGCAGCATATTTCCGAAGTGAGTTTTAAATCCTCTTTGTATGCAATACAGAAAACAGTCGTCTCCTATACTGGAGGCTGTAACACTTGACTTTTGCGAAAGACCGCAGGTTATAAGCATAAGCCCGCTTGAATCGGTTTCATTTATATTAATACCGCTCTCAAAATCCATAATTAAGTTATCGAATACTCTAAGCACTTTGTCACCTCCAAAGCTGATTGAGTTTATTATTCCAAAGCTTTATGTTTAAAATACACATTCGATACACATTCAAAATCGGTTGAAGCTTTGAAATCCGATGCTATATTTGAAATATAATAATTTTTGATATTGCAATTTAGGTCTACAATAAAGTGTTAAAATAATTTAATTTGAGATTGACAATTATCTGTCAAAAATGTTATAATTAAACAGTATTATAATTATTTTGATTTACTTTCAAAATACATATATAAAGCTATCTGAATTTTTTATAAATAAAACTATAATTTTAAATTAAATACAAACATATGTTGCAAGTTATAATAATCTTCAAATTTTACATATAGTGCTTATGGGGGGTGGCATAATTGAATTTGACAGAGACAAAAAAGATATTTTTGGATTTTTATAACAAGGGAGGAATATCGGCAACACTGGAAAATGTTTTGGCAATGCTTCCTTCCACGATTTTGATGCCTATAATTATTAATAGTACAACGGGGCTGGAAATATTTAATATTTCTAATGTGTTATTAGCATCGGGGATTTGTACCATTATTTTTATAATTATAACTAAATTCTATACACCGTCCTATTTGGGCTCAAGCTTTGCTTATATTGGAGTGACATGTTCAATATGCGCAGCTTGCAATTCACTGCCTAAAAATGAAGTTATATCCTATATATTCGGAAGTTATTTATTTTCGGCGTTTCTTTTGATGCTGCTGTCATTTTTATGTAAAATCAGCGAGAAAAAAATTAATAATATTATTGATTTTTTAATACCACCGGCTGTTATGGGACCCGCAATTTCATTAATTGGTTTGGAACTATCCGACCAGACTATTGAGAGAGCCGGACTAACCGGTGGAGTTATAGGACAGGATGCGGTTTTCTCATTGTTAATTGTTGTACTTTTTATTATATTCTCATTGTTTAAAAGGCATAAATTTAGGAATGCTTCGATTTTTTTATCATTTATAATTGTCAGTGCACTCTGTATTATCAGCCGTTATTGGGATATTTCGGGTATAACCGAAACTGCTGTTATTACATTTCCCGATGTAGAAATATTTATATTGCCGAAATTTAATTTGCCGTTTTTAATCATGATTATACCGCCGACTATGATTTTATTTTCTGAACACGTGGCAAGAAAAATAATGATTGAAAATCTGAAAAAAGGATTGAATGACACAGTACCAAACAGCAGTTTGTCCAGGTCCGTTTTAGCGAATTCTGTATGTGAATTGGCTTCAACCGTTCTAAAAGGAGTTCCGTTTACACTGTATGCTGAAAATATTGCAGTTATGCGGCTTATTTCATATAGTGATATAAAACAATTTATATTTGCTGCAATTCTGTCAATAGTATTATCATTCTGCGGACCGTTTTTATATCTTATTCAAAATCTGCCAGATCCTATAATCGGTGGATTAAGTTTAACACTAATGGGTGTTATTGCTGTACCAGGTTTAAAAATGCTGATTGACCGAAATGTAAATTACAATAAAATATCTAATCTTTTATTAACCTCTGCGGTTTTAATAACAGGGTTATCAAAAATTAAAATCAATATTTTAAACACCGAGTTTAGCGGTATGAGCTTAGGTCTTTTGATAGGTATTATATTAAATTTGTTCATAAAACTTACAACAGTTTCCGGTTTAAACAAGGAAACATTTTCAGTTGACGATATATGCAGTATTGCGGAAGGATTTGAAAATACTTCCCAAAATACCAGATGTGACGGTAGCTTTACTACAACCGGTTTTTGTTACATAAATAATGATAAAAATTATAGTTTTTTGGAAATATTAAAATCCTATAATAAAATAGAAATTATAGTTTCAGCAAAGGATGATGATAAATCTATATTTTACACTCATTATGACAGTGTGCCGGATGAAAATGGGCGCGCAAGAATAAATTTAGACAAGATAACTACTAAAAAAAGATTAACAGAGCTGATTAAAAATTCATATGAAATTATAAAAGAATCAAGCTTTGAAAATTAATTAAAGCTTGATAAATATATCTGTCCTTATTGGCAATAATATTTCAGTAAGGAAGGATTGATTTACATGGATAATTATTTAAATAAGAAAAATGAAAATAAAAGTGAAACAGCGTTGGTTGTGGCTGAAAAAATCTGCCAGCCAAGCCAAAACGGGCGGATAAGAAAATCTTAAGGCAGGAAAGCATAGCTTACGCGCGGCTGCGTGATGAGGCATTGGACGCCCTGAAAGAATATCGCCGCTGCCAAAATATCTTTGATTTTGTATGCGATGAAAAATTAATTGATGTTTCAATATATGATATTCAAAAGGCAATGAGCAGATTTGAATTTCTTGTAAGCGAGCTAAAGCATACCGAAAGTCCTAAGAATAGATATTTGCCTTATTTTAAATTTGGTATTTAAAATAAGGCGAGAGCAAAATCAATTCCGGATTTGATTATGCTAAAAAACTGTAACAATGCAGCCGATTTTATAGTGTAAAATATTAATTGTCGTAGTTTATTGTGACTGAGTGTACTATTTGATATTGCAATTTAGGTTTGATATTTTTTTGATAATTGTAAAATTTGTTGTTGACAAATTAATTCAGTTATTATATAATAAAACGCAGTCGGGCAACAATGGCGTTGCTCGGTGAGAACCGTCTTTGGTTCTTTATTTATTGAATAATTTAATTTTGCTTTGTTCAATGACGCACAATGGGGTGTGGCTTTATTAGCTTCACCCTTTTTTTGATGTTAATAAAAAATACTTGGTTTTGTAAATTGAATTTTGGACAAACTGCGCATAATCTTCTGTTGATTTTGATTGCTATGAAACAGCAAGTTATGATATAATGTAGTTTGATGTCCAATAAATGGACGTGCACATATTTTTGGAGGTGTGGTAATGTACAAAATTGTTAGGAAAGAGGTTCTAAACCCTTCTGTAACCTTGATTGAGGTTGAAGCTCCTTACATAGCGAGAAAAGCGGAACCCGGACAGTTTATTATTCTGAGGGTTGATGATAAGGGAGAGAGAATCCCGTTCACAATAGCGGATTATGATCGGGAGAAGGGTACTGTTACAATTATTTTCCAGATTGTGGGAAACAGTACGGAAAGACTGAATATGTTGAACGAGGGTGACAGCTTGCGGGATTTTGTCGGTCCTTTGGGAGTCGCGTCAAAATTCGGCGATGTTAAAAAGGTTGCCGTGATAGGCGGTGGTCTCGGTACCGCCATAGCGTACCCGCAGGCGAAAAAGCTGAACTCTATGGGAGTCGAGGTTGATATGATAAACGGGTTTAGGAATAAGGATTTGATTATCATTGAGGATTTATGTAAGGCAGCTTGTACAAATCTTTATACAATGACTGATGACGGATCAAACGGAAATCGTGGATTTGTTACCGCAAAGCTGGAAGAGCTTATAAAGAGCGAACGAAATTATGATTTGGTTGTCGCAATCGGTCCGCTTGTGATGATGAAAGCGGTTTGCGATTTAACACGCAAGTATGATATAAAGACTATTGTCAGCATGAACCCCATAATGATTGACGGCACAGGTATGTGCGGCGGATGCCGGGTGATTGTCGGCGGCGAAACAAAGTTCGCGTGCGTTGACGGTCCTGACTTTGACGGTCACCTTGTTGACTTTGACAGCGCTATTTCGCGCTCCAAAATGTTTAAGGATATGGAGAGCAAGTCAAGGGAATACACACATAAGTGCAGATTGGAGGGAATGAGCAATGCCTAATATGTCGCTTAATAAGGTTGCTATGCCTGAGCAGGATCCTCATATAAGAAACAAAAACTTTCAGGAGGTTACCTTAGGGTATACCGAGGAAATGGCGAAGGAAGAAGCGCAGAGATGTCTTAACTGTAAACACAAACCATGTATGCAGGGCTGTCCGGTTATGGTAAAAATCCCGGAATTTATCGCCCTTGTCGCGGAGGGAAGGTTTGCGGAGGCATATCATAAAATTCAGGAAACCAGTTCTCTTCCGGCTGTATGCGGCAGAGTTTGTCCCCAGGAGAGCCAGTGTGAAAAATATTGTGTCAGAGGCAAAAAGGGCGAGCCGGTTGCTATAGGGCGCTTGGAGCGTTTTGTTGCGGATTGGTATATGAAGAACGGTACGGACGAGGCGCTAAAGCCCGAGTCAAACGGCAAGAAGGTTGCGATAATCGGCGCGGGACCAGCCGGTCTGACATGCGCGGGTGATTTGGCAAAGCTTGGATACGCGGTTACCGTTTTTGAGGCTTTCCACACTCCCGGCGGAGTTTTGGTTTACGGTATTCCCGAATTTAGGCTGCCTAAGGATATTGTCGCGAAGGAAGTTGACAAGCTTAAGGCGCTCGGTGTTGAGATTATGACCAATATGGTTATAGGAAAGGTTTTATCCATTGAAGAATTGCTCAACGAAGAAGGCTTTGACGCGGTGTTTATCGGTACGGGAGCGGGCTTGCCCGGCTTTATGAAGATTGAGGGCGAGGAATTAAACGGCGTATATTCCGCGAATGAGTTCCTGACAAGAATAAACCTTATGAAGGCATATAGGTTCCCCGAATATGACACTCCGATATATGTGGGTAAGAACGTGGTTGTAGTCGGCGGCGGAAACGTTGCTATGGATGCCGCACGTTCCGCAAAGAGACTGGGAGCCGAGAATGTTTATATTGTTTACAGAAGAAGCGAGGAGGAGATGCCCGCCCGCGTGGAGGAAATACACCATGCAAAGGAAGAGGAAATTGAATTTAAGCTTCTTAATAATCCTGTTAAGATTAACGGCGAGGACGGTTGGGTAAAGAGTGTTACCTGCATAAAGATGAAGCTCGGTGAGCCCGATGCATCCGGCAGACGCAGACCTGTTCCCATTGAGGGCAGCGAGTTTGACTTGGAGGCTGATGCCGTTGTTATTGCAATCGGTCAAACGCCAAATCCGCTTATTAAAAATACAACTCCCGATCTTGAAACAAACAAATGGGGCTGTATTGTCGCAAAAGAGGAAACAGGCGAAACAAGCAAGGCGGGTGTTTACGCGGGCGGCGATGCCGTTACCGGAGCCGCAACCGTTATTCTTGCTATGGGCGCCGGTAAAACAGCCGCAGCATCGATTGATGAATATTTGAAAAATAATTAACAATCCGATCGGACTTCCTTTTTTGGGAGATTCGCCGCGCTGCGTGCGGCAGAGAGAAACTGAAAAAAATAAAATAATATATATTAAAAGGAGATTTTGTTTTATGGCAATTTCAAACAGTTATTTAAAAAGCGTTTTCGAGCAGGTAGAAAAAAGAAACGCGAACGAGCCTGAATTTCTTCAAGCGGTAGAAGAGGTTCTTGAGTCATTGGAGCCGGTTGTTGAAGCTCATCCGGAGTATGAAGAAGTAGGTCTTATTGAAAGACTTGTTGAGCCTGAGAGAGTTATCTATTTCAGAGTTCCCTGGGTTGATGACAACGGCAAGACACAGGTAAACAGAGGCTTCAGAGTACAGTTCAACAGCGCAATAGGTCCCTACAAGGGCGGACTCAGATTTCATCCCTCGGTATATCAGGGAATTATCAAGTTCTTGGGCTTTGAACAGATTTTCAAGAACTCCCTCACAGGTCTGCCTATAGGCGGAGGTAAGGGCGGAAGCGACTTTGACCCAAAGGGCAAGTCCGATGCTGAAGTAATGAGATTTTGCCAGAGCTTTATGACAGAGCTTTCAAGGCACATAGGCGCGGACACGGATGTTCCTGCCGGCGATATTGGCGTTGGCGGACGTGAGATCGGATTTATGTATGGACAGTATAAGAGGCTGAGAAATGAATTCACAGGCGTGCTTACAGGCAAGGGTCTGTCCTATGGCGGCTCTCTGGCACGTACTGAAGCTACAGGCTACGGCTTGTGCTACTTCACGGATGCTATGCTTAAGGCTAACGGCAAGTCGTTCGAGGGTAAGACAGTTGTTATCTCCGGTTCGGGTAATGTTGCTATTTACGCTACACAGAAGGCAACAGAACTGGGCGGCAAGGTTGTCGCGCTGTCAGACTCAAACGGATATGTTTATGACAAAAACGGTATTGACCTTGATTTGGTTAAGCAGCTTAAAGAGGTTGAGAGAAAGAGAATTAAGGAGTATGTTTCGGTTCATCCTGAGGCTGAGTATCATGAAGGCTGCAAGGGTATCTGGACCATTCCCTGCGACATTGCTCTTCCTTGCGCGACGCAGAACGAGATTGACGAGGAGTCGGCAAAGGCTTTGGTTGCTAACAACTGTTTCGCTGTAGGCGAGGGAGCTAACATGCCTTCAACACCTGAGGCTGTCGCTGTGTTCCAGTCAAACGGGGTACTCTTTGGACCCGCTAAGGCGGCAAACGCCGGCGGTGTAGCCACATCGGCGCTCGAGATGAGCCAGAACAGCATGAGATATTCTTGGACATTCGAAGAGGTTGACGCAAAGCTTAAGAGCATCATGGAAGGTATTTTCGAGAAGTGCGACAGCGCCGCAAAGGAGTACGGTCATGAGGGCAACTATGTAATGGGCGCAAACATTGCGGGCTTCAAGAAGGTTGCGGACTCAATGATGGCTCACGGAATTGTTTAATACTTTAATACTCAAAACGAATTAAATAAGCGAATTAAGTATTTAAAAAGCCGGTTGCCTAATCTTTGGCAACCGGCTTGCTTGTATTGGCGTAAGCGCACTTTATTTTACTGCTATGACCTCAACCTCAACTAACGCTCCTTTGGGAAGCTCTTTTACCGCAACGCAAGAACGCGCCGGCTTTGATGTAAAGTATTCGCCGTAAATTTTGTTAAACTCGGCAAAGTCTTTCATATCAGCGAGAAAGCACACTGTCTTAACGGCTTTGTCGGCGCTGCTGCCGGCGGCTTTGAGAACCGCCGTGAGATTTTCCATAACCTGTCTTGTTTGTCCCGCTATATCCGCCGCTTCGATATTTCCGCTTGCGGGGTTTATAGCGATTTGACCTGATGTGTATATCAAGCCGTTGACCTCAATGGCCTGTGAATACGGACCGATTGCCTCGGGCGCGTTGCTTGTGTGTATTGTGTTCATAATAAGTACCTCCTATAATATTATCTGATTTTAAATCCGTTCTTGGTGAGAGCGTCCTTTATTTCATCCAAATGCTCCTGATTTCTTGTCTCGATTGAAATTCTTAAAATACAATCGTTTATATCAAGTCTTTCATCGCCGCGGTTATGCTCCAGCGATACAACATTTGCTCCATAGCCGGAAATAATTTCCGATACACAGGAAAGCTGTCCGGGTTTATCGGTAAGCTCAATTACCAGCTCCGCTAAACGTCCTGTCATCTGCAAGCCTCTGTTTATTACTCTCGACAATATAGTAACATCGATATTTCCGCCTGACACAACAGCAACCACGTTTTTGCCCTTAACGGGAATTTTGTCAAACATTACGGCTGCGACGGCAATAGCGCCGGCGCCCTCGGCTATTATTTTTTCTCTTTCCAAAAGCTCAAGTATAGCGGTGGAAATTTCATCATCGTTTACGGTGACTATTTCATCAACAAAATTTTTGCACAGCTCAAACGTGTTATCGCCCGGTGTCTTAACCGCGATACCATCGGCGATAGTATGAACATTCCCCAATGTTTCGATTTTTTTGTGAGCGATGGAATGCAGCATGGACGGGGCGCCCTCCGCCTGAACTCCGTATATCTTAATTTTGGGATTAAGCGATTTTAGTGCAAATCCGACTCCGCCGATAAGACCGCCGCCGCCTATCGGGACAATTACCGCGTCAACATTCGGAAGCTGATCTATGATTTCAAGACCGACAGAGCCTTGACCGGCGATAACCAAATCATCATCAAACGGATGAATAAAGGTCGCGCCTGTTTCCTTAACCAATGACAGAGCCTTTTCATATGCGTCGTCATAAACTCCTTTTACCAGGCACACCTCGGCACCGTAGCTTTTCGTTGCCTCAACCTTGGAAATCGGCGCGCCATCGGGAATACAAATTTTTGCCTTTATGCCGTGCCTGGAAGCGGCAAGGGCAACACCCTGGGCATGATTGCCGGCAGAGCATGCGATGACGCCCTTTTTCTTCTCCTCATCCGAAAGCTGTGAAATCTTATAATACGCCCCTCTGACCTTAAAAGAACCGGTGACCTGAAGATTTTCGGTTTTAAGGTAAAGATTACAGTCAGTGCTGATTCTTGCTGATTTTATAAGCTCAGTCGGTCTGATTACCTCTTTAAGCACATGTGAAGCATGATAGATTTTGTCAAGAGTTACCATTGTTATAAGAATTCTCCTTTGTATATTTTAGCATATACAATATTATAATGTCTGATATAGAAAATTTCAAGGTCAAATTATACAAATTATTTCATTGATTTGCGATAATTTTTATCGTGTTAATTTGCGCATATTTTCGCGGTTTGCGAAAGAGAGGGATTGATTGCGTTAAAATTGCGTTAAAGTTAAAATTGCGTTAAAGTTAAAATTGCGTTAAATAAGAAGCTTGATTTTGTTTTGCGTGTATGTTATATTTATATCAGACAGCTTTAGATGCAAAATAAGTATCGTATATATTAAACCTTGATAAGTATCGTATATATTAAACATTGGAAGGAAAGGAGATTTTTATGACTATCACATATGAATATTTTAATTCGCTTTACGTGAATATAACCAACAGATGCTCCAACGCATGTACATTCTGTGTCAGAAACAAACACGACAATGTGAACGGCAAGGACGATTTGTGGCTTGATCATGAGCCGAGTCTCGATGAAATAAAAGCCGATTTCAATAAAAGAGATTTGTGCGGGTATAAAGAAATTGTATTCTGCGGATACGGTGAACCGACTGAGCGTTTTGATGTTATGATTGAGATCGCTAAATGGCTTAAGGCAAATCATAAGGGCATAAAAATCAGGATAAATACAAACGGTCACGCAAACCTCATAAATGGCAGAGATGTAACGCCCGAGCTCAGCGGAGCTGTGGATGTTGTGTCAATCAGTCTCAACGCGCCGAACGCAAAGGAATATCAGAAGGTATGCAAAAGCATGTATGGCGAGAGCGCGTTTGAGGCGCTGCTGGAATTCGCCGTTAAAGCGAAAGAATATGTTGAAACCGTAATTTTTTCCGTTGTGGATAAAACTATGCCGGAGGAGGATATTGAGCTTTGCCGTAAAATCGCGGCAGAATGCGGGGTAGGCTTCAGGGTCAGAGCATATATAGAATAAGGCGCGGATTATCATGCGGAGACGAATGAGTTTTGTGTGGCAAAAAAACAATAAAAAGACAAAAAAACAAAGATATGCTGTATTGATGTAAAAAAGTTGCTGTAAATAATATTGACAGAGCTTGCGTAAACCACGTTGAAATCCGTGTTTTTATATAGCGGATTTAGGCGATAACAAGACAAAAATTGCTATATTAATCAAACAATAAATTTTTTGTTTTAGTTTACAGTTAATTTTGTCGTGTGTTAAAAAGTCCTTGAAATTTGAATTTTATTATATTATTATATTATTTAAGTAAATTATAAAATTTCACAAAAGCAAAAAGATTAAAGGAGGAATATTTTAAATGAGCGTATTAAAGAAAACTGCGGCAATCCTGCTGAGCTTAGCAATGATTGTCACGTTGTTTGCGGGTCTTGGGATAGCGGAAGTTTCCGCCGCAGGCGGTACCGTCGTTCCGGTTGGCACCACGGTATATGACTTTACCAAGCTTACAACGAAAACATTGGCAGCAGGAACAGAGGGATTTGAAGGCTTTTCGGGTACGGTTGACGCTATCAGCGAGGGTTCGTATGTACAGCTGAAAAAAGATTCAGCGACTCTGAGCTTCACTGTGGAAGGCGTTTGGTCCGCGACATTTTCAAGCACACATTCCAATAATGCCAAAGGTACCCTTGTAAAGGCTCCTGATGGTACGATTTATGGAAAAATGAGCTCGGAGGAAGGATTAACTCTGACAAATATGGCTCCGGGTACATATACGATATATTCGACCGCGGCTTCAATTGAAAATGTAAATGATGGAACCGGTAAATTAATAACGGCAGGAAAAAATCATTCATATATTTCATCAATTGTATTCACAGTTGAGTCAAGCGAGCCGCCCGCGGATGTAACAAACCTTACAGCCGTTGCGGATGACAGCATGGTTACACTTAGCTGGACGGCATCACAGGCGGCTACAGGTTACGAGATTTATGTTGACGGCGCTACAGAAGCGATAGAGACAGACTCGACAAGCTATATAATAGACAATCTTACAAATGACGTTGAGCATACATTTGTTGTCAAGGCTGTAAATTTGGCGGGTTCAAGCGCCGGCGTTTCGGTTTCGGCTACGCCTAAGGAACCTACTGATCCTCCGGGAGCGTTTACGCTTTCCGCTACAGCGGGCGACAGCGTTATAAACCTTTCGTGGACGGCGGCTCAATACGCTGTTTCATATGATGTATATCGCAACGGCAGCGTTGTTGCGTCTGATATTACCGCGAAAACATACCAGGATTCCGGACTTACTAACGGAACAGAATATACATACAAGGTAATCGCGAAAAATAAAAACGGATCTACACCTTCGGCTGAGGTTACGGCTTCACCGGTTGAGCCGGCACCGTCCGATATTTCAATTGTAAATCAGCAGGGCTGGCTGGAATCGGCATATGTTGAGTGGACAAATCCGGCTGAGGTTGACAAGTACAACGTATACTATAAGGGAACCGATGACGCCGATTACGTCAAGATTGACGATGAGCTGGTTCGTTACTATGGATCCTACTACAGAGCCGATGCGCTCGGTCTTAAAGCCGGCGTGTATACGATTAAGATTGCGACAGTGAAAAACGGCGCGGAAACGGATTCGGTTATATCCGATCCGATAACCGTTGAGGCGCAGACAAGAGAGGGATACGCTTTCGACTCAAGCTCGCCGTATTATAATTCCGAGGGCGTGGGCGCTTATAAGAACGACGGCACACTCAAGGATAACGCGCAGGTTATATATGTGGATAACACCAATGCCAACACGGTTACTCATACCGTCATGGTAAACGGAAAGGCGTATGAAGGAGTAGGTCTTGTTAATATCCTCGCGCTGCGCGAGAAAAATAAAGCCGAAACAACGCCGCTCGCTATCCGTCTTATAGGACAGGTTACGGATGTGGACGGACTGAACAGCTCTGATTATATCCAGCTGAAAGCAACCTCGAACGTAACACTTGAAGGAGTCGGCGATGATGCCACGACATACGGATGGTCAATACTTGTCAGAGACACAAACAATATTGAGATAAGAAATCTCGCTGTTATGGAGTTTTATGACGATGGTATTTCTTTAGATACGGATAACTTCAACGACTGGGTTCATAACTGCGATATATTCTACGGAGAGGATCGCGGCGGCGACCAGAAAAAGGGTGACGGCTCTCTTGACGTAAAGTCCGGTTCGAGCTGGGTTACAGTAGCGTATAACCATTTCTGGGACAGCGGTAAGACATCGCTGTGCGGCATGACGGGAGATACGGACGAATTCTTTGTAACATATCATCATAACTGGTTTGACCACTCCGATTCGCGTCACGCACGTGTAAGACGCGGTACCGTTCATCTATACAACAACTACTTCGACGGCAACTCAAAATACGGAGTCGGATCGACCAACGGCAGTTCAATATTTGTAGAGAACAATGTATTCAGAAACTGCAAATATCCCGTATTGATTTCAATGCAGGGCAGTGATGTAGCGGGAGAAAACGAGGGTACATTCTCAAGTGAAAACGGCGGTATCATAAAGATGTATAATAATACCGTAAGCGGCGGCTACGGAATTTTGAACGCGAAGGATGACCCGATAGAGTTTGACGCGTATATCGCGGACACAAGAGATGAAAAGGTTCCCGAAACATACACGACAAAGAAGGGCGGTACAACATACAATAACTTTGATACAGCCGCATCAATGTATTCATACACGCCGACGGCGGTTGAAAGTGTTGTATCAAATGTTGAAAAGTACGCCGGCAGAATAGAGGGCGGCGACTTTAACTATGAATTTGACGACGCGGTTGATGATTCGCTTTATGACCGTAATACCGTCCTTGGAACGATGCTTCAGAATTATAAAACGACTCTTGTAGCAACGTATACATCCAATAACAGCTATCCGGCTACCGGCGGAGCTTTGCCTACGACAAAGCCCACAGAGGGACCGACTGCCGACCCGAGTCTTCCGACGGCAACACCGGCGCCGACAGCCACACCGGAGCCTCAGGCATATCCGACTACATGGAATTTCGGCGAAGCGCCGTTTACAGTGACGGAGAACGATACAACTCATCCGGATACTCAGTATTTCCCGGCATCCGATACGGCGAACCGCTATAACATAACAAGCAGTTCAATCACAGCGGAAAATTTCGGCGGACTGACGTTTAAGACCTCAAGTACTCTTGAAGCTCAGTATCAGTCATCGTCTAAGACATTTGCCGACGGCTTTAAGGGTACATGGCAGATAAAGAGCGGCGGCGCAGGCAGCGCAAGCGATAAGGTGTTTAAGTTCACTCCCGTAGCAGACGGTATTGTGACCGTATACGCAAGGTGCGGTTCGACTACGGCGGGCAAGGATTCGGTTCTTACCGTTCAGCAGGGAACCGAAAACTCAACTCTTGATTTGCTCACAACCGATGACGGAACAGGGTCTCCCGTTCTTACAATGAATATAACAGCGGGTACGGAGGTTAAGATTTACGCAAGCTCGAACACGGGATTTTATGCGATAAAGTATGAAGCAACGGGTGAAGTTCCCACACCGGAACCCACGAAAAATCCCGCAGTGTATGATTACTCGATTACGTCAGCGACTTCAACGGACAACGGGATTGATGTCGCGATAGCGTATAATGGTTCGGGCACAGCGCCGACCGCGAAGCTGATTGCGGCTTCATATAAGCTTGGCGTTTTGACGAACGCGGTTATCTATTCCGATGATATTAACGGCTCGGGAACGTATAATGTACCGCTTGCGGTTAAGTCAGGCGAGACGTTTAAGGTATATTTGTGGAATGACACGAGCGTTATTGAGCCGCTTGCGGCGGCGTACTCCGGCTCCGGAACAAGCGAGCCGACAACAGCGCCTACAACGGAGCCTACAACAGCTCCCTCAACGGAGCCTACAACGGAGCCTACAACGGAGCCTGATGACTCAATGAACCCGGTGTCAGAGTCACAAACGTGGACGTTTGAAGCGGCCGCGATGGAATCTCTCGGCACGCCAACCACGAGTACCGATGGAAAGTTGACGCTGACAATATCGGAAGGTCAAAAAGTTGTGTATGATAATCTTTATATTGACGCGTCAAGCAAGGATATATCTGTTGATTCGAGCAACAAGACGGTTAATGATGTTAAGTATACAGGCAGATTGAAGCTCGGCGGAGCGGGAAGCGCGGAAAAACAGTATGTTGCGTTTAATCCCGCGAAAGCAGGCACCGTTTCGATTGTTGTAGCGCACGCGTCCTCCTCCGGAGACGCGAGGACTCTCGGCGTAAGCCAGAACGGAAATGAGCAAACACAAGAGGTTGTGGTTGGCGATCCGATAGTTGCCACGTTTGACGTCGCGGCAGGCGCACCGGTGTATATCTATTCAAAAGCAAGCGGACTTAACCTGTACAGCGTTATATATACCGCTAATTAATCAGCTATTGTTTTAATTAATATATAAACAATTAGATTTCTTCCCAATAAAGGCCGCCCTCGGGCGGTCTTTAGACTGTGGACAAAACACAAATAATGTATTTTGATGAAGGCTTTGCAAGCATCTTAATTCCATTTACTTTAAGCGTAGCCGCTTACTGCTTCCGTGCCGGACCCGGTTCCGCTCGCCAGACCCGAGCGGGGTGCCGCCACTTTGGCGGCAATGCAAGCTTCGCTTGCGGATTCAAAGCTACCTTGAACAATAAGCAAGCTTCGCTTGCGGATTCAAAGCTACCTTTCAAAATTGCAAAGCAATTTTGACCAAGAGCTTCCTTGATTAATTGCAAAGCAATTTTGACCAAGAGCTTCCTTGATTAATTGCTTTGCAATTTTG
>CAYTZR010000039.1:0-17052 GCA_964442605.1 uncultured Oscillospiraceae bacterium
AGCATATGATTATGAGTTTACGGCAGAAGCCGGAACAGACTATTATGTATATGTATCTGGATCAAAGGCTGTATTCGGAACGATAACGTTCACACCGGCTGAATAATCAAACAAGCACAAAAAAAGAGATCGCCTCGGCGGTCTCTTTTTTGCATACCGGCGCTCAGCTCCGGCACGCACCTGCTCCGCCGCGCGCCCTGCTCCGCCGCGCGCCGCAAAGCTTTTGCTTAGCGCTCGCCAGACCCGAGCGCGACGCAAAACTTTGCAAAATCGTTAAAGTTACAAAAATTTTACAAATAAAAAGCCGTCAAACTGTTGACAACTTTAAAAAAATATAGTACAATATAAACAGAAAAGGCAAGACCTCAAACGGTTATGCCATAAAAAGATTACTTTGAGTAACCGTCTTGGCAGAGGCGGTTACTGGGCTTTAATAGCAAAAATTATCATAAATATCAAAATTATGATAACTTCTACAATTACTTTGAGTATAGCTCGAAGTAATTTTTTTGCCATATGTAGCAAAATGTCTAATTTTCATAAACGCGTCACGTCTCGTCCTATTTGCTTCGCATTTTCTTTCAGAAAACGCTGCGCTTTTACGGACGGACGTTCCTTTTCACAAAAAATCAGTGATTTTTTGTGAGAGGAGGAGCAGCGGCGCGGGCGATTGATTTTTGGTTACAAAAATCGGAGCAAGCAAAGCTAGCTCCGACGAAACCGCCGGTGAAACCACCGTTAAGAGTGTTCTTGCCTTTTTCCGCACAGATATAAATCTGTGTAACGGATTTTTCCGCTGTATGACATTTTATCACATATTTTTTGCTATTTCAATAGTTTTTTTTGATTTTTATATGTCTTCTCCATTTCTATTTCTTTAAAAAATTTTGCCCCGCCCGGGTCCGGCGAGCGGGAGTGACCACACCTGTCAAGGTGTGTGCCTTATAAAGTAGTCCATTTTATCAGATAAACGATGTCACAAACCAGAAATATTTTTTGCCCGCCCGGGTTCGGCGGGCGGAACTGGGTCTGGCACGGAAAAGTAGTCCTTTAGAAAAAAGTAAGCGGGATTAGGATTTATTAAGTGCTTTTATTTATTCCAAATTCCAATTAATTTAAGCGTATCCGCTTAGTCCGCTCAAGCCTAGCCCGGTTGCGCTCGCCAGACCCGAGCGCGACGCAAAACTTTGCAAAATCGTTAAAGTTACAAAAATTTTACAAATAAAAAGCCGTCAAACTGTTGACAACTTTAAAAAAATATAGTACAATGTAAACAGAAGAGGCAAGACCTCAAACGGTTATGCCCTATGATTTACGACTTTTACAATAGCCGCCGGGCGAGGGCGGCTATTGTACTTTCAAGGTAAAAGCTATCATTAGTATGATAACTACCGAAGCCGCAACAAGCAGCTTTTTTACCATATGTACGATGCTTAATTTTCATAAACGCGTCACGTCTCGTCCTATTTGCTTCGCATTTTCTTTCAGAAAACGCTGCGCTTTTACGGACGGACGTTCCTTTTCACAAAAAATCAGTGATTTTTTGTGAGAGGAGGAGCAGCGGCGCGGGCGATTGATTTTTGGTTACAAAAATCGGAGCAAGCAAAGCTAGCTCCGACGAAACCGCCGGTGAAACCACCGTTAAGAGTGTTCTTGCCTTTTTCCGCACAGATATAAATCTGTGTAACGGATTTTTCCGCTGTATGACATTTTATCACATATTTTTTGCTATTTCAATAGTTTTTTTGATTTTTATATGTTTTCTCCATTTCTATTTCTTTAAAAAATTTTTTGCCCCGCTCGGGTCTGGCGAGCGAAAGTGACCACACCTGTCAAGGTGTGTGGCTTATAAAGTAGTCCGTTTTATCGCATAAACGAGGTCACAAACCATTGACGTAGTGATGTATGCTGGGCTAGGCACGGAAAAAGTAGTCCTTTAAGAAAAACTAAATGGGATTGGAACAAATAAAAGTATAAGTCTATTCACTAATTATATCTTGCCCCTACAGGGCAGTCGCCTGCGCGCCTCACGTGTTCACTGCGTTCTTTTAAGGAAGCTCTTGGTCAAAATTGCAAAGCAATTTTGAAAGGTAGCTTTGAATCCGCAAGCAGAGCTTGCTTATAGCTACCGAAGCTTGCAATGCCGCTTAAGAAGCGGCAGAAAAGGGGCAAAAGCAGAGCGCTTCTGCACCCAAATGTCACTTCGTGACCTCAAGGCTGTCAATCAGCTTTTTTACCCTCACGGAGTTTACCGCGCTTATTATAAACGAAACAAGCAACCCGAGCGCCGCCGCAATCGCGGAAGCCGCAAATAAAATCAATTGCCGCTCACTTATCGCCGAGTTCGGAAAATAACCGTAAAAAAATCTGTAAATATGACCAAGCAGATTATAACAACGCGCGGCGTAAACCGATACGCACATGGCGGCTGCAAAAAATATCGCGGAAACTAAAAACTTTGATATTCGCTCCTTGTGCAGGCAGCATATAATTATAACGACAAAGCCGATAGGAAGTACAAATTCACAAATCAGGCTTGTAACCCCGCCGCTTAAATTAAAGTATGTAAGCATCAATATAAAGCATAAATACACGGCGGTAAAAATACCGCACAAAACCCCTCTTAAAGCCGCCTTAAACATTATATCTCTCCCGTTTAATTAAAAAAATATTACAAAAAAACAGGGGCGGTTTTACGCCCCCAAAAATCCGATTTATTCAGCGTCCTCGCTCTCCTGCTCCGCGAGATACGCCTCCCACTCCTCTCGAGACTGCGGTCTGAAAACATTTGATATAAGCTCCGCCGTCGCTTCTCGATCCTGTACATAATACCATAAATCATTGGTATACTCCGACTCACCCGGAAGCTGGTAGGCGTTAATGTCTTCAACGCTGATTTTCGAAAGAGCGTTTAGATTTTTCAAAACATCCGCAAATGTCAAATTCGTCTTGACGTTATCCTTAAACACATCGTAGATGTCACCTATTTTCGAAAGGTAGTAGGCGTTCAGCTTTTGATTTATAAGCTCCTTAATAAACTCCTGCTGCCAGTGTATTCTGCCCTCATCGCCCATCACATATTCGCCCGGCGCGGAGCCGTCGTTATTATGGCGATAACGCACGAAATCGTGAGCGAGCTGCCCGTCAAGGTGCTGCTCCCCCGCCGTCAGGTGTATGTGCAAATCCTGAACCGGATCGTCATAATCCATATCGTAGGGTACGTCAAAGTCCACGCCGTCAACAGCATCGATAAGCTCTATAAAAGCGTTAAAGTTCACGGTCACAAAATAGTGAATAGGCAGACCCGTCAGGCTCTTGATCATATTTATGAGAGCGTCCTCGCTTCCGTTCGCGATGCCGGCTTCTTCCTCATCTCCGTCGCCTTCATCGTCGCCGTTATCTCTGTCTTCTCTATCACCCGAAGTGTCATCCGTATCTTCTCTATCATCCGCATCATTTCTATCATCCGATGTATTGTCCGCATCATCGCTATCATCGGATTTTGATAAAGCGCTGATTGCCATAGCCGCGTTTATCTTCTGGGTGGTACCGTTTATGGTGACCATAGTGTCACGCGGTATGGAAAGAATGTTTACTCTGTTTGAGTACCCGTCAAGAGACGCGAGCATTATGGTATCGCTGCGGTTTTCGCCCTCGTCAACGCCGATAATCAAAACATTTACCATGCCCACGTTGCTGTCAACAGTGTCAAGCGACTCATAATCTGCAAGGCTGCCGAACGAAAAGCTGTCCAGCTTCTGAGACGCAAGAACTCCGCCGTAGGTGGAAATAACCACAGTGATTATCGCGATAATTACCGCGCATATTCTGTATCTGTTTGTCATATTTGTTTCTCCGACTTCTATATAATAAATAATAATCCGTGAATACACTAATTCGACATAATCCGACATAACTATTATACCATATACGGTATAATTGTCAATAAACACAACCGATTTTTAATGAAATATTCATAAATTGTCCAATACTTTTTTCAATAATTGCATAATACAATTCTGAACAGGCCGCCGAAATATCCTGCCAGTACCGAAACGCTGCCCTTTGTGTATATTGTGTATTCCACCGCGTCGACTGACGTAAAGCCCGCGTCCGTCATTATTTTTTTATACTCCTCCGCGTCCTCGGGCGGTACGTTTTCATAGCTGTACACGGTTCCGTCCTCAAGCACGGAGACGGGGGCTATGTTCATCAGCGTCCCGAAATTCGGTACTCCCGAATAACCGCTGTATGTAGCCTCGCCGCCGCGTGTTATATAAACGCGGCTTTCGCCGTCGTTCCATTCGACAGTACAGCCGAGAGCCTCAGAGACCGCTCGCAGAGGGACGAAGGTTGTATCGTCAATAAGCGTCGGCACAGCGTCCAGCGGAACGGCGGAACCGTTTACGTACATGGTATCAAGACCGATTGTCAGCGCCGCGACTGAGCCGCCCGCGCTTGCCGTGACACTCTGCTCGGCGTCGTCCCATTCCACAACCGCGCCCAGCTCCTCAAATATCCTCCGCATGGGAACCATT
Source organism: uncultured Oscillospiraceae bacterium (assembly GCA_964442605.1). Lineage (GTDB taxonomy): Bacteria > Bacillota > Clostridia > Monoglobales > Monoglobaceae > Monoglobus. The sequence continues at coordinate 4,539 of CAYTZR010000039.1, forward strand.
GTACGGTCGTTTTCGATATAGGGGGCGGCGGCAAACTCAATAAGCTGTCCGTCAACGCAGACGGAAATTTCTTCGCCGTATACGGCGGTACAGAGCGCAAGGCTCAGAATTAACGCGGTGATGGTAATTGCTTTAAGCTTCATAATAATCTCCAAATAATTTCCAAATAATCTCTAAATAATCTTCAAACTGAATTTTTTGAATAATTTTATTATCTCTAAAGAATAATTTCACTGTCGCTGGGCATACGCCAATCGCCTCTGGGAGACAGAGTGACGGAGCCTACCTTCGGACCGTCGGGTATGCAGGAGCGTTTAAACTGGTTTTGATAAAAGCGCTTGTAGAACGTGTCCAGCCACTTTGATATAGTCTCGGAGTCGTATTCGCCGCTGAATGCCGATTTTGCCATTCTGAATATCTTGTCCTTGCTGAACCCGAACCTCAGGAAGTTATATAAAAAGAAGTCGTGCAGCGCGTATGGACCGACTAAGCTTTCGGTTTCCTGCGATATGTTTCCGTCCTTTGGCGGCAGAAGCTCCGGACTGACCGGCGTGTCCAAAATATCCATCAGTGTGTCGCGCAGCTTATCGCCGCTTATATCCGCAACATAGCTAACCAGATAGCGCACCAGAGTTTTGGGTACGGAGCAGTTCACGCCGTACATTGACATATGATCGCCGTTGTAGGTTGCCCAGCCCAGCGCAAGCTCGCTTAAATCGCCCGTTCCCACAACAATGCCGCCTGTCTCGCCGGCATAGTCCATTAGAACCTGTGTGCGCTCCCGTGCCTGAGAGTTCTCGTAGGTGACGTTGAAGTTGTTGACATCCGCGCCTATATCCTCCATATGGAGGATTACGGCATCGTTTATCGGGATTTCGACAAGCGTTGCGCCTACGCACTCAACCAATTTTTTGGCATTGTTGTAGGTGCGGTCGGTTGTGCCGAAGCAAGGCATGGTGACGGCGTTAATGCCGCCTGCGGGAAGCTCCAGCATTTCAAAGGAACGCACGGCGACAAGCAGCGCAAGCGTGCTGTCCAGACCGCCCGAAATTCCTATGGTGACCGATTTGCAGCCGATATGCTCAAGACGCTTTTTAAGCCCCTTTGCCTGCATAGTAAAAATAAGCTCGCAGCGCTCCTTAAGCTTTGATTTATTGCGAGGCACGAACGGATACGGGTCGAATGCGCGTTCAAGCTCCGTTTCCGCGACTTCTGTTTTGAAGCTTACTTCTGTATAGCCGTCAAATCTGTTTTCAAATGTTGTCATTTTGCGTCTGTCCGATAAAACGCGGTTTACGTCAATATCTGAGTATATTATTCCGTTTTCGAAAAGCTTTGACTGATTAAGCATTGTTCCGCATTCATATATCATGTTGTGACCCGAAAACACCATGTCGGTCGTGGATTCCCCGTCCCCTGCAGAGGCGTATACGTAGCCGCATATTGCCCTGGCGGACTGTGACGAGATCAGACTGCGCCGGTATTCGGGCTTTGCTATTATTTCATCGCCGGCGGAGAGATTAAGGATGATTGTCGCGCCGTTTTCCGCAAGCAGACCGGAGGGCGGATCGGTTACCCAAACGTCCTCACAGATTTCAACGCCGACTTTAAACTCCGGCATATTTTCAGCGCAAAAAATCAGCTTCGGCCCCACGGGGTACTCCTTGCCTCTCAGCGTTACGGTGGTGTTTTCCTTGAGCGAGGCGAAGTGCCTTGCTTCGTAAAATTCAGAATAGTTCGGAATATGAGTCTTGGTTACAAAGCCCAGAACCTCTCCGTCTTTTATTACGGCTGCCGTGTTGTAAAGGCTTCCGCCGAGCGGCAATGGGGTTCCCGCCGCGATAAGTATGTCAAGCTCTTTGGTTTCCTCCGCAATTCTGAAAACCGAATTGATACTGTTTCGTATAAGAGCGTCCTGCAAAAAAAGGTCGCCGCAGGTGTAGGCGGTAATACATAATTCCGGCAGAACTATAAGCTTCGCTTTTCTGCCCGCCGCCTCCTTTATGGTGCCGATGATTTGGGCGGTATTAAAGCTTGTGTCACCCACTTTTATTTTAGGTGTCGCGGCGGCAACCTTTATAAATCCGTCTTTCATGGTTATTCCCCTTTCCGATTTGCGTATAGAAATCCGTTCTCATATTTTTCGGGAACGGCGATTATTGCTTTGCCTTCCATGCCCGACTCGGCTTTTACCAATATGTTCATATAGTTGGGCGTTGTCCCGTGATAAAAACCGTTTTCATTTTGCTGTTCCAAAAGAACCTTAATCGGCTTCCCGTAATAGCTTTCGTAAAATTCGCGTTTCATATACTCGCCAAGCTCCAGCATTTTTCGGCTTCGCAGCTCTTTTGTGCGTTCATCGACTCTGCCGTCCAGAGTTTCAGCGTATGTGCCGCGCCGAACCGAATATTTGAAAATATGCATCTGCATAAAGCCGATTGATTTGCAAAACTCGTATGACTCATCAAATTCCGCATTCGTTTCGCCCGAAAATCCCACCATAAGGTCGGTTGTGATTGAAGCATCGGCAATGCTCCCGCGCAGCATATTGATTGCTGAACGGTATTCGCTTGGGGTGTAATGACGGTTCATACGCTTTAGCGTCGCTTCGCTGCCGCTTTGGAGCGATAGGTGAAACTGCGGGCAAAGGTGTTTCAGCTTTGCCGCACGGCTTACAAAATCCTCCGTGATTATCACCGGTTCGATTGAGCCGAGACGTATACGCTCAATCCCGTCTATTTCGTCAAGAGCCTCGATAACGTCCATAAGCGTGTGTCTGTAGCCTATATCCTTGCCGTAGGAGCCTATGTGAATTCCGGTCAGCACTATTTCGGTGTAGCCGTGCTCCGCGAGAGTCGTTGCCTCCGCGATAATGTTTTTTATATCACGGGAGCGAACGGGGCCCCTTGCGTAAGGAATTACGCAGTAGGTACAAAAGTTGTCACAGCCGTCCTCGATTTTTATGTTGGCGCGTATTCGGCTCTGTGTCCGCGTTATGGGCAGCTCCTCATACTCATGCTCCGACAGAATATCTCCAACAATACCGATACGCCTGCCGCTGAGAGCGGCTTCGGACAGTTCCGCAATCCTGCTTTTTCCGCTGCTGCCGATTATTATATCCGCGCCGATTTCTTTAACCGCGTCAGGCTCTGTTTGGGCAAAGCAGCCGGTTACCGCGATAACCGCGTTCGGATTAAGGCGTTTTGCGCGCCTTATCTGTTGACGCGACTTTTTAGCCCCGATCCCCGTAACGGTGCAGGTGTTAATCACGCATATATCCGCCGGCGTATCATCATTCGAAATAACCTCGTAGCCCTTTTCTTTAAAAAGCTCTGCCATGGCTTCGCTTTCATATATATTGGTCTTACAGCCAAGAGTTATAAATTTAACAGTAATATCCGCCACTTCCTTAATGACAAGTCAATGATAAGTCAATGTAATAACGTAATAATTATATCATAATTATATCATTTTAAGGCGGGTAATGCAAGATGCAAAACAGAAATTGACACAGGAGTTTGCATACGGAGGTCAGGAGCTTAAACTCCCGTTTATGGCAATATCCCGAAAAGATAATCAATATCGGTATGTTAAAGTTCTACAATTACGTTATCGTGATTTTATGTTTTTTATTACTTTTGTTACAACAACGTAATATTTTTTTATAAACTTTGAGATTTTCTATTTACAAATTTAATTTTAGTGGTATAATATATAACTATAAGAATAGATAATTGTGAGTTCGTATTTGCAGAGGAGGAAATAAAGTGTTCCAGTTTGATACAGAAGCTGTAAACCCGGCAAAGATAAAGGTTATCGGAGTCGGCGGCGGCGGTAATAACGCCGTAAACAGAATGATTGCCGCTGAGGTTAAGTGTGTTGAGTTTATAGCTATAAACACAGACAAGCAGGATTTAACCTTATCGCAGGCATCGCAAAAAATTCAGATAGGCGAAAAGGTTACAAAGGGTCTTGGCGCGGGCGCTGTTCCCGAGGTTGGTCAAAAGGCCGCCGAGGAAAGTGTTGAGGATATCAAGAAGGCTGTTCAGGGAGCGGATATGGTGTTTGTTACTGCCGGTATGGGCGGAGGAACAGGTACCGGTGCGGCTCCGATAGTCGCGAGAATTGCGAAGGAGGAAGGTATTCTTACTGTTGGTATCGTTACAAAGCCGTTCTGGTTTGAGGGTAAGACAAGACAGCGCAACAGTGATATAGGTATCACAAACCTTATGGGAGCTGTTGATACCTTGGTTGTAATTCCGAACGATAAGCTCCTTGAAATTGCCGAAAACAGAACTCCGCTTACGGAGTCGTTTAAGATGGCTGATGATATTTTAAGGCAGGGTGTTCAGGGTATTTCCGATTTGATTTCAAGACCCGGTCTTATCAGTCTTGATTTCGCCGACATAAAGACTATCATGAAGGATACAGGCTTTGCGCATATGGGTATCGGCAGAGCTACGGGCGAAAACAGAGCTGAGGAAGCTGCAAAGAAGGCCATACATAGTCCTTTGCTTGAGACAACAATCGAGGGCGCGAAGGGTGTTATACTCAACGTTACAGGCGGTCCCGATCTTGGTATTCTTGAGGTTAAGACGGCAGCAGAGCTGGTTGAGGAAGCTGCCGATTCAGACGCAAACATCATAATCGGCGCTATTATTGATGAAGGCATGGGCGATGAAATCGCTATTACAGTTATAGCCACAGGCTTTAAGGGCAATGTACCCGGTCAGGACGAAAAGGCTCAGGAGGAGTCTAATCCGTTCTCAAGCTTTTTAAACGGAATGGGTAATTTTAATGCTCAGCCTCAGCAGCAGGCTCCGTCATACAGTGCGCAGCAGCCCGCTCAGCCGAGCTTTACGCAGCAGAACTCATATAACCCCGCACCGTCCACGAACCTGTTCAGCAAGGTCGGCGAGGATGACGGTATTGACGTTCCTGTGTTCCTGCGCAGAAAAGACAGATAATAAAATTCGGATAGTATGAAAGTTAAAAAGGAGTCGGAAATTAATTCCGGCTCCTTTTCAGGTACGCGGCTGTTTCAGCCTTGCTGCGCTTTTACCATATGACTGAATATTCCACCCAGACGCATCAGCTCTTGCGGTGTTCCTTGCTCTGCCGCTGTGCCGCCCGATATGACTACTATTTTGTCCGCGCCCGAAACTGTTCTCATACGATGCGCGATTACCAGAACAGTCTTGTCTTTTATAAGTCTTGAAAGCGCCGATTGTATCAGTGTTTCGTTTTCTACATCAAGGGAGGCTGTCGCTTCGTCAAGCAGTATTATCGGCGCGTCCTTTAAAAATGCCCTTGCTATGGATACTCGCTGTCTTTCGCCGCCTGAAAGCTCACAACCGTTTTCACCGATGAGAGTGTCATAGCCGTTTGGCAGCTTTTGCGCGAATTCGTCACAATTTGCCAAATGTGCTGCTCTCATAACCTCCTCATCTGTCGCGTCTCTCTTTCCTATACGGATATTTTCGGCTATTGTGTTGTTAAACAGCGTTACATCTTGAAATACTATTGAATAAACGGACAGCAGGGTTTCCGGATCTATAGTTTTGACGTCAGCGCCGCCAACGGTTATTCTGCCCGTGTTCGCGTCCCAAAATCTTGCGGCAAGCCTTGAAACTGTCGTTTTTCCTCCGCCGGAGGGACCTACCAGAGCGGTTACATCGCCCTGCTTTGCCGTAAAGCTTACATTTGTGAGCACGGCTTCGTCTTTGTTATATGAAAATCCCACATTATCAAATAATATGTCATAGCCGTCTGTTTTAAGATTTTCACTTCCGTCCTGCACCTCATGGTATAATATCTCGTTCATTCTGTTAATATTGGTATGTGTCGAAATTACAGCCATTAAATTGTTGAGTGAAGTCAGCAGCGGATCATACAGGCGTGACGCAATCAGCAGAAACATAAAGAATACTAATACGCTCAGGCTCCCATGATTTAACAGTACAGCCCCTGTCAGGGAAACAGTCGCGATACCAAGCTTTAAAACCAGCTGTGCGGTAACCGCAAACACGGCGGTACCTAATTCAGTTATTATCGAGCGGCGTTCAACGGCTTTTATTTTTAAATCAAGCTCTTTTAAATATGCTTCGTCCGCGTTGTTGGATTGAAGATCCCTGACCGCCTCTATGCACTCCTGAATACCATCGGCACACGCTATTTTTGTGTCCATCTGCTTTTTGTCCAGCTTTAGCTTAAAGCTTCTTGAAGAACCCGCAATCGCAAAGGCAACAGGCAGAACCCAGAGCGCGGACAGCGCCATGCGCCAATCAATAAACAGCAGGCAAACCGCAATCAGCGTTGTGGATATAATCGATCCGATAAGCTCGGGTATGTAGTGCGAAAATGATGTCTCAAGAAAGGTGCAGTCGTTCATGATGGCGCTTGTCAGGTCAGCCAAATCCTTTTTCCCGAAAAATGATAGCGGCAGCTTTCTAAGCTTTTCAGCTATTGCAATTCTCCGAACTCTGCTCTCTGTATATGTCGCTAAGTATGTGGTGTTATATTGTATTAACGCGGCGATAAATATCAAAGTCAAACAAAGCAGGCAGCCGACAACATAAAACGGAATACTTGATTTTGATATGGTACCGTTCATCAACTCTGTCACAAGCCTATACAGCAGACCTACAGGAAACATAAGGGTCAGATTTTGAATTACACAACCAAAGCAGCCTTTTATTAAATCCTTTGCTCCCTGCTCCGACAGAGCAAATCTTTTTTGCAGCTTTTTAATCATGCTGTTTCCTCCTTCCCCACTTTCCACATAACGGATTTTTGGTAGTTATCCCACATTTTACTGTATAAGCCGTGTTTTTCAATAAGCTCATTATGCGAACCGCTCTCCGCGATTATTCCGTCTTTCAGGACGAATATCCTGTCGGTATTGACAACTGTGGAAAGTCTATGGGCAATCATAATAACAGTCTTGTTTTTCATGAGTATCGAAAACGCTTTTTGCACTGCCGCCTCGTTATCAGGATCGGCAAAGGCTGTCGCTTCATCAAGAATTACTATTGGCGCATCCTTTAGCATGATGCGGGCAATGGCAATACGCTGCTGTTCTCCGCCCGATAGGTATACTCCGTCAGCGCCGATAATCGTATCTATACCCTTTGGCAGCTTCTTGATTATATCATCGCACTGTGCGGCAGACAGAGCGTCCATAACCTCTTGTCTTGTTGCTTCCGGCTTTGACATACGCACGTTTTCAAGCACGGAGGCTTTAAGCAGTCTGCTGTTTTGAAATACAAACGCGACAGTGTTGTTAAGCTGTTTTTTCGGAAAATCTCTTATGTCAACCCCTCCGATTTTAATGCTTCCGTTGTTTAGGTCAAAAAATCTTGCTGTCGCGCACGCGAGAGTCGTTTTTCCTCCGCCGGAGGGACCCACTAAAGCAACGGAACCGCCCGGTTTAATATTTACGGATATTCCGTCAAGCGCGTTAGTCTTGCCGTCATAGCTGAACACTGCGTTTTTTATTTCAATACTGAAATCCTCGGGAAACACAGGATTTGTTTTTTCGGGAAGCGGCTCTATGTCAAGCACGCTGTCCATACGTGCAAGCGCGTCTTTTACAATCATAGAGTCTTCGCTTAGGTACATAACCTTCGTCAGAGTGACGGAAATAACAGGCGTAATAATAATATAGTAAATCAAATTCAGCAAAAATTCCGAGCTGATATTATCCCTTGTGAAATACAGACCGCCGGCAATCAGGAAAGCGAATACGCTGTTTACAGCTACCGTATAAAACATCATGGGCAGTCTTAGATCCTTTGTGTAAGATATAACCCATTTTTCGTAGTTGTCAATCGATGCCTTAAAACGTTTAAATGAGAACACCGTCTGTCCAAATGCCTTTACAACAGGTATTCCTCTTACATATTCGACCGCCTCGTTGGTCATATCATCAAGCGAATTTTGATATTCCTTCATTTTTTCGGCTAATTTGGAACCGGTCATGCTCATCATTATCAAAAATGCAAGCACAACGGGAAGCAAGCTTAAAATTCCAAGCCTCAGGTCAAAAGCAAACAGCATAGCCAAAAGCCCGATTGGCGTTGCTATCGCCCCCGCCTTGTCGGGCAGCCGGTGCGCCAGATATGTTTCAACCGAAGCGCCGGTTTCATTCACAATTTTCCTAAGCTTTCCGCTGCCGAATTTATCCGTTTCCACGGGCGGAAGGGACACGATATGCCTTATGCAGTCCCGTCTGATGTTGGCGGCAATCCTGAACGCGCTTAAATGCGAACACATCAGCCCGCCTACATAAACCAGAATTGCCAGAGCCGCAAATGCCACTGCCCATAATCCGTAGCTTATTAGATTTTCCGCGTCGCCGAAATTCGGAGCCGTCTCCAAAACCTCTTTGATTATAAGCCATATATACACAAGCGGTATAAGCGAAATAAGAGAGCTAAGCGCACTTAGAACCCACGACGTTACAGTCAGATATTTATATCCTCCCGCGTATCCGAGCAAGCGGCTTAGATTGGATTGCTTTTTCATATAGTAATATAACCTCCTTTTTAGTTAGCGTTAACTAACTCTGATTTAAAAAATCAAAGGGCGTTAAAACCCCATGATTTTCTGCCAACCCGCGGTGTAGAATATGTGCAGGTCTCGCAGATTTTGCTTGGCTTGATTTTTAGGCATTTCATGGATAATCATTTCAAAGAACGCGGAGAGCATGCCGCTGATTAACATATGCTCAAGCTGCGGATTTAGTATACGTCCGGTGCGTCCCAGTGATTTCAGAACATCGGCAAACTTGTGTGTTGCCTCGACTTCAATATCCACCATGTCATGTATAAAGCTTTCATAAATCGTACCCTCAGAGCAGCACAGAATTAATTTGCACTCGTCTAAGTTATCATAGGCGTAATCGAGAATTTCGTCCATACAATCGCTTGAAATCTCGCCCATATGCGTCAGCTGTTCCTCAGGCGGAAGCTTTGCAAAAATATTCTGTGCGTTTTTGTAAAGCGACATAATATGCTCTGCCTGCACACCTACCAAAGCGTCAAACAACTCATCCTTACTGTTAAAGTAGCCGTAAAACGCGCCTGTCGTCACATTTGCGGTTTTGACGATATTCCTAAGCGAAGCGCCGCGGAAGCCTTTCTTAAGAAATTCGTTTTTTGCGGCTGATTTAATATTTTGGAGTGTTGTTATTTCGGTTTCGCTCATAGATGACCTCCTGTATAACAGTGTTATATAACACTGTTATATTATATATTCGTAATTTCTGTTTGTCAATAGTTTTTTAAAAAATTTTATAAAAATATCGCACAACACAAAAATGAAATAAAAACTAAATAAAAAACCAAATAATAAAAAACTAAATAAAAAATGAAATAAAACCGTAATATACAAATCATGTATTTTGTGGTATAATTTATTTGGCGAGATAACGCCTTTATTTGAAATATAAGGGGAGTTTAAATGGCTGCAACCAGATCAAAAAAATCAACAAAAACAACAAAATCCAAAACAGGAACAAAAAGCTCCGCAAAAAATACCGCGCAAAAAAACTCGGGCGGTACAACCGCCAAGACAAAGACCGCCGCTGCGTCAAAGCAGCCGCATACAAAGACACTTTCAAGCGAGATACAGGGTATTTTGCTTTGTGCGCTCGGGGCGATTTTGGCGTGCGCTTTTTGGGTGCCGACCGCCGGTATAGTCGGTAAATTTATAAAGAATGTTTGCTTTGGCTTGTTCGGAGCAGCATCTTCCGTATTTTTTATTTACTTCCTGATTGCGGGAATTATTTGTTTTTTTAACAAAAAGTCCGAAAATATGCTATACAAGTGGTGGATATTGCTGGGGCTTATGCTTTGCTCCGGTGTATTATACGGTATGATTGTTAATGATACATCGTTTGTAGACGGCGGTGTATTTGCAAATATACGCGCTCTTTACGAAGACGGTGTTGCCGGAACGGGCGGAGGTATTCTGGGCGGTATTGTTTGCAAGACCCTGGTATTGTTGATCGGCTATATGGCGTCATGGGTATGTGCTGTCGCGGCAGTTCTTGTGCTGTTTATAATTCTCACAGGAATATCGATAGAAGGTATTTTCCGCAAAATTGTGAACTTCTTTAAAAGAAGCAGCGGCAGTATAAAGGAACGTGTGGAAAGCGAGGTTGAGCTTGATCCGATGTTCAGCGCGGCGGATACTGTGCGCCGCAAGGACTCAATATTTAAGCGCATGTCAAAAAGGCGCGCAAGCAGGAAACTCAAAAGGGCTAAAAAGAGCGAAGTCGCGGTACCCGAAAACAGCGTTCCGATTGATATACCGGTGGAGCCTGTAGGGCGGCATACCGTGACAGCGGAAACAGATGTAAAGCCTCAGCGGTTTGTTATTGAAGAGGACGAGGATTTGAGCCGTGCAATAAAGAACTCCGTGGAGGCTGATGAAACACGTCATAGATTTAGTCTTGATGACCTTCCGTTTGAGCTTGACGGAATAAAAGGCGGAACAATCGAGATCGGCTCCGACGCCGATGACTCATTTGATGACATTGCCGTTCCTGAATTTTTGGATACCGCGAAAACCGGAGCGCTTACCGATATTCCCAACGAGGACGGCTCTCTACCTGAGGATGACGATGATTTTGAACCGCCGAGCGAAGCCAAAATGCAGGACAGACTTGACCCGATGACCAAAAAGGCATTGGAGAACGGAACTCCGCTTGACGAAGCGGTAACAAAGGGACGTAAAATGCTGCTTGATGAAAACAGCTCGCCGGAGGACAAAATTGCCGCCGAGATAGAGGAGCAAAAGTCAGCCCCTAAAATAGTGTATTATAAGATGCCGTCTCTGGATTTATTGGCAAAGCCAAATCCGCAGAAAAAAACTAAGGAGGAAATAAAGCGAGAGCTTGAGGAAAAGGCGAACAAGCTGCTTGACACCTTAAGCAGCTTTAAGGTTGAAGCTAAGATTATAAACATAACCCAAGGTCCGTCTGTGACTCGATTTGAGCTTCAGCCGGGGTTTGGCGTAAAGGTGTCGAAAATAACGGGGCTGTCTGATGATATTGCCTTGAGCCTTGCTGCCCAAGGTGTTAGAATAGAGGCTCCTATTCCCGGTAAATCCGCGATAGGTATCGAGATACCCAACACGTCGCCATCCTCGGTTCCCATACGAGAGGTTTTGGACACGCCGGAATTTAAAAACAGTAAATCAAAAACCACGGTCGTACTCGGCAAGGATATAAGCGGAAACTGCGTTGTGGCTGATATTGCTGACTTTCCGCATATACTTATCGCGGGCGCAACCGGCTCCGGTAAATCGGTGTGCATTAATTCATTGATAACGAGCATATTATATAAATCAAAGCCCAATGAGGTCAAAATGATAATGATTGACCCGAAGATGGTTGAACTTGGAGTTTATAACGGTATTCCGCATCTGCTGATACCGGTTGTGACAGACCCCAAGCATGCCGCGGGAGCGCTTAACTGGGCGGTAATCGAGATGCAGAACCGCTATTCTCTGCTAAAGGACAACAAGGTAAGAAGTCTGGACGGATATAACAAGCTCATGGATGAGAAAGGGGAGCCTGACGCAAAGCTGCCGGAGATAGTAATCATTATAGACGAGCTTGCCGACCTTATGAATGTTGCCAAGAGCGAGGTAGAGGAAGCTATAAACCGGCTTGCGGCTCTGGCGCGCGCGGCGGGTATGTACTTGGTTATTGCTACTCAGAGACCTTCTGTCAATGTTATCACCGGTGTAATCAAAGCTAACATTCCGTCAAGAATAGCGTTTGCCGTATCATCTCAGATTGACAGCCGCACTATTATTGACTCGGCGGGAGCGGAGAAGCTGCTCGGCAGAGGTGATATGCTTTATGCGCCCAGAGGCTCCATGAAGCCGCTTCGCGTTCAGGGAAATTTTGTATCGGACAATGAAATCGAGTCTCTTGTGAGCTTTATAAAAGGACAGTATGAGGCGGAATATGATGAAGAGGTGATAGAGCATATTGAAAAGGAGCATGAGCGGGTTGCCGCAGAGCTGGAGAATGCTGTTACGCAGGGTGCGTCGCACGGCGGCGACAGCTCAGACGGAAAGGTTGACGATATGTTTTTGGAGGCCGCAGAGCTGGTGCTGGAAAACGGACAGGCATCGGTCGCGATGTTCCAGAGAAAATTCAAGATGGGTTACCAAAGGGCGGCAAAGCTTATAGATCAGATGGAGGAAAGAAAAATCATAGGTCCCTACGAGGGTACAAAACCTCGTCAGGTGCTTATAACCCGTCAGGAATTGAATGAAATGAAGTATAACCAAAGAGGGGAATAAAATCAGTGATTGCGCTCGTTTCTTTGTGCCACTCAAGGAGTGGCAACGCAAGCTTCGGTTTTCCTTTAATAAAGAAGTAATAGGATTAAGGCAGTAAACAAGGTTTGGCACCCCGCCCGGGTCTTTGTGCCACTCAAGGAGCGGCAATGCAAGCTTCGGTAGCTATAAGCAAGCTCTGCTTGCGGATTCAAAG
>CAYTZR010000040.1:0-16372 GCA_964442605.1 uncultured Oscillospiraceae bacterium
TGCTGTTCGCGTATTACGAGGCGACCGGACGGGATTTGAGCGTTGACGAAATGGAAATGGCAATCATCAAAGTATTTATGGACAGACGCAAATTCTTAGGAAAAATTATAAATCTAAACAAAATTGGCAAAATCACTACCGCTTTGGTATACAAATATGTCGGAATAATCAAAAAGCAGGCGGACAAAAATCGCGGCGGAAAATGGCATAACACTTGGGGCATTGAGATAAATCCGAATAATCATAAAAAAGGTCTTGCTATGACTCTTGTCGGCTGTCCTATTGCCGATTTCGCGAAGGAACACGGGTATCTTGATCTTATGCCCATGTTATGCAAGATAGACCATACCACAGTAGAAATGCTGCACGGCAAGCTGATACGTCATCATACAGTCGCCGAAGGGTTTGACAAGTGCGATTACTGGATAATCGGCGATAAGGAATCGGAGGACCTTTGATTGACAAACCATAGCAAAACGATGACTATATATTGAAAAAGCGGTTATCAGCATGTTTGATAGCCGCTTTTTCGTATTTTATTGATGTTCACAAAAATCCCGTGTTTATATATTTAACGCTTAATTTCACTCAAGCTTATGCAGCCGTTTTATTGCTTTGACAGATTAATCATGTAACCGTTTATGTTTATGTGCATTTCGTTGCCGCTTATTTCGCAGGGCAATGAAATACTATCGGATATTTGAGATATTGACAGTATAAGGCTTTCGTCAGAAATCTCATAATTTCCGCTCAGCATGGAGAATGAAACGGTTTTGTCACTCTTAAACTCAAGCACGGCGCCCTGCTTTAATATCATACTTATAATGCTTGACATGTTTGCAAATTGCGTTCCGGAGAAATCTATATCGGCAACCGATATTTCATTTCCGTCCTTATCGCTAAATGATTCAATTTTCCAAGAACCGATAATAGCCTCCTCGGGTGAGGATGAAACCGATGTTTCCGCAGAGGGAGAAGGTGTCGGTATTAGCGCGTTTAAAAATGAGCACGCAGAAAAGGATGTTATACAAATTACAGATGCCGATATGATAGCCACTGTTTTTAACACTTTTTTGATTTTAAATTTGATATTCATAATTAGTCACCTCGTAATATATATATATATATATTAATATAATTAATGTTTATGTCACCAAAAAATGGGAGTGCGTCCGGTTGCCACCAAAAATTCATTGCATTTTCGGAAGTGTCCGCAGCCGAAAAATCCATTATGTGCCGATAAAGGGCTGGGATGCGCGGCAGTCAATATCAAGTGATTAGGATTGGTTATAAGTGATTGCTTTTGCTTTGCGTTTCCGCCCCACAGCATAAATACGATAGGTGTTTCACGCGCATTTAAGCATTCAATTATTTTATCGGTCAGGATTTCCCAACCCTTTCCGCGGTGTGAGTTTGCCATTCCCGCTCTTACGGTCAGAACAGTGTTAAGAAGCAGAACTCCCTGCTTTGCCCAGCGCGTAAGATCACCGCTGCTTGGCGGAATGGTGCCATATTCCATAACTATTTCCTTATAGATATTTTTGAGAGACGGCGGCGGAGTAATCCCCGGAAGAACCGAAAAGCACAGACCATGAGCCTGATTTGGTCCGTGATACGGATCCTGTCCGAGTATGACTGCCTTTACATCGTTGTATGACGTGAGCTTTAAAGCATTAAAAATATCATACATATCGGGGTAAATTGTCCCTGTTTTATATTCGTGTGCCAGAAATGCGCGCAGCTTTAAATAATATTCCTTTTGAAATTCACCGCCGAGAATTTCGTCCCATTCGTTGCCTATGTTAACCATTTTTACATCTCCTGTTAAAATTTAATCAGCCATTTTTGAGAGCAGTTCAACCTGTGTGTTTACGGAGACCGAAACGGGATAGCTTATGATTATCAAATCATCAAATTTTACAAAATCGTAAAATTCTCTGAGGTTGAATGTATATCCGCTGCTGCCGAAGCCTCCGTAGGTTCCGCCTCCGAACATTCTGTAATCAACGACGTAAACCTCCTCATAATTATTGAGAGCCCATACTGAGAACGCATCGCCGAAGGACTCCTTAACAATACAAACCTTTTTGCCGTTGTTTAAGTCGGTTTTAAACACCTCAAGAGGGTAATCTCCTTGGAGAAAACAGCTGTAACTGTTTGCCCAAGGATAAATCGCATGAATGCTCGTTATGTATGAACTCATGTATGGATCGCGGTATGCCGCGCCCTCATACTCTGTTTTCGGGAAAAACAATTGAAGCATATCATGGCTTTGAGCGAGCAGTGTCTGACCGTATGTTCCTGAGGCGAAGCTATACATCGAGCCTTTATAACCGTAAATGTTTTGTGTGATAAAGCTTTCAAGAGGGTCCAATTCATCAATGTTATGATTTACCCTGCAGTACTCCTGATACGCATAGTACGCGCCGCGCTGTGTCCAGTGATGGTCGGTATTAAAATAAATCTTTTCCGCGGCATGGTCAGACAGAGTTTGAACAACATTGACAGGAATAAGGTTTGGCACATCCCGTTCCAGCAGCGCATCATATATTTGAGTAATACCCGCTGTTTGGTTGGTGCGTTTATTGTTTGGAGCATAAAACTCCTGTGCACTCGGCGCGATTATATTATAAACCCTTGCATCGGGGACACTCCGCGATATATTTGCCACTGCTTCCGCGTATGAGCTGTTGCCGCTTACCGAAATCAGCTCCATTCCGAAATTTTCGGTTCCGTTTGAAAATACATTTACACTGTTGTAAGAGCCAAGAAATTCATTGTATCTGTACTCATCCGTAACGATTGTATCGGTCATTGGGTTTGCTTTTAGGTTTAATACTGTGCCTAAAAATATTGCTTTGCTTTCCTCGTCCCATGTGACGGGATATCCGAAAGCATCACCGATTGCGCGTATTGGCACCATGGCACGGTCATTGTAGAAGCAGACCTCGGTGCCAATATCCACGGGCTGACCGTATTTTATCATTTCATTGCTGCCTATAGTAAAGCTGACTGTCACCGTATCCAGTGATGAGGTTATCTTTTCTTGATTTTCGTCCCATTCGGTAGCTGCACCGAGCTTATCCGCAATCTCGCGGAACGGAGCCAACGCTGTGCCGTCTATGAGTATTATCGGAACAGAGGTTATAAGCTCCTCACCCTCAATATAGAGCCTTATATCGCTTTCTTGAGCGTTTACCGAATTACCGCCTGTTGGCGGCAGGGTTATTGCGATAATTGTGCCCGCAATCAGTAAGATCGCTGCGATGATTGCAGCCGTAACCTTTGTTTTAATTGAAATATTCACAATGAATTCCCCCAAATATATCATTATTTCACAGTATATCACATATAATGAAATTTGACAATATTTTTTTAAATATTGCCTGAACTCAAAAAAAGAGACATGGATTGACATTGTGAAATCGGTGTGTTATAATTATCACAGTTTGTAATATCCTACAGGAGGAATTTAGATTGAAGCGGAATAATTTAGCACTTGGCATTGATATAGGCTCAACTACGACTAAATTAGTGTTAATGGACGGCGATCATTTTATATATCAAAGATATAAAAGACATTTATCCCGCGTCCGTCAGACGACACTTGAAATGCTGCGTGAAATGCAAAGGGAAATCGATGTTGATGTATTATCTGTTACTGTATCCGGCTCAGCTGGTATGGGGGTTGCTGAAGCTGCCGGTATAGACTTTATTCAGGAGGTATATGCTACAGGAGAGGTTGTTTATAAGCTTGCGCCCGATACCGGAGCGGTAATTGAGCTTGGCGGCGAGGATGCAAAGGTGATTTTTTATGCCGGCGGTGTTGATGAGCGTATGAACGGAAGCTGCGCCGGCGGAACGGGTGCATTCATTGACCAAATGGCGGTTTTGCTGAATATGACTGTTGACGAAATGGATGCCGCAAGCCTTAAAGCCGAAAGAATTTATCCTATTGCGTCGCGCTGCGGAGTTTTTGCCAAAACCGATATACAGCCGCTCCTGAACCAAGGCGCAAAGAAGGAGGATATAGCAGCCAGTATTTTTCAGGCTGTTGTTAATCAGACGATTACAGGTCTTATTCAAGGAAGAAAAATTCAAGGCAAGATAATGTTTTTGGGTGGTCCGCTGTATTATTGTCAGGGACTTAAAAAACGGTTTTATGAGACTTTAAAGCTTACGCCTGAAACGGCAATTTTCCCGGACTATGGATTATTTGCCGTTGCGATGGGCGCAGCGATGTATGCAAAAAACTCTGAGCCGATTAAGCTTGAGAAATTGATCAGGAAATTTGAAAGCAATACAAATATTGAGAAGCAAAATAATAACAGGCTGCCTGCACTGTTTGAAAGCAAGGCGGATTATGATGAGTTTTGCGAGCGTCACGCGCGGGCTTCCGTTCCGCTAAACGATATTAATACATACTCCGGGAACGCATGGCTGGGTATAGATTGCGGGAGTACAACCACAAAGCTTGTAGTAATAGCTCAGGATAAGTCTATACTTTATTCCTACTACAGCTCCAACAAAGGAAACCCCATTTCACTTGTAAGGGAGCAGCTCTCCCATATATATGATTTGTGCGGTGATCGTATTACGATTTGCGGCAGCGCGGTTACGGGTTACGGCGAGGATTTGATAAAGCATGCATTTCATGCCGATAAGGGTATTGTTGAGACTATCGCTCACTATACTGCCGCAAAGTATTTTCAGCCCGATGTTGATTTTATTCTTGACATCGGCGGACAAGATATAAAATGCTTCCGTATAAGAAACGGTGCAATCGACAGTATTATGCTCAATGAAGCTTGCTCTTCGGGCTGTGGTTCGTTTATTGAAACATTTGCGAAAGCGATGGGATACGATGTTGCCGATTTTGCGCATTTGGGTTTAAGCGCGACAGCCCCGGTTAATCTCGGTTCACGCTGTACTGTATTTATGAATTCTTCCGTAAAGCAGTCCCAAAAGGATGGTGCATCGGTTGAGGATATATCTGCGGGACTTTCGGTCAGTGTTGTTAAAAATGCTATTTATAAGGTTATTCGTGCGACATCTCCGCAAGAGCTTGGCAAGTGTATTGTTGTTCAAGGCGGTACATTTTATAACGATGCCGTGCTGCGCGCGTTTGAAAATGAAATCGGCGCGCCTGTTATTCGTCCGGCAATAGCGGGACTTATGGGCGCGTATGGAGCAGCCTTATGCGTTATGAATTATAAAAAAAGCTCTTTGCTTAGCCGGCAGGAGCTGAATGATTTTACCCACAAATCTAATTCCGCTGTATGTAAGGGCTGTGCAAATCATTGCCACTTGACGATAAATATTTTTTCGGACGGGGAAAGGTTTATTTCCGGAAATCAGTGCCAAAAGGGTTTGGGAATTACGGATGCGGAAGAATTGCCGAATTTGCATGCGTGGAAACGCGCCTTTTTTGAAGGCTTAAAGCCTGTACACGGAAAACGCGGTAAAATCGGAATACCTATGGCTCTGTCAATGTATGAACTGGCTCCGCTGTGGTATGCGTTGTTTACCAAGCTGGGCTTTGAGGTGCATTTTTCCGCTCAATCCAATCGCGCTACCTATGAAAAGGGGCAGTTTACCATACCGTCGGATACGGCGTGTTATCCGGCAAAAATAATGCATGGGCATATGATTGAACTTATAGAAAAGGGGCTTGATGTTCTGTTCTATCCGGTAATTACATATAATGTTGACGAACACGCAGGTGACAATCATTATAACTGCCCCATCGTCGCGTACTATTCAGAGCTGCTTAAGGGAAATATGGAGGAACTCAGATTTGTAAACTTCTTGTATCCATATCTAAACATAGACAGTCAAAAGGAGCTTGTTAAGACATTATACCCGTGTATACACGACTTGGACGAAACCATTACAAAGTCGGAACTGCGCAGCGCCGTAAAGGCGGGCTATAAAGCGTATGATGACTACAAGACCGAACTGCGCCGCGAGGGGGAGAGGGCGCTCGCCTATGCGAGGGCTAACGGAAAGCGCATTATGATACTTGCCGGCAGACCGTACCACGTTGATCCCGAAATCGGACATGGTATAGATAAGCTCGCAGTGTCACTGGGCTTTGTTGTGGTGAGCGAGGACAGTGTGTGCCACCTTGCGCCTATTCAGTACGTAAAGGTTCTGGATCAGTGGACATTCCACGCAAGGCTTTATCGTGCCGCGAGATATGCCGCGGAGCATGATGATACGGAACTTGTGCAGCTCGTTTCGTTCGGCTGCGGTGTTGACGCGATAACGACAGATGAGGTTCGCTCAATTCTTGAGGAAAGCCATAAGCACTATACACAGATTAAAATAGATGAGATTACAAATCTCGGCGCCGTCAAAATAAGGCTTCGCAGCCTAATCGGCGCTTTAGAGGAAAGGAATAAGGAGAATGCAGGATAAGAGCTTTGTACCGTTTACAGAGGAAATGAAAAAGGATTATAAGATACTTGTGCCGAATATGCTGCCTATGCATTTTAAGCTGCTTATAAGCGTTTTTGAGACCTGCGGCTATAATATGGAGCTTCTGGAAACAAGCGGTCCGGAGATCGCGGAAACGGGGCTTAAATATACACATAATGACACATGCTATCCCGCGATACTTGTTATAGGTCAGTTTATGCAGGCGCTGCTTTCGGGAAAATATGATCCGCACAAGACCGCGCTGATTATGTTCCAAACGGGAGGCGGATGCCGTGCCTCAAACTACATATCGCTTATAAGAAAGGCTTTGAAAAAGGCGGGTATGGAATATGTACCCGTAATCTCTTTCAGCTTGGCAGGGCTTGAAAAGCATCCGGGCTTTAAGCTGTCAATCAAAACACTTCACAGTATGGTGTATGCGGTTCTGTACGGCGATTTGCTGATGAGTCTTGTAAATCAGGTCAGACCGTATGAGATCGCCGCCGGTGATGCGGAGAGTCTTGCCGAAAAATGGACAAAAAAGCTTGGGCATGAGCTTGGTGAGTCGAGGCGTATCAGCTATCGAAAAATAAAAGAAAACTATCGCGTCATAGTTAATGATTTTGCGAAAATTCCGATGCGTAGGACAAAAAAGGTCAAGGTAGGTGTCGTAGGGGAGATTTTTGTAAAATTTTCGCCCCTCGGCAATAATGATTTAGAGCGATTTCTGATAAGCGAGGGAGCGGAGGTTGTAGTGCCCGGGCTGCTGGATTTTTGTCTGTATTGCGTATATAATTTTATTGCGGAATATGAGATTTACAGGAAAAAAGCTGTTACCTATCCGATTTTCCGTTTTGCGTATAGGTTCCTTTGCAAAAAGAAGAACGACATCAGTAAAATCATCGAAGAAGACGGAACATTCAGCGGTTGGACTCCGTTTGAGAAGGTTGCGCATATTGCCGATGGCATAATAAGCACAGCGGTAAAAATGGGCGAGGGCTGGCTCCTCACCTCCGAGATGCTTGAGCTTGCCGAATCCGGCTGTAAAAACATAGTATGTACGCAGCCGTTCGGGTGTCTGCCAAACCATATATGCGGCAAGGGTATGATGAAGCCGATTAAGCAGGCAAAGCCCGATGTAAACATAGTCGCGATCGACTATGATGCCGGAGCAAGTCGCGTAAATCAGGAAAATCGCTTAAAGCTTATGCTTGCGAACGCACGCAAAAATCTTTCCGAAAAACCGGATCTGCCTATTGAGGAGGAAGAAAAGTCAGAAGCTGCCGTCAGAGTTTAGTATGGTAGATTGTACAGGGTTTAATATTGTTTAATTTGGTAAGGTTATACAATTTGGTAAGGTTATACAAGTTTTTTGCGAAAAATCTGTAAGAATTATGCAAATAACAGTTATTTTTTATTTTCAAAAAAAGTTCTTGACACAAATATTTTATTGTGGTAATATACTTACGGTAAATAAAGCAGAAGTACCGCTTCTCCCCTCAGCGAAAAGCGAAAGGGCATATTGATTGGTATATTATATTGATATATTCGAGTATGCGGTGTGCTTTTGTGCCCCGCATTTTTTATGCAGTTTTTAATTATTTGGGAGGTGTTTTGTATAGCTAAGCAGAATTTGATGATTAACGACGAAATCAGAGACAAGGAAGTACGTCTGATTGGATCTGACGGTGAGCAGCTTGGTATTGTGCCTATCGCACGGGCGATGAAGCTGGCGGATGAAAAGAATTTGGATTTGGTAAAAATTGCGCCGCAGGCGAAGCCGCCGGTTTGCAGGATTATGGACTATGGTAAGCACAAGTTTGAGCTTGCGAAGAAGGAAAAGGAAAACCGCAAAAATCAAAAGGTTGTCGCGATCAAAGAGGTTCGCCTCAGTCCTAACATTGACGATCACGATTTTAACACAAAGCTCAAAGCGGGAATTAAGTTCCTTAAAAACGGTGATAAGGTTAAAGTCTCGGTTAGGTTCAGAGGTCGTGAAATCACACATTCATCCTTGGGCAGGGATATGTTGATGAAGTATAAAGATGGTACTTTAGAATACGGCGACGTTGACAAGGGGCTCAAGATGGAAGGCAGAAACATGGCTATGTTTATTACACCCAAAAAGAAATAGTTATTTATTTGCATGATATGCTTTAATTTTGGCTTTACAAAAACGGAAGGAGAAAAAACAATGCCTAAGATTAAAACTCACAGAGGCGCGGCTAAGCGTTTCGACATTACAAAGAACGGCAAGGTAAAACGTGGCAAGGCTTACAGAAGTCATATTCTTAACAAAAAGACAACAAAGAGAAAGAGAAAGCTCAGAAAGATGGGTTATTTGTCAAAGGCTAACGCTGCTACAATCAAGGGAATGATACCTTACAAATAAGCCGATCGGGTTTGTTTATTATCTAACTACATTATTTTGAAAATCGGAAAGGAAAATTACTATGGCTAGAATAAAAGGTGCGGTTAAGACCCGTGCGAGACGTAAGAAAATCCTAAAGCTTGCTAAGGGATACAGAGGCGCTAAGAGCAAGCTATACAGAACAGCCAATCAGGCGGTTATGAAATCTCTTTCATACGCATACAGAGACAGAAAGGCTAAGAAGAGAGAGTTCAGACAGCTTTGGATTGCCCGTATAAACGCTGCCGCGAGACAAAATGGCATAAGCTACAGCAGGTTCATGGACGGACTAAAAAAGAACAACATAAACATAAACCGAAAGATGCTGTCCGAGATTGCAATATCCGATCCGGAGGCGTTTACAAAGCTTGTTGAGCAGGTAAAATAGTCATTTTAAAGTTATACTCGGATTTCGGGTATAACTTTTGCTATATATAGAATTAGGGAGTAATTATGATTAAAACAATCACCTCCGCCGACAACAAAAAACTTAGGCTTATGACGCTTGCCGCGGTCAAAAAGGGCAGAGAAAGGCACGGTGTGTTTCTCGCAGAAGGAAGACGTATAACGCAGGAAGCGGCGGAGTACGCGGCGGATAGAATAAGATATATTTTTGCCGCCGACAGCTTTGCCGAAAACAACAGTTCTTTTCTCCGCAGACTTGACGCGGCGGGATTTTCGGTATATACTGTCAGCGATAAGCTTTTTCGTGCGGCATCCGATACGGCAACCCCACAGGGCATAGCCGCCCTTGTGGAAATCCCCGCTCCGAAGCCGGTGCGTGCGGATAAGATTAGCCGAGCGCTTATACTCGACGGAGTGTCGGAGCCTGGAAATATCGGAACCATAATAAGAACCGCCGAAGCTGCCGGGGTTGAAGCGATATATTTGATGAAAGGCTGCGCGGATATTTATAACCCCAAGGCGGTTCGCTCAACAATGGGGTCTATATTCCGAATGGATTTTATAAATGCTTGTTTAAGTGATGTTTTGGAATTAAAAAAACACGGGTTTGAGATTGCCGCCTCCGCTCTCGGCGGCAGCGAAAATCTCTATGAACACAAATTCGGAGATCGCTGCGCTGTGATTATAGGGAGCGAGGCTCACGGAGCTTCCGAGGAGCTTTTGGAGGTTTCGGATGTAAAAATAAGGATACCGATGAGGGGAAATGTAGAATCCCTCAACGCGGCTGTTGCCGCCGGAATATTGATGTATACGGTTTTCAGGTAGGTGGTTTATGTGGAAGAATCAGAGCTTAAAAAGCGCCTATGGCTCAATTGTGTTTGCGGACATTCTCCGAAGCTGATTAACAGCTGTGTTTCAAAGGTTGGGACAGCCGAGGAAATTTTCAGCGGCAGAGTTGATGAGAAAGCGTTAAGGAAAATATTGGGCTACAGATTTAATGAATTAAAAAACAGAGATTTTAGCGAGGCATCGGAAATCATCGAACAATGCAGCGAAAGAGGTATAAGGATTACGCATATTTCCGATCCCGAATATCCGAATTTGCTGAAAAACATAGACGTTCCGCCGCAGCTTTTATATATGCTGGGCGAGGATTTTAACTTAAACGATTATCTGTGTGTTTCGGTTGTCGGCACAAGGCACGCCACAGCATACGGCTTGAATTTTGCGCGTAAGCTGTGCTATGATATTGCAGGAGCCGGAGTCGTTGTGGTAAGCGGCATGGCGCTCGGTCTTGACGCTGCGGCGCACGGCGGCGCGCTTGACGCTATGCAGCGCACCGTTGCGGTTCTCGCGGGCGGCGTTGATGTGGTGTATCCGCGTGAAAATCAAGACTTATATGAAAAGATATTAAAATGCGGTATGATAATTTCAGAGCGTCCGCCCGGATGTGTCGGTAAGGCGGAATTATATCATGAGAGGAACAGGATAATCGCCGGATTGTCATACGGAACAGTCATTGTCGAGGGCGCAAAAAGGAGCGGAACTTCAATAACCGCAAGGTATGCGCAGGAGTATAACAGAGATATTTTCGCCGTACCCGGAAGACCCGATGACAATAAGTCATACGTTCCAAACTCGCTTATCAGAGACGGCGCGATAACCACCCTGTCCTCCGATGATGTGATTGACGAATACTCGAGCTTGTACGGCGATTTGCTGGACAGTGGCGTTACGGCTTTAAAGAGCGAAAGCGATCTGAACAATGAGACGGTGGGCGATATGCCTGTCGGCAGCAATAAGAAAAAGTCAAAAGCAAAACCGAAAACTATAAAAAAGACTGTAAAGAAGCCCGATTTTTCGGGATATGATAAAACTGACAGAACAATTTTGGAATATTTGTGCGATATAAACAAGCCCGCGCATATTGATGAAATAATCAGAAATACCGGGCTGAAAACTTCCGACGTAAACAGTGCGGTAATATTGCTGCAGCTTAAGGGTATAATTAAGCAGTACGCCGGAAACCTGTATTCGCTTGAAATATAACGGAGGAAAATTATGGCTGAGAAAAGAAAAACAAAAAAGAGCGGAGCCGCCAAGAAAAAGCTTGTGATAGTGGAGTCTCCGACAAAGGTCAGCAGCATCAAAAAATATCTGGGAAGCTCATATAACATAGAAGCGACAATGGGACACCTTAGGGATTTGCCTAAAAGCCAGCTCGGCGTTGACACGGAAAATAACTTTGAGCCTAAATATATCACCATCAGAGGCAAGGGCGAGCTTATAGCCGGACTTAAGAAAAAGGCGAAGTCCGCGTCCGCTGTCTATCTCGCTACCGACCCCGACCGAGAGGGCGAAGCGATTTCGTGGCACCTTGCGCATATCCTGAATATTGACCCCGAGAGTCCATGCCGCATAACCTTTAACGAGGTAACAAAGGACGCGGTAAAGGATGCGGTAAAGGACGCGAGAGCCATAGATATGGATTTAGTCGATGCGCAGCAGGCAAGACGCGTGCTTGACAGAATAGTAGGCTATAAGATAAGTCCTTTGCTCTGGAAGAAGGTCAAAAAGGGACTGAGCGCCGGAAGAGTGCAGTCTGTCGTTACAAGAATGATTGTTGACCGAGAGCGCGAGATTAATGCGTTTGACCCCGTGGAATACTGGTCTATAGACGCAAAGCTGACCAACGAAAAGGGCAGACTGCCTTTTATCGCGAAATTCCATGGCACAAAGGACGGCAAAAAGCTGCCTCTTGATAATAAAGAAACAACGGACGGTATTGTGAGCGAGCTTAAAAATTCCGACTTTACCGTTACCAAAATCACAAAAAAGGAAACAAAACGCCGCAGTGCGCCGCCCTTTACAACCAGCACCATGCAGCAGGAGGCTTCAAGAAAGCTGAGCTTTACGACGAGGCGCACCATGATGGCTGCGCAGCAGCTTTATGAGATGGGCTTTATAACCTACATGAGAACCGACTCGCTGAGAATTGCCGAGGTTGCTCAAAACGAGGCGCGGGCGTATATCGCGGAGAAGTACGGTAAGGAGTTCGTCCCACCGAAACCGAAAATATATAAGGCGAAAAAATCGGCACAGGACGCGCACGAGGCGATAAGACCGACCTTTGCCGCCAACTCTCCCGAAAAATACAAGGATACCTTTAAGCCCGACCAGTTTAAGCTCTACAGGCTCATATGGCAAAGGTTTATAGCAAGCCAGATGTCGGACGCGATACTCGATACCGTCAGCGCGGAGATAACAACCGAAAAGTATATGCTCAGGGCAAACGGCAGTACTGTGAAGTTCGCGGGCTTTACAACGCTTTATGTTGAAGGCAGGGACACGGAGGAGGAAAAGGCGAAAAAGCTGCCCAACCTCACCGGGAACCAAAGGCTGAAATTAGCGGCTCTCGATCCGCAGCAGCACTTTACGCAGCCGCCTCCGCGCTATACCGAGGCTTCTCTGGTAAAGGCGATGGAGGAGGACGGTATAGGCAGACCGAGTACTTACGCTCCGACAATTGCCACAATAACCGCGAGAGGCTATGTTGCAAGAGAGAAAAAGACACTTTATCCCACGGAGCTTGGATATATAGTCACAGATCTCATGAAGGAGAATTTTAAGGATATAGTTGACCTAAAGTTTACAGCCAATATGGAAGATAAGATAGAGGACGTGGCGAGCGGTAAAACCGATTGGCACGACCTGATAAGGGATTTTTACACCCCCTTTGAAAAGACGCTAAAGGAAGCGGAGGAGAAAATCGGCGATATTGAGATAAAGGATGAGGTTTCCGACGTAATATGCGAAAAGTGCGGCAGAAACATGGTGTATAAGCAAGGCAGATTTGGCAAATTTTTGGCGTGTCCCGGCTTTCCTGACTGCAGAAACACAAAGCCGATAACCGTGGAGCTCGGTGTTCCCTGCCCCAAATGCGGAGGAAAGGTGCTTGTGCGCAAGTCGAAAAAGGGAGCGACGTTTTATGTCTGCGAACATTCCCCCGAATGTGACTTTATCTCATGGGAGGAGCCGACGAACGAAAAATGTCCGGAGTGCGGCAGTGTATTGATGAAGAAGCACGCTTTCCGCAGAGGCGGCCCGCTGACCTATGTTTGCTATAATAAAGAATGTGGCTATACGAGGAAGCCACAAGGCAAAAACTAAAAAGGAGAACTATGGAATTAAAACTAAAAATAATAGGAGCCGGGCTGGCGGGCTGCGAGGCGGCGTGGCAGGCGGCGAACATGGGAGTTAAGGTTACCCTTTATGAGATGAAGCCGAAAAAGTACTCACCGGCGCATAAGAGCGAGAATTTCGCGGAGCTTGTGTGCAGCAATTCCCTGAGGGCGGACGGAATATATAACGCTGTCGGGCTGCTCAAGGAGGAAATGCGCGGGCTTAACTCGCTGATTATGGAGTGCGCGGACAGTACGAAGGTGCCGGCGGGCGGTGCGCTCGCTGTGGACAGAGACGGATTTTCGAGGGCTGTGACCGAGAGAATAATGTCCCATCCGGATATAACCGTCAAAACTGCCGAGGTGACGGAGATTAACCCCGATGAATATACGATAATAGCCGCCGGTCCTCTCGTTTCAAGCGGCTTGGCAAAAGAGATAGCGGCGCTTTTGAGCCGCGACAGTCTGCACTTTTTTGATGCAGCCGCACCGATAGTAAGCTATGACAGTATTGATATGACAAAGGCGTTTTTCGCGGCGAGGTACGGCAAGGGCGGTGCGGATTATATAAACTGCCCCATGGACAAGGAGCGGTACCTGAGCTTTTACAGGGCTTTGATTTCCGCAGAAACGGCGGAGCTTCACGAGGGTGTGGAGGACGGTAAAAATCCAAAGGTGTTCGAGGGCTGTATGCCGATTGAGGTTATGGCAAAGCGCGGAGAGGACACAATGCGCTTCGGACCGCTGAAGCCCGTGGGGCTTGATAATCCGTACACGCACGAAAAGAATTATGCTGTGGTGCAGCTGCGCCGTGATAACGCCGCCGGCAGCATGTATAATATAGTAGGCTTTCAAACGCGCCTTAAGTTCGGGGAGCAAAAAAGAGTGTTCGGCATGATACCCGGTCTTGAAAACGCGGAGTTTATACGCTACGGCGTAATGCACAGGAACACATATATTGATTCGCCGAGAGCGCTTGATAATACTTATTCATTAGAAAAATTTCCAAAGGTTTACTTTGCCGGTCAGATCACCGGCGTTGAGGGCTATGTTGAATCCGCCTCAAGCGGTCTGCTTGCGGGGCGCTATGCGGCAAGCAGAATTTTGGGCGTTGAGCCGAAGGTGTTTACCGCTAACACAGCAATAGGCGCTCTTGCTGCCTATGTGTCGAATAAGAGTGTAAAGAACTTTCAGCCTATGAATGTAAATTACGGTATTATTTCCGATTTGGGTCGGAGGATTAGGGATAAAAGGCTAAAGGCGGAGCTGATAGCGGAGCGTTCTCTTAATGAAATTAAGTCCTAAAGACTTTGGATTGCAAAATACAACATATGTTGTATTTTGCGATTTTGCCGCTCGCGAAGCGGCATACCCGCTCGGGTTCGGCGGGCGGAACTGGGTCTGGCACGGCTAAGGTAGTCCTTTAGAAAAAAGTAATCGGAATAAAGATATAAAGAAAGTGAGCAATCATCTATTAATATATTCTTGCCCTTACAGGGCAGTCGCCTGCGCGCCTCACGTGTTCGCTGACGCTCACCTACCGTTGCTTGCATTGCCGCTTAAGAGTGGCAGAAAATCGTAAAAGACACAAAAACTTTACAAAATAAATACTGTCAAACTCTTGACAGTATTTAAAAATTATAGTACAATATAAACAGAAAAGGCAAGACCTCAAACGGTTATGCCCAAGACAGTTTGTTTTTAAGTAACCGCCTTAGCAGAGGCGGTTACTGTACTTTTATGGTAAAAATTATCATAAATATGATAATTACCAAAACTGCAACAAGCAATTTCTTTACCATATGTATGATGCTTACTTTTCATAAGCATCCCCTCCTTTCATAAACTCGGCGTATAAACGCCTGTGAATATAAAAAGTAGGGCATAACCGCCGGTGTTTACACCGTTAAGAGTGTTCTTGCCATTTTCCGCATAGGTAAAACCTATGTAACGGATTTCTCCGCTGTATGATATTTTAGCATATTTTTTTCGCTATTTCAATAGTTTTTTCAACTTTTTAGGTTTTTTTGCCGCTTCCTAAGCGGCAATGCAAGCTTCGGTAGGTGAGCGTTAGCGAACACGTGAGGCGCGCAGGCGACTGCCCTGTAAGGGCAAGAAGTGATTAATGATTTATTAAAAACTTTTGTTTTATCTTAATCCCGATTACTTTAAGCGTAGCCGCTTACTGCTTACGAGCCTAGCCCAGTTGCGCTCGCCAGACCCGAGCGCTACGCAAAAATTTTTTATAGTTTGTGACCTCGTTTATCCGATAAAAAGGACTGCTTTATTAGCCACACACCTTGACAGGTGTGGTCACTCCCGCCCGCCAGACCCGGGCGGTAAAAGCTTTGCAAAGCACGTGCCGCTTAAAAGCGGCAGAAAATCGTAAAAGTAACAAAAACTTTACAAAATAAATACTGTCAAACTCTTGACAGTATTTAAAAATTATAGTACAATATAAACAGAAAAGGCAAGACCTCAAACGGTTATGCCTCGATAGCGTTCAGAGTGACCGCAACTTCGGCGATGGCGGTCACTCTGCTTTTATAGCGAAAATCATCAAAATTATCAAAATTATGATAACTTCGACAACTACTTTGAGTAAAACTCGAAGTAATTTTTTTGCCATATGTAGCAAAATGCTTACTTTTCATAAGCATCCCCTCCTTTCATAAACTCGGCGCATAAACGCCTGTGAATATAAAATGAGGGCATAACCGCCGGTGTTTACACCGTTAAGAGTGTTCTTGCCATTTTCCGCATAGGTAAAACCTATGTAACGGATTTCTCCGCTGTATGATATTTTAGCATATTTTTTTCGCTATTTCAATAGTTTTTTCAACTTTTTAGGTTTTTTTGCCGCTTCCTAAGCGGCAATGCAAGCTTCGGTAGGTGAGCGTTAGCGAACACGTGAGGCGCGCAGGCGACTGCCCTGTAAGGGCAAGAAGTAATTAAT
>CAYTZR010000041.1:0-5750 GCA_964442605.1 uncultured Oscillospiraceae bacterium
GCCCGGCATTTTTTATTCACCGTATATGCCGGCTCTGTCGTTTACTACGAAGTATCTCAAATCATCTTCCGTAAGTCTGAGCCTGCCGTATGTATCGCCGACTATGTAACCCTTGTTCACAAGCTTGGTTATTGTAGCACGCGCCCACTCCGGCATATTATCATCTATATAATCATAATATACAATACCATTGTTTTCGCTCTCGGCAGCCGCTTCCTGCTCGGTAACATTATACACGGGAGCCTTTGTAGCCGTAGGTCTTTGGTATTCGGCAATACTCATACCGTTTATCCAGATATTCACAGCCTTGTTTTCGCTGACAAAGTACATAGTCGCGCCGAGAGCTGTCAAATCGCCCACATATATAAAGGTATAGCCCGAAATCCCTGAAAATCCTTGGATTTGATACGCATAATCATTTATGTACACCCTAACGTCGGAGGCGTATATGTCGCACTGCTTTGTACCGAGTAAATTATCCGCCGGCAGATATACCGGAACAGGATTGGGATACGTCTTGTCGGTATTCCTGAATATACGCAAAGTACGGTTCGCCGAATCCCACAGCACGTCAAAGCCGTACTTGTCAAGATCCTCAACGGCAACCAAAGGATAGCCGTTCACTATCCACGACGGAATAGCATAATGATTGATGTATGTAACAATATCCGTATACCGTGCCTCGCCCACATATTCACCCGGCTTCTGGATTGAATCGTAAGCAAACGCGGGTACCGAAAGCGCCGATAACATTATGGTTACGGCAATACACACCGAAATTATTTTTTTCATATTGAATAACACTCTCCTTAATATGTAACCGCATAAGTACTCACAAAGGAATACATATATGTTGTCTAATTATTATCGCTTAAGTATTTAGACGGTAATCTTTCAAAAAAGTTGCGGATTTTTTAAAACTTTTTTAAATTTTTGTTTATACACATTACATTATAACAGATTTTCGGAAAAATGCAAGTCTTTTTTAATTTCTGATATAAATAATCATATTTACCAGTCCAAATCTTAGCTCGGCAAACGCCGCTCCGCCCTGCTCAACGTCGGTATAATCGCCGACTGTGAGCTTATCCGAGCGCTTATCATATACATATACGGCTCCGCTTAAGGGTATTGTCCTTAAATATCCCATGTCGGTATTCGCGCAAAGCAGCAGCTTGTCGCTGAACTTATTCTCGACTGTTCCAAATCCCGTGTACATTTCGCTGTAATACAGCTCCTCGCTGAGCTCGCCGTAGTCGCCGAGATTATTCTCAAAATATTCGCCGCCGTTCAAAATATCCTTTGTCAGCAACATTCTGAAGGCATCGCAGCTGCCGTTCTTTTCGGAATATTGCAAAACCTCACCCGCACTGAACGGATTTGATCCGTTTTTTGTGTTCCTTTCGGTGTAGCCGCCGAGCCAGCCCTCTGTCTTGTCCGCCGCTCCGTCTGTGTCAAAAAGCAGCTCCCTTTGTACTCCGTCTTCGTATACCATAAGACTCAGGCAGTATTCGCCGTCCTCGTTTACATAGGTGCCCGAATTTATCACAACGCACACCGGACTGTAGCTATATACCTCGCCGTCATCGCTCGTTTTCGTTATTACGGCGGCTCCGACCTTATAATCATCGCTCAGGTCAAACAGCTGTACATTATATGCCGTATCACTGAGCAATCCGGATAGACTCATTATCTCGTACTTGTTCACATCCTCCGTATCGTTCGGGACCACAAATATTTTTGTACCCGCGTCAATCTGGTACATCGACGCGAAAATATTAAGCGTGTCATAAAATTTGGACGACTGCGACACGTAGTTCCTTGTAAACATTCCGTTGTTCACAGCGCCGAACAAATCAACCGCCGTTTCAAGCGCGGCTATTGTTCCATCGCCTCTGAGAGTATATTTTATCAGCTGAGGCTGCAGGCTCAAAAAGCTGTCGGTTGATGCCGCCGCTCCGTTAAGAGAGGATTTTGAAGTTACTGCTATCTCCTCGGCTTCACCGCTCTCGGAAATAATCTGCAGCACAGCCGTCATACCAAATGGGTCGCCGGATATGTCAACCGACTTTAAGTATCCGTATTTTTCCGATGAGTCCACTCCGTCACAATACGCAATATTGCCGTTTATGTCAAGATACGCGGTCACCTCGCCGTCCGTCAAATCAATGCTTCTTCCGCTGCGTGCGAAGTAGCTTGATAATTTGTAAATCTTCCCGCCGATTGTGTACTCGTTATCCGATTGATTTATGTTTGTCACGCTTCCGCTCGCCGTATCTACCGAAATTCGTATGTCGGCAATCATATTATCATCGCTTCTCGCGACACAGACAACATCGTTTTCGTTCAGCATATAGTCGGGGCTGTATTCCATACTGTCGCCGTCATATGTAAGCATAACGCTGTCGGTACTGTCAAGCCCGAGATTTACCGCGCCGATGTTCTTGTCGGTAAACACTCCGCCAAGCCGCGCTCTGCCGGATACAACATAGGTCTCATAGTCGTATATCATCACGTAATCGGCGGAGGATTTCCCGTTATTGGCTATGATTTTTAAATATCCGCAGTCAAACGTCAGTTCATCAATCAGCCCTATTCTCGTTTGGTATTTATAATTATATATTACCTTTGTATCGCCGCTTAAAGCAATACGCTGTTCCCTGCCGCTGCCGCCGTCGTAATATATCGAATTGTTTTCCAGCCTTATATAGTCATTATAATCAAGCTCGGTCACATTTGTGTCATAATCACGCTCAATATACAAAGCCGTGTAATCATCACCGGACGCGCCTTGCTTCGCGTATACCGTCGCGTTCATGCCGAGGTACGGCAAAGCATTAAGATTTCCCGCCGCGAAGGATCTGTCTCCCAGCACAAATCTGCCCTCCTTGCAGCTTCCGTCCGCATAAACGCTCGCGCCGCCAACGTCGGTTACTTCTCCCTTAAACTCATATATGCCGTGATATTTGCTCAGCAGATTTTCTCCGCTAAACATATAATAATTTTCGTTACCGAAAACCGTTTGGCTCGGAATTTCAACCTCCAGCGCATTATTCATAAGAATAGCGGCGTCACCGCGGCACAACGCGTCCTCATATCCTACATTATCCAAATCAGTCAACAGCCGCAGGCGCGATGCCTCAGTCATAAACCCTGCGGGATAGCCGCCTATGTCATTCGCGATTACCGTATAACCCAAAGCCGACACCATTATCTTTACCGCGTCCTGAAACGATATACTGTCCTCAGGATTAAAGCTTCCGTTCTCATCGCCGTTTACAATGCCCATTCCGTAAAGAGCGTATATCGCTCCCGCACCCCAGTAGCTGCTGTCAACATCTCCAAATACCCTTTGAAGCGCGGCAGGGTCATAGCTTTCATCAATATTCAACAACTTCGCGACCATTTGACAGAATTCAGCGCGTGTTATGCTTCCGCTCGGCATAAACTCCGCCGCGCTATAGCCGTTCACCAAATCCAGATTTTTAAGCTTTGTTGTCGCGTTGTAATATTTTGTGCCTACGCAGTCGGTGAAGCCGATTTCGCTTGTGTTGCGGGTTTTGAGCTCCACGCTTTCTATGCAGGGCGACCATGGTGTGCCGCCGATATTTCCGAACGTAATCCTTATGTACTTTGCCTCCTCCGGCAGCTTTTTAAGGCTGTAGTGTACGGGAATCCACTTTCCTCCGTCCACGCTGTCCGTGGTTATTATCGGTGTGAATTTTGTGTATGCTTCTCCGTCTGCCGTATACTCAAAGGTAAAGTGAGATATAGTTTCATTCGGAGA
Organism: uncultured Oscillospiraceae bacterium; assembly: GCA_964442605.1. Taxonomy (GTDB): domain Bacteria; phylum Bacillota; class Clostridia; order Monoglobales; family Monoglobaceae; genus Monoglobus. Next base: position 3,788 of record CAYTZR010000041.1, read on the forward strand.
AAATGATGTGTTAAAAACAAAGTAGCCTCCGTCTTGCACCTCATACTCCAACCACTCCGCCTCCGATGTGACCCTTATAATATGAGTGTCGTCACCGTCGAATGCATACTTGTTTTCCTCGGTAACCACATCAAGCGTCAAGCCGTCGCTGTAGGCTATGACCTTGCTGAAATCCGCGCAGTCATCATAAATATTTTTTCCGGACTCCTCCGCGTATGCAAATATCCGAGGCAGGCACGAGGCGCAAACAAAAGCCGCCAAAATTAATGCCGTAAGTTTTCTGAATTTCACTTTCATAAATTCCATTCTCCCGTTATTCAAAAGTATATATGGTTTTTCCGTCCGATTTAAGGGTTCGCTTTAAGTCAATCATTCTTTGATTTTTGCTGCCCCTGAACCGCACGTTAAGACTTTTTTCCGCGAGTATAAAGGGTCCGTCTATAAGCACGTCCGCTACCCGCAAAAGGCGCATTATGTCATAATTCTCCCGCGCCATCTCCCACAAGCGTTCAAAGGTATAGCCCGAAAAGACGGTCACATTTTTACCGCCCTTTACAATCCGCTCGCCCAGCTCCGCCAAGGGTCCCGGCTGGCAGAACGGTTCTCCTCCCGAAAATGTTATTCCGCTGAGCAAAGGATTTTTGTTAAACTCCTTTAATATATCCTCTGTGTCCGCCTCAGTTCCGCCCTCAAAGCTGTGAGTCTGCGGATTGTGGCAGCCCGGGCAATGATGAGGACAGCCCTGAACGAACAGGACAAATCTTATCCCGTCGCCGTCTGTTATCGACTCTCTCACAACGCCCGCGATCCTGATTTTACTCAATCACATCTCCCGCCTTTTTCGCGATATACGCAATATCAACAATATTTATAATTCCGTCCGTATTTATGTCGCCGTCTCTGACGCTCTTCCAGTCATTATCCTCGCTGCTTTTGTCATAATATGTCAAAACAAGCTCCAAATCCGATTTATCAACGGCTCCGTCATTATTTAAATCACCCACCGGAGCCGATTTGAGAGTCACGCTCATTTGGGCGCTTAAGCCATGCTCCGCGCTTTCGGCGTATACCGTAAATTCCGCGCCGTTTGCCGCCTCACTGTCAATTATAACCGTTCCGTCTTCTGAGATACTCAAGCCGTCAATATCGCTGTCTCTAATCGAAAGGGTAACATCACCATTGAAGACTTCTCCGATTTGGTCTACAAGGTACGCGCTGAACCTGTACTCGGCAAAATCATACCTCGGAATTATAAGAACATCATCGCCGATAAGCTTTATTCCGACTGCCTCAGGCTCTCCTGCGGCGGCTGAAACGCTTGATACAAGGGGCGTCCACCAATTCACGGTCTGCGGAAAGATAATCTTTATGTATCTTGTATCACCTAAGTCGGACAGCCGATATACCGCTCTTGTCCACTTTCCTTCCGCCTCCAAGTAGTCACAGTCAAAATCAATATCCGTCCAGTATTCGCCGTCCGCGGAAATCCGATACGCAAGGTCAACCAACGGCTCCCCCGCATAAAAATACGCTACAACCTCCGCCTGCTCCGCATACGGTATTTCATATACTATATAAGCTTCACCGTCCTGCGGTCTTTGAAACGTGGTGTAATCATCATAAAACGCCTCGCGGCTGCCGTCATCGGGTATCAGATAAGCATAAACGTTGCTGTAGGAATACAGCTCTGCGAGACTGTCGCAATCATATACAACGTCAGGCTCATAGTTCACACTCGGCTCCTCTGTCGGCGCTGCCTCCTCTGTAGGTTCAGCCGTTGGCTCCGCCGCGGGTTCCTCCGTAGGTTCAGCCGCAGGCTCTTGTGTAGGCTCCGGTTCGGAATCTTCATTGGGCTGCCGCGTCGGTTCTGTTTCCGTCGGTTCTCCGGTCGGTTCTTCTATTGGTTCTCCCAGTTCTCCCGTCGGCTCTCCGGTTGGTTCTCCCGTTGGCTCTGTTTCTGACT
>CAYTZR010000041.1:5850-7200 GCA_964442605.1 uncultured Oscillospiraceae bacterium
TCAGCGTAAGCCATTCTTGCCGCAAGAGGCTCCGCCGCCTCATCGTTTACAGGCTCCGGATTAAGAGCGGTGAGAAGATTTTGCGTTATTTGTGCCGCCTCGGCGCGGCTCAGGCTGTCTAAAGGTCTGAACAGATTATTATCATCGCCGTTTAATATTTGTGCGGTGTAAAGCTTGTCCACATAGCCCACGGCAAATTCATCAATATCCGCCTCATCGTCAAAATTAATGTTAAGACGTGAAGAATTAATATTTAATCCGAGTCCGTCAATCGTTCTGCAAACAACCGCAGCCGCCTCCTGACGGTTTATATTTTGGTCGGGCTTAAACGTACCGTCCTCATATCCGTTTATTATACCAAGCCGAGCAGCGGCGTTTATGTACGGCGAGTACCACTCGTCAGCGTCCGCGTCTGTAAAATCAATATCAGAGCCGTCCTCCGCGAGCGGTATTCCCATCGCGCTGACTATCACCTTGCAGAATTCCGCACGTGTGATGTTGCTGTTTGGCTTAAAGCTTCCGTCCTCATAACCGCTTAAGATACCCAGATTATATAGAGATGTTATGGCGGGTACCGCCCATTCCGCTTCGCTTAAATCGCTGAATATTTCGGGCTGTGCCGAGGGAACAGTCAAATCGGCGGGCTCTATAACAGGCGAAACCGCTGTCACGGTGTTGCTGCCTCCGCCTGTCGCAAATCCTCCGGAACCTCCGCCGGAGCCTCCGCCGTTTGATATTGAGGCGGAATTTTTCGCGCTGACGGAGATATCGATTGATTTGCCTATGCTGTATTCGGTATATCCCATATCATCGTTTATCAATACCGCGCTCGCCAGCTTTACATTTGCGGTTCCGCTCGCTTTTGAGATAAACTTCACAGTGGCAAGCTCTGTGCCGACTATGCTCTCGTCCGCGCTCCTTAAGAACGCCAGCTTGACCCTGCCGCTGTCATTTGATTTCGCAGCAATATACTCTCCGCCTGTTCCCGGCTCCGCCGAGCTGTAGGTTAAATATCCGCTGTCAAAGCTCAGCTCAAGCTCATATCCGTAAAGCTCCGCCGCCCCTTCGGAATTTGTATTTATTTTAACATAAACCGCGTCCCCGACTGTCAGATTGGCTATCGGGTTAGTCAGAGAGAACTCTGCGGCGCCGGCGGTCTCGTATGGAATTTTTATATCCTCGGCGGAAACCGCGCAGCACGCAAGCAGCGACAACGCCAAAATCAATACAACAATCCTTTTTATTTGGTTTTTCATAATTCACCTCAAAAGCCTTTGATTTATCCTTTAAAAAATATTTATTAATACTTATTATATTTAAAAATGCTTTATCTTTCAAAAAATGCTTTAT
>CAYTZR010000041.1:7300-15422 GCA_964442605.1 uncultured Oscillospiraceae bacterium
TTTATCTTTCAAAAAATGCTTTATATCCCTTATATGCCATATATATATCCAGTTTTCCGGCGGTTTCATAGGGAGAGTGCATCGAAAGCAACGGAACGCCCACATCAACAACATCAATATCCAAGTTTCCGACATACGCGGCGATTGTACCGCCGCCTCCGCCGTCAATCTTGCCAAGCTCGCCGGACTGCCACTTTACGCCGGCTGTGTTGAAGATACTTCTCATTTTAGCCATAAGCTCCGCCCCGGCATCGCTTGAACCGCTCTTGCCGCCGCTGCCGCTGTACTTCATAACGCCCAAGCCGCCGTTGATAACAGGCGCGTTGCGCTTTTCGCTTGCTTCGGGATAGTTCGGGTCAAAACCCGCGCAAACATCAGCGGAGAGCGATACGGAATTTGAGATTGTGTCTCTCAGCTTCAGGTCGCTGTAGCTGTCGCAGCATTTGTCAACTATCTTTGCCAAAATATTTTCAAAATAACGTGACCGCATGCCGGTGTTGCCCACACTGCCAATCTCCTCCTTATCAACAAGCAGGCATATAGCGGTGCGCTTGGGACGCTTTAAGTCGGCTACAGCCCTCATTGCGCCATACGCGCAAACCTTGTCGTCATGACCGTATGCGGCAACCATGCTTCTGTCAAAGCCCAAATCTCTCGCCTTGTACGCGGGAACGGCTTCTATTTCGGAGCTGATAAAATCCTCCTCGCAAATGTCATATTTTTCATTGAGCAGGCTTAAGATATTATACTTTACCTTTTCTTTTATCTCGTCATTTGCTTTGTTGTTCGTCTTTTTACCGTCCGTCTCATATTCGGCATTGCCCAAAATTATGTTAAGGCTCTCACCCGGGAATGCCTCAATCACTTTTTTCTGCATCTGATCCTTGGCAAAATGGGGAAGCAAATCCGTAATCATAAACGTGGGGTCATTATCCTTCTCGCCGACAGTTATTTTAATCTGGGTTCCGTCCTGAAGCGTAGCGACACCGTGCAAAGCAAGGGGAATGGTTGTCCACTGGTATTTCTTGATACCGCCGTAATAATGGGTCTTAAAGTACGCGAAGTGACCGTCCTCATAGAGCGGATTGGGTTTTAAGTCAAGTCTGGGCGAGTCAATATGCGCTCCCACAATAGATGTACCTTCGGTAATATCGGCGCTGCCTATTACAGCCGCGACTACACCCTTGCCTCGGTTTATTGTGTACACTCTGTCACCCGGCTTCAGGCTTTCCTTTACACCGAGCGGCTTAAAGCCGTTATCCTCCAGATACTTCTGTGCCTCTGTAGCGAATTCTCTTTCCGTCTTTGCCTTATCAAGAAACTCTTTATATTCATCACTGTACGCGTTTACGCACTTCTTTTCATCAGAGCTGAGCTCTGAAAGCCTGTTCCTGTTCTCATAAAGCAGATTTTTAATTTTTGACATATTTATTGCCTCCTTAATCATATATTTCCTTATATTTTTCATAGGACGAATTTACGCCTATTACATAATTCTCGGTTTCAGGGAACGGAATTTCCGTAAGCTCTCCGCCGTTGCTGTATCGGTCATCGGCAAGCCAGCTGTCAACATTTCCTATACCGCCGTTATACGCTGCGACGGCGATGCTTATATCGCCATCGTATCTGTCAAGCAGCCACGATAGGTAATATGTTCCGATATTTATATTAATATCCGGTATGTATAGGTCATCGGGAATTACAACATCAAGCCCCAGCTTCTTCGCGCAATCCGTTGCGGTTTCCTCCTGAATTTGCATAAGCCCATACGCTCCCGCCTGAGATACCGCGTATCTGTCAAACTTGCTCTCGGTTTTTATAACCGCGTAAACCAGATACTTGTCTACATCATACTTTCTCGAATATTTTTCGACATAGCTCTGATATTCTATGGGATATTGCTGCGCGGTCACGCTGCCGCTGATTTCCGAAAGCTTGCTCTTTATCACATCGGTACAGCCGCGCATCGTGAAAACGACTGCAATCAACACCGCGATTACGGCTAAAAAAGCGGCACAGCCGCAGCCTCTGCTGTTATTACGGGCAGCTCCGCGCCTTTTTTTAGTTGACCTGTTCGTTGTCCTCATATCATTTACCCGCGTCTGTATTAATCAGCCTTTCATACAATCTCTTAACATTTTCTTTTAATTCATCTGATTTTTTCGCGTCATCCGTGGCATATGAATTGTTTGAATTATTTAAATTGTTTGTATTATTTTCTATAACATAATCAACCCTTTTTTTAAGCTCCGCGTCACTGAGCTGGTTATTCATACGCTCAATCACCTGTCTGCGAGATATGCCGTCTCTTTCCGTAACACGGGCTATCCTGACCTCAGTATCAGCCAAAACCCCAACCGATTTATCGTAAGGCACGGTAAATTCCGGCGAAAACAGCAGCGGTACGTCAAGAACTATCATATCACAGCTCCCCGAGCTTATGACTGATTTTATTATATCCCGCATTTTCTCGCAGACATACCCGTGGGTGATTTTATTAAGCGCGTCAAGCTGCCGCTTATCATTAAACACAATATCCGCCAGAGCCTTTCTGTTAACGGTTCCGTCGCTGTTTAATATACCTCTTCCGAACCGCTCCGCGACTTCGTTATAGGCAGGCTCGCCCTTCCTTAAAATCCCCTCGGCGATTTCATCCGCGTCTATAGTGTATGCTCCCAGCTCCTTAAAAATACCTGTAACAAAGCTTTTACCCGAGCCTATACCGCCCGTCACTCCAACAACAATCATTCTGCCACCTCAATATATCGCAATATCGCAATATCTTATCGCATTACCACATCATATTATTATATCACAAAACTAATTAAACACATATCGTATTACCGAATAATTAGATTGCTGTAACACAATTGTTTGATTTAATCATTTTGTGTCATACCAGCGTTTGCCGGAGTTTAAGTCAACCGTCAGCGGAACCTTAAGCGCCGCCGCGTTCTGCATTTCCTCGCGCAGTATGCGTTCCACCGCTTCCTTTTCATCAAGCTCCGCCTCGATTATAAGCTCGTCATGCACCTGTAAAATCAGCTTTGACCTCAGCCCCTCCGACTTTAAGCGGCGATAAACGTTAACCATCGCGATTTTTATTATATCCGCGGCGGTTCCCTGTATGGGGGCGTTTCTGGCAACCCTTTCGCCGAACGCCTGAGTTATCTTGCTGCTCGCTTTCAGCTCCGGCAGGTAACGGCGGCGTCCCAGCTTTGTGGTAACGTAACCGTCCCGTCTTGCCTGCTCAACTATGCTTTTCATGTACTTGTCAACACCGCTGTAGTGGCTCAGATAATCGTTTATATATTTTTCGGCTTCCTTTCGGCTGACCTTTATATCCTGTGCCAGCGAAAACGCGCCGATACCGTAGACTATTCCGAAATTGACAGCCTTTGCCCTAAAGCGCATGGTTGAATCAACCTTATCAAGCGGAACCCCGAACACCTGCGACGCGGTCTGCCGGTGTATGTCGGTGTTTGTGCGGAAAGCCCTGCACATATTTTCATCGCCCGAAATATCCGCCAGCACTCTCAGCTCAATCTGCGAATAGTCCGCGTCCACAAGGATTTTATTTTCACCGGCGGCGAACATTTTTCTTATCTCGCGCCCCAGCTCCGTGCGAACAGGTATATTCTGCAAATTCGGCTCTGTGCTGCTTATTCTGCCGGTTGCCGTAACCGTCTGATTAAAGCTGGAATGTATGCGCCCCGTGTCCTTGTTTATCACCTCAAGCATACTGTCCACATATGTGGAGTTCAGCTTTGTAACCGTTCTGTACTCGATAATATCCTCGATTATCGGGTGCGAGCCAACGAGCTTTTTCAGCACATCAATGTTGGTTGAGTACCCTCTCCTGGTCTTTTTGCCGTGGGGCAGAGCAAGCTTTTCAAAGAGTATTGTTCCCAGCTGCTTGGGCGAATTTATATTAAACTCCTCGCCGGCATAATCATATATCTCGTTTGTCAGAGCTTCTATCCTTGCTTTCAGCTTTTTGCCGAACTCCGAGAGCTCGTTTCTGTCAACGTACATTCCGACAATCTGCATATCCGCCAGCACCTTTATAAGCGGCATCTCGACGTCATAATAAAGGCTTTCCTGACCGTTCTTCTTTATGTCGTTTTTAAAATATTCGGTGAGCCTGATAACCGCCGCCAATATATCCGCGTCGTTTCCGTCTGCTTCGGCTGTATCCATGGAAATCTGTCCGTCTCCATCAATGACTGTACTCGATGACAAGCTCTGTCCCAGACAGTCGAGGCACAAAAAATCAATGCCGTACTTCGTTCCCGAGGGGTTATTTAAATACGCTGCGATAAGCACGTCAAAGCCCGGCTCTGTATAATCGATACCGTAACGGTTCAGGTGCAGCATGTCCCGCTTTAGGTCATAGCCGTATTTTTTGATTTTCCCGCTTTCGAATATACGTTTAAGCCCGTCAAGACTCATATCCGAATGATACATGACGTTTCCGTCGGCAGAGAAGGTCAGCCGTCCGGAGTCATGGTTTAGATAATAATACATATATCCGCTTTGTTCAATCAAAGCTACCGCTTCGTTTTCGGAAATCAAGCCGCTCTCTCCCGTTATGGCGGAAATAACATTCTCCTGCCGCGCCGCTTCGGACAAATTTAATCTTTTAATAAATGACTTAAAGTTAAGCCTAACGAAAATCTCACTCAGCCTTTCAATGTTCGGCTTTTCGTATTTATAGTCATCAAGCTTAAAGTCTATCGGCACATCGCGGACAATAGTTGCCAGAGTCTTGCTTAAATACGCCATATCCCTGTCGTTTTTAAGCTTTGTTCTGATTGAGTTCGTAACCTCGATTTCATCGATATTGTCATATATATTCTCTACGCTTTTATATTTCTGTATCAGCGAAAACGCCGTCTTTTCTCCTACGCCCTTAACACCGGGGATATTGTCGCTTGGGTCGCCCATCAGCCCTTTTACGTCAATATATTCGGCAGGCGTAACACCGAACCTTTCATAGACCGCTCCGCCGTTATACGGAGTGGTAGTCGTGCTGCCCGCTCTTGTAATAACCAGCTTAATCACCGTATTATCGGATGCCAGCTGCAAATCGTCCTTATCTCCGGTTAAAACGCTGCATTTGATACCGCTCTCATCGCAAATTCTCGAAACAGTGCCGATTATATCGTCCGCCTCGTAGCCATCCAGCTCAACGCATTTGCAATCCATAGACCCGAGAATTTCCTTCATCAGAGGAATTTGAACCAAAAAGTCCTCCGGCGCGGGCTTTCTTTGAGCCTTATAGCCGTCAAACATCTTGTGTCTGAATGTGGGACCCTTTAGGTCAAAGGCAACGCCAAGATAATCCGGAGATTCTTCCTCCAGGTATTTAAGCAGTATATTCAAAAATCCGTACACAGCGTTTGTGGGCGTCCCGTCGGGAGCCGTGAGCGGTCTTATACCGTAATACGCCCTGTTTAATATACTGTTTCCGTCCACAATTAAAAGCTTCTTGCTCTCAGCCATAATATTCTGCCTTTCCGATTTAAATTTAAGAATATAATAACATACAATTACATATAATTCAATTTATTTTCAATTTATTTTTCAAAAATTTCCATTATGTATGAATAAGTATGAATTCAACAATCTCCCTCAAGCATCATATTTAAAAGCTTCTCTTCCAAAGCCGCGTAGTCCGTCTGTTCTGTGTCGGTATAATTATAAAATTTGCTTTTTTTCTCTGTATTATTAATTTTTTTGTTTTGTTTGGTTTTGTATTGTTTATTTAATGCTTGCCAACTGCATTCCGACTGAGCCTCCTTGTATGTATCCGTGTGAGTTTCCTTTGTGTTGCCGTTTGCGTCCTTTAAAACAACACAGGACTTTTGTCTTGAGGCAAACGGTATAATAGTATACACCGAGCATTGATTGCCGCTGCGCTCTTTAAAATCAATCAGCCCATGCTGCTTCAGCTTGTTACGCGCTTTGTATATGGCGTTCTTTTTTAAACCTGTTCTTGATTCGAGAATTTTAATCGGCACCGTGAAACTCTCTTTCCACATCAGCTTATTGTTTGTGTACATCAAAGCGTGCCACAAGGCAATAACCGAACTTCCGGACGGATTTTCTTCCAGCCAATTATAAAACTCCCTAATCTCGGTTAAATAATTCATGCATATATGCTCCTTTCTATTTTCTAATAATAATTATATAATAATTATAAATAAAAAAGGGTGCCAAAACATGCCATAAAATTATATAATTAATCATTACCGTTTGAAAAGCAGCTTGTAAATTTCCGTACCAATATATTGACATTTTGTCGCCGTTGTGCTACAATATATTCCGTTAAATCAAGCTTTGTACACTGCACACGTTGCAATCGTTCACAAGCTCCGTTTCAAGCGAGCTTGATTGAACATTTTCCCGATTTAAACGGAAATGTAAGAAAATCGAAACCCTGTTACTTATGAAGGGAGCAGTTATATATGAAGAATGAAGTTGAAAAGGGCTTGTTTGCCGTCCAATTAAAAGATTTTGCCAATAATTTAAGAAATTTTATTACTTTGGATGACGAGTGGACTATCAGGGGTTTTATTGATATATTTAAAAATATTTACACAATTTCCTCTGATACCAAAATTGTTTCAAAAGTGCTTGAACTTCATTTGTTCCCACACTTTTTGAGTTTTGCCGAAAAAAATAATTATAGCATCGAACTTGCTACGTATCAAAATTGGTATCCTGACTTGACCTTTATATCAAAGAGCAACCCGCAAATAAAGTTTGCTGTAGATATAAAAACAACATACAGAGATGAGAAATACCCCGATTTCTGCAATGGTTTTACTCTGGGTTCACATGGTGAATACTTTGTTGAACGTGCAAGTACAAAAAATATTCAATATCCATATGATGAATACAGCGGACACTTTTGTTTGGGAATTATATATACGCGCTCAGTTCTCGAAAAAAATGAAGAAACTCACGTCTATTCCATAGACGAGATTGAAACCATACCGGCAGTTATAAAGAATTTTTTGTTTTTTGCTGAGGAAAAATGGAAGATTGCAAGCGATAAGGGCGGAAGCGGAAATACTGCAAATATAGGCAGTATCAAAAGAATTGATGACATATTAAACGGTAACGGCATTTTTGCCAAGGCGGGCGAGGAGCTGTTTGACGATTATTGGACAAATTTCGGAAAAATCGAAACCCTTGTAAACGGAAAACGTAAAAAACTGTCATCTTTTGATGAATATTTACAATACCGTGGTTTACCCGCAGATCTGAACAACACCAAAGCGCTGAAAAGGAGAACAAAATGAATGAAAAAATATATGTGCCGCCTATAAAAATACAAGGTATAAAGACAAAGCTTGTCCCCTTAATTAAACAAAGCGTTGCTATGCAATCAAATTCTGTTTGGATAGAACCATTTATGGGATCCGGCGTTGTTGGGTTTAACATTGAACCTCATAAAGCTATTTTTGCCGACACGAACCCTCACATCATAGAATTTTATAATCAAATAAAATCCGGCGTTATAACGCCCTATGTTGTGCGTGATTTTTTGGAGAGAGAAGGAAAGTTGTTGGAGCAGGGCGATGATGAATATTATTATATTGTTCGCACAAGATTTAATAATGAGCATAATCCGCTTGATTTTTTGTTCTTAAATCGTGCTTGCTTTAACGGAATGATACGGTTTAATAAGGATTATGATTTTAATGTTCCTTATGGGCATAAGCCCCGGCGTTTTGCAAAAACTTATGTAACAAAAATCGTTAATCAGGTTGCCCACGTTGAAGATTTACTGAAAACACATTCATGGGAGTTTCTTTGTCAGCCATTCGAAACTACTGTTGCTATGGCGGGAAATAATGATTTTATCTACTGCGACCCTCCATATATCGGACGACATGTTGATTATTATGATAGTTGGGACGAACAATCGGAAATTACTTTGCATAAGACTTTAGTTGAAAGTGAGGCAAAATTTATGCTATCAACATGGGATCATAACGATTATAGGGAAAATGAGTATATTACTACAGTATGGAGTGATTGTAAGAAAATTACACGAGAACATTTTTATCATGTCGGAGCAAAGGAAACAAACAGAAATCCGGTCATAGAA
>CAYTZR010000042.1:0-14973 GCA_964442605.1 uncultured Oscillospiraceae bacterium
AGCTCTTAGTCAAAATTGCAAGCAATTTTGAAAGGTAGCTTTGAATCCGCAAGCATAGCTTGCTTATAGCTACCGAAGCTTGCATTGCCGCTTAAGAAGCGGCGAACCGCCCGGGTTCAAGCGATTCGCTGATTTTTATAAAGGCTTTGCCTACATTGCCGCCGCGGCTTGGCATGGCGGAATATGGGTTCGGCAATAATTCAAAAGCAAAGCCTTTATCAAAATCAATGTATTGCACATTCTGAAAACACTATAAACCATCGTTAGGGGGAGAATTTTATGCTTTTAAACCGATACGGCGGCGCGGCAAGCGCACGAAAAAAACTGGCGGTTGTTATCGCGCTCTTTTTGCTTTTCGCGGCGATGCCGAAAAACGCCGCCGCATACGATTCAATCGATACGGATAGGGAGACTTCTCTCGGCATAACCTTTTCTCCGACAGGTGGAAACGCGCCGAGTGCGGTCTTTAAGCTCTACCGCGCAGCGGAAATCTCCGACGACCTGAGCTTCACCCTGAGCGAGAAATTCTCAAAATACCCTTTGTCCCTGACCGGACTTGACAGCGAGGGCTGGCGAGCTCTGGCGCAGACAATGGCGGGCTACGCGGCGGCGGACAATATCGAGTATGACGCTGCCGCCGAAACAGACACGAGCGGCAGTCTGCTGTTCTCCTCTCTCAAGCCCGCACTGTATCTTGTGACAGGCGCGGCGGTTACCGTTGGGAGCTATACCTACACTCCCTCGCCGTTTTTGGTATGCCTGCCGAGCTATCAAGACGACGAGTGGATCTACGACGTTCAGACAGAGGTAAAATACGACACGCTGTATCACGGCGGCGGTGGCGGCGGCGGTGGCGGCGGCGGAGCGTCAACGCTGACCCGCAAGGCTTTGAAGGCGTGGAAAAACGATGACAAAAGCGCCCGTCCGGACAGCGTTTCCGTTACGCTCCTGAAAAACGGCTCCGCCTACGACACCGTGACTCTCTCGGATGATAACAATTGGCGCTTTACGTGGAGCAACCTTGACATAAACGCGGACTGGCAGCTTGTCGAAAACGATGTGCCGAGCGGCTACACCGTGACTGTCGGCAAGGACGGAATTACCTTTCTTGTGACAAACACCTACGGCGGAGCGGAGGCGCAGTCTTCTCCCGCGCCCGCCGACCCATCAGCCGGCGATACGAACACCCCAAGCGGCGGAGACGACACTTCTGGCGGCGGAGATAACTCAAGCTCCGACGGCGAGACAACGCTTCCATCGGGCGGAGCGACCGCTCCTCCGAACAACAACGACGGCACGGTTGATATACCATCGGGCGGCGCAACCCCTTCCCCTCAGTACCCGAACATACCTCCTCTGCCGAACAGTCCGAATTATACGACAAACGGCGCGTCCCAAGCGGGCAACAACGCGAGCTCGGAAAACGGGAAGCTGCCGCAGACTGGTCTTTTGTGGTGGCCTGTGCCGCTCCTCGCGGGCGCGGGTACGGTTATTTTCGCTATAGGTATGGCAAAGCGGAAAAAAGACGGTGATGACTATGAAAGCTAAAAAAAGCAGAACCGGCTCGGTTCTGATGATTTTGGGAGCGGTGATGATCGCGGCGGCATTGTTCCTGACCGCGAGCAACATTTTTGAACAGCACAGCGCGGATATTGCGTCCTCTGAGGCGCTTTCAAAAATACTCTTCGGCACGCCCCTGACAGGAGACAGCACGGGTGAGACGGTTATTCCCGACTATGTTTTAAATCCTGATATGGATATGCCGACTGAGGAAGTTGACGGAGAATTATACATTGGTGAGCTTGACATTCCCGCGCTCGGGCTGTCGCTGCCCGTTATAAGCGAGTGGAGCGGAGAGGCTTTGAAAAAGGCTCCGTGCCGCTACTTCGGTTCTGTATACAAGGGCAATATGGTAATCGCCGGTCATAACTATCAAAGACACTTCAGCGGGATAAAAAATCTCTCGGAGGGGGACGCGGTGAGCTTTACCGATATAGACGGAAACGTCTTCCTCTACCGCGTGGCGGAGACGGAAAACCTCGGAGCGTATAAAACAGCGGAAATGACGAGCGGAGAATATCCGCTGACCCTATTCACCTGCACCATCGGCGGCAGCGAAAGAGTTGCCGTCCGGTGCGAGGCGGAGTAAAAACGAAATTTAAATCAAAAACAAATCTTAAAAATTAATTTTCTTATATCGGTAACGGACGTTAAGCACAAGCCCTATCGCGAGCATATTTGTCACAAGCGATGAGCCGCCGTAGCTGAAAAACGGCAGTGTTATTCCCGTTACCGGAAAAACTCCTATACACATTCCTATATTTTCGAACGCCTGAAACGCGAGCATCGCGGCAACGCCCGTGCATATATAAAGTCCCTCGCTGTTTCTGGCGTTTATGCCTATATACAGGCATCTGAGGATTATCGCCGAAAGCAGTATTATAACAGCGACGCCGCCGATCATGCCCAGCTCCTCGCACACAACCGAATAAATAAAGTCGGTATGCCGCTCCGGCAGGAGGTTGTTGTACCTGCCCGCGCCGTTATACAGCCCCATACCGGTGAGCTTTCCGCTGCCAACCGCTATCTTTGACTGTATAACGTGATAGCCGCTCCCCGTCGGGTCGTTTTCGGGATAAAACAGATTTATTATTCTATCCTTTTGATATTGGCGAAGCAAAAAGAACCACGCAATCGGGCATATGGCAACGAACGCCGCCAAAGCCCCGACAAAGTACTTCCAGCTCAGCTTTGCCATAAAAAGCATAGCCGCAGCCATTATCACAAAGACAACAACGGTTCCGAAATCCGGCTGCAGCAGCATTAGAACACACAAAATGACGGGGTGCAAAATGACCTTCCATAAATGTTTCGGCTCATTCAGCTTATTCCCGGTCTCGCTTAAATGCTTTGAAAACGTTATTACAAAGCCCACCTTGACAAGCTCCGACGGCTGAAAGCTGACGGGACCCAGAACGAACCAGCTTCTGGCTCCGTTTTGCATAACGCCAAGCCCCGGAATGAGAACCAAGACAAGCAAAATCACACATGCTATGAAAATATATTTTGAAAGCCGCGCCAAATAATCATAATCCAAAATGCTGATTATGACAATTCCTATGGAGCCCAAAATAAGCGCTGCGGTCTGGACAGCAACGTATTTCGCCGCGCCGTCTTCACCCGCGCTCGAAATCATCACTATTCCGAACAACGCGGCAAGCAGCGTCAGCCCGATTAGGATAAAATCAATATTCTTTATAACATCGCGAAATCCTCTTGTTTTCTCCAGCATCAGCCTAACTCCGTTTCAATACCCGTCTTTTTTATGCTCAGCGCAACCCCGTCCCCGATGGGGACTATCGCCGTTTCCAGCCTTCTGTTGCCGCACAGCATACTGACATAATCGCGCAGACGCTTCACGATTGTCCGCTTCCTGTGCAGAACCAAATCATCTGTCGCGGTCATGCCCTTATACAGCACATTATCGGAAACCAGAAGGCCTCCGTCCTCCAGCATATTAAAGCAATACTCAAAAAACGCGCTGTACTGCGCCTTAGCCGCGTCAATAAATATCATGTCATATCGCTTTCCGGCTTTATAAAGCCTCGGCAAAACATCATTGGCGTCGCCCTCATACAGAGTTATTTTGTCCTCCAGTCCGGCACGCCTGAATGTATTTTTGGCATAATTCGCCGCGTCCGAATTTATTTCAACAGTATCGATTTGTACAGAGCCGTTCTGTCCGCCACCTGCCCTCGCCATGCAAACCGCCGAATATCCGATAGCGGTTCCCAGCTCCAAAATTTGTTTTCTGCCGCCCAGCTTGATGAGAACCTCAAGCAGCTTTACGGTTTCGGGCTGGGAAATCGGAACCTGATTTTCGTTCGCAAAGTCTTCAAGCTCCCCCAAAAGACCGCTTCTCTTTGGCAGAACGTCTCTTATATACCTTATTATATATTCATGATTTATACTGTCATCAATCATCAAAAAACCCCGACTTGCTTATATTACTCAAAAAATTACTCAAAAAAAATCCGTAATAATTTATTTACTCCTCCGTCTCGCCGGCTTCGGTTTCGGCTTCGGTTTCGCTTTCGGTTTCATCTATCGGAATACCGTTTTGTATCTCCTCGACCTTTTGCATATGCTCATCATAGGTCACGGAAAAATAATTCCTTGAACCATCGGCGGCAGCCACAAAATACATGTAGTCAGTATCGTCCGGATAAAGCGCCGCCTTTATCGCCGCAAGCCCCGGAGAACAGATGGGACCGATAGGCAACCCTTTGTAAAGATATGTATTATAGGGGGAATCAATTTCCGTATCTTCGGTGCTTAAAACCGTCTTGCGCTCATGCAAAATATACTGTACGGTGGCACAGGACTCCAGCTTTCTGCCCTCGTACAGCCTGTTGTTAAACACCGACGACACCGTCTTCATCTCCTCCTCATTGGCAGCCTCGCGCTCAATAACCGATGCCATGTTGACAATATAATCGACAGAATCAGTCGTGTTGCTCGCGTAATAAACGGGCATGGCGTTTGTCTTAAACGCGTCAAGCATCATAGCGATTATATCATGCGCCGACGTTCCGGGATAAATCTGATATGTCGCGGGATAGAGGTAGCCCTCCAAGCGGTACTCTCTTTCGCTGTCGATGTTTATAAAGTCATAGTCAAAGTCTCCATAGTTTACCTCGTTTAAGAAATCCTCACGCGACACTAATCCCTTTTCCTCGAGAATTTGGGCTATCTGTACAAGCTCATACCCCTCCGGTATAATAACCTCTACCTGATCTCCCACTCCGCCGTCGGCATAGCTGCCGAAGGTTTCCAAAAGCTCATCATATGTCATTGAAGAATTTACCGTATGCCGCCCTTGCTGGAATATATACTTGTTGCCGGCGTACAGCCTGAATAACGGAGCATATTCTATTATGCCCCTATTCGACAGCAGACTCGCGACCTTTGACGCTCCCGCTCCGGCAGGGACATCTATGACATAGCTTTTGTTATCACCGTTAAGTCCGTTTATATCCCTGTACGCCAGATTGGCACAAACTCCCAAGCCTGACAGTATAATCACGACAATCAGAGCAAAAAGCGCGATACGCTTCGCGCGTTTTTTCCTTTTTTGTTTTAATATTTTTTCCGCGTTCCTCGCGGCTCTTTTCGCTTCAAGCTCTTCAAGAGATTTATATCTGTTCTCCACTTGAATAACCCTCCGTACCGTATTTTGTTTTTATTATATCATTTTCAGTTATTACGATGCTGACCCTTACGTCAAGCTCATCATGGCATATTTTGCTTTCCTTGCAGCATTCATAACACAGCCCTGCCGAAGCTCCGCCAAAATCCACCAAAAACCTGTCGTAGTAGCCCTTGCCGTACCCCATTCTGTAGCCGTTCTCATCAAAGCCCAAGCCGGGGACAATTACCAAATCTATATCCGCCTTATTAACAGCTTTGACGGCTCCGCTCTGAATTTTACCAAAGTCCGGCTCTGCTATCCCATAGCTGCCGATGCTTAGGTCAGACGCGCCGCTTACGGCATATGCCGTCATCGCGCGGGTCTCCGTATGGCACATCGGCACACACAAAGCCTTGCCGTCGCGAAGAATTCTGTCAAATATCCTATCCGTCATAACCTCGCTGCCAAACGACATATATACCATAACGGCTTTCGCGCTCCTATAAACCTCTGAATTAAACAGCCGCTCCGATATACTCTCGCTTTTAGATATTCTCTCTATTGGCGGTATTCCGTTTCTTATCCCGCGCAGCCGCGCTCTTTGTTCTCTTTTGTCCATATATCAAAATTGCATCTTTTTCAAAATCTTCCCGCCTTTTTGCTCACCGTCTCCGGCGAAGTAATCCACAATCGCCGCGCCGAACTCCAGTGCCTTGCCCGCGCCCATGGCAGTGATTATATTGCCATCGCGTACAACACCATCCGTCTGTATCTCCGCATCAATCAGGCTATCCTCAAAGCCGGGGAAGCACACAGCCTTTTTGCCGCTTAAGTGCCCCAGCTCACCGAGTATCATAGGCGCGGCGCAAATCGCAGCCACAAGCAGCCCTTTATCCATGCAATACTTAATCGCTTCGTTCACAAGCTCGCTTTTTTGCAAATTCAAAGTTCCGGGCATACCTCCGGGCAAAATAATTCCGCTTATATCGGAAAAATCAACATCCGTTGTGTCCGCCTTTACCGTAATATCGTGAGCGCCGCAAGGCGTGTCTCCGCCTATACCGACAGTCTTCAGCGATACGCCGCCGCGTCTTAACACATCAATCGGCGCAATCGCTTCCGTCTCCTCAAATCCGTCCGCTAAAAATAAATACAACATAATAACCTAAGTCCTTTCTGTAAATATATTATTATGTTTAAACCTAACCTTCCCCTTTGAATATACTTAACTGAGTTCCCGACACAATTTTCTTATTTATTTTTCTTGTCGTTCTTCACAGTCAGTATAAACTTCGGCAGAGTCTTAAAACGTCCCAATCTGCTGGGATTTTTGCAAAATCTGTAAAGCCATTCCAGATTACACTTTATGAAAATCTCCGGTGCGCGCTTAGCCACACCCGCAAAAACATCAAGAGCGCCGCCAACACCCATACAAAGCGTTACATCCGTCAGCTTGTCCTTGTTATCGTAAATCCACTTTTCCTGCTTAGGCGCACCCAAGCAGACAAGCAACAGCTTCGCACCTGACTCATTTATCTTTCTGATAATATCATCATTATCGGAATCGGAGAAATAGCCATTCTGAACTCCCGCGATGTTAAGACCGTAATATTTTTCGGCAAGCTTTTCCCTCGCGGTTTCCGCGACGCCGGGCTTAGCGCCGAACAAAAATACGCCCTCTCCCGTTTTTCGAAGTCCCTCGAGCAATCCGCAAACCAAGTCAAAGCCGGCTACACGTTCAGGTACCGGGGTTCCCAGCATTTTCGCCGCGTACACAACTCCTATACCGTCCGGCGTACACATATCCGCCGAATTTAAAATTTCCTTGAATTTTGGATCCTTATGCGCCGCCATAACAATTTCCGGATTAGGTGTAAAAATCACCGATACACCCGGCTTCCGTACCATTTGTTCAGCCTTTTTAAGCGCGTAAGCCGCGGTGATTTTATCGATTTTCACTCCTAATATTTCTATTGTATCCCTCATTTTGAAGCTCCTTACCATGTTTTTTCATATCGGAATAATTATATCATAAAATAATATATTATGCAATACCGTAAAATTTTTGTTTATATCAGTTTTAATAATTTTAGCACAAATACCGCTGTTCCGCTTTGATTGTCTTATTAACAAAAAGTTAATAAAAGATTTAGGCTTTATTAAATATTAATTTAAGGTTAATTTAAGGAAGCGGTTTTAACTTATATATATAAATAACAGTTATGAAATAATGATCAAACGGAGGAGAAACGGCATGAATATCCTTGATACGCCACCCGCTAAAAGGTTCAGGCACGAGTACAAGTACAACATTTCATATCAGGATTACTTAACACTGAAGCAGCGGCTGAGCGCTGTTGCGAGGCTTGATCCGAACGTTCCGAGCTCCGGAGCATATTTTATCAGAAGTTTATATTTTGACAATGTATATGATTCGGCGCTGCGCGAAAAAATCGACGGTATCAACAATCGCGAAAAATTCAGAATACGTTTTTATAACAATGACGACCGCTTTATTAAGCTTGAAAAAAAGAGCAAGATAAACGGGCTGTGTAATAAAATCGCGGCGGAAATCACACGCGGAGAGACGGAGAAAATTTTAAACGGCGACATAGAGTGGATGCGCGACTCGGGCAGAGGCATTGTGGTTGAGTTATATTCTAAGATGAAGTCAAAGCAGCTGCGCCCTCGCGTCATTGTGGACTATACGCGCGAACCGTATATATATGAGCCCGGCAATGTGCGTATAACCCTTGATTATAACATCAGAACAGGTCTTATGAATATGGATCTGTTTAACGCCCGAATTCCGTCAATAAGAGCCGGCGACACGGAATATCTGCTTGAGGTTAAGTATGATGAGTTCCTGCCGTCCGTCATACAGGACATCATACAACTGAACACGCGCAGAAGCAGCGCGTTTTCCAAATACTGTATTTCCAGAATTTACGGCTAATTAAATATAAGGAGAACAACGATTATGACATTTAACGACATTTTTAAATCAAATTTTTTGGATAACATAGCCTCGGTATCAATCCTTGATATGGTTATCGCAATGGCTCTCGCCTTTGCAATCGGCTTATTTATATTTCTTGTTTATAAAAAAACATTCAGCGGAGTTATGTACTCCTCAAGCTTCGGTGTAACACTGATAGCGCTGACTCTTATTTCAACATTCGTAATTTTGGCTGTAACCAGCAATGTGGTGCTGTCGCTGGGAATGGTTGGCGCACTTTCGATTGTACGTTTCAGAACCGCAATAAAAGAGCCTCTTGACATTGCTTTTCTGTTTTGGGCAATCGCCGCCGGCATTGTACTTGCGGCGGGAATGCTTGTTCTTGCCGTATTCGGAAGCGTTCTTATAGGGCTTATTTTACTTATCTTTTGCAACAGAAAGCCGTCAGACAGCCCCTATATACTTGTTATCAACTGCGAAAACAAAAAGGCCGAATGCGAGGCAACAAGCTTTCTTAAATCCAATGTCTCGAGATATACGACAAAGAGCAAGACTGTTTCAAAAAGCGGCATAGAACTGAACTTTGAGGTCAGACTTTTAAACGACAATACCGATTTTATTAACTTCCTTACCGATATGCAGGGTGTAAGCAACGCGGTGTTGGTTAGCTATAACGGAGACTATATGAATTAAAGCGGGGACTTGACTATGATAAAAAGCAGGAGCATTACCGCCATATGCTGTGTCGCGATTATCGCCGCGATTTTATTCACTTGCCTGTTCGCTGCCGGTAAGCTTCCGTTTATGAGCACGGATTACGCCGACTCTACTTCGTCTTACGCGGACAATCTATTTGACACATCATATATACACTCGATAAATATAGATGTAAACCAAAGCGACTGGCAAGGCATGCTGGAGAATGCCTCGGCGGAGGAATATGTAAGCTGCGATGTGACAATTGACGGTACAACGGTAAAAAACGTTGCAATTCGCACAAAAGGCAATTCCTCTCTCAGAACCGTGCAAAGCTCCGGATCGGACAGATACAGCTTTAAAATTGAATTTGATCACTACGATGACGGGACAAATTACTTGGGTCTTGACAAGCTTTGCCTTAACAATATGGTGCAGGACAACACATATATGAAGGACTACTTCGGCTATCGCATGATGAACGAGATGGGAGCGTATGCGCCGTTGTGCAGCTATATTTACATTACGGTAAACAACGAGGACTGGGGACTTTACCTGGCAGTCGAGGGAATAGAGGAAGCATACGCGAAGCGAAACTTCGGATCAAGCTATGGCGAGATTTACAAGCCCGACTCAATGGACAATATGGGCGGCGGCAGGGAAGACAGGGGCGGAGATATGCCCGATATGCAAAATATGCCGGATATGCCGTTCGGAGACGATGCCGCGCAAGCGCCGGGTGCGGGAGGGTTCCGACCGGGCGGACAAAATTTTGCCGAAGGCGAGTCTCCGGCGGATATGGCAGATAATTCCGAGCAGACACCTAACGATGTAGACGGAGAAGCAATGAACAAAGCCGATGATAGAGGTGAAAATAACAACAGAGGCTTCGGCGGTATGGGCAGCAGCGCAGTGGCTCTCATTTATCAAGATGACGAAATAGACAGCTATTCCGACATTTTTGATAATGCGATTTTCACCCCCGATACAGCCGATAAAAAGCGCCTTATTAATTCAATAAAACAGCTTAACTCCGGTGAAAATCTTGAGGAAGCGGTAAACATTGATGAGGTCCTTAGGTACTTTGTCGTTCATAATTTTACGGTAAGCTTCGACAGCTACACGGGTTCGCTTATGCATAACTATTATTTGTATGAGAAGAACGGTCAAATGTCTATGATAGCGTGGGATTATAACCTTGCCTTCGGAGGCTACGGCGAAGGAGGAGGCGGCATGGGCGGTATGAGAGGTATGGGCGGAACAGAAACAGCCACACAATATGTCAACTACCCCATAGATACGCCCGTATCGGGCGCAACTCTCGAAGATCGTCCTATGCTGGGCAAGCTACTTGAGAACTCGGAATATATGGAAAAATACCATGAGCTATTTGCCGAATTTTTGACTGATTATATCGACATCGGAAAATTTGAAGATGAGTACAATTATATTCTTGCTATGATCTCGCAATATGTCCAAAAGGATCCTACAAAGTTCTGCACATTTGACGAATTTATAACCGGAGCGGAAACCTTAAAGCAGTTCTGCCTGCTGAGATCCGAAAGCATAAGGGGTCAGCTTGACGGAACAATCCCCTCAACCGATGACGGTCAAAATGCTGATTCATCAACTCTTGTAGATGCATCGGGCATACGAATAAACGACATGGGCGATATGGAATCCGGCGGCGGATTTGGCGGCGGCGGAGCGGATTTTCGCCCGGAACAAAACCAAACAGCCAATACATTTTTCACGGACAACGGTGCCTCGGCGCAACCCGAACAACCCGAGCAACCTGAACAGCTTGAACAATCCGAGCAATCCGAGCAACCCGAACAGCTTGAACAATCCGAGGTCTCCGGGTTTGAAAGGCAAAGACCCGACGACGGCGGGAACGGCTTCATGCGCGGAGGGCCGGGCGCAGAGCAAAATCAACGACTTACCGGCAACAGTTTTATTGAATATGCATGGCTTATTATATGCATACTGATATTGACAGCCGCTATCATATTTGTTAAGCTTTACGGAACCGGAAAAAATAAATAACCCCAAACTATATATTTTACTTAAAAAACAGAACGCGGGTAAGTTATCCGCATTCTGTTTTTTTGTTATTTAAATTTCATTTACGGTGGGCAGATTTATAATAACTCTTGTGAACTTTCCATACTCGCTTTCTATAGTGATTTTCCCGCCATGACTTTCAATTATTTCCTTTGCGATGGAAAGTCCGAGTCCCGTTCCGCCTTTTTCACGCGTCCTGGCTCTGTCAACGCGAAAGAATCGGTCAAAAACGTGCTCCAAATCAGATTTAGGTATGCCATGCCCGTTATCTTCGATCTTTATATAAATCTCATTGTACATACTGCCTGCCGCGATATTTACATATCCGCCTCTGTTGCCATACTTAATCGCGTTTGAAACAATATTCACTATGGCGCGCTCTATCTGAGTTGGATCGGCGTACATGGGCGGCAGCTCATTGGCAGGAAGATAACTGAGTGTGATATTCTCTAATTCAGCCTCTAAGCTGAAACGGCTTGTAATTCCTCTGAGCATTTCGTCTATTGAAAATACCTGCTTTTTCATTTCAAACTTCTGTACATCAAATTTTGACAAATCCAGCAGGTTACGAACCAAATCGGTCATTTTATCCGCTTCTGTCTCGATGGTCGTCAGAAACTTTTTAAGTATCGCCTTGTCATCAAGATAACCGTTAAGTAAGGTTTCTGTATGCGTTTTTATTATAAACAGCGGAGTTTTAAGCTCATGAGAAACCTCCGCCACAAATTCACGGCGCGCAACCTCTAAGTTAAATTGCTCGGTAAAATCTTCAAAAACACAAACCACGCCGGCGGTTTTTTCGTTATCCATTTTAAACGGTACAAAATAAATACGTATGTGCTTACCGTCATGAGTAATATCTCTGATTTCGGATGAGTTTTTATCAAGATACATAAACTCCGCCATACAAACTCCGGCATTAAGATTTTTAAAAAATGTATCAAAATCAGGGATTTCCTCAGCTTCTATTCCCAGCATATCGGTTGCCGCGGGATTAATATGTATAAGCTTTTGCTGCGTGTCAAACGCCATAATACCATTGGTAATATGCTCCAATATTACGTCCACCTTATGCTTTTCGGCGCTGATTTGACTGATTGTCCTGCTTATGACACTTCCCATGTTATTAAGCGACTCCGCCAGAGACCCTACCTCATCAGAGCCGGGAACCTCAGTCTGTAAATCATACACACCCTTCGCAAAGCTGTCGGCACGCCTTGAAAGCTTGCGCAGCGGCACCGTCACGGAACGCGCGACATGCATTGCCGCAAATACCGCAAGTATGCCGCCGATTAAAATCAGCCACAGCATTATCCACAACAGTTTTCGCACTACGGTTTTAAGATCTGCCCTGTTGTCGGTTATGTAAATAACATATGCGTCATAATCATCACTGACAGACTTTACAAAATACGCATAATCCAGAATTTCCGAATTGAACTTTACCTCGCTCCCCTTTGTATGCTTCTCCAGAGCGTTGTCAAGATTTGCGGTTAGCAGGATATCATCCTGAGCCAAATATGTCGGGGCAACAATATCGCCGCTCGACGTTAAAATATAGCACTTTCTGTTTTCGCTTATTCCAAGCTGTTTCGCGTAATTGTCAAGCAGTTGTTCTATCTCATATTGCTTAACAAATTCACGCTTGCCGGAAAACATTATGTTCTGAACATTTTCACCGAAGCCGTTTTCAACAACCCAATCTGTATTGTTTATAAATTCACTTTGATAATTGCGGATTACACAAAAAATAGAAATCATGCCAAACGCCGCTATCAATATGATTACAACCGACAAAAACACCGCAACGGTTTTATATATTAGTTTACTTTTAAACATTTTTTGTACCCCAAAACTTTTATTAGTACAATTATACCATTATAATTATTTATATACAAGAACAAATTTTAAAAAGAGAAAAGCATGAGACACTAAATGCCACGGACGAAAGCCCATGGCATTTATACCTTTTTGTTTTATGGTGCCGGTGATCGGGGTCGAACCGATACGGTATCACTACCACAGGATTTTGAGTCCAGCGCGTCTGCCAATTCCACCACACCGGCATTTACAACACAGTTGATAGTATACCACAGCTTTGGGTAAAAATCAAGACTTTTTTAAATTAATTTCCCAAAAATTTTTTGAAAATTTTTCAAAAAAGTGTTGACAAATTATTTGAGTCATAGTATAATAACAACTGTTGTCGCGGTCGGCAACAAATACGCACCTTTAGCTCAGCTGGCTAGAGCACCTGACTCTTAATCAGGGTGTCCGGGGTTCGAATCCCCGAAGGTGTACCAGCTCAAAGCCCCGTTATCACGTTGATTGCGGGGCTTTTGATTATCACTTGTATTACTTCTCTCGGATTAAAGCCGACAAGAGTTTTATACATAACATGCCATAAACTGTCAAATTGAATAGTTGTTACGTGAACGTCACTTTTCGGGCGTTCTTTTTTGTTATAATAAAAACGAAAGGAGTGAATAATTTGTCAACGATTGAGAAATTAATAGAAATTGCGAAAAACGAGGTCGGATATTTGGAAAAGGCAAGCTGTGGTAATTTGAATGATAAAACCGCCAACGCGGGGAGCGGCAATTACACAAAGTACTGGGCGGAGATAAAGCCGGATTATCAGGGTCAGCCTTGGTGCGCGTGCTTTGTTACGTGGTGCTTCGTGCAGACGTTTGGGCAGGAAATGGCAAAGACGCTGCTTAAGCATTACCCGTATGTGTACTGCCCGACAATGGCGAGCCTGTTCACACTGAACTCGAACCCCAAAAAGGGCGATATCGTTATATTTAAGCATAACGGTATCTTCACGCATACGGGAATTGTAACATCGGTGAGCGGCGATTACTTTACCACGGTTGAGGGCAACACCTCGGGCGGCAGCACAATTATCGCCAACGGCGGCGGTGTATGTTCAAAGAGCTATTACAACAGCAATTTACCGGGTACGAAATTCTGTACCCCGGATTATGATTTAGTAGAAAGTGAGGATTTAACTATGACACAGTATGAGGAACTTAAAGCTGAAAACGAAAGGCAGAACGAGATCATCAACACAATGGGACAGGAGATAGCGGAACTTAAAACCTCCGCAAATCCGATGGTTTACAACTACATAGACGATAATATGCCCGACTGGGCGGTGCCGACAATAACCAAACTGGTAAACAGCGGCGCACTTAAAGGCAACGAAAACGGGCTGAACCTCACCGAGGACTTAATGAGAATGCTCGTCATCAATGACCGAATGGGGAATTACGGGAAGTAAGAAAAAGTACTCGGGGTTCACGCTTCGAGTACAATTCCTTAAAATCCGTCTGAGGGCGCTCGCAATAACGCTTCACGATGCTTACGCATCGAACTATTGCCTGCGGCGCATGGGAGTTCGATTCTCCGCTTAATTACGCAAAAAAACACACTCCGATGAGTGTGCTTGAAGTGTGTTTTTGTTATATTTGGTGGAGCAAATATGCTCAAAGGCGAACTTTTTGTTGAGGGCGGTATCTTTGGTATTATAATATTTTTGAAATAATCCTTATAACTAAATGATTTTAAAGCCTTGCAAGGTTTTTCAAAGCTCTATCTATTGAGTATTTGACTGATATTACGCAATTCCTTCAAGTTTTTCAATATCAGTCAAGCTCATATTTTAAAAATATTGCGCATATATTCGCTTCACCTGCTTGTTCGGCAATTTGTTAATCGCAGCATACAGTTCTTCGTTTGATAACTTACGCTCGTAAATCTCCTGCGGGGACTTCGATACAAAAACAGCGTACTTTTCTATACCATCGCCCGTGTCAAGCGAGTAATAAGCCTTGTAATAGCGTATACGTTCATGTATGCATGTTCGGCGCGTTCGGCAGCCTGTATCTGCTCTGCCACTTCGTCCGATACCTCTATGTAGTAATCCTCCGTATAGTAGAGAGGATATAACTTCCGCAACTTTATAGTTTTCATTTTTTTGTTCAACCTTTCTCAAATTTTTGTGAATTTTTGAAAGATTGAACGGCGGTGCGCGACTGTTATCTACAGCCTTTTGATAAAA
>CAYTZR010000043.1:0-14878 GCA_964442605.1 uncultured Oscillospiraceae bacterium
CTGTCATCTTTGAATCGGGCTACGGCACATTAACGTCTCCGTATACTGTCGAGGGTACGGGCGGAAATACCGACCCCGATGAGCCGATTATCGACCCATCACCCGCCGTAACTCGCACAGTAGACGCAACTTTTACGGGCGGTACGGAAATAGTATATAACGCAGACGAGAATAAATATAATGCGGACAGCTTCACGCTCACGGGCGCGTTTTCCAACCTTTTCGTAAGCGGCGATTTAAACCGAACGGACACCAAAGCGTACAACGTAAGCGCGGAAATAACCCTGCCCGACGGCTACAGCTTCGACAGCGCATCGGCGGTCAAAACAAAGACGTTTACTTTTGATGAAATAGATATGATTGAAAACATTTACGAAACGATATATCTTCAAAATCCGTCTGTAGGCACGAACAAAATGACCGCTAAAATCACAGGTGACAATGTCAAGGAAAAGACTGTTACATACGATTTCAATGTAGAGAAATACGTTTTTGAGCTTAACAAATACCGTGCGAATTATCTTATAAATACGTGGCGATGCGATACAATGGAAAATGATCTGGATTTTAACACTTCACCGAGTCGGCAGCTTTACGAAGCCGCTCTTGAAACCGATTTGGATTGGTTTGCGAATGCGTGGAACGTTGTCATCAATTCCTTGGACGCGGCATCTGACCCGTCAAAAATAGCTGATTACGCTTTTGAGGAAAAGGATATATACTCGGCTATTATTATGAGTATTTTTGAAAGCTCGGTAGATTTAAAGGTTATGGGATTTATAAACAACAACATTACCACGCAATCACAGAGTCTTGCAAATACGATTGTGTCCGAAATGAAAAACGAATATAATTTCAATAACTTTGATTATAACAGTATGTCAAAGACCGAAAAGGATATGTTGTCGGAAAACATTTCAACCTTTTTCAAGCAAGACAACGCAAGCGCCGCACAGATTTCAAGTGTACTCAATGTCGCGGGCAAATGCTTGAAATACGGCACCGATTTTCAAAAGACAATCGAAACAATAGTATCATACTACAATATGCTTTGTCTTAGCGATGCAATGAAGCAAGTTATGAAAGATATGTATTCGGAAAGCTTTGTGCAGGGTAACGGCGCAATGCAGCAGGCGTTTAATGAATGCACTCTCGTGATTGACTCCGGCTGGGCGGCTTTTGCGGCTGAAATGACAGCTTACGCAACCGGCGCGGTCGGAAAGGATGTAGCTCAGTTTTTGTTCGGAAGCTTCTGGGGCAAGGTAAAAACATCGTTCAGTGTGGCATATCCCGGCGCGTTTGCTATACAGGCGGCGTATGACGCAAGTAAATATATAACGCAGGTATGCTTCAATTCAGACCAAATAGCGGAAAAATTCTTTAAGATTGAGGCTCTTGTGAATACAGAAAAGGTTATGCAAACGGTGTACAACAAAGAAAAAAGCAACTTCACAAATACTCAGAGCGAATACACTGCCGAGATTTACAATAGTGCTATTGATGCTATGTTCAATATGTACGAAACCGACTGCGACTACGCTTACGCGTTTGTGGATGCTGTGGACAGCGCTCTTTTCAGCAAAATATCAGACTCTCTTGGTTATAAAACAAACGAAGAACTAAAAAAGCAGATAAAAACTATTCAAGGCTCGACAAGTGTTTTTCACGAAAATATTCTGACTGATTGGATTGCTGGATTGTATGAAGATTTTCCGAGCAAATACGAGTATTACGAGAGTATTCGCTATGAAAATATGACAAAGAAATACGATATAAGCTGTCCCGTTGACGTGTATGTGTTTGACACGGACGGAGTCATAGTCGGCTCGGTAGTTGATAATATTCCGTACTGTCGAAGCGATGCAAATATCACGATAGGAGTTTACGACGACACAAAAACGATATATATGTACGGCGATGAGGAATACAATATCGTTTACGAGGGTAACGACACGGGAACAATGGATATTACCATTGCGGAATACGATGACACAAGCGCGGTTACGCGAAACGTGTATTTTAACGGATTAGGACTGACAGACGGACTGACATATACCTCTACCGAAACGGGCGGAACATCTGAGGACGGCGCGTATGTGCTTACGAGTGAGAATGATGAAAGCATAACGCCCGATTACGATACACAGACCGACTCGGACAGCGCGACTTATACGGCTTCGATTACAAGGGGCTACTTTATAGAGGACACGGGAGTATCGAGAGAGCTTCACGCCGGTGAAAACGCGGAAATCATTGCGTATGTTCCGGAGGGGTGTAAATTTATCGGCTGGACTTCGGACGCGGGCGAAGATATTTTTGAGGACGCGACAAGCGTTACGACAAAAATACGTATGCCGGCGAGCAACGTTAATATTACGGCGAATATTGAAGTGCGTCCCGTAATGTCTGTTGTATATAATTCCAACAGCAGCGTGACGGTCAAGGCTCTCAACTGCGATGACATTGCCGGTGGAAAGGTCATTCTTGCGGTTTACAATTCCGATGGAACGTTGAAAGACGTGTATACAGAGGATTTTGCAAGCGAAGTAACATTTGACGAGCTTGATTTAACGGACTGCACCGTAAAAGCTATGCTGTGGGACAGCGTTGACGGTATGAAACCTTTGGCGGAAGCGGGTAGTCTTTAATTTATGAGGATTTCGGAGTGTTTTATTGACACACTGTAACATGATTAATACACTAAAAATTTATAACTTTCAAATCGGAATTTGAACGATATTGTGCTGATAATCAGGAGCCGTTGAGCAAAGCTGCAGAGCTGGTAATTGAATAATACGGATTAAAAAACTTTTTGTCTATACACCAAAACCCGCCTCGAATGGCGGGTTTTCTGTAGTCTGAAGGCTTGAAGCCAAGCCTTTTTGTTGTATGAGAGATTTAATTTTTTTATCTTCTTTTTATCTTTTTCTTATACACTCAAAGCTGTCAAAGGGCGCGTATATTGTGCTTTCCTTTCCGCTGTACGCATACATTCCCACCATCGCGCCCGTAAAGCGTTTTCCCTTTTTAATTGCCTGAGCGCAGAGGTAGTAAATATTTTTCGCGGTATATATTTCTTTGTAGTTTACACCGTCAATACTGTAATAGAATACACGCTTAAGCCCGTCCGTCGCGATTTTCAAATACAGGCAGTCGCTAACTTCGGGAATTGAAACGGTATACGTATATCTTTCCACCTCATCGATTTTTTCAAACAATTTTAGGGAATAGCCGTTGCCGTTCCTGTAAATGCCGTATGTAAAGTAGGTGTATTCATCGTAGTAGCCGGTTATTCCGTAATTCTGCTCACTGTTCAGCTTAATGCCCAAATCCAGCTTGCAGATAGTATCGAACTTAAAGTCGGGCTGTCTGCGCAGCGTCAAATTCTTAGCGCCCCTGGAGCTTAACGGCTCGGCAGAGCCCTTTATGTAAAGTCTGCTGTTTTCGATTTTTATTCCATCGGGCTCGGGTATGCCTGAAAACATCCAGAAGTGCTTAAGGTGTCCGCTGTTAAAATCATCATAACTGGCGTTAGGCTCATTTTTAGCCGGCTTAAGATTTGGCATCCTTTGAAGCGTGCTCGGTCCTTGAAGATTATTAATAATCGGCCATCCGTCGGGCGTCCACGTTACGGGGTCAAGGCAGGTTTCTCTGCCCAGCATGGCATACTTGCCGTCAAGGCTTCTGTTACACAGGTATACGCAATACCATTCGCCGTTTTGGGTTTCAACCGGCTTGCCGTGACCGCAGCAGGTAATCGGGGCGTTCCGGTCGGTCTGCGTCATTATGGGATTATACGGGCACGGCTCATAAACGCCCATAAGTGTTTTGCTTCTCGAAACGGTTATCTTATGGCGCGGTCCCGTGCCGCCCTCTGCCACAAACAGATAATAGTAGCCGTCCTTGTAAAGCATATGCGGTCCCTCGGGAGCGCGTTTATTATCACCGTAAAAAAGCATTTTTGCTTCTGAAATTTGCTCGGTTGCATCCTCGTTCAGCTCAAGTATTCTGCCTCCGCGGTTAAGCAGCATATAGCGTCTGCCGTCAACATCGGTGAACAGCGACGGATCGATACCGTCCTCGTCAATAAACACCGGCTCTGAGTATGGACCCTCGGGGTTTTCGGAGGAAACAATGATTTGCTTTCTCAAAACGTCGTTGTCATCGTTAAATCTGAGGGTGGCGGTTATGTAAAATTTGCCGTTATGGTACGAAATATCCGGAGCCCAATAGCCTCTGCCTCCCTCAAGTCCATCAAGGTGCGCCCATTCCGGATTGGTTATGGCGTGTCCGATACTTCTCCAATGAACAAGATCGGTAGAGTGGGAAATCGGGATGCAGGGGAAGAATACAAATGATGAGTTTACCATGTAGTAGTCCTCGCCTACTCTGACAATCGACGGATCCGCGTAAAATCCGCGTCTGACAGGGTTCTGATACATGTCTTCAAGCTTTGCGCCCGTGACCTTCTCAAAATATTTTTCAATATCGGTATAGCCCTGTTCATGCGCCAAGTGGTAAGGAGTAATAAGATCCTTATCTCCATAACAGGGTGAAAGACCGACACGCTCTACCAGATATTTTACACAATCGAGACTGCCGGTCAGCACGGCATCGTGCAAGACCGAACGATGATTTTTATCGCCGTCATTAAAGCTCGCGAAGGTATACTCAACTAAATACCTTACCATATCGATATCGCCGGTTCTTACCATGTAATGAGCAGCGGAAACTCCGTTTTCATCCTCTGCGTCAATCAGCTTTGGATTTTTGCGGAGAATTGCGCTAATCCCGTCCTTGTCTTTTTTGGTAATCATTGATAGCAGCTCAGCAAAATCACTCATTATAACACCTCTGAAATATTTTAAAGTTAAATACTATGCTATATTTTAGCAGGGTTTGAAAATAATTTCAATAGCCATTTTGTATTAAATTTTGCTTGTTGACATCACAAGATTTGTATGATAAAATATCTAAAGTTAATTACTAAAGGATGGGAAGGTTTAGATTTATGGAATTTCTGGATTTGACTCGATATACAGGAGAATACGACGTTGAAAGGGTAATTAAAGGCTTTGAAAACGGGGAAATCAAGAATGGCGACACCGTTACCGTTGAAGGTATGATTCACCGTATCCGCGCAATGAAATCGTTTGCGTTTTTTGTTCTGAGAACACAGAGGAATTTGGTACAATGCGTTTATGAACCGGGAGACGGCGGCAAGCCTGTGTCTGAGTTTAATGAGGAGGACAGCGTCAGAATTACCGGAACATTGGTTGAGGACAAAAGAAGCGCGCTGGGCTTTGAAATTCATATTAAAGATATTCATGTGTTGTCGTCGCCCGCAGCGGCGCTGCCTATTGTTATAAATAAGAAAAAGCTTGACTGTAACGTTGATATAAAGCTGGATTACAGACCTATATCGCTGAGAAATCCGCATGAGCGCGCGGCGCTTAAAATTGTCGATGGAATTGTTGACGCTTTCAGAACCTTTATGCACAGCGAGGGGTTTACGGAATTTGTTCCGCCGAAGATTGTTTCGGCAGGAGCCGAGGGCGGAGCCGATATGTTTGAGGTGGATTATTTCGGCGACAAGGCTTTGCTTAACCAAAGCCCCCAAATGTATAAGCAAATGATGGTAGGTGTGTTTAAAAAGGTATTTACCGTAGCGCCTGTGTTCAGAGCCGAAAAGCACAGCACATCAAGACATATTAATGAATTTGAAGGGCTTGATTTTGAAATGGGCTTTATTAATTCATTTGAAGATATTATGGCTGTCGAGGCGCGTTTTATGAAATTTATGTTTGAGCATTTGAGAAGCGAGTATTCGGCAGAGCTTAATGAGCTTGGCGTGGAGCTTTCCGAAATCAAGGATATACCTGTATTTAGGTTTATGGAAATCAAAGAAGTGATTGCCGAAAGGTATAACAGAGAGTTCAGAAATCCCAATGACTTAGACCCGGAGGAGGAACGTTTGATTGGAGAATACGCAATGGAGGAGTATGGTTCTCCGTTGGTGTTCGTTACCCATTATCCATCAAAAAAACGTCCGTTTTATGCG
This sequence comes from uncultured Oscillospiraceae bacterium, assembly GCA_964442605.1. Classification (GTDB taxonomy): domain Bacteria; phylum Bacillota; class Clostridia; order Monoglobales; family Monoglobaceae; genus Monoglobus. Next base: position 6,062 of record CAYTZR010000043.1, read on the forward strand.
ATGGACGATCCTGAAAATCCAAAATACACGCTAAGCTTTGACCTGCTGCTGAACGGTGCGGAGGTTACAACGGGCGGTCAGAGAATTCATGATTATCAGATGCAGCTTGACAAGATAAACGCGAGAGGTATGGATCCGGAGGAGTTTAGCGACTTTTTGATGATGCATAAGTACGGTATGCCGCCTCACGGCGGATTGGGTATCGGGCTTGAGCGTCTTGCCATGAAGCTTCTCGGCGTTGATAATATCAGAAACGTAACGGCATTCCCCAGGGATATAGGACGTATAAGACCGTAAATCCCGAGGCAAAACGGAAAATTATCCCCGGCTGCGCCGATGTAAGCGCGGCAGGGGAATTTTTTGCGCTTTGGATTATTTAAGATTTGTCAAATGGATGGGCATTCTTTAAGATAAAACAGAACATTGTGTTTAAAAGCGGTGTATATATAGAAAATAAATAGTAGACAAACGAGGTTAATATATATATAATATAAGTATACAGCGATGCAGCAAGGCGGTATGCCGTTTAATAAAATATTTTTAAGCCGGAGGATTATGATATGGATAACAATACAGATAAGATAATAGATGACATTATTGAAAGCTATGCGCAGCACAAGGAAACGGTCAGATTTGATGCCGAGAACATGCTGAACAAGGAAATCCTTATTCGGATTATTGAGGAGCTGAGATGTATTTTATTCCCGGGATTTTTCGATAAAAAATGTGTAAGAAGCGATTATATAAAGTATCATATCGGAGAGCGTATTGAATACATACAGTACAATCTGAAAAAACAAATCATTAAAGCCCTTAACAATGAGGACGAATATAAACATTCAAGCCAAGAAAGGATTGTACAAACGGCAGAGGAAATTGTACAGCGCTTTTTGGCAAAAATTCCGCAAATTCGCGAGTATCTGTATACAGATGTTGTGGCTGCGTATGACGGTGATCCCGCAGCGCATAGTACCGATGAAATTATTTTTTCGTATCCGGGAATTTTTGCCATTACCGTATACAGAATTGCTCATGAGCTTGCACTGCTGGGAGTGCCGCTGATACCGAGGATTATGTCTGAGTATGCGCACAGTGTTACGGGGATAGATATTCACCCGAGCGCGGATATAGGAAAATATTTCTTTATTGACCACGGAACCGGCATAGTTGTCGGCAGTACGACAGAAATCGGCGATAACGTCAAGATTTATCAGGGAGTCACACTCGGAGCGTTGTCAACAAGGCACGGTCAGCAGTTAAGGGGTGTAAAGAGACATCCGACAATAAGAAACGATGTGACGGTTTATTCCGGAACATCCGTATTGGGCGGAGAAACCGTGATAGGCGACGGTGTTACGATAGGAGGCAACGCGTTTATTGTAAAATCGGTTCCCGAGGGCTTAAAGGTCAGTGTAAAAAATCCGGAGCTTCAATATAGCAAGGATACATCCGCCGAGCTTGAGCAGGATGAATTTTGGGATTGGGTAATTTAGATTTTAAGAATATTGAGAATAAGAGTATTGAGAATAAGAATATTTAGGAATTTATTTGATTGTGATGAGCGTGCCTCTTTAAATAAAAACACTTGACCTGACTGTCAAAATATGTTATTGTTAAGATATAGAATATAGATTTAAGGGTCATTTTTTCAGAACCGGAGTGAGTCGTTTGTATATTTATCTTCTTTTGATAGCCGTTGTAATGTTTCTGAGTGTTTTTTTACACAAAGTTTCCGGCAAGCTGGGCGTTCCCGCGCTTTTGGCATTTATTCTTTTGGGAATGTTTTTCGGCAGTGACGGCGTTGTAAAAATTCCGTTTGATAATTTTTTGTTCGCGGAACAAATATGCAGTGTCGCGCTGGCGTTTATAATGTTTTACGGAGGCTTCGGCACCAATATACGGGAAGCCAAGCCTGTAGCGGCAAGGGCAATACTTTTGTCATCGCTGGGAGTAATTCTGACCGCGGCGTTTGTCGGTGTGTTCTGTTGGCTGGCGCTTAAAATGCCGCTTATTGACGGACTTATCATAGGTGCGGTAATCAGCTCCACCGATGCGGCGTCGGTATTCTCGGTTCTGCGCTCCAAACGGCTTAATTTGAAATACAATACTGCCTCGCTCTTGGAGGTGGAAAGCGGAAGCAACGACCCGTTTTCTTATATGCTGACCGCGATTTTGCTGTCGGTTAAGGCGGGCAGCGCGGGCGTTGGCTCAGTAATTTATACCATATTTGCGGAGCTTGTTTACGGCGGCGTTCTCGGTGTTTTGATAGCGGTAATCGCGGTTAAGGCGCTTAATAATGTAAAGTTCAGCGCCTCGGGCTTCGATACGGTATTTGTTGTGGCGGTGGTTATTTTATCATATGCTTTGCCGTGCGCAATAGGCGGTAATGGGTTCCTTTCGGTTTACATAGTCGGAATAATATTGGGAAGCTGCGATATAAAAAACAAACGCAGTCTTGTTCCGTTTTTTGACGGTTTGACAAGCATAATGCAGATGTGTATTTTCTTTTTGCTGGGTTTGCTTTCGTTCCCGTCGCGGCTGCCGGACGTAATCTTGATTTCGCTTGCCATCGCGCTGTTCCTGACATTTATAGCAAGACCTATTGTTGTATTCGGAATTATGGCTCCGTTTAAGAGCAAGCCCGGTCAGATGCTATTGGTTTCATGGGCGGGGCTGAGAGGCGCCGCGTCGGTTGTGTTCGCGGTTATAGTAATGCTCAATGACTCATCGCACGATGTTTACCATATCGTATTCGGAGTGGTTCTGTTCTCGATTTTAATTCAGGGAACCCTCATCGCGCCGCTTTCCAAAAAGCTTAATATGATAGACGCAAACGCCGATGTAATGAAAACGTTTAACGACTATTCCGACGAGGTACCCGTGCAGTTTATTCAGTTTCTGGTGACTGAGGAGCATCCATGGTCTGGACTTGAGGTAAAGGATATAGTAAATCCGCCCGATACTATTTTGGTTCTTATACTGCGCGGCGACGAAAAAATCGTTCCAAACGGCAGTACAAAGCTGCTGACCGGCGACAAGGTTATCCTAAGCGCTCTGTCCCCCGGTAATATTCAGGGAATACGTCTTTCCGAAAAGACAATCGGCGAGGACAGCATTTGGGTAGATAAGCCTGTGTCAAAGCTGCCCAATACCTCAAACAGACTGATTATTATGATAAACAGGGATGGAGAAATAATAATTCCGAACGGCGATACAATAATCCGATGCGGTGATATGCTGGTAATTAATCATTCGGATTAGAAATGTAAATCATAAATGTAAAAACCATAATAAATGCAAAAACCATAATAAATGTAAAAATCATAAATGTAAAAATTATACTTGAATAATTACAATTTTATGATATAATTATCAAAGTGAGCAATTTCAATCGAACTTTGGCTCCCGCTTGATTGGTTGACCGCTTAAGAAATGAAAGGAGAAAACATATGAAGTATTCAAGTGAAGTAGAAGCGATGTGTCCCTTGATCAAAGGCGCATATCACGGTCCTGCGCCTATCCCGCAAGAGGGACGATGGACGCAGGCGAAAGAGGTTAAGGACATCTCGGGCTTGACACACGGTGTTGGCTGGTGCGCACCTCAGCAGGGTGCATGTAAGCTGACCCTAAATGTTAAAGAGGGCATTATACAGGAAGCCTTGATTGAAACCGTCGGATGCAGCGGTATGACACATTCCGCGGCTATGGCATCTGAAATTCTGGTTGGCAAGACAATACTGGAGGCGCTCAATACAGACTTGGTTTGTGACGCTATCAATACCGCCATGAGAGAGTTGTTCCTGCAGATTGTTTACGGACGTACTCAGACTGCATTCTCAGAGGATGGTCTCCCTATTGGCGCGGGTCTCGAGGACTTGGGCAAGGGCCTCCGCAGCCAAGTCGGCACTACATATGCGACTCTTAAAAAGGGTCCCAGATATTTAGAGCTTGCTGAGGGATATATCACAAAGGTTGCGGTTGATAAGGATGATACCATTATCGGCTACAAGTTTGTTCATCTCGGAAAGATGATGGAAATGATTGCCGGAGGTATGGACGCTAATGAAGCTTTGACCAAGGCCGGCGGTCAATATGGACGAGTTGACGATGCGGTTAAGCTTATTGACCCGCGTCACGAATAAGAATAGGAGGAATTAAGTTATGGCTTTATTTGAGAGTTATGAAAGAAGAATTGACCAAATCAATGCAGAGCTTCAAAAACATGGAATTTCTTCTATTGAGGAAGCAAAGCAGATTTGTGATGAAAAGGGTGTAGACGCATATAGCATAGTTAAGGAAATACAGCCCATTTGCTTTGAAAATGCCTGTTGGGCTTATGTAGTAGGAGCGGCTATTGCTATTAAGGACGGTGTTACAAACGCGGCGGACGCGGCTGAAAAAATCGGTCTGGGACTGCAGTCGTTCTGTATTCCGGGCAGCGTTGCCGATGACAGAAAGGTAGGTCTGGGTCATGGTAATCTTGGCGCAAGACTTTTGAGAGAGGAAACAAAGTGCTTCGCGTTTTTGGCAGGTCATGAGTCGTTTGCGGCGGCAGAGGGAGCTATCGGTCTTGCGAGGAGCGCTAACAAAGCAAGAAAAGAAGATTTGAGAGTAATTTTGAACGGACTCGGCAAGGATGCCGCTCAGATTATTTCAAGAATAAACGGTTTTACATATGTTCAGACTCAGTTTGATTATTATACAGGCGAAGTCAAGATAGTTAAGGAAACGCCTTATTCAAACGGCGAACGTGCAAAGGTTCGCTGCTACGGCGCCGATGATGTACGTGAAGGCGTAGCTATCATGCATCTTGAGGGAGTTGACGTTTCGATTACCGGTAACTCAACAAACCCCACAAGATTTCAGCATCCCGTTGCGGGTACATATAAGAAGGAATGTATCGAGCAGGGTAAGAAGTATTTTTCGGTTGCCAGCGGCGGCGGCACGGGCAGAACTCTTCATCCGGATAATATGGCGGCAGGTCCCGCTTCCTACGGTATGACCGATACAATGGGAAGAATGCACAGCGATGCGCAGTTCGCGGGTTCTTCATCCGTTCCGGCACACGTTGAGATGATGGGCTTGATCGGTATGGGAAATAACCCGATGGTAGGCGCTACGGTTGCCGTAGCGGTAGCTGTTGAGGAAGCTATGAAAAGTGCGTAAAACATTGTATGCTCCAATCTTTAAATAGTACATTTGTACACGCAAAAGGCGCGGTGGTGAAAACCGCGCCTTTTGCATGAATATTTAAAATTGCTTTTCTGCGGGATGCTTTTTAATTAATGCTTCCCGCGCTTCCGGCGGATGACCACTGCTGTTCAAGCTTCACCCAGTCCGGGTTGTCTCCGGCCTCTGTCCAGGTTTCATATGTCGCTCCCTTTGAGCGGGTGTAGTTATGTGTGTTGGTTGCCTCTTGCACAGCGGTATAATACCATTCGCTCGTATCCTTATTGTCGGACCATGTTTTCATTCCCGATAACAATCCGCTCGTTTTAACATGACGGCTAAGAACATTGTTCACAAGCTCCATAGCTTCAGCGCGGGTTATATATTGATCGGGCTTAAAGCTTCCGTCCTCGTAGCCCTGTATCCATCCCTCTTGAGCGGCAATGTCAACATACTCCTCGGACCAATGTCCGCTGACATCCTTAAAAGTTCCGCTGTTGCTTGCGACTGCGGTACTAAACCTTGCCGCGATCGTCGCAAACTCCGCCCTTGTAATGTAATCTGCGGGCTTAAAGTAAGCCGTGCCGTCTCCATCGAGTATTCCGGCTTTCGTCAGAGTGGAAATTGCGTTGTTCGACCAAAGCTCGGGCGGTACGTCAACATAGTAGTTGACCTGTGACCAATATTGTTCTCTTGAATCATCTGTCAAAAGACGGAAGAATATTGTCGCAACCTCATCGCGTGTGATATAGCTTTCGGGTTTTATGCTTCCATCCGGGTAGCCAACAATATATGCAAAGTGATCGTATGTGTTGAGTGCGGGTTTTGGTGTAGAAGTAGACGTTACGCCTGTTGTAAAATCGGAGGGTATATAAGCGCCGCCTGATGAAGGAGTTCTGCCGAACCGGTACGAGATTACCATAGTTTTTCCATCGGAACTTATACTCTCGACAGTTGCGGTATTGCCGTTGATTGTCGCAGTCATTGGCGCTTCATCGGTGTTTATAAATGAGTATCCGTCATTGGCGGTAAGAGTTATTGACACCGTGTAAACCGTCGAGTAGTTATAGTAACTTCCGGGGTAAACCGCAGGATCCCATACTGCCTCACCGGCGGTATAATACGCGTTTTCGGGGATTGTTACATTAAAGTCTACTTTGTCGGAAACTGACGGCGCCTTGACTGTAGCTTCCGCATAGTTCATAATAAATGTAAGCTCCTGCTTAACCGATCTGTTCGCGTATATAACGGTTATATATCTGTTATTTGTGTCAAGAACGGGCAGCTCGGTATCAAGGCTTGGTTTAAATGTAAAGTCATCCTTGGTAGTCTCATCATACGCTATATCGGTATATGTTTCTCCGTCTGTGCCTATAACGCGGATTACCATGCCCGATGGGTCAAAGGCTTCACCGTTAGCGTATACGGTTTTGTCAGGAGGTGTGATGATTTCTATGCGGTTTGTTTCGGTTTTATTCTGCGCAGTAACATTAGCTGTTGCTTCAGCACGGTTTACTGTTACGGTTAAGTCGCTGTTGATAAGATCAAACTCTTTTTCGTCTACGGTTGTAACCGAAATATCATAGGTACCGTCGATGGCGTAGCCTTTAAAAATTATTTTGCTTTCTGACTCGTCAAGCATAAGCTCCACAGTATTGTCAGGATTATTTATATCTGTAAGAGCAACCCCGGTAATATCCTCGGTTCCTGTTACTGATACAAGATACGTCGGTTTTGGCTCCGGTGTTTCCTCCGAAGGAGCTTCTGTTGCCTCCGGTGCATCTGTTTCATCAGGCTCTGCTGATGGCTCGACTGTCGGCTCCTCGGACGGCTCAGCGGTTGGTTCGGTTGAAGGCTCAATCGTCGGTTCATCGGAAGGCTCAGCTGTCGATTCAACGGAAGGTTCAGTCGCCGGTTCATTGGAAGGCTCAGCTGTCGGTTCAACGGAAGGTTCAGCTGTCGGTTCCTCGGTTGGTTCAATCGTAGGCTCCGCTGTCGGTTCAGTAGTAGGCTCGTTGGTCGATTCAATGGCGGGTTCTTTAGACGGTTCAGCCGACGCCTCGGTTTCTTGCTCAGTATCAGTTGGCTCCGCCTGAACGCTGAATGTAACTGTTGGCATATTGCCGCTTGGGTCTGTCAGACCGCGATTGTTCACTGTATACTGCTTAGGGGAATTACTCTCGGCAATCGTTCCGTCCGTGCCGGTTTTCAGATTTATAAAGTTAAGAGTATAGCCGGTAAAGATTTCATGCGCATCGATTCCGTTGTCATTCAGCAGCACAAAGCCTGAGCTACCGGTGGCGGTATTATCCTTAAAATTAAATACCGAATTAACCTCACGATAACGCATATTACCGAGAAGAACAGCGTTTTTCACTGATTTGAAGCTGTTTTGTGATATGGTAATCACCGCGTTGTCGGCGACTGAGAATATGCTAAGCGCCGTATTTTCTATGTTGCCGAAGCTGTTTCCCGAAAAGATGCTTCCGTCTTTGACTTCATAAATTCCGCTGTAGCCCGTTTCAATGCAGTTGTAGTAGGCTTTGTCGGCAGCCTTTGAAAAGTCGTTGCCGGTAACCGTAAGCTTGCCGTTTATTGATATTGACACAGGGATCATAACGTTGGTTTTATCATAAGAGCTTTGCGCGGCAAAGCTGCAATCCTTCAGTGTAAAGTCGCTGTTTCCGGCAACGCAGATATATCCGCCGTCACCAAATGTGAACCCCTGAACGGTTACATCTGATTTGACCTCGGCTTTTACACCTGTCGTTATAACAATGCTTTCGCTTGCCGGCTCTATTATATCGCCGTCAACAGCGTTTTCAATCGCGTCTTTAAGCGTCGCATATTGCATGTCCCCGATTTTTGCCGTGCGGAAATCTGATGTTTCGGCAAACACAGGCACTGTCGAGAGCGTAGCTGTAATGACTGCGATAGCAAGAATTAAAGATGTAAGCTTCCTGAATTTTTTTGTTTTCATATAAACCCTTCTTTCATACTATATATTAAATTTATATATTAAATTAATTATTTTTAAAATAAAAAACGACCCGAATGGCCGCTTAAATAATACAAAAAGCTCCGAACCTACCCTGCGGCAGAATTGATTCCGCCGCAAGGTAAATCCGCATAAAGCTTTTCAATAAAACCATTCAGTAATTATGACGATTGGTTTAATAAAAAAGTTCCCAAATTTTTCATAAAACATTATTTTTTAATAAATGATAATAATTCCTAATTCTATTTATTTGCGATATTAAAAACGTCAAAATGTAATTCCGTACAAACATTATTTTTGGACAAAATGTAGAAAATTAATCTTTCTTCAATTTTAATATAAGAAGGGCTTGAATTTGTGAAACATATGTGGTATAATTCAGATGTTGATTGTGTCGGGTAAAGACGACATTATTTTATAGATATATCAGTTTTTTTTGAGATATATATTGTTGTACTCAGCTTAAACTGACGTAAATGCGGCATTTTTACTACCGAATATGACCGGCGCGGCAACTGACGAAGCCGACGCACAGTAAAATCGGCTGGATTACAACAGGTGATAGTGTGATAATAGCGACATGCCGCTAATGTAACATGGATTACGAAAGTCACAGGAAAGAGAAGAAATATGTTTATACCTGAAAATCA
>CAYTZR010000044.1:0-14338 GCA_964442605.1 uncultured Oscillospiraceae bacterium
CAGTAATCCTTCCAGTATTTAAACCACTCAAGGTCTGTGCCGGGCTTGCAGAAGAATTCAAGCTCCATCTGTTCAAACTCTCTTATCCTGAAAATAAAGTTGCCGGGTGTAATCTCATTCCTGAATGATTTGCCTACCTGACCAATGCCAAACGGTATTTTTTTTCTAGAGGTTCTCTGAACAGCCTTAAAGTTTACAAAAATACCCTGCGCGGTTTCGGGACGGAGATATATTTCGCTGGAGCTGTCCTCTGTCACCCCTTGAAATGTTTTAAACATAAGATTAAACTTTCTTATATCGGTAAAGTTATGCTTTCCGCACTCAGGACAGGGAATGTTATGTTCATTTATAAATTCAACCATTTTTTCATCCGACCAGCCGTCCGCTGTTTCGCCTGTCGCATCCTCTATCAGCTTGTCCGCCCTGAAACGCGCCTTACACTCCTTGCAATCCATAAGAGGATCGGAAAATCCGCCTACATGACCTGATGCAACCCATACCTTTGGGTTCATCAGAATTGCCGCGTCAAGACCGACGTTGTATGGACTTTCCTGAATAAACTTTTTTCTCCACGCGTTTTTTACGTTATTTTTAAACTCAACTCCCAGCGGACCGTAGTCCCAAGAGTTTGCAAGTCCGCCGTAAATGTCCGATCCGGGATATACAAAACCTCTGCCTTTGCACAGAGCGACTATTTTTTCCATTGTTTTTTCTTGGTTCTGCACTTAAAATCAACCTTTCGTGTTATAATTATGTCTTAGTAAATTATAATATAAAGCAATATAATTTTCAAGTATAAATTTAAATTTATGCAAAAAGCACCGCCGAAGCAGTGCTTTTATCGTTATTTATCAAGTCCGTAACGCTTTCTGAACTTATCAACTCTGCCGCCTGTGTCAACCAGCTTCTGTTTACCTGTATAGAAGGGGTGGCATGCAGAACAAATTTCTATACGTATATCCTTCTTTGTGGATCCCGTTTCGATAACGTTTCCGCAAGCGCATTTAATCTGTGTCTGCTGATAATTCGGATGGATTGCTTCCTTCATTGTATTTCACCTCTTTCAATATATAACTCTATTATTCAATCTCTAAATCACAACAGCGGATATTATATCATATTGCCGAAGAAATTGCAATACTTTTTTCCGAAAATTTTAAAATAAATTTAACAAGTTGAATAATTCTCGTAATTCAGAATAATTCTCGTAATTATGAATAATACCGCGAATAATACTCCGATATTGCAATGAGTAATGCCTGCAATGTTATGTGCCATGCAACGTTATGCCGTGCAACAATTCGGTAAATCAGTCGCCTAAGCACATATTAATCGCTCTCGCCGCCTTAATCCAATAGCTGTTTTCCTCAACGGCTTTATTCTTTCCGATTACGTTTTCAAGTGAATCATAGCTGAGATCCGCGCCGTTTAGAATAACCATATTTCCGAACTTGCCCTCCATGATAAGCTCAACAGCATATGAACCGTAACGTGTGGACAATATTCTGTCGTTTGCCGTAGGCGAGCCTCCGCGCTGTGTATGTCCGAGAATGGTGGCACGGCACTCAAGACCTGCCAAATGCTCAAGCTGTCCGGCGATTATCTCGCCTATACCGCCGAGACGTATCGGATCGGGACTGTTCTCAACAACCTTTGAAATAACTATATCTCCGCCTAACGGTCTCGCTCCTTCCGCCACAACGACGATTGCGAAGTTCTTGCCTCTCGCTCTGTTCGCCTTGATTGCCTCGGCAACCTTGTTTATGTCATATGGAATTTCCGGAATAAGAGCCGCGTCCGCTCCGCCCGCCAAAGCCGAAGCAATGGCGATAAATCCCGCATATCTTCCCATAACCTCAACAACAATTGTTCTGCTGTGGGATTCCGCAGTCGTTCTAAGCTTATCTATAGACTCCGTAGCCGTTGCAACCGCGGTGTCAAACCCGAATGTTGTATCGGTTGACGCTAAGTCATTATCAATTGTCTTGGGTACACCAATAATCTTTACACCCTTACGCGAAAAGTCGCGCGCTGAGGTAAGCGTACCGTCACCGCCGATTACAATAAGCGCATCGATATCGGCCTTTTTAAGATTGTTAACGCCAACGTCCGAAACATCGCCGCGCTGCTCCTGACCATGTTCATCAATATAAGTATAATCAAAAAGGTTATCCTTGTTTGAGCTGTACAGTATTGTACCGCCCCTTGAAATTATACCTGAAACATCATGTAACGTAAGGGGAACAAACTCTTCTTCACCCAAATAAAGTCCGCGATAACCGTGTCTTATGCCGACAACCTCAAGGTTGTACTTCTGGATTGCCGTCTTTACAACCGCTCTGATAACCGCATTAAGACCGGGACAGTCGCCTCCTCCTGTCATAACGCCTATTTTTTTAATTTCACTCACGATAATCCCTCCAAGTATTTAAAATTCAAGGCATTTAATATTTTTATTTTTAATTCATTTAATTAAAATATTCAAAATATTCATTTGCTTAGGCAAAATAAGCCATGCTTTACAGTTTACTCTAAAAAATTACAAAAATCAAGGATAAAAACAACTTGACGGCGAATTTTGTATACTGTAACAAAAACCAAATTAAACTTGAGAGAATTTTTCAATATTTTTCCGTTTAAAATCATATTACAAAACAATTACAAACCATTACCGCCATTACCGCCCATTGTAATATGTAATAACCCGTGATAATCCGTAATAATTAAAAATCTTTTCGCTTGTGCGCCGCTCAGACGTACAAAAAGCAAAACGGTTCAGCAAAAAAGTTTAGCTTACGTAATCCAAACATTTATTGACAATACCTAAAATTCATTGTATAATAGTTGCGTTGTGATTAAAAAATCAAACGATTAATCAGATTAATCAAATGCTTATATGAGGTGATTATGTTATGAAATATGTAGTTGTACTAACCGACGGAGCAGCTGATACGCCAAATTCCGAGCTTGGAGGCAAAACTCCGTTAGAGGCGGCAAACAAGCCAAACATTGACAGTCTCGCGAGGCACGGCGAGGTAGGTATGGTCAGAACCGTGCCGGATAATCTGCCGCCGGGCAGCGACGTTGCCAACCTTGCTGTATTCGGTTACGATCCGCAGCGTTATTATACAGGACGCTCTCCGCTGGAAGCGGTTTCTATGAATGTGCCTCTGGAGCTTACCGACACAACCTTCAGAACAAATGTTGTTACCTTATCCGATGAAGCAAATTATGAAGACAAGACGATGGTCGATTACAGCTCGGATGAGATTTCCACAGAGGAAGCGAGAGAGCTTATTAGGTTTGTGAACGAAAACTTAGGCACTGATGAATATGAATTTTTCGGCGGATTTAGCTACAGACATCTTATGGTTTGGCATAACAGGAAAAACGAGTTTTCACTGACCCCGCCCCATGATATTTCAGACAAGGTCATAGGTCCGTATCTGCCCAAGGATGAAACCTTATTGAGCTTGATGAAGAAGAGCTATGATCTGTTAAAGGATCATCCGATAAACAAGGCGCGTATCGAGAAAGGGCTTAATCCCGCGAACTCCATTTGGATTTGGGGCAACGGTACAAAGCCCAACCTTACCACATACGCGGAGCGCTTCGGAATTAACGGCACTGTTGTTTCCGCTGTTGACCTGATAAAGGGTATCGGAATTTGCGCCGGTCTTAATGTTCCCAATATCGAGGGCGCAACAGGAAATGTGCATACAAACTTTGACGGCAAGGCGGAAGCCGCGATAAACGCGCTCAAGGGCGACAGCGATTTTGTTTATATTCATCTTGAGGCTCCCGATGAGGCGGGACACAGACATGAGGTTGACAACAAGGTTAAATCAATAGAGCTTATTGACGAAAAAATTGTCGCGCCGGTTCTTAACTACTTAAAGAGCAGCGGCGAGGATTATTCTATTCTTGTTATGCCCGATCACCCGACGCCTCTCGCCACAAGAACACACTCGTCAGACCCTATTCCGTACATCCTATACTCAAGCAAAAACGCGGTGGAAGACAGCGGGGTAAAATCATACACAGAGGCCAACGCGAGGGAAACAGGCAGATTTGTTGAGCATGGATATACGCTGATTAACAAGCTGTTTGAAAAATAATTTACGTAAGTATCGGTGCGAATAACGGTGCAAATATTGGAAAATGCAAATAATGGTAAATTTAAGAAATAAACATTGAATAAAGCTGAATAAAACTTGCATTCACCGTTATTTTATGTTATTATATCTTTGTGTGTTCATTTATACATGTTCATTTATTAAGGAGTGATTTTATGCCTACTAAGGTTGTTATAGGCGCCCAATGGGGCGATGAAGGTAAGGGAAAAACTATCGATATTCTCGCAGGCAAGGCTGATGTTGTTGTCAGAACCTCAGGCGGTAACAACGCCGGTCATACACTGATGGTTGACGATGTTACATACAAGCTGCACGTTATGCCGTCGGGTATACTTTATCCCGATACCGTTAATATAATCGGCTGCGGCGTGGTTGTTGACCCTAAGGTATTGCTCGAGGAAATCGACGGCTTTGAAGAAAAGGGTATCAGTACCAAAAACCTGAAAATCGATTCCAGAGCTCACGTTATAATGCCGTATCATATTGAGCTTGACGGGCTTTCAGAGGCTGCCCGCGGCAAAGGAGATATAGGCACCACAAAAAAGGGCATAGGTCCCTGCTATATGGACAAGGCGGAGAGAAGCGGGATAAGAATGAGCGATCTTGTTAACTCCGACATATTTCCGAAAAAAGTGAAAGAAAATCTTGAAATAAAAAATAAGATAATTGAGCTGGTGTACGGCGGTACTCCTCTTGACCCCGAAGCGGTTATCAAAGAATACAGCGAGTACGCTGAACGCCTTAAGCCCTACGTTTGTGACACTATACCGCTGCTTAACAAGTCTGTGGAGGACGGCAAGGATGTATTATTCGAAGGTGCGCAGGGGATACTTCTTGATATTGATATCGGAACATACCCGTATGTAACCTCATCGCATCCGATTTCCGGCGGCGTTTGTGTCGGCAGCGGCATCGGACCTAAAGCAATTGACGAATGTATAGGTATTTTGAAAGGATACACAACCCGCGTCGGCAACGGTCCGTTCCCGACGGAGCTTGATGATGAGATTGGCGAGGCAATACGTCAAAAGGGCTTTGAATTCGGCACAACAACCGGCAGACCGCGCCGCACAGGCTGGTTTGACGCTGTTATTGCCAAATATGCCGTTCGCACAAGCTCTCTTACATCTGTAGTGTTCAACAAGATTGACCCGCTTGGCGGTCTTGATAAGATAAAGATTTGTGTGGCATACGATAAAAACGGCGAAATAACCACAGATTTTCCGCCCACTCTGGAGGAGCTTGCGCTGTGTAAGCCGGTATATGAGGAATTGGACGGCTGGGATGAGGACATAAGCGATATAAAAGACTTTGACAAGCTTCCTATCGCTGCGCAAAAATATATTTTAAGGGTTGAGGAATTAATCGGCTGCAGGATTGCGTCAATAGGCGTAGGACCCGGCAGAGATCAAAATATAGAAAGGTAGGTTATTTTTATGGCAGAGCAGAAAACGGCTGAAACAAAACCAAAAAAGAAGCCCGCTCCCAAGACTGCCAAGAAGAAGGTTACGCTTACCGGGAATGAATTTCTGAATTACAAGGATAAAAAGCTGGTAAGAGTCGGAAATGAAATTCGCTACGGCAATGCCGGAGATCCGTATTTCGTTTCTTTCCGTCTTGAGGACAATCAGGAGCTTCAGGATTTAACAGTTTCCAAAAGGGTTATAATCGAGCTTAAGACCAATGAGGGGAAGGCGTCAAAGCTGGTAAGACAAGCTGAAAGAGACGGGCTTTACAAAGCCTTTGACATCGGTATGTTCTGGCTGGATCAGGCATTGGAAGCAAGCAAGTAACTAAAAAGCCGGGTACTCGCCCGGCTTTTTTATTTTGTAAGCTTATTCCTCAACCTCAATCTGACAGACTTTCATAGCCTCAAGCGCCTGCTTATGGCTGTCCGGTGTTACTCCGGCGCAGCATGAAGCATCCACCGTGACCTTGACTTCGGGCAAATACGCCTTTACAAGGAGAGCGTTTGAGATAACGCAAATATCCGTGCAAAGTCCTATCAACGTGACGCTCTCAATTCCTTGTTCGTTATTTATTATTTGCAAATATTCACCGAGAGCGACGCTGCCAAATGTCGGCTTATCAATAGGAGGATTTTTAATAAGCTCCGCTATCTCTTTTCTTATTTCCCATCCTTGAGTTCCTTTTATACAGTGCGGCACAGGCAGTTTTCTTCCCTCCTGTGTATCTAAATAATTCTCACCGTGAGTATCTCTTGTGGCAACGACCGCTCCGTCAAAGCTTCTTATTTTTTCCGTTACCTTCGGAACAATTCTTTCAGCCTCGGCTGTTCCCAAAGCTCCGTCTATAAAATCATTCTGCATATCTACAACCACTAAAACATTCATAACAAGAAACCTCCGTTAAGGCACGAGCCTGCTGCGCGGCTCCGGTCACTTTCGCTTTTCAAACCCGAGCGCGGTTACTGATTTTTTATACGCTATGGGCGCTCGCATTTTGCGAGCGCCCGATGGTTTAATTACAGCAGCTTATCAACGCTTCCTAAATTATATACATTTGTAAAGCCCATTTCTTCAGCCTTTTCCAAAGCCGTTGCGGCTCTGCCGCCCGATGCGCAGCAGAATATCAAAACAGTGTCCCTATCGTAATCGGCAAGACCCTCTTCGATTTGGTCAACGGGAATATTCACCGAGCCTTCATAAGACTTTTCGGCAAACTCCTCCTCCGAACGAACGTCAACCAGTACCGCTCCGTTCATCAAAAGCACATACGCTTCGTCTGCTTCGATTGAATCGCCGCCAAGCTCACTCATAGGTATTTCCGCTTCGTTATCGCCGTCGCTTACGTACATTACACCGTCTGTTACCGACATATCCTTTATGTCAAAATCCACCGGCTTTTTAAGCTGATAGCATTTTCCGCAGCTTGTGAACATGATTACCAAGCCGCCGTCGCAGCCCGCGTAAAGTCTATCCTTGTACACAGCCAGCTTGTTTATGACATATTCATCATCATATCCATACGCAACGTCCGATTTATAAAAGTAAGAGGTATCAAGCTGTGTTAAAGAACCGTCAATGTTCGTAACCCAAACCTTTGTAGCTCCGGTTAAGTCATTCTTTGTTAAGACAGCTCTCGTTCCGTTCCAATCTTCAAACTGAACGGGTCTGTCATAATCCTCATTCAATTCTTCGGCGTCCCGGGAGGCAGCCGCCGCTGTCTCCGCCTGACCGTAATATTCAACAATGATTGCAAAAAGCTGCTTATTACTGCTTCCGCCGTATACGTATACCGGGAGAGAGGTATCGGTCACTTCAAGACTGAACGTCTTATTTGTCGCTGTTCCTGCCTGGGTAATCGAATTGGTTTCGCTTTGATAAATCGTCATGCTTCGTTTCTCTTCGCTGCCGTAGAACAATACCGTCACCTTACATGGAGCGAGCGGTGTAAAGTAGAAGCAGCGATTTGTCAGACTTCCGCTTCCCGCCTGCCAGCTTCTTGTAAAGCTGTAGTCGTACTCATTGCCGTTCACATCAGTATAGGTGCAAGACGCCGAGTAATCCTTTATTGTCCAAGTTCCGTAACCGCTCAAGCCGTTAACCTCAAATCCATACGGCGTATTGTCGCCAACGGAACCGTCAAATTTCGAATAATCATATTCTCCGCTGTTAAGGGAGTACACAACCATTGTGCTTTCAACAGGCTCTTTCCAGACCTGCTCATATGGTTCGGACAGCGCGTTGCCGCTTGAATCCGTGACTTGTATTGTTACTGTCTCTCCCTCGGACGCGCCGGTTGAAATCTGATAATCGCCCGTTCCCTTAACCGTTGTTGAAGCGGTATTTCCGCTCGCGGTAACAGTCTTGAGAATAACATCGCTTGCGATTGCGCTGCCGCGGTAGTGGAGCGAAACCTTAAGACCTCCGTTTGTCTGATTGCGAACCCCTGTTATTTCATACGGCACCTCATCGTTGATTTCGGTGTAGTTAAGTCTGAAATAGTCAAGGTTCAGACCGTTTGTCTGAATGTATATATCCGCGCAGCCGTATTCGTCAAGAAGACCGTTTTCACGAGCGTTATATATAACATCATTATTTACCTTAAGCTCTGTCGTTGACCATGTTGTCCAGCCTCCTGTCGCGCTCAACGCGCCGGACGCTATAAGGTTTTTCGAGGAGCTGTCGGCAGCGAGGCTTACATAAACGTTGCCGCCGTTCTTGCCCGCATATCTGACAATAAAGCTTTCAAGGTCAGCTAATTTAACGGAGTTGTACCTAATCCATGCCGTCGCCGTGCTGCCCGCGTCACCGCCGCCGCTGGAGCCGTTTTGTGAATCGGTTAAGTCAGCGCCGCCGGAATCATCCGCATACTCGCCCTCGATTTGCATGTTTACATAAACCGTCAACGTTCCGCGCAGCATCTCGGTAAGATTTACCGCGCTTATTTGAATAACGCCGTTGCCGTATATAGTGAGCTCTCCGGTAGCGCTGTCAATATCCGCCACCTTACGTGCCGAACCGTCAAGGCGATTAATCTGCCACAGCAGATTTGAACTGTCTATTACATTTCCGTTTTCGTCCTTTGCCTCAAGCATAATTCCGCTGTAAGGATTTGATACGGTAATGGTTCCCTTTGCCTCATCATACATGGGTATTCCGTCACCGTCTTCGGAGTAATCGATAACGCCATCCTTAATATACGCGGGGTTCACCGGTGTAATCTCATATACATCCTCAAGATTATCCATAACAACCGCTTCAAGCTTCTCAATCAATTCCGGAACAAGTGCGCTTAGCTCATCCTTGGTAACAGCAGTGTTGATTGATTGAACACCGTTTGCGTAAATAGTCTCGATAGTATTCCAGTTTGTTTCCGAATACGCGCCCTTATTGGCAAGCAGCGAATTATATTCGCTCTGAAGCTCCGCGAGAGCCTCGCTCCTGTCGGCTGCTGTCGGTTTAATCTTAAGCTTATTTACAACCGGATATGATGTTGAAACGGAAACGCCTTTATATGTTACTGTGCAGGTAATAGTGGCAACACCTTCATAGAGTCCCGAGGATACAACACCGTTTGCGTCAACCGTTGCGACGCCGGTGTTGGAGCTTTCGTATTTAACCGCCGCATCCTTAAGGTCAATAAAGGATTCATCATTGAGAACAGCCGAAATACCCGAGTTAATCTGTGTTACTGTTTCAAGACCGGTATTGTCCTCCTCAATGAGTCCGTTTAGTGATACTCCATCAGGGAGAGCCTTAACCGTCTTAAGTGATGAATCGAGTGTTCCTGTAACATTAAACGTCTTGGGGTTCGATACATCCTCCGCGTTTGTCGCGATATACGCTGTGTATTCGCCTGTATAAACAACATCCTTCTGCTCCGACTCGCTGAACAGATACAAGTCGGCTACATTGAGAGCGATCGTAACCGTTTTTGTTTCGCCGGGCTGAAGCTCAACCTTTTCAAAGCCCTTAAGCTGCTTTAGAGGTATATCTCCCTCACCCGCGTTCGGATGAGAAACGTAAAGCTGTACAACCTCTTTGCCGGCGGTATTGCCCGTGTTTGTAACGTCTACGGTGAATGTAACGGTTCCGTTAGCGTCAACGTTTGTCTTATCTATCGCTGCATTTGAATACTTAAAGCTTGTGTAGCTTAATCCGTAACCGAACGGATAAACGGCATCACCTGTATAATACTGATAGGTACGTCCCGGATTTGAGCCGTCAGCCTGTAAATCATAGTCTGTATATCTGCCCGAAATACCTCCTACCGTCTCGGTTGTACCGCTGGAAAGCTCCATCTTGCTCAAGTCGGAGTTTTTATACCATGTTGTCGTAAGTCTGCCGGAGGGTACGGCGTCGCCTGTCAAAATCTTGCCGAGCGCGGTTCCCTGTGTCTGTCCGTTATACGACGTCCAGAGTATAGCCTTGCATTTATCCGCAAACGGCTCAACATTTATCTGACCGACCGTCGACATTACAACAACCGTCTTATCCGGATAAGCATCGCAGATTGACTGAACATGCGCCTGGTGCGAAGGAAGGTTTATGTTGCTTCTGTCCTTTGACTCGGAGGCATCTGCATCGCCCAAATCACCCTTGGGTATTGTTCCGGCATACGCTATGATAACATCCGCCGCGTCAAGCTGAGCCTTATAGTTCTCAACAGAGAAGTCAAGAGCTGTCGGACTTGCTGCAATGTACATATCCACCGTTCCGTTGTAACCGCCGTCCTCACCTGTATACTCGGCTTCGCATACGGCATATGTATCAAGATCCGCCGTTGCCTGAGAAGAAATCGACGCGACTCCGGGACCGCCCTGACCGTATATGATATTCAGCGATCCGCCTATTCTGCTGCCTGTGGACATTTCCGCTCTTACCGATACGACGTTTTCAAAATTCACATTTTTAATTACAGCCGTAGCGGTTTGAGTTACATCTGTAAGCATACCGTTTTCCAGGTTCATGCCCGATACGTTTTCGGCTTTGGTAAGATCGAGACTCTTTGTCTTGCCGTCCTTATAAACCAGTGTTATGCTCTTTACATTAAAGAGCTTTTCATCATCGGTTGTTTCACCGAGATAATTAACTTCTATGCCGTTGTTCCCAAGCTCTTCCTTTATACCCTCTATAGGTGTGGTAGTCTTAGTGGGAGAACCGGTGTAGTCGCCTATAGCCAGCTTGTTCGCAAGGTTGCCCACTACGGCAACATTTGTCACATCATTCTTAATCGGCAAAATATTGTCATCATTCTTAAGAAGAACCCATGACTCTTCCGATGCTTCCTCGGCAATCGCCACGTTTTCATCGGTTTCAATAACGCTTGCGGTTATATCCTGATAGGTTGCACCGTCATCAAACTCGCCTGTTCTGAACCTCTGCAGGAACAAGCGGTATACGCTGGTTTCGATTTGTTCTTCGGATATGTAACCCTTCTCAACCGCCGAAACACCGAGTTTCTGGGTTACGTTTCCGCCGCTTAGATTACACTCTATATCCATTCCGTTAAGCAGCGCGTTTGCAACATATGCCTCGGATTCCAGAGTTGAACTTCCCAAGGTACCGAGCATATACGCGGTAGTGCCGATCAAGTCGTCACCTGCTCCGCAGTCTGTGGTAACGCATCCGTCAAAGCCCCAGCTTCTGCGAAGCAAATCATTAAGCAAATAGCTGTTCGCCGCCGAAGGCACATAGTTATAAAGCAGATTGCCGTTTCTGTACACCGTGGTGGCATTATATGAAGCCATTACCGCACCGGGCATAACAATTTCCGTAACGTTTTTAAACACTCTTGTGTAGTAGTTCCTCATGTTAAACTCTGACATCACAGAGGTTCCGCCGCGGCGGTAAGATTCGTTATTGTTTGCGGCATAGTGCTTAATTGTGGCGATAATTTTTGTATATTTATCATCATTGCCCTGCATACCGTCTACAAACTCTCCTCCAAGCTGACCGGTAAGGTACGGATCCTCTCCATAGGTTTCGTCATTTCTGCCCCATCGCGGATCACGCGCCATGTTAATCGTAGGTGTATAATACGAAAGATTGTAGCGATTATTCTTGCCGCGCGCTTCTGTTGAGGTTACATCCGCTACAGCATATATAAGATCCCTATTCCATGTGTTTGAAAGCGAAAGCGATGTGGGGAAGCTCGTCGCCTGACCCTGTCTTGCTACGCCGTGCAGGCACTCCTTCCACCATGTGTACGCTGAAACGCCCAGTCTTTCGATTGCGGGCGCTACATAGCCCAGCTGTGAAACCTTTTCCTCAAGCGTCATTCTTGAAACAAGATCCGCTGCGCGCTCCTCAAACGAATAGCTTGTGTCCATGTATATCGGATCACCGTTGCTTATGTTAACCGCGATTTTCTTAGTTTTGCTGAGAGGCTGAATTGAGTCGGTTCCATCCCAGATAAACACCTTTACTATACCCGTTTCGGGTTTGCCGATATCAACTGTCTGAGCGCCGCTGTTATCCACATCAACGTCCTTGAAATCTATCATTTCGGCTTCGCTTGTGTCCTTATATGTAGCCGCGAAAAGCTTCGCGCTCTCAGGTGCGCCCTCATTCTTTGTGTATTTGACGCTCAGCTTTCCGTTCTCGTTAAACGCCGCGTCTGTAATTGTGTACGCGTTATCATCAGGCTCAGCCGTCGGCGCTTCGGTTGCCGGCGCTTCGGTTGCCGGCGGATTTGTGTAAGACGGAGCGCCGCTGTTATAGAACTTCACGTATACATAGTTGCCGGCATATTTGCTCGAAGCCCCTTCATTTATCGTAAAATTCAGCGTTACGTTACCGCTCGCTTCCGTGGTAACAAGGTCAGATGTAAACGTTTTGTATGTGGACCAGGAACCGGTGTATACGTCCGAATTTGACGCAACGGTTGTATCACCGACTTTAACCTCAATACTCACAGAGTTCAAAACAGCACCGGTAACATCAACGTTTGTGTATCCCGTTCCGTTAAGATCAACCGACGGCAACGTAAGAACCGCCGCTCCGTTTGAGTCTACCTCGAAGTAATCGGGTCTTGGAACGCCGTATGTGGAATCCGTCACTATACTTTCCTTCTTGTTTCGACCGCTTTGTGTTACGGAATCCTGACCGAAGTTCAGCGTAATCGAACCATCGGAATTATTGGTAACGGTACCGTAATCAGGGTCCGCGCTTAATACAGCGTCATCGGTTGCGGCGTATGCGGGCAAAACAACACACGAAAACGCAACCGCGATTGCTATGATAAGCGCAATAAATCTGTTAGCTTTCATAAAAAAACCCCCTAAATGTTAAAAATTTAATTATTTCTTATATTTTATCATCTTTGAAGGCATAAAAAAAGTCATATTAATAATAAAACAAGACAAAAATTGCTATAATTTTATCTTAAAAAATAAACAGACAATTTACGATATATCCGCGTACATATTCACATACATTAAGCGCCGTTAAAACCTGTTTGTTTGAAGGACATTTTCTGAAGGACATTTTCTGAAGGACATTTTCTGAAGGACATTTGCCGAAAATCACCTGTACCTGTCAATATCCCGAAGTGTTATGCCATCATTTACGGCAATATTTATTCCGTTGGCAACAACCGAGGATATATCGTCAATTATTGTGTCAACATCCTTTGGAGCGACAATAAAGCTGCCGAATTTAGGGCGTATTACCTCGCGGATTAAATCATATTTTTCATCAGCCGTTTCACCTATGAGTTTAAGGATTTGCCTCGTCGGCTTATTACCAACCTCTTTTCCGTCAGCGGCGGCTTCAACCAGCATATCCAGCGTATCTCCCGCTATTGTCGCCGCGTCAACAACAGTCGGCACGCCGATTGCGATTACCGGAATTCCCAAGCTTTCCCTATTTAACCCCTTTCGTTTATTGCCGACTCCCTCTCCGGGCGTTATCCCCGTGTCCGCAATCTGAATTGTGGTATTTACTCTTTCCATTTTGCGCGAGCAAAGGGCGTCAATGGCTATCACCAGCTTTGGCTGTATTCTGTCGGTAATACCCTTTATTATCTCTCCTGTTTCAATGCCCGTAAGCCCCAGTACTCCCGGTACAATCCCGCATACCGAGCGCACACCTTTCTGAATTTCGTCGGGCACATATTCCTTTAAATGCCTTGTAATCATCAACGATGAAACCACCTTCGGTCCCAGTGCGTCTGCTGTAATATTTCTGTTTCCCAAACCCACCACCATGACAACATCATCGTCGCCGCTCAAAAACTTATCCGTTAGGGTTTTAAGCTCCTTTGCGCATACGCGGCACATTTCCTCATATATTTTTTGTTCACCGTAAAACCTGCTCGGCATTTCGATTGTTATATAGTCTCCAATCGGCTTGCCTAAATTCTTTTCACCATTTGAATTTTGTATTTTTACCCGCGTTACCTTTATAATGTCATGTTCGGAATACTCCTCGACACTTATGCCGCTCATGTCGGGTTCTTCTCGAACACTTTCGGAATACAACTCCTTCGCCTCAAGCGCCAAATCACATCTTATCTGTTCTCCCATAGTATCACCTCGCCGTAATATACAGTAATATTCTTCCGAAATATTTGCTAAATATACCCGAGCAAAAAATAAAATTTTTAAAAATTAGGTCTTGACAAATACCTAAAAACATATTATAATATACAAGTTCTTGTTTAAGAACAGAATAAAAATCGGACCTTTAGCTCAGTTGGTTAGAGCAACCGGCTCATAACCGGTCGGTCCGGGG
>CAYTZR010000045.1:0-13383 GCA_964442605.1 uncultured Oscillospiraceae bacterium
TCGGACTTTCATATCCCAACGCCTTTGCCACGTCCTTACCGACAAACCAAGGCTCACCGTCAATCGTAACGGTTCTTACCGAACCGAACTCATCATTGTTAAATACCTGTAATTTGTTGTTTATAATATCAATCCTCTTTTAACTAAACCTGTGTTTAGCTGTTCGCCATATCTGACATTTTGGTTGTCATTATCAATCGTGATTTTATCGAGGTCGCTTTTCTTTTCCTCCGACATAATCTCTCGCATAGCCTCCACCGTGCATTGTCCGTTTTGGCTCAGCTTCCGTATTCACTGTGCCTGTGATGTTGACAGTGCATTTTGAGAATAGTCCGCAGCATCTAAAAAATACTTCAGTTCTTTTGCTACGTAAAAGCCACGGCTGCGCCGTGTCCGCCCTTCTTGGCGATACGTGCTGTTAATTACTGTCCACCACAAAGATAACCGCTTCATCGTCCGTGAGGTCTTTTACAATGACTGGCATTGTATCTAGTCCCGCCGCTTTGCAGATAGCAGCCCCTTTGATTTGAGCGATAACTTTTTGTTCCTCAATGGTGGTTTGACGTCATCTTATAATTTTTGTTCTTTTCAATTCTGAATACCGACATAGCGAAGCTACTGATTTTGGGCACAAAAAAGCAGAGTAAAGAAATTAAACTTCACTCTGCTTTAAAATTATTTACTTGAAAGAGTCTCTTTGTTTGGTCGTAAGTTGGTCGTAAGTTTTGGCGCCAAACCGCCGTAACCCGCATACCTGCGCCGTTTACTTATCAAGCGGCTTCATTGTGGGGAACAATAGAACGTCGCGTATCGAGCTGCTGTCTGTCAGCAGCATAACCAATCTGTCTACGCCTATCCCCAGACCTCCTGTTGGCGGAAGACCGTATTCAAGGGCGTTTACGTAATCCTCGTCCATCATGTTTGCCTCATCATCGCCCTGTTCTCTCTTTTCCACCTGCTTGATAAAGCGTTCCTTTTGATCAATAGGGTCATTAAGCTCCGAAAACGCGTTTCCGAACTCGCGGCGTGTTATAAACACCTCAAAACGCTCCGTAAAATCAGGATTATCCGCATAACGCTTAGCAAGCGGTGAAATTTCAACCGGATATTCATATATAAACGTGGGCTGAACGAGCTGCTCCTCAACCTTTTCTTCAAACGCAAGACTGATAATTTCGCCCCTTGAAAGCTTTGGCGTGTCTTTGTCAAACTCAATTCCGATTGATTTTGCCAACTCCTCAGCTTCCTCCGCTGTTTTTGTTTCGCCAAAGTCAACCCCGGCGTATTTTTTAATTGACTCCAGCATAGTCATTCTTTCCCAAGGGCTGCTTAAATCAATTTCCTCACCCTGATAAGTTATCTTCGCGGTACCCAAAACCGTTTCGGCTACATATCTTATCAAATTTTCCGTAAGGTTCATCATACCCACATAATCCGTGTATGCCTCATATATCTCAATCGAGGTGAATTCGGGATTATGCTTTACATCCATTCCCTCGTTTCTGAACAGTCTGCCCATCTCGTATACCTTTTCAAAGCCGCCGACAATAAGGCGCTTTAGGTAAAGCTCCGGCGCAATTCTCATATACATATCAATGTCAAGAGTATTGTGGTGAGTTATAAACGGACGCGCGGCGGCGCCACCCGGAATTGTGTTCAGAATGGGTGTCTCAACCTCCATGTAGCCTCTCTCGTCAAGATAGCTCCTGATTGCGGTAATAATCTTGCTTCTCAGCTCAAATGTCCGCCTAACCTCAGGATTCATAATAAGATCGACGTATCTCTGTCTGTATCTTAAATCGGTGTTTGTCAGACCGTGATACTTTTCGGGCAGCGGACGCAATGACTTGGAAAGCAGCGTAACCTTCGACGCTCTGATTGAAATCTCACCCTTTTGAGTAGTGAAAACCTCGCCCACAACACCGACTATATCGCCTATATCGTACTTCTTATATGCCTTGTACTCATCATCACCCAGCGCATCGCGCTTTACGCAAAGCTGAATTCTGCCGGAACGATCGCTTAAATCCGCAAATGACATTTTGCCCATGACACGCTTTGCCATGAGTCTTCCGGCAACCGAAACAATCTTGCCCTCGTATTCGCTGTAGTTTTCCTTTATATCCCCCGCCATATTCTTGCGGTCATAAGACGTAATATCAAACGGATTTTTATTCTCAGCCTGCAAATTGCTGAGCTTCTCACGTCTTATCCTCAAAACCTCATTCAAATCCTTTTCCTGTTGATTATTATGCTTATTATCGCTCATTTTTCCCTCCGAATAATTGTCTTATGAATTAGGAAATCTGCAAAATTTTATACTGTATTACTCCCGCGGGAGCTTCAACATCAATGCTCTCTCCCTCGCTTTTGCCAATGAGAGCCTTGCCGAGCGGCGATTCGTCCGACAATTTGCCGTTCTCGGGATCAGCCTCTGTTGAGCCGACAATCTTATACGTCAGCTCCTCATCAAACTCAATATCCATAAGCTTAACGGTTGCCCCGATACCTACTTTTGATGTATCGCGTTCGTTTTCATTGATTACAACCGCATTTTTAAGCATATTTTCAATCGACACTATGCGTGCCTCGACATACGCTTGCTCGTTCTTTGCTTCGTCATACTCCGAGTTTTCGGAAAGATCACCAAAGCCAAGAGCTACCTTTATTTTTTCTGAAACCTCTTTACGTTTCTTGGTTTTTAAGTATTCAAGCTCATCCTCAAGCTGCTTTAAACCGTTTTCGGTCAATTTTACCTGCTTATCCATTTTGTTACCTCCGATATATTTATAAAATTTGTATTCGGCTAAATAAGAGGCTTTGCCCCATCCCGCTTTCAGTATAAGTTTACGATTAACTCGTAAATTATACTCTAATTAGTTTAAAATGTCAATATTTAATTATCCGCGTACTACTAAGCCTTCTTCGTTAAAGCCGATTATGCACATATCTCTGCCGTAACGCAGCTTGCTCCCGTCAAAATCCATTGTTACGGGATACCTGCAATTTGCCGCTTCGGAAATATCCAAAACCATTATAGGCAAGCCGTACTTCGCGTAAATCATATCGGCAATTCTTCCGGCTTCCTCTGTTTCGGCAGTGTACAGCGTTACATACTTAAACCGTGCGCATACGAAATTCATAACCGTATTAATGCCATTGAGCCGGTTTAAATCTTCAGCCGCTATTCCGATACCGGTAGAGCTCGGGTTCAGCCCCGATGCCTTTAAAACATATTCCGCCGCCATACTGAAATTCTCGCTGCTTATCGGAATAAGCCGAGACTCACGCGATACTGTCTCTATCCTCTTTTCGGCAAAGCGGATCCGCCGCGCAAAAAATTTTGCTTTAAGGCGTTTTGTAATATCCTTTATCTTATTCTTTATCTTAGCCTTTATCTTTTGTAGAATTCTCTGAAAACCATAGAATTCACCACCGTTATTACTTATTTTTTAAATATTCCACCGCGGCGAAAAGCTGTTCATCCTCCTCTAATGTCAGGCTGCTGATTTTTGAATACTTGCTCAGCTCCATCGGGATATTTTCGTCCGGCTCAATTCCTATCTCATGGATACAAACACCGCTTGGGGTGTAATATCTCGCGATTGTAACCGACAAAATACCGTCGCCGATCTCCGCCACAGACTGTACTATGCCCTTGCCGTAGGACTTTTCGCCTATCACATAAGCAAGACCGTAATCCTTGAGCGCGCCCGTCACTATTTCGCTCGCGGAGGCGGAGCCTTGATTTATGAGTACAACTACCGGGATATAGTACTGACTTCCCTTGGAGGTATAGGATACCTTTTTACCGTTCTTATCAAGAGTATACACAATATCATTTCCCGATCTGACAAAGCTTGAGGCGACCTCAACCGCCGACGTGATATATCCGCCGGGATTGTTACGCAAATCAAGCACAAGCGACTTTGCGCCGTTTGAGATTATATCCGCCAGTTGCTCGCTGAAATCTGTTCCCGTGTCCTCTATGAATTGTGAAATTGAAATATAGCCGACATCCGTTCCCTCAATAATTTTTGATTCAACCGTTTTTACGTTTATATGCCTGCGTTCTATCGTCAGTTCGACAACCTCTCCTGTTTCAGCCTTCAGAACCTCTATATCAACAGTCGTTCCGTCCTGCCCCTTCATGCAGCTTACCGCTTCATTTATCTGCTCTCCGGTATAGCTCACTCCGGCAACGCTTATAATTTTATCGCCGCTGACCAGACCCGCCTCCTCGGCAGGAGTCCCGGCGATAGCCGAAACCACGGTTATGGTATTGTCCTCGGTGTTATTTTCGATATATACGCCTATACCCTCAAAGCTTCCGCTTACATCCTCCATATATTCGTCGGCTTCCTCGCCGTAAATATAATTGGTATACCAGTCGCCCGTACCCATAGCGAAGCCCTCTATAGCGCTGTTGATATAATCAGAGTCCGAAACATCGTCATAATACATATTTCTTATGGTTTTCGTTATTGCCGAAAACTTTAAAAACTCATCAATGCTTGAAAAACCAAAAGGGTTTATTGCCGCAACAGTCAGCAATACCGTCGCTAATACCAGTATAATTGAACAAATAACCAAATACCGTTTTTTTATATACATATTTCGCTCCTTATGATTTATTCAATATATGGGGCGGAGCATAAATACATTCCCAAATATGGGAACAGCTTCATAATCCGCCGTAACTGTTTTTAAGCAAATATTAATCATAAAATGAACAACGCCGCTATACCGGAGCATATGCCGATAAAAAAGATTGCAGCGATAACTATCGCCGTTATCTTTACAGTTTTTCTGTTCACACGCAATTCCCCCAATCTTAATATAACCATAGGGGCGGACAGGCGAAAACACAGCCGCCAAAGCCGCCCCTAAATAATCATATTTTAAAAAGCCAAAAACTATTACAGTCTTGTCGGCTGTGATGACAGGTATCTGTTTACCATCATCGCAACCTTGAATATAATAGCGTCGTCAAACTCCCTTAAATCAAGCCCTGTAAGCTTTTTAATCTTATCCAGTCTGTATACCAGCGTGTTTCTGTGAACAAACAGCTTTCTTGAGGTTTCCGACACGTTCAGGTTATTTTCAAAGAACTTCTGAATGGTGTAAATCGTTTCGCTGTCCAAAACGTTAATGGATTCCTTTTTGAACACCTCATTTAAAAACAACTCGCAAAGCGTTGTGGGCAGCTGATATATCAAACGACCGATGCCCAGGTTATCATAGCTTATTATATCCTTTTCGGTGTCAAATACCTTGCCGACCTCCAGTGCGATCCTCGACTCTCTGTATGCCTGAGACAAATCCTGAATTTTATCGACAACAGTTGAAATACCGACAAGCGGCGTAATCATCGCCTCTGTGCCCAGAGTATCAAAAATATTCTGAGCGATAGTCATTATCTCGTCCTTATCCGGCTCACTCCTGAACTCCTTAACCACAACCGCATCCTTCTCGTCAACGCGGATTACGTAGTCGTTTGCCTTGTCCGGAAACATATTGTTCAGGATATCAAGGTATCCCTGTTCCGTTTCCTCGGTCACCCTAACAAGATAAACAACGCGCGAACCGTCAACATTGATATGAAGATCCTTCGTTCTGTAAAGAATATCGCCGGGCAACACATTGTCCACAATAATATTCTTGATAAAGCTTGACTTGTCGTACTTCTCATCATAGTACTGCTTGATGGTGAGAAAGTTCACGGCAAGGAACGAGCAAGCGTTTCTCGCGATGTCATCGTCTCCCTCACAGAAAACGATATACTCGCACTTACTGAACGTTTCAATCTTTTTATAGCAGGCGCCCGCAACAGTTTTTACCTCGCCGGTAGCGGAAAAAACAGTAAAAATATTGTCAACAGTGTTTCCGATTTTATCCTCATCGCTGCAAGCAATAATCGTATCGCTGTCATCAATAACTCCCAGAGTCCTTTGAACCTCTCTTTTTAACTGTACAAGCGTATTTTGAAATACTCTGCCCTGCACAACAACACCCCCTGCATACTCATAATATATTTGCGATAATATATTCATATAAATAATTCAACTTAACCCTTATTATATCTTAAAAAACTTAAAATTGCAACATAATTTGTGTAAAATTAATAAAAATGTCACAATATTTTTCTGTCTATTCATGCTATTCATAATTCTATTTTGTTATACGAATTTTGTATGATTTCACAGATCCTCGGGCTTGCATAAGGGATTTTGATTTTCGTCCCATAAAAAGGCTTTTACGCTGTACGCGTCCGGAATATCAAAGGTCAAATATTCTCCTTGTTTCACCGGCTCAATATCCACATCGGTCAAAATACCGCTTGAATCATATGACGCGATATACAGTGTGGAGTCGCTTTCGGGATTATCCACAATCACTTTGCCGTTTTTCTTGCTCAAAACCTTGCTTACCGTTACGCTCACATTGTCAGCAAACATTTCATATCCTCCGCATCTCTGAAGGTGAAGCTGAGCGACGGGAAGGCTTGTGTCAAAATCAAACTCATAATCGTATATCGAGTCGCCAAGGCTCCGCGCGGAATAGTCCGAATACGGCTTAAACGAATATTTACCCTTTCCGGTGTTGTAATCAAGCTGCATTTCTATTCTGTACCATTTGTTAAAGTCCATAGTCGCGGCGCTGTCGGGCGCTATATTCGGAACGGCTGTGCCTGTATCGTCATAGTCCACAAAAAATCCCTGTTTATGCTGTGCGTACACGCTTTTTATTTTTGTAAATTCACCGCTTGCTCCCAAGCCGTTTAGCATAATTCTTATTCCCGCCTTTGCATCGACGGAGGACGAGTAGCTCTTTACATAATAATCGGCGGCGATATTAACCGTTCCTTCGTCCTGCGGAGTAAATGTCCTTGCCGCGACGCCCCAGAACATCAAGACGTAACCGTTGTTGCCTCCGAGCGGAGAGGCGCTTAAATCCCTCTCGCCCTCGCCTGACGGAACATACCAATCCGAGGTATCAAAGCGTTCATCACAGAACGGAATCGAATTGTCTTCTATTTCAACATCACTAACGCCGTTTAAGGTCAGACTGCTGAACCTCGCGATTGAGAAGCACTCCTTTACCGATACACCGTATGCGGAATCAGTCGCGAGTCCCACATACATTGTGTCGGGCAGACTGTCATATGTGATTGTCATAGGCTGTCTTTGATTATCATTCCACACAACGCCGCTGTTGGAAACACTGAAGGTAAGCGTGTTTCCGCTTCTTTGTATTCTCATATACTTCGGCATCGCGTATGAAACGGAATTGGTGTTTTCGCAGCTGACTCCGCTTTCGTCCTTAAAGTATGTCTCGGTTATCGAGCTTTTTGTCGCCGCACGGCTGAACACACGCACATTTTCTCCGTACTTCATCCAGCCGTCGCCTATCATCGCCATAACCGAATTGCTGTCAAGACCGGCACGAACCATCAATCCGCTGACCTGCTGGTTCTCAAACTTCGGTATATCCTCAACCTTTACCGTTATGTCAAAATCTCCGTTGACGGGCTTATACATAAATCCGCAGCTGTCGTTTGCTTTCGTGGTTATGCGTCCCGAACCGTATATTGTGTAAACGCCGTTTTCGTCCATTGACGCGCCGCCCTTGCCGGCATAGGATGTATACCCGGCTTCTCGCACCTCCGTGAACGAATAGCTTCCCGGCTCCGCCGCCGCTTTGACATATACAATCGATGTAGCGCTCTGCGTCTGTTCTCCGCGAGCGTTGTACGCGCGGCAGGTCAAATAATGCTCTCCCGGCTCAAGCGTAACATGTGCGTCGATTACACTGCCTGAAAATTCGTCTATTTTGATATTTCCGTCATAGAGCTCCATTTTCGTAACCTCAACGCCGCCCTCGGGAATGGCAGTCGCCTTATAATCAACCGTTTCACCCTCTGTGATTACCGTCCATTCTCCGTTCATAACGTCATAGCCGTCAATATTGTCAGATAATGCCGCAATCGCGGGGGATTGTACTATAATATTCGGGTTGGCGGGAGGAGTCTTGCTTTGTTCCTCCGTCCAATCGTTTACATACGCTTCAATCACCGTATATCCCGCAAAATCCCCGCTCTGTATTATATCGGTTTCAGCCATGCCGCTAAGTCCGTTTTCGGAAAGCCATTCGGCGGGAACGCTGTAAACACGCTGCTCTGACGAAACGGGAATAAGACCGCCAACCTCGTCCGCGTTGTTTACCAAACGTCCCGTACCGTTTTTTACATCATTTACAATTCTCGCGTCAACGGCATCGCGTCTGGGCAAAGTCGCGCCGGCATTATTCAAAACATACTCGTATGCCTCCTGCGCGGTCATTTTTTCGACGGAGTACTCTCCCATGTCTATTTCGGAGTCGAGCAAATCCGCGTTCGAATAGTTATTTACATATGAATTGTTGCGATAATCATCTATTACACCGATACCCTCGATATATGTATCACTGAAATAGAACTTCGATTTTTGGTCGCCCGTGTTCAGAGGCGAGCTTACGTCAAATATACGGGTAAGCAGCTTTGACGCCGTAGCCGGACCTGACTTATAGTAGTTGCCTATCCAGTTTACATATGAGGGATTAAAGGTTTTTGCGTTGACGGAATACGGCTCGGCTCCGTATGCCGAATTCGTCTGTCCCCAATCATATATTACATTATTGCTGACCTCTGTATTCTGCAGTTCTCTGTCAAGTCTCGGGCTGCGGCTGTCATGGTGTGCAAGCAGATTATACAGATAGCTGTATGATGTGCCTCCCCATATCGCGCCGTATCCGTGAGCGCCTTTGACATGATTGCTCATTCTGAGGCTTTCTGCGCCTATAGTGTTTTGCATTGTGATATGGTCGCCCTGAGTTCCATCCTCGCTTGAGCCGGCGTACAGCGACAGCAGCTCGTCAACGCCCCAAGAGGCGCTGCAATGGTCTATAATAACGTTTGAATTATATCTTCCGCCTATACCGTCCGGTTCGCCGCCGTTTTTGTCCGTGGGACGCACCCTCAGGTAACGCATGATTATATTTTCAACACCCCCGTTAAAGACAATATCTCCGCCGCTTACGGTTACGCCGTCTCCGGGCGCCGTCTGTCCCAAAATCGTAAGGTTGCTGCTGCTTATTGTCAAGGTTCCCGAAAGCTCTATCACGCCGCTCACATCAAACACGATAATACGCCCGGGCTGCGACACGGCGTCCGCGAAAGAGCCGGAGCCTGAGTCATTCAAATTTGTAACATGATATACGCTGACCCGTCCGCCGTCTTCCAAGGCTCCGCGCGCACCCGGCGAATACTTTCCGCCGCCCTCCGCGCCCGGAAACGCAAGCAAGCCGCCCTCCGCACCGGCGTACATCGCCGCCGAAACCGAAATTAAGAAAATAAGTGCGCATACCAATAACCTTTTCATAATATACCTCCAAAAATATTTCTGCCGAATTATAGCCTAACATCGCCTAAAAAAACAGCCCGCAGCGTTCGCCGCGGGCATAGATTTTAAAAACTACTTGTTGTAGATTTCCGCATAAAGCGTCTGATAATCCTTATATCCCTGTGAATGGAAATCAAATACATACGGGCTGATGTTACCGCTGAAGTCATCGTCGTACCGGATAGACTCATCAATAATCATCAGAGCGTGCTTAATGTTTCCGTTACCGTCGGCGATACACAGATACATATTATAGCCAACCTCACTTTGAATCTGCTTGTAAGCGTAAGGCGTAATACTCAAGCTCTCTCTCCAGCCGTTTGAGTCTATTCTGCCGAATACACTGAGGGTTTCCCCTTTTACGTTGTTATCAAGAGACTTCTGTGTAATCTGCTCAATACGTGTTACGCGGCTTACAGCATCTGCCCAATCTGCGTCTGACAGCTTTTCGTCTGTGGTATAGTATGTTCCCTCATTAAGAACTGTATAGTGCAAATCCTGGTTAATCTCACCGAGAGGCGTATGACCTATCAGATTAATTCTTCCAAGCTCATATGTGCCTTTGTCTACATCATACCAGATAACCTTAGCGCCGAGCTCATCATAAACGGTCTCGTCAATAGGAGTCTCCGTTGGAGCCGGTGTAGCCGTAGCTTCCGGTACAGCCGTAGCTTCCGGTGTAGCCGTAGCTTCCGGTGTGGTAGCCGTAACAGCAGAGTCTGCCTGCCAGAGAATTCTGCCCGCGCCGTTTATCGTCAGCGTATTTGTGTGAAGCTGACCGTAAAGGGTGCCGCTGTCAACTACCTTCGAATCCGCGTTGGGAACGCATACCGTGCCGTAAACCTCGGTTGTTCCGCCTGTAATTGTAAAGCTCTTCGCGCCGCTGTTTATGTTGGCATGAACCTTTGATGAACCCGAAACGGTGAGAGAATTCGCGTTTACCGTGATGTCGGCTGCGGAAATATAATTTCCTTGAAGAGTGATACTGTCACCTACAAGATAGAGGTGTGTTGACTCAGTGGTGCCGTTAAGCACGGGACTAACCTGCCAGTTAGAGTCATAGTTGTTTGTGTTATAGTTAAGAGCAAGATTATTAAGTGTGCTTTCTCCCGCATTCAGAATGTAGATATTAGCCTTGTTATCGCCGACAACCTTAATGCTGGGGTTTGTCGCGACAAGGTTATCTATAACAACGTTAACATCGCCGTTTGTTGTGTCG
This sequence comes from uncultured Oscillospiraceae bacterium, assembly GCA_964442605.1. Taxonomy (GTDB): domain Bacteria; phylum Bacillota; class Clostridia; order Monoglobales; family Monoglobaceae; genus Monoglobus. The sequence continues at coordinate 10,660 of CAYTZR010000045.1, forward strand.
ATAATCATTCCCGAATCAAGACCACGCCAATTATCTTGAGAGCCGTTCATCGTGAGTGTGCCTATATGAGTATCCGTTGTAATGGTTTTAGGCTCTGTACCGTCAGTACCGGGAACATAGGCAACCCAATTATTATTCTCGTCAAAAACATTGTAGCCTTTCGAGTAATCATCATTGTAGTACACAGACATCGTTACATCGCCCAAGTCATTCGCGATCGTCGGAACCGCAAAATTGCTGTAGGAACACTCAAAGCTTGTGTCGGTATCAAGTATTGCTCCCTCGTGTTCAATAGCTGTGCTGTAATAATCGATGCCGTCTGTCGTGCCATTATCATTTACATGAACATAGCCCTCGGCGATTCTGTACTCTGTCCACTCGTCATCGTTTTGGTCGCTGGCAAATGTTGTGTTGCCGGTTCCTGAAATAAACAGTCCGTCAACCTTGTTGCCTGAACCGTTACCTGCGTAGATAGTGCCGTTTGAATATACGCTTCCCTTAATGTACATTGCATCGCCGTAGATGTTTACGTCGCCGTTCGCGATTACGGCGAGGTTAAACTCCCCGTCCGGATCTTCTGAGGTATAGCCCAAGCTTGCGTAGGACTGTCCGTCATAAGCGGAGGGCGCATACGCGAAAGCGTTGCAGGTCATTGCCGCCACGGCAGCAAAAGCAATAACCATAGTAAATAACTTCTTTCTCATTATAAATCTCTCCTATTCTAAATATTTTTTATAATTGTTAATTAATTAATTTACAAACTTTGTCTCAAATACACAAAAGGCTGCAACACAAAGGCACTTGCCAAGATATTGCAGCCAGACTATCATGCTTTAATCCAAATCAAATTAAAGGTTAGACTCTTAGCTTTGCGTCGGAGACTTTCGCCCCCTTTGCCTACTATTAAATTGTCTTAAATTGTCTTGTCGAAAAACACCACAAAATTAATCAAAAATAAAACGTCAAGCCGCCATTAATCTTAATATCATTCTATCACAGAGCATATTTATTGTCAACAAATATTTTTATTTTTTTGCAAAAAAGCCAATATATTACTATTATATCTCGTTTTTTTGTGTATCTTGATATCCGCGCAATATTTGTCTGTTAGTATATATTGACTGTGTTAGTCTCGTCTATCCATTCAACCGTGTTGCCGAACGCCTCGGTAACCGCCCTGAGCGGAACATATGTCTTATCCGCAATCAGCTTTCCTGTTTCATCGAGTACTATCGCTTCGCCGTTTTTGTAAAGAACATCGCTGTTTATCCGGATAGAAACGGTAATACCGTCCTTGGAAGCAATCGCCGTATTTGTCGATTCATCCCAGTCCACCGTTGCGCCCATCATCTCAAACACCGCGCGCATGGGAACCATTGTTCTCGCGTCGTTGATAACAAACGCCATCGGGTCAAAGTTTACCGCCGTGCCGTTATATATAACATATGCGATTGAATCAAAGGCTATGCCGGTTTGAGCGCAATAATTCCGCGCCGTTGAATTGATATTCGCAACCAGAGCTACATACTTGTCATCCTTAAACGCGTCAGCTCCGATTTGGGTATTATCGTTTAAAAACGTTACAAGCTGAAGATTAGTGCAGCCTCTGAACGCCTTTTCACCGACTGAAGCGGTGTTCGCGGGGATATTTATCTTAACCATCGATTCACAGCCGTAAAACGCCATGTCCGCGATTTCTCCCACGCTGCCAAGCTCCACTGTATAGAGCTTGCTGCAGCCCGTGAAGGCGCTGGTTTCGATTTTGCTGACGCTTCCGATTATAAGCTCCGTCAGGTATCTGTTTTCACGGAAGGCGGACTCCTTTATAACGGAAACGTTTTCGGGAACCGTAAAGGACGCGTCCTGCTTGCCCGCGGGATATGTAAGCAAGCTGCCTTCGGACGGGGAATACAAAACGCCGTCAATCGAGGTATACTTAGCGTTATCGGCGCTGACGTTTATAGACTTGAGCGCCGTACACTGCAGGAACGCTGTGCTGTCAATGCTGTCAACGCTTGCGGGAATGCTTATCGTCTCCAGCGAATAACAGCCGACAAACGCCTGACTGCCGATTGTCTTAAGCCCCGCCGGCAGAACAATGCTTGTGAGACTCTCGCTCCAGCCCAACGAGCACTTGCCGAGCGCGGTGACCGTAGACGGCAGCGTTAAAGCCGTAACCTGCTCACACCACGAGAGAGCGTAATTTCCTATCCTTGTAATACCCTCATCGATAACAATATTCTTTACATCGGGACAATACGTCTTCCACGGTATTTCCGTAACCTTGGAATAGTCCTTTATCGCGCCGCTGCCGCTAAACGTAAGAGTTCCGCTTTCCGCGTCATAGCTCCACGAGGCGTTATCGCCGCAGCTTCCCGAGGTATCGGCGGCAAACGCCGGAACGGAAGCGAAAACGGTTAAGCAAACACAAAGGCACAAGCACAGCGCCAACACTCTTTTCATAACACTCACTCCTTAAATTTATATACTCCTTAAATTTTATGCAAAAGTAATAAAATACTTACACGATAAAATTATTATATAGCAAATATAACAAACTGTCAATACTTATTTTGCGGCAAAAAAATATTTTTGTTCTCTATGCCGCTCACAGAGCGGCACCCCGCTCGGGTCTGGCGAGCGCGAGTGACCACACCTGTCAAGGTGTATGCCTTTTAAAGTAGTCCGTCTTATCGGATAAACGAGGTCACAAACCACAAAAAA
>CAYTZR010000046.1:0-13339 GCA_964442605.1 uncultured Oscillospiraceae bacterium
CGCAGCGAACACGTGAGGCGCGCAGGCGACTGCCCCGCAGGGGCAAGATGTAATTAATGAATAACCTTATACTTTTATTTGTTCTAAATCCCATTCACTTTAAGCGTAGCCGCTTACTGCTTCCGTGCCAGACCCAGCATACATCACCATGTTAATGGTTTGTGACCTCGTTTATGCGATAAAATGGACTACTTTAATAGCCACACACCTTGACAGGTGTGGTCACTCCCGCCCGCCGGACCCGCGTCGGAGCAAACTGTGCTTTACTCCGGCTTTGGCTGTTCGCCAAACTCCTGCGTTCGCTTCGTTGCTCCTCCTTTTCCCAAAAAGCGCACTCCGTTGGTGCTTTTCGGGAACCCTATAATGTCAAAGAGCCGTTTCAAGCGAAAAACTAAAAGGGCGCGGGGTTATACCGCGTCCTTTTATGTAAGAAGTGTTTCAGTTAAAAAATTAACTGCGAATTAATTTTAAGCCGTATAGGCTGTTACTGTGAACCGATTTAAAGCCTAAAAGCCGTTACTGTAAATTAACTTAAGTCTAAAGGCTATACCGGCATTTGCGCCGATGTGTTAATTATTCACCGGTGCTTGTGCCGCCGTATACGTTATTCCAATCCTGCGCATCGACGTATTTAAAAGTACGTGCCTCGCCGCTTACGGTCGGGATACCGGTTTTAAGATAACTTGTTGTTATTACATCCTCGCACTCAAACTCGGTAATGTCGGCTGTCGGCTTCAAATAATCTCTTTTATTCGCTCCCATTATATATACCTCCGTAATAAAATTTGTAAAAGCAGGTCACTGTCCGCGCCGGCTTAGGCCGAGCGCAACCTGAATTTTATCCGCCTTTATCACGCTGCCAAACGGCGGTACATCGGACTAATCATCAACAACCTGCCGATGTACTCAGCCCCGGGGCGGGTAAAACCCGCTCGGGCTAAGCCGGCGCGAACAACAGACCCGCGTCATTTTCTTAACGTATCTTTTCTTTTCGGAACGGGATTTTTTATATTATATTTTTATTTTATCCCGTTCCGCCCTGTTGTTCGCCGCCTATTCGGCTGTTTCCGTTTCTGTCGATGAATAGGTTACTTCTTTAGCGTCTGTTCCGACTGAGCCTGTGATAGTATCGGCATACATTGTTGTTCCATTTATTGTAACGTAGGGCTTTGCCAAATAATCATTTTCGAACTTAGTTGATGGTATACCGTACAGATCGCCGTAGAAGCCGTTTTCGAGAGGTTGATCGGTTGTAGGTTTTGATATTTTATAATCTGTTATATCGGCATTTTCATCCACAAAGAAGAATCCGTACTCCGTAACGCCATCTGCGGTTCCGTACTCCTGTAGATAACGGATAACGCCGACTTTTTCATCATTGCTATTCGTATAATATCCGGAGTCATAAGCCTGTGCGCCGAAGTTGATCGCAGGCGCAATGCACATAGCTATAATATCAGACGTGAAATTATTATTTGTGCTATCATTGGCGGAAAAATAAGTAAAGGTATATGTGTCGGCATCCAAATATTTGTCATATGTGTAAATGACAAAATCTTTTTCATGGTTCTCCTCGCCGTTTGTACCGATTGTTACACTGTTTGTGAGCGTAGCCGAATCCACAACCTTATTTTCGCTTGAATCGGTTAGAGTTATTGTATTGTTGGTACTGGGCGTTTCCGCCAAAACATATATTCTGTAATATCCGTCGTTAACCAATGTGTAGCTTTTGGACGCTGTTTCATTACCGCTTATGTATCCATATCTGTATCCGCCGGCATTTGAAAGATTTTCTCCGAAAATATCGGAGTATTCTTTGGTGTAGTTATCATTTAAATCATTAACTACAATTTTGCCTTTTCTGCTTATGCTATTGGTATTAGTGAAATCCATATCTTCGCCCTTAACCACTCCGGTCCACTGTGGAGTTGTAACGGTAATCGATGATAAATATCCGCCAGATAATCCGGTTATTTTTACATACCCGTTTTCAGTTCCGGTGTAGGTGTATTCGTAATCATATATCGACTTAAAACCACCATCATCGGTTGAAAGCAAACCAACTTGCTCTGGTGTTTCTTCATTACTGCCGATTGTATAAACATTATTGTGAACCTCGGTTTCAGTATTACTGTAATTCACAATTTCTACCTTGCTTTGTGGTGTAACCGGTATAGTCAATACGGTATCGGCATTAAACTGGAAGTTACCTGATCTGCCAACAGTGTTGATTTTTCCGCCTGATACGGTCATATACACTTTGCTGTCTTCTGTGCTGTTATCAAGTGCGCCCGCAATTGGAACAGTATTTTTTTGTTGAATAGCATTCAAATATCCAAATGATGACGGATACCATGCTGCTTTATTGCTGCTATCCGTATATGCGCCGTATTTTACGGTATGACCTGACATTTCCTCGTAAACATCATTGGAGAAGTTATTACTATCAACATTATTCTGTGTAACAGTAGGTGTGATTGTGGTTTCGCCGCTCACCGTTAAAGTAGTGGGAAGACTTACATCATATGTTACCGGTGCAGCGTTTGTATAAGCAACTTCATAAGTTCCGGCTTTCACATTTTTAACTAGTTCTTTGCTATTATTTTCTAGTTCACTGCTATCAAAAGTATATTTAACTTCCCCATCTTGCGATAGTGTTATTTGTGTAACAGGACAAGTCATAACCGCTGTTACCTCAGGGTCAGCTACTGTAACCGTACATGTAGCAGAATCGGTTTCGCTAGGATTAGATACTCCCGTTGCCGTGGCGGTAATTGTCGCAGTTGTATTAACCGCTGTTCCATCTTCTACACTAACTGTTGCCTTTGTAGAATCGTCCGTATCAGCCGTTACGCTGATTCCTTTGGTTGAATCATCAACGCTCCAACTTATATTTACCTTGTCATCAGTAAAGTAACTTGTTGTTGCATTAAGTACAGCGGAGCCACCGGCTGATAACTCAAGCGAGGACTGATCTAAAGCGATAGAGGGAGTTGTAGCAGCAGCAACAAATCCAAAACCACGACACTCGTTGCCTGTTCCTTGATTCATGTAAACAGTGTAGTCATTGTATGCTTTTACATCAAATGCACCTATGAGTTTTTTGGTTCCGTCAGAGTATTCATAAATAAGAGGAGTTTCAATATTTTCGCTAGAGCCGGTGTTGCCTTGTGACGTGGAACTAGTTGAGTCTGTGTTATTTTTTAGGTAAATTAATTTATTACCGCCCTGTTTGTTATAAACATAAATTGTGCCGTCAACATTTGGAGTAAAACGGTAGCGTAATCCGTATAAGCCGTCATCGCTAGTTGTAGATGTTCCGTTTCTATAGTCGTTGCTCGCGGGTTTTAAAGAAGTATTTGTAGTTATTCCAGTATAGGTATTAGACGTATTAGTAGAATTGCCGACTGTAATACCGCTCGTTGCAGAAACACCGGTTGAAGTATCATAATAAATCGTGATATCAAAGCCGGGAGTATCGGATGTAAATTTTTGATTGGAATAATCAACGGAGTACAAAGTTATTTTGTCTTCTCCGCTTTTTGAAAGAGTTGTAGGAAGTTCACCAAAATAATCAAGTTTTACAGTTGGGGTACTACTGCTGACAGTAGCCTTAAGGGTTACATCAGCCGCATAACCTATAACGGGGGGGTTGTTAATAAGGTAGCTATTAATGACAGAGCCAAAAATAGCGAAGAAAGTTTTTTGGTTTTCATAGTTGTTTCTCTCCTTTGTTTATATGAAATATTTTAATTATTTTCCCTATGTTAGTTTATATAAATATGTTGGGTTTGTTTGCCCCTAAGGGGCAAGGGGTTAGTGTTCTTGCCGCTTCTTAAGCGGCACCCCGCCCGGGTTCGGCGGGCGGGAGTGACCGGAGCTGCGCAGCAGGTTCGTGCCTTTTAAAGTAGTCCATTTTATCACATAAACGAGGTCACAAACCATTAGCATGGTTATATATGCTGGGTCTGGCACGGAAAAGGTAGTCCGTTAGGACTAAAAAACTGGAATAAGTAAATAACTAAATCTTTCGTTTTATCTTAATTCCATTTACTTTAAGCGTAGCCGCTTACTGCTCTCGAGCCTAGCCCAGTTCCGCTCGCCAGACCCGAGCGGTATGCCCCTGCGGGGCAGTCGCCTGCGCGCCTCACGCGCTCACTGCGTTCGCCTACCGAAGCTTGCATTGCCACTCAAGGAGTGGCAGCCCACTCGGGCGGTGTTGCCGCTCAAGAAGCGGCAGAAAAGTCGCAAAAGCTTTGCGCAGCGCATTAAGCCTATATTATTAATTATAGAGAAACTACAAGAAAAAAACCTCAAAAGTGTGCGAGAGCACAAAAAAATGATGTCATTTTGAATACCTTCTCTATATCAAAACTCCGTTAAAATAATAATTGAATAAATAAAAAATACGACAACAGACGCTTACCAACCAAATAAGCGAAAAGCGGTACATAAATTTAATCAACTATATTCAACCATTAATATCTTAACATATTGAAAAAATATTGTCAACAGTTTTTTGAAATAAATTAAAAATTTTGTGAAAAATTTTAAAATTATACCTCTTATAGGTTAAATATCCAAAAGCACAAAAAAACTATTGAAAGTGGGTAAACTTTATGATAAAATTGTAACGATTGGAGGAATACAGATGAATTGCCGTGATAATATCAGAAACTTTTCCATTATAGCTCATATCGACCACGGAAAGAGTACTCTCGCCGACAGGCTTTTGGAGCTTACCGGCGCACTTACACAGCGGGAGATGCAGGCTCAGATTTTGGATAATATGGAGCTTGAGCGTGAGCGCGGAATAACCATAAAGGCTCGTGCGGTAAAGCTCATATATAAGGCTGATGACGGCAGGGAGTATGAGCTTAACCTTATCGACACCCCGGGTCATGTTGACTTTAACTATGAAGTATCCCGTTCGCTCGCGGCATGCGAGGGGGCGGTGCTTGTGGTTGATGCGGCGCAAGGCATTGAGGCGCAGACTCTTGCCAACACCTATTTGGCGCTTGAGCATGATCTGGAAATTGTTCCTGTCATAAACAAGATTGATTTGCCAAGCGCGAGACCCGATGAGGTCAAGCGAGAGATTGAGGACGTAATCGGGATAGACGGCGAGAACGCGCCTTTGATTTCCGCAAAGAACGGAGTTAATATAGAAGCTGTGCTTGAAAAAATAGTGGAGCTGATACCTCCGCCGCAGGGAGATTTGGATGCTCCTCTTAAAGCGCTCATCTTTGACTCATATTATGACTCATATAAGGGCGTTATCGTCTACGTCAGGATTATGGACGGAAGACTAAAGCCGGGACAGAGAATAAAGATGATGGCAACGGGCGGTGAGTTCGACGTCGTGGATGTGGGATATTTACACCCAAACGTTATGCTGTCGTCAAAAGAAATCTCAGCCGGCGAGGTTGGATATATAACCGCCGCCATAAAGAACGTGAAGGAGGTTCATGTGGGCGACACCGTGACAACCGCGTCAAACGGCGCGACTGAAGCATTGCCGGGATATAAAGAGGTAAAATCAATGGTTTACTGCGGTATATATCCGGCTGACGGGGCGAGATACGAGGATCTGCGCGAGGCTCTGGAAAAGCTGCAGCTTAACGATGCGGCATTGAAATTTGAGGCTGAAACCTCCGTGGCGCTGGGCTTTGGTTTCAGATGCGGATTTTTGGGATTGCTCCATATGGAAATCATACAGGAGCGCCTTGAACGCGAGTTCAATTTGGATTTGGTTACGACCGCCCCATCGGTTGAATATAAGATAATAAAGACGGACGGAACGACACTGACTATCGACAATCCGACCAATATGCCGGAGCCGTCGGAGATAGAATATATGGAGGAGCCTATTGTCAGGGCGGCTATACTTTCACCCAAGGAGTACGTGGGAAGCATCATGGAACTGTGTCAGAACAGACGCGGCACATACGTTGATATGGAATATCTCGACCCTAGCAGAGTGCAGCTTAATTATTTGCTGCCGCTCAACGAGATAATATATGACTTTTTTGACGCGCTCAAGTCAAGAACCCGCGGCTACGCCTCATTTGACTATGAGTTCGAAAGGTACGAAAAGGCAAGCCTCGTTAAGCTGGATATGCTGCTCAACGGTGAAATGGTGGACGCACTTTCATTTATTGTCCATTCGGATCGCGCGTATTCAAGGGGCAGAAAAATGGCAGAAAAGCTAAAAGAGGTTATCCCCAGACAGTTGTTTGAGGTACCTATTCAGGCTGCCGTCGGCGGCAAGATAATCGCCCGCGAGACGGTAAAGGCGATGCGTAAGGACGTTCTCGCGAAGTGCTACGGCGGAGATATAAGCAGAAAGCGGAAGCTGCTTGAAAAGCAGAAGGAAGGTAAAAAGCGTATGCGTCAGGTGGGCAACGTAGAGGTTCCGCAGGAGGCGTTCATGTCGGTGCTTAAGCTTGACGATTGATTTGGGCTAAAATACGCGAGGTATGATATGCTTGGAATTTATATACACATTCCGTTTTGTAAGCAAAAGTGTAAATACTGCGATTTCAACTCATATTCCGGTATAAGGAGTATGAGTTCTTCGTATGCAAACGCGCTGATTGATGAAATTAATAAATCCGAATTAAGGGGCAAAGCCGCCGATACCGTTTATATCGGCGGCGGAACGCCTACGTTCATCGCCGCGGAATATACGGAGCAAGTCATGCGTGCAATAAATGAAGACTTCGCTATAAACCCCGATGCGGAGATAACCATAGAATGTAACCCCGGTACGGCTGATTTTGAAAAGCTGTCGCGGCTTAGGGATTGCGGTATAAATCGAATAAGCATAGGATGTCAGTCAGCCGACGACGGGATTTTAAAAACTCTGGGCAGAATTCACACCTATGCCGAGTTTGAGGAATGTTATTTTACCGCGCGAAAAGCCGGTTTTGATAATATCTCAGTCGATCTCATGTTCGGACTTCCGGGGCAGAGCCTGAAAATCTGGCGCGATACTCTGGATAGAGTAATATCGCTTGAGCCGGAACATATTTCCGTGTACTCTTTAAAGATAGAGGAGGGAACGCCGTTTTTTGATATGCTTAAGGACGGGGTTCTTAATATCCCCGATGATGATGCAAACAGGGAAATGTATGATACGGCGGTTGAGATTTTGAATGATAACGGCTATAACAGATATGAAATTTCCAATTTCGCGAAAACCGGGCATGAGTCAAGGCATAACCTGCTGTACTGGCAGTGTGATGACTACATAGGATTTGGTGCCGGAGCTTGCTCGTGTATAGGCGGAAAGAGATTTTCAAACGAGTATGATATAAATGACTATATCTCGAAAATCGGCGAAAGCGGAAGCGCGGTGATTAAGTCCGAGGCTGCCGCCGGTTCTCCCGCTGATTTAATGTCCGAGTTTATGTTTTTGGGCTTAAGACTTGATCGCGGCGTGTCAAAATCGGAATTTGCGAAAAGATTTAATAAGGATGTGTACGAGGTGTTCGGCGAGCAGCTTCGCCGGCATACAGATGTGACAAGGACTTTGATCGATGACGGTAAAAGCATAAGAATTAAGCCCGAATATACCTATGTCTCAAATATAATAATGTCTGACTTTGTTTAAAGGGTATGTCAAAGGTGTTTCCGCGTGATAAGCTTGACTTATCTGTGTAATATATGTTAAACTGGGTTATGATATTTTAGGTGTAATTTATTGGAGTGATTTATATGATAAAATTTATTGCCTGCGATTTGGACGGAACCTTATTAAGCTCACAAAAGGAGCTGCCTGAGGGTTTAAAGAGTACGGTTGATAAGCTGAACCGAAAGGGTGTGATTTTCGCGCCTGCGAGCGGAAGGCAGTATTATAAGGTTCTGGAGCAGTTCGAGCGGATAAGCCCGAATTTCATGTATATCGCGGAAAACGGAGCTTATGTTATAAAGGACGGACGGGTGATTGTCCGCGATTGTCTTGATGCCGGAACCGCGAGCGACGTAATAAAGCGCACAAGGCGGCTGACCGGAGTCTATCCTATTTTGTGCTGTGAGGACTGCGCCTATATGGAAATCAACTGCGGTATTACCATAGATGAGGTCAGAAAGTACTATAAACGTCTTGAGAGTGTGGGGAATTTGCTGGACTACTGTTATACAAAAAATATTTTGAAGGTGGCGGTGTTCACCTTTAATGATGCGTATGAGGATATATACAAAAAACTCCCGGAATATACGGGTCTCGCGCAAGTAATACTTTCGGGCAAAAACTGGGTTGACGTTATGAAGCACGGCGTTTCCAAGGGCTCGGCAATAAAGAGAATACAGGAGGTCTGCGGCTTTACAAGGGATGAGTGTATGTGCTTCGGCGATTACATGAACGACTATGAGATGCTGTGCGAATGCGGCGAAAGCTACGCCATGGAAAATGCTCATGAGGATTTAAAACGCGCGGCAAAGCATATTGCTCCGTCCAATGATGATAACGGTGTTATTAAGGTGATTTCCGAACGGTTTGATTTATGAATTTTATAAATCTTGCCCCTTGATTTATAATCAGCTTAATGATATAATACCTAAGTTAGACAAATTTTGAAAATACAGTATGTTGGAAGGAGCGATTTTTGTGGCTAAAGAGCTTTCAAAAACCTATGACCCGAAAGCGGTTGAAGAAAAAATTTATAAGGAGTGGCTGGACGGCGGATATTTTCATGCCGAAGTGGACGAAAGCAAAGAGCCTTTCACAGTTGTCATTCCGCCGCCGAATGTTACGGGTCAGCTTCATATGGGTCACGCTCTTGACGAGACCTTTCAGGACATTATTATCAGATACAAGAGAATGCAGGGCTATAACGCGCTGTGGATTCCCGGAACGGATCACGCCGGCATCGCTACCCAGATAAAGGTAGAGGAGGACATGAGGGAAAACGAAAACGGTTTGACTCGCTATGACCTGGGACGCGATGAGTTTTTAAAGCGCGTGTGGGCATGGAAGGAAAAGTTCGGCGACAGGATCATTAACCAGCTCAAGAAAATCGGCTGTTCCTGTGACTGGGAGAGAGAACGCTTCACCATGGATGAGGGCTGCAGTAAGGCTGTCCGTGAGGTTTTTGTCAATCTCTACGAAAAGGATTTGATATACCGGGGAACAAGAATTATCAACTGGTGTCCTTCATGTAAGACCGCGCTTTCGGACGCGGAGGTTGAGTATGCGGAGCAAGAGGGGCATTTTTGGCATATAAAGTACCCGATAAAGGACAGCGACGGTTTTGTTGAAATAGCGACAACACGTCCCGAAACCCTGCTTGGCGATACGGCTGTCGCGGTAAATCCCGAGGACGAAAGATATACGGACCTTGTCGGCAAGATGTTGATTTTGCCTCTGGTGGGCAGAGAAATCCCGGTGATTGCCGATGAATATGTGGACAAGGAGTTCGGAACCGGATGCGTAAAGATTACACCGGCTCATGACCCGAACGATTTTGAGGTTGGAAAGCGTCACGGGCTTGAGGAAATCAAGGTAATGAACGATGACGCGACCATAAATCACTTTGGCGGCAAGTACGAGGGAATGGACAGATATGAGGCGAGACGCGCCATAGTTGAAGATTTGGATAAGGAGGGGCTCCTTGTTAAGGTTGCGCCCCATACTCACAATGTCGGCTGCTGCTATCGCTGCGGAACAACGGTTGAGCCTATCACCTCAAAGCAGTGGTTTGTAAAGATGCAGCCGCTCGCGGAGCCTGCCGCGAAGGCTGTTGAGGACGGCGAAACAAGATTTATACCCGAAAGATTTACCAAGACGTATATGCACTGGATGGAAAATGTACACGATTGGTGCATTTCTCGTCAGCTCTGGTGGGGACACAGAATTCCCGCGTTTTATTGCGAAAAGTGCGGTAAAACAACTGTTTCAAAGGAAGATATAACGGTATGCCCGCATTGCGGCGGCAGCGTTAAGCAGGATGAAGATGTGCTGGATACATGGTTCAGCAGCGCCTTGTGGCCGTTTTCAACCTTGGGCTGGCCGGATAAGACAAAGGAGCTTGAGCACTTTTATCCGACGTCTGTGTTGGTTACAGGCTATGATATAATATTCTTCTGGGTAGCGAGGATGATTTTTTCGGGAATAGAGCATACAGGCGAGGTTCCGTTTAAGGACGTATATATTCACGGATTAGTCCGCGATTCGCAGGGACGAAAGATGAGTAAGTCTCTGGGCAACGGCATCGACCCGCTTGAAATAATCGATGAGTACGGAGCGGACGCTTTGCGCTTTACTCTCGCGACAGGCAACTCCCCCGGAAATGATATGAGATTTTATATTGAAAGAGTCGAGTCAAGCCGCAATTTTGCCAACAAGATTTGGAACGCCTCGCGTTTTGTGCTTATGAATTTGTCGATTGACGAGTGTGAGCTTCCGAGCCTTGATAAGCCGGAAATTTCTGACAGGTGGATATTGTCAAGGTATAATGACTTGGTTCGCGAGGTAACGGAAAATCTTGATAAGTATGAGCTTGGTATCGCGGTTTCAAAGCTGTACGATTTTATTTGGGACAGCTTCTGCGACTGGTATATTGAGCTTGTAAAGCCGAGATTTTTTGAAGAGGGCGAAAGCAATATCACGGCGCAGCGGGTTTTGGTGTATGTGCTGTCAAACACGTTAAAGCTGCTGCATCCGTTTATGCCATTTATTACCGAGGAAATATGGCAGGCGCTTCCGCATGACGGGGAGAGTATCATGATTACCGACTTCCCGGTTTACAATTCTGAATTTAAGAATGAAACAGCGGAAAACGAAATGCAAAAGATAATGGATGCCATAAAGGGAATAAGAAACATCAGAAACGAAATGAACGTTCCGCCCTCAAAGAAAGCAGCGCTGTATATTGTGACCGATGAAGCGGACACATTCGGTAAGGGTGATATGTTCTTTAAAAAGCTTGCTTCCGCCTCGGAGGTGTTTGTTGTTGGAGACAAGAACGGCTTGCCTGAAAACTCGGTTAGTGTTGTCGTACCGGGAGCGGAGATTATTCTGCCCCTTGATGAGCTTGTTGACAAGGAAAAGGAGCTTGAGCGTCTAAACAAAGAGAAAAAGCGTTTAGAGAGCGAAATCAAGCGCGTAGAGGGCAAGCTGAGTAACAAAGGCTTTACCGATAAGGCTCCCGCGAAGGTAGTCGAGGAGGAACGTAAAAAGGGCGATAAGTACAGTGAAATGCTGAAAACCGTCCTCGAAAGCTTAGAGAAGCTGAAATAATCGTTATTTAAAGAGAGGATAAAAAATGAGCATATTTAAACCCGCGGATATACTTATCCCCAAAAAAGATATTGACTATACAAAATGGAGCGTTGTCGCGTGTGACCAGTATACCTCTGAACCGAATTATTGGGAGGAGGCTTCGAAAATTGTCGGAGATAGCCCATCCGCGCTTAAAATTATTTTTCCCGAGGTATATCTTGACGGCGGTGACGGCGACGAACGCATAAGGCGTATCAACGCGCAAATGAATGACTATCTGCGTTCGGGAATTTTTGATGAACTGAGCGACGCGTTTATATATGTTGAGAGGGTTCAGTCAAACGGCAAAACGCGGCGCGGAATTGTCGGAATGTTGGATTTGGAGGAGTATGATTTTTCAAAGGGTTCTCAGTCCAAAATTCGCGCTACGGAGGGAACCATAATCGAAAGAATACCGCCGAGACGGAAAATCAGGATAAACGCGCCGCTTGAGCTGCCCCATATTCTGATGCTGATTGACGACAGAGAACGAGCGGTGATAGAGCCTCTAAGTTCACGAAAGGATAGCTTTAAGAAGCTTTATGATTTTGATTTGATGCTGGGCGGCGGACATATTAGAGGATATGAGGTAAGCGATGAGGCGAAGCCCGGAATTCTCGCGGCTCTTGAATGTCTCGCGGACAAAGACGCGTTTGAAAAAAAGTACGGCGTAAAGGATAAGGGAGTTTTGTTATTTGCCGCGGGTGACGGAAACCATTCGCTCGCTACGGCTAAAACCTGCTGGGAAGAAATCAAGAAAGACTTATCGCCGGAGGAAATTCAAAATCACCCCGCCCGTTACGCGTTGGTTGAGCTTGAAAATATCCATGATGAGGCTCTTGAATTTGAACCGATACAGCGTGTGCTGTTTGATGTTGATCCCAAAAAGCTGATGGAGGCTCTTATGAGCTGTTACAGCGGCGCGTCTTTTGAGGATAACGGCGGTCAACGGATAAGATATACATACGGAGGCAATGAAGGCACGGTTTATATTAAGAACGGTCCGAGCAATCTGCCTGTGGGAACTCTGCAGGTATTCCTTGATAAATATCTTGCCGAAAACGGCGGCAGGATAGATTATATTCACGGCGATGATGTTGTAAGACGGCTGACCGAAAGCGTGAATACCATCGGATTTATGGTGGACAGAATGGAAAAAAATCAGCTTTTCGAGACAGTTATAAAGGACGGCGCGCTGCCGAGAAAAACATTTTCAATGGGCGACGCCGCCGATAAGAGATATTATCTGGAGTGCAAAAGAATACAGAGGTCATAATATGGCGAAAAAGCATGTCAAAACAAACGTTATGCGTATACTTGAAACAGCGGGGCTTGAATTTGAGGCTATATTTTATGAAAGCGACGGATTTGCGGACGGCGTATCTGTCGCGCGAAAGCTGGGACAGGATGTTAAAACCGTGTTTAAAACGCTTGTCACGGAAAACAGGGAGCACGAAAATTTTGTTTTTGTTATTCCCGTTGACGGGAAGCTTGACCTCAAAAGGTGCGCTGCATCTGTAGGTCAAAAATCTCTTGAAATGATACCTGTTAAGGATATAACCAAGGTCACGGGATATATTAGGGGAGGATGCAGCCCCATAGGCATGAAAAAACAGTTTGTGACGGTTATTGACAGCGCCGCCGCTCGGCTTCCATTTATTATATTCAGCGGCGGCAAGCGCGGCGTTCAGATTAAGATGAAGCCAAAGGATTTGGCAAAGCTTATAAATGCGAGTTTTTATGATATTGTTGTATATTAATCATATTAAAATATTTAATAAAATCAGAAATATTGAGAAAAAATAAGAATAATGCCAAATAAATTAATATAAACTAACAAAACCGTCTGTAATCGTTTTTGACTTTTATTTATGAAATCTGTATAATAGTCGATGTTGCTGCTGATTACGGCGCAGCGGAAGAAATGTGGGAGCATAGCTCAGCTGGGAGAGCATCTGCCTTACAAGCAGAGGGTCATAGGTTCGAGCCCTATTGTTCCCACCATTATCTTTTTTTTTGAATATGGGAGCATAGCTCAGCTGGGAGAGCATCTGCCTTACAAGCAGAGGGTCATAG
>CAYTZR010000047.1:0-12520 GCA_964442605.1 uncultured Oscillospiraceae bacterium
GAAAGGTAGCTTTGAATCCGCAAGCAGAGCTTGCTTATAGCTACCGAAGCTTGCACTGCCGCTTAAGAAGTGGCGGAAAAGCGGTAAAGTCACAAATTTTACAAAGAAAATTCCGCTAAAAGCATTGACAGCAAAGAAAAAATATAGTACAATAATAGCGAAATGAGGGCAAGACCTCAACGGTTATGCCGAGTTTGATTATTGAGCTTTAATGGTGAAAATTATCGCATACGTGATAACTTTCAAAGATTGACTGTCGCTTCTTAAGCGGCAGTTGGTCTTTAAAGTCACAAAAATTTTACAAAATAAATGCTGTCAAAGTGTTGACAGCAAAGAAAAATTATAGTACAATGTAAACAGAAAAGGCAAGACCTCAACGGTTATGCCTAGAATTTGCTTACTTTACAGTAGCCGCCAGGCATGGGCGGCTATTGTACTTTTGTAGCAAAGATTACCGCATATGCGATAATCGTTAAAGCCGCAACAAGCAGCTTTTTTGCCATATGTACGATGCTTAATTTTCATAAGCATCCCCTCCTTTCTTCGTACTTGGTCGCAAGACCTGTATTAAGTAAAGGTGGGCATAACCGCCGGTGTTTACCACCGTTAAGAGTGTTCTTGCCTTTTTCCGCACAGATATAAATCTGTGTAACGGATTTCTCCGCTGTATGATATTTTATCATATTTTTTTCGCTATTTCAATAGTTTTTTCTACTTTTTACATATTTTATCCGTTTCCATTTCTTAAAAATTTTTTGCGTAGCGCAAAAGCCATTACATATCGCCCCACGAATTCTCAAGTATTTTAACCGCGTCATCAATTTCGGGAATATTCAGTCCGGCATAGCCGAACACAAACGCGTTTTTATCTATTATCGGGTTCGGACTTAAAAGAAACTTTGTCATCTCAAAAATCTTTACTCCCTTGCTTAAGGCGGAGCAGCTCAGATCCACCCCGTTTTTCCCGCTTTCAAATATGCCTATAAGGTTCATGCCCGTATCGGTATTCAAAAACCTAAATCTGCCGCCGAGCTTTGACGTGTTTATGCGCGAGATAAGGAAGTCGCGCTTGTTTTTCATTGTTTTGTTGTTGGCGGCAATCAGCCTCGCCAGCTTTCCGCTGTTAATCAGATTTTGGTACACCGTCTGCTCCGCCGCGGTAACAAGCGGAGAATACGTTTCAAGCCTCTTTATAGCGAAGTTCACCAATCCCGTGGGCAGCGCCATATACGCCGCTTTGGTGTTGGGAGAAATTAAAAATTCAAAGCTCTCCATGTATATAACGTTGCGCCCTCCGGCCTCCGTGTATATGGATTTCAGCATTTTATCGGAGTAATTTAAGTGTCCGTCCGTTCCGACCTCTATAATATATTTGCCGTCCCTTTTGCACCAGTCCGCCAGATCCCGCCGTTCCTCCGCGCTCATTCTGCGTCCGGTGGGGAGCTGGTTTTCGGGCATAACAAGCATAACGTCAATTCCCAATTTGTCAAGCGTATCCGGATCAAGCGATCCGCTTAAATCAACATTCACAAGCCTTATGTCAACGCCGAGATTTTTAAGCCATAAGTACATCTTATAATCCGTCGGATTTTCGAGACCGTATACCTTGTCTCTTCCCAAAATCATAACAATAACGGTTAGCAGATGCTGTACGCCGGAGCCGAGAAATATGTCGCTTATGAGACAGTCTATTCCGCGGGAGCTGTATAAAAACTTTGCTATGGAAATTCTGAATTCCGTTTCGCCGCGCTTGTTGCCGTGCTTTAGAAAAGCCTTGGGATCGGCGTTTTGCAGCAGCCTGTTGAGTATTTTCGGCAGACCTGAGGGTATTCCGGAAGTCTCGCAGCTGTTATAGCTGAAATTGTAAAGGTATTCACGGTTGTCCTCCCATACAACGTCGTAATAGTCATCCGCAACCGCCGCACTCGACTTGACATAGAACCCGCTTCTGTCTATCGTTATCGCGTAGCCCTCGTCAACCAATGCCTGATATGCGTTGTTTACGGTTGTTGTGCTGAAGTTAAGCTTTTCCGCAAGCTTCCGCCTTGACGGTAGCTTTTGCATATTTTCATATTTACCCGTGTTAATATCGTTTATAATCGCTTGTTTAAGCTGGATATATAGCGGAATACCGTTATTCTTATCTATAAAACCGTATGCTGACATGAATATATCTCCTATTTGTAATAAGTTTGTCATTATTTGTCTTTTATGTATGAAACCTCTTTTATATAGTTATAACATATAATTCAAAAAATATCAATACATCAAGTATTTAAAATAATCAAAACTTTGTTTATATTAGTTCTTGCTAAAAGAAAATAATTGTGTTATTATTGTATTAAACAGATTAATTCATTTACATCACTACTATATAGGAGGGATATAATGCTCTGTTGCAGATGCAAGGAAAACTTAGCGGTTGTTTATATATCAAAGCTTAACCCCGACGGTTCGCAGGTTAACGAGGGGTATTGCTTGTCGTGCGCCAAGGAGCTGAACCTGGGACCTGTTGACGCGATTTTAAATAAAATGGGAGTCGAGCCTGAGGAAATGGACAGACTTAATAAGGAAATGTCCGGCGTTTTGGACGAAATGGGCGATGATTTTGATTTAAAGGAGAGCATCGATATGCTCAGGCAGGAGCTGGACGGCGACGCTGACATAATCTCGATTGAAGTAAACGAAGACGATGATAACGATGAGCCGGATAATACGCCGAAGGAGGAAAGAATGAGCAGGAGTATGCAAAGAAATCCGTTCAAATTTATAAATCAGTTTATGAATCCCGGCGCACCGAGAAATAATTCGGATGAATCGGGACCGAGAAGGACGGTCAAGGATAAGCAGCGCAAGAAAGCAAAAATGCTTGACACATACGGTATTAATCTTACTGCAAAGGCGCAAAACGGCGAAATTGACGCGGTTATCGGCAGGGACGCGGAAATTGAGCGTACAGTACAAATACTTAACAGGAGAACCAAAAACAACCCGTGCTTAATCGGTGAGCCGGGTGTTGGAAAGACGGCGATCGCGGAGGGATTGGCTTTAAAGATTGTAAAGGGCGAGGTTCCGCAGAAGCTGCTGAATTATGAAATTTATCTTTTGGATATGACCTCGGTAATCGCCGGAACACAGTTCAGAGGACAGTTCGAGTCAAGGCTGAGGAATATTATCGAGGAAGTAAAACGCGCCGGTAATATTATACTCGTTATTGATGAAATCCACACCATTGCGTCAGCCGGAGACGCGGAGGGCGGAATGAACGCCGGCAATATCTTAAAGCCCGCGCTGTCAAAGGGAGAAATTCAGGTTATAGGCGCGACCACAATCGACGAATACAGAAAATACATCGAAAAGGATTCCGCGCTGGAACGCCGCTTCCAAACAGTAATGGTGGACGAGCCGACCGTTGATGAAACCATTGAAATATTAAAGGGAATAAAGGGCTACTATGAAAAATATCACTGCGTTAAGATAACCGATGATATTATCAGAACGGCTACCGTCCTTGCCGAGAGGTATATTCACGACAGGTTCCTGCCGGATAAGGCGATTGACGTTATAGACGAAGCCGCGTCAAAGGTTAATCTGAAAAACACGGATCTCTTGGAGCTTGAGAAGCTGCGGAAGGAGCTGTCTGAGGTGCAGGAGAAGAAAGACGAGGCGGCGTCGAAGGACGATTATCAAACTGCAGCCGATCTTAAGGTGCGTGAAATCCAGCTTCAAACAAAAATAAGCGAGGTTGAAAAATCATCTATCAAGTATTTGGAGCCTGAGGATATTGCCGCGGTGATTGAAACATGGACAAAGATACCGGTAAAGCATATTACCGAATATGAGTCGGAGCGTCTCTCCGATTTGGAGAATAGGCTTCACAAGGGGATTATAGGGCAGAACGAGGCTGTTGACGGGGTTTCGAACGCAATAAGGAGAAAGAGAGCCGGCATCAGCCTGAAACGCAGACCTGTTTCGTTTATATTCGTGGGTCCCACCGGAGTGGGAAAGACCGAGCTTGCGAAGCAGATCGCGCGCGAGGTATTCGACGGCGAGGAATCTCTTGTAAGGCTCGATATGTCGGAGTATATGGAAAAGCACACCGTTTCAAAGATAATAGGTTCCCCGCCGGGATATGTGGGCTACGATGAGGCGGGACAGCTTACCGAAAAAATCCGCAGAAGACCGTACAGCGTTATACTGCTGGATGAAATCGAGAAGGCGCACGAGGACGTGTTCAATATACTGCTTCAGATACTGGACGACGGCAGGATAACCGACAGCCACGGCAGGGTTGTGTCGTTTGAAAATACGATAATTATAATGACGTCTAACGCGGGCAGCGACAAGAGATCAAATGTTGTAGGCTTTAACGAAACAGAGGAGGCAGTACGGATAAAAATCGACAGGGCTTTGAAGGAGCTTTTCAGACCCGAATTCTTGAACCGCGTTGACGAGGTTATAATATTTAATGAGCTGAATAAGCATGAGCTTACCGAAATTGTTGACCTTATGCTTGATGATTTAAGAGACGGCCTTAAGGAAAAGGATATCGTCCTCAGCGTATCCGATAACGCAAAAGGCTTTGTAGTTGAAAAATCATATGACAAGCTCTACGGAGCGCGTCCGATGCGCAGATTTATCGAGAAGAACATCGAGGATAAGCTTGCGCGGATGCTTATAAAAGGCGAGCTGAAACACGGCTGCACCGCTGTTGTTGACGTAAACGACGGCGAGATAACGGTAAACATAGAACAATAAAATAGCCGCGGTCGGAAAACGGCCGCGGTTATTTAATTTATATTTTATTTATATTTTATTTTTTACAATTATGTTTCAATATTAAATAACCTATTGACATGCGAGATTTATGTGATATACTAAATATATCACATTTTTTGAAAGACGACCACAATATGTTGTGGTATAGCGATATAGGAGGTTTTTTTATGATTAAAACAATTGTCAAGAGAGACGGCAGGGAAGCAGAGTTTGACATAACCAAAATTTCCGATGCCATATATAAGGCGGCGGAGGCGCTCGGCGGAAGCGATAGGGAAACAGCCTTTGAGCTTGCCGACCAGGTGGTTGATTATGTTGAAAACGGACTTGGCTTGAGCAAGCCTGGCGTTGAGCAGATACAGGACGCTGTTGAAAAAATACTGGTGGATAACGGACATACCAGAACCGCTAAGGAGTTTATACTGTACCGCGCTCAGAGAAGCCGCGTGCGTGAAATGAATACTCATCTCATGAGAGTTTATGAGGACTTAACGTTCAAATCCGCGAAGGATAATGATGTTAAGCGTGAAAACGCCAATATTGACGGTGACACAGCAATGGGAACCATGCTCAGATACGGCAGCGAGGGAGCGAAGTGCTTTTACGATATGTTTATACTCGATCCAAAGCACGCGAAGGCTCATAAGGATGGCGATATACATATTCATGATTTGGATTTTCTGACACTCACAACCACCTGTTGCCAGATTGATTTGCTAAAGCTCTTTAAGGGCGGTTTTTCCACCGGTCACGGATTTCTGCGCGAGCCAAACGATATAGCCAGCTATTCGGCGCTGTGCTGTATTGCCATTCAGTCCAACCAGAACGATCAGCACGGCGGACAGAGCGTGCCTAATTTTGATTATTGTATGGCTCCGGGAGTTGCCAAGACCTATAAGAAGAAGTTCGCCAAGAACCTATCCGCCGCGCTCGCTTTAGTCGGAAGGGATGAAAATCCGGAGGATGATTCCGCCAAGATTATTTCTGAAATCAAGCAGGAAATCGGGCAGGAGCCGCGTCTCAGCAACTCCGATGAATTTGTCGCGGCGCTGACAAAAAAGCTTTCTGACAGGCTGGGAGACGACACAGCGAAGCGTTCGGTAAGGTTTATACTTAAAAATTCCGAAAAGGAAACCGACCGCGCAACTTATCAGGCAATGGAGGCGCTTATTCACAATCTGAATACCATGCATTCGAGAGCGGGTGCGCAAATTCCGTTCAGCTCTCTGAATTACGGAACCGATGTTTCCGATGAGGGCAGAATGGTTATGAAAAATCTTCTGCTTGCGGAGGAGCGCGGACTCGGAAACGGAGAAACGCCTATATTTCCGATACATATCTTTAAGGTAAAAGAAGGCGTGAATTATAACAAAGAGGACAGGAACTATGATTTGTTTAAGCTCGCATGTAGGGTTTCGGCAAAGCGTTTGTTCCCGAATTTCAGCTTTTTGGATGCTCCGTTTAATCTGAAGTATTATAAGGAGGGACACCCCGAGACAGAGGCAACTTATATGGGTTGCAGAACGAGGGTTATCGCGAACTCCTATGATAAGTCGAGGGAGATCACATACGGCAGAGGCAATTTGAGCTTTACATCGGTCAACCTGCCGAGAATTGCCATAAAATCAAAGGGCGATATTGATTGGTTTTTTGAAGAGCTGGACAGAAAGATAGACTTGGTTATTGAGCAGCTGCTCGCGAGATACAAAATTCAGGCGGCAAAGACGGTAAAGAACTATCCGTTTTTGATGGGTC
The DNA here is from genome assembly GCA_964442605.1 of uncultured Oscillospiraceae bacterium. Taxonomy (GTDB): domain Bacteria; phylum Bacillota; class Clostridia; order Monoglobales; family Monoglobaceae; genus Monoglobus. The sequence goes on from CAYTZR010000047.1 coordinate 6,535, forward strand.
AGGGCATTTGGATTGACTCGGATAAGCTAAAGCCCGGCGATACGGTTGGCGAGGTGCTGAAGCACGGCACATTGACCATGGGATTTATAGGACTTGCCGAATGCCTTAAGGCGTTGACCGGCAAGCACCACGGCGAATCAAAAAAGTCGCAGAACTTGGGACTTGAAATTGTCGGACATATGAGAAAGAGGATGGATGAGGCTACTGAACAGACGGGAATGAACTTTTCGCTTATCGCGACACCTGCTGAGGGTTTGTCGGGCAGGTTTGTCAAAATTGACAGAGAGATTTTCGGTGAAATCGAGGGCGTTACCGATAGGGAATATTATACAAATTCGTTCCACATCCCGGTATATTATCCCATAAGCGCATATGAAAAAATTGAGCTTGAGGCACCATACCACCCACTGACAAACGGAGGACACATTTCCTATATCGAGCTTGACGGCGATCCGACTACCAATCTTGAAGCCTTTGAAAGCGTAATAAGGTACATGAAGGAATGCGGAATAGGCTACGGAAGCATAAATCACCCGGTAGATCGCGATCCGGTTTGCGGATATACGGGAATAATCAACGATGAATGTCCCGGCTGCGGCAGAAAAGCCGACGAACCGGACGAGATCGGAGAGGTTGTCGGCATTGAAAGAATAAGACGTGTGACGGGCTATCTTGCCGGAACGCTTGATAGATTTAATGATGCCAAGAAGGCAGAGGTCAGAGACAGGGTTAAGCACATGAATGTAAATAGCTTCAATTCAAATATGGAGCAGCTTTAATATGTAGAAGATTTAAAACAAATCCCCGAGACTGATTGTCTCGGGGATTTGTTTTAATCAGAGCAACGCTCCGCCCGCTTTTTTACACAAAAAATACTGTACAAATCGGACTTAATAATATATAATATTATATATTATTAAAATAACAGGAGATGAAAATTATGTTTAATCAGTTGAATTTGGGAATGAGAGGTCACGATACAAGCGCGGCGGATATTGAATCTTTGGCGGAGATTTTGGAAAGTGTGGGAGCAACCCATGTGCAGCTCGCCTTAAAGAAATCGTTTAAGGATATTAAATGGCGCAACAGCGTATTAACGCCTGAGCTTGGTAAATACATAAAGGATACACTAAGCAGGCATGGGCTGAGAGTTTCTGTTTTGGGCTGCTACATCAATCCCGTTAACCCTGATGAGGACAAACGCCGCTCTGAATTGGAATGGTTTAAGGCTCACCTTAAATTCGCAAAATACCTCGGCTGTGATATGGTAGGAACCGAGACCGGTTTTTATAATACAATCGAAGAAACGCATACAGAGGAGAATTATCAGAGATTTTTGCGCAGCATGCGAGAGCTGGTTGACTGTGCCGAAAGTTTGGGCAGTATTTTGGGCGTTGAGACGGTTACGAAGCACAGTATGTTTAATCCCAAAATGACAAAGAGGTTTTTAGATGAGATAAACTCCCCAAACGTTACCGTTATATATGACCCGGTAAACATTTCTGATGTCAATGATTTAGAAGAGCAGCATAGGATTGTTGACGAGGTTTACAGTCTGTACGGTGACAGAATCGGTATTCTGCACTTTAAGGACTATGAGGTAATTGACGGCAAAAAAGAAGGACGGCTTACAGCTGACGGTATATTTGACTATGAGTATCTGTTTAAGTACGCGAAGTCGTATTCACCGGTAATAAACGCGATACTGGAAACCAATAATGAGGACAATTTTGGAGCTACAGCGGCAAAAATAACCGAGATATGGAATAAAACAGAAAGCGATTTTAAATGACATGTTTTAGTCAATTTGCACAAAACAGAGCGTGGTATTATGAACAAAATCACAAAATTAAAATTATTGTGAATTTTTTCTAAAAAACACTTGACAAAACAGCTGGAGCGGTGTATAATGTAACCAAGATAAGAAAAGGAAATATATTAATTTAACAGTAAATTGAGTCGAATGTCGAACCGGTTTGCTGAACAGAATAACGATTATTCTTTGTTAGTTTACATAATAAAGTAAATGATTTGTTTAGTTTTATATTTCTTTGGATTATCTGTTACGCGGATTAGTCCGTGATGAGTTTAGACACAAAGCGGTAATTGATTTAACCGCCGTTATGGAGGTGATGCGATGTGTTCATAGCTCAGGAGTCTGTTGAGTCACAGATTGATACACTCGCGTTCAGCTCGGTAGAGGAATGCGAGAAGAATTAATCGGAGCACACTTGTAAAGTTGGAGCATTTAGGCTCGTTGATTTGAATAGTTTAACTTATGATAGTTTGAAACTAAAAGGTATAGAAGCAAGTTTGGATGCTTGATTGAAGTGTTAATCAGTTGATGAAACGACAATAGTGAGGCGGTCTTTTGGCCGCCTCTTTTTCTATATTTCACTCTCAACAACCTCAAGCTTTGATATTGAAACCTCATAGGCGGTTTTGTTTACTGTTTCTTTTTCACTTATGTGCTTTTGGTATTCGCGGCTTTGTATCCGTCCCCATATTTTCAGATTTGTACCCACATCTAAGCCCTGAATATATTTTGCGTTTCTCCCCCATGCGATGCACGGTATATAATCGGACTTTTTATACGATCGGTTTACGGCAAGCAGCAGATCCGATATTTCACGCTTAAGCGGCGTTGTGCGATATGTAGGCGACTTGCATATAAATCCGTTAAGAAATACTTGATTTGGATTTGTGTCCATATATGTGTTATTTTCCAAGCTTTGTTCGTCAATATATATTATTTCCTTGACAAAAACAGTAAGTATTAATTTGTTTCCCGCTCCCGAATAATTATTGTATGAGCGGTACTGACCGACAAGCTTTACATAATCCATCGGAGCCGGATAGTAATCGCAGAGTAGACGCTCGGAAATTGTTATAGGTATATAGTCCTGTTTTCCGCTGAGCCGTGGTATAGCGATTTGTGCCGAAAAGTATTTTTCCCCGTATACTTCATGTGAGAGCTGCGGCACCGACGCAATCGTTCCTATAAGTATTGTGATATTATTGTCGTAGCAGCTGTTCCCTGCGAATGTGTTTTCTGACAATTCAGACATTGCTTGTGACCTCCGATTATTCGTTATTTATTTGGTATTGCATACCATTTGCGTCTATCTTATAATTTTCAGTTAATATCAACTCTGAAACCGGAACTATCTCATATCCCTCGTCCAAAAGCGCGTCAAGTATTTTAGGAAGAGCTTCCGGTGTATGCTTGGCGGCGTTATGGAACAAAACAATGTCGCCGGGTTTTATTTTCGGAACAACCCTTTCATAAATTTCTTCAGCGGATAAATCCTTCCAATCTAAGCTGTCAACACTCCATTGAATGGTATAAAAACCACATTCTCTCGCTGTTCCGACAACATCGTTATTGTAATCGCCGTAGGGCGGTCTGAAAAGCACAGGTCTTTTGCCTGTGATAGCTTCTATTTTATCCGCGCATTCGTTAAGCTCCCTAGTAATTTCTTCTCTTGAAATCTGCGTCATATGGGGATGTGTGGCGGAATGGTTCATTATCTCATGACCGGCATCAGATAATGACTTGACCGAATCCGGATAATTATCCACCCAACCCCCTACAACAAAAAATGTTGTTTTTATATTTCTTTCCCCAAGTATATTTTTCAGCGTTTCCGTGTCTGCATTATCCCATGCCGCGTCAAAGCTGAGCGCTATTTTTTTATCGTTTTCATCCTTTTCCACACAATATATGGGTAAATCACGATCCTTGGAACTTACCGCGCTCATCGCCTCAGAGCTTTTGTTTACATAACCCGGTAGAATAAACGCGAAAAGCGCTATAAGAATTATTCCCAAAGCCGCGCATGCCTTTCTGCCGACAAGCCATATTTTCATCGTTGTCACCTCCTGACCTAATTTTATGTCGCGGCAACATGAATTATTCTATAAACAACGGATAAAATTCAAATTTATATTAAATCGGTATTTATACTTGAATTATTCATCGGCGTATGATATAATAATCCGGCGTTATAAGAATGAACTTAGGAAAGAGGTATTATAAATATGGGAGGATTTTTTGGAGCTGTATCTAAGAAGGACTGTGTTTTTGACTTGTTTTACGGCATTGATTATCATTCGCATTTAGGTACTCGCCGAGCAGGAATGGCTGTTTATGACACCGAAAAAGGCTTTGACAAAGCAATACACAATATTGAAAATGCGCCGTTTAGAACCAAGTTTGCAAAAGAAGCGAATACGATGCACGGTAATTTTGGAATCGGCTGTATTTCCGATTTTGAGGCACAGCCCATTCTTGTACGTTCACACCATGGTACCTTTGCTGTTACTACTGTGGGAAAAATTAACAATTTGGATGAAATCGTTGATAAAATAATCAAGTCAAACACTCATTTCTTTGAAATGCAAAACGGTGATATTAATCCGACTGAGCTTGTTGCGGCGATAATTAATCAAAAAGAAAATTTTATTGACGGTATAAGGTATGCGCAGGAAATAATAGATGGTTCTATGAGTATGCTGATTTTGACACCTAAGGGGGTTTACGCGGCAAGAGACAGGCTTGGCAGAACTCCGATTGTTATAGGACAAAAAGAAGACGGCTACTGCGCAAGCTTTGAGAGCTTCGCATATCTTAATCTCGGCTACAATAATTTGAAAGAATTGGGGCCCGGTGAAATAGTTGTTATGTCAAGCGATGGAGTCAAGACTCTTGCGGCACCGGGGAATGATATGAAAATCTGCACATTTTTATGGGTTTATTATGGTTATCCGTCATCGTCTTATGAGGGTATAAGTGTTGAGAAGATGCGGTACAACTGCGGGAAGCATCTTGCGATACGTGATCGTGATGATATAAAGCCCGATATTGTGGCAGGAGTTCCCGATTCCGGAATGGCCCACGCGATAGGCTACGCGAACGAGTCTGATGTTCCTTTTTCCAGACCGTTTATTAAATACACGCCTACATGGCCGCGTTCGTTTATGCCTACACATCAGAGCAAGCGTAACCTTATCGCAAAGATGAAGCTTATTCCCGTACATGATCTTATAGAGGGAAAAAGTCTGTTACTTATCGATGACTCAATCGTTCGCGGAACACAGCTTAGGGAAACAACCGAATTTTTATATAACAGCGGCGCTAAGGAGGTTCACATCAGAAGCGCTTGTCCTCCGCTTCTGTACGGCTGTAAATATCTTAACTTTTCACGTTCCACCTCTGAAATGGAGCTTATAACCCGCCGTGTGATAAAGGAGCTTGAGGGCTGTGAGCCTGATGATGAAACGTTGCGTGAATACGCGGATCCCAATAGCGAAAAATATGAAGCTATGATTAAAAAAATAGGAGAAGTTCTGCATTTTACCACATTAAGATACCACCGGCTTGATGATTTGATTGAGTCTGTAGGTATTGATGAATCAAAGCTTTGTACGTACTGCTGGAACGGAAATGAATAAATAACGGAAATGAATGAATAAATTACGAAATAAAAGCCATATGCGCAACGTTCTTAAAACAGTAATGCGGATTGTCTGTCAATAAGGATTTCTAATAGCCTATCGCTTACAAAAGTGATAGGCTATTTAGCAAGTGTCGGTTCGCACATGTCGAGTTCATCGACAATAATCACAAGTTTTAGATTTTGTTATTAAACTGTTTAATTTTACTTCGTCAATTCGCGATACATTTTCATCAGCTCCGCGACGCATGAGCTTTCGGTCGTGGTTTTAACGTCGAACTTGTATGCTTGCATAACCGCGCGGTCGTTTTGTTGGTGCGCACGTCTAAGCTCCGGCGGCATTGTCAGCTCATCGTACAAATCCGCGAGGGAGCTGTCGGGATATAGCGCACGCGCGTCAAGTATTCCCTGCGCCGTCTGCTCGATTTTCGCTTTTTGCTCGTCTGTCGGCGACGGCCACGGGAAATTGTTGTAGACAATATCCTTTGAATATCTGTACCGCATTTCAAGCCGTCCGCACACCGCCCTTG
>CAYTZR010000048.1:0-12183 GCA_964442605.1 uncultured Oscillospiraceae bacterium
TTCGCAAGCTCCATTTCAAGCAAGCTTGATGGAGCGTTGCTCCGATTTAAATTTTGAGGCGGTGTGCTCTATATGATAGAAGCCGCGCCTCTTTTTTTTGTATTCAAAAATTGCCGCAATTTGTCAGTAAATTTAGCAAACTACCCACTATATGTCCAGTTTATATATTACTATCATGTTACAAAATTTTACATAATTTGTGACAAATTTTATACAGATTTGTGAATATTGATATAAAACACTGCGTTTAATCAATAAATTTCATTCTTGCGATCCTGTATATTTACTTTAGTGATAATATGTGAGAGCAAATTTATGTAAGAAAGTTGTATTAAAAAAATTAAAAACTGCGTAATTGAGGGATTATGATGTTGGGAGCTTCGGAAAAATACAGTTCTTCGGAAAGACTTTTGAGAACATATTTCAAAATGATTTACAGTAGAAAAATCACGAGAAGAGAGCTTGCGGACGAATTTGGGGTGACTCTTAAAACTGTCAGTCGTGATATAGATAAGTTAGGGCAATTTATTCCCATTTTAACAAAGCAAGGCACATCGGGAGGGATTTCGATAATGCCGGGATACAATGCGGGACAGAAGTATTTAAGCAGCAAGCAGCGGCAATATCTGACAGAGCTTTTAAATAACGTAGATGATGTCGGAAAAGATATTATTCAAAGCATTTTAAGTGATTTCTCAATGAATGAGCATATATCGGAGCTTGACTCGGAATAGCGATCCGCAACAGAAAGAATAAAACGAAATACGATACGAAATACGTTACGAAATACGTTCGGAGATAAACATAAATGTTTAACAGCAGTCTTTTTTTAAAAAACAAGGTATTTATGGTTTTTTGTTTAGCCGTCTTGGTATGTGCCTTGGCAGCAATTCTTGCGGTATGCTTATATTGCAGGTATCAAAGGAACAAAAAGAGGCGGTTTATGCAACAAGCTCAGAAAGAGGATAGTTTAAATGATGCTCTGCGGAACGATATTGAGCGGGAACATTTTTTGGACGATACGGAAGATGATCATATATATGACTGCCGAGATGGTGTTTGGCTTAGTTTTCAAAGCAATGACAATTGTTTTAGAGAAAGAGTGGATATAAGAATACCTATAGTCATAGGAAGGGGAAAGGACTGCGACATCAGATGCAGTGATATTTCCGTATCAGCCAGACACTGCCAGATTTTTCTGGTAGACAACAGTATTTATGTCCGTGATATGGGGTCTAAAAATCACACTATTATTGAGAACGAATACGGCCGAACAGTTCTTGGTAAAAACCAGAGAGCGGAGATATTTTTTGACTCGGTAATTCGGCTGGGTAATACTACGGTGACGGTGAATAATTAATATTAGAGTAGGGGAAGCAAAATGAGTTATGTTATTTCTGTCTATACCAAAAACGCGTTTAAAGACTTTAATTTGCCCGCGATAAACAATTCGGATTATCAAATTATTATTAAGGGCGAGGAATTTCAGCTGCTTGAAAACATAGTGTTAAAGGTCGAAGTGCTTGATAACAACTGGAGATTTGTTCAATCTGATGACTACAGCGTCACTGAGGGCGGACGTTTGTTTTTTAATGTAAACATTAAAAACGGGGATTTCCTAAAAATTGTGTCAAAGTACGGTGAGGAGCTTTCCGTTATAATCATGCAGACGCAAAGAAACTTTCCGGTTTTTATGAAGTATAAGATGATTTCAAACCGGATTACAATCGGAAGCGACAGCAGTAATAGTATTCAATATGACAGCTTTGGCTTGGTTTCAAGAGCTCATGCTGTGATTACACGCGTAAATAATGAGTATATGATAGAGGGGAAGGGAATAAACGGCGTATTTGTCGGCTCGCGCAGAATACAAAACACTGAAAAGCTCATGTACGGTGACTGTATCAATATTTTCGGGATGAAAATAGTCTTTTTAGGTAATGTTATTGCGATTATGGCACATAACGGACTGTTTAAGGTCAGCCCATCCGTGCTTAAGAAGGTTGCGGTTGCGCCCCAAAAAGGGGAGAAGCAGCCGAGAAGCGTCAAGGCAACAGAAGAACCGTACTTTCATCGTTCTCCGAGGGCGGTGAACAAAATTAACCATGACGAAATATATATCGAAGAGCCGCCCGCACCGGCAAAAGAGGAGAAAAGACCGCTCATTTTGACTATCGGCCCTTCGCTTACCATGGCAATACCTATGTTGTTGGGTTGTCTGATAGCTATGTATGCCGTAAAGCAGCGCGGAGGGATGGGCGGAGCCTTTATGTACACAGGCATAGTGACAGCTGTCTCCTCTGCGATTATCGGTACTGTATGGGCAATGGTAAATTTAAGGTACTCAAAAAAGACCCTTAACGAAAACGAAGAAACCAGATTTGATTTGTACAGCAAGTATCTTATAGATACAGCTAACAATATAAAGGCGTTATATGACGAAAATTACCATGCGCTTTGGAATTTGTATCCTTTACCACAGACATTATGCGCATACTCTAAAAACAGAACAATGTTGTGGAACAGAAATATAATGCACGATGATTTTTTGGCATTGCGTCTTGGTATAGGAGAGATGCCGTTTCAGGTGAAAATACACACACCGAAAAAGAAATTTTCTCTGATATATGATAGTTTAGCGGAGAAGCCAAAACAGATTGCGGACAACTTTGAAATGCTAAAGGATGTCCCCATTTGTGCGGATCTGTACAGAGAACGTTTAATCGGAGTAGTAGGAGACGACAACAGAGCGGTTAATATTGTGCATAATTTGATATGCCAAATTGCCGCCAACAACTGCTATACAGATGTAAAGCTTGTGTTGCTGTGCGACGCCTCGCGAAACTTTGACCGTTGGAATTTTGCGAAATGGTTGCCGCACACTTGGTCGGACGACAGAAAGATAAGGTATATAGCCTCGACAGAGAGCGAAAGACGTGACGTGATTTATGAGCTGACCAACAAGCTAAGGACAAGGGTAGAGAATAGTGGCAACACCGGAGACGATGAAAAACCGGTTTTGCCGCATTATGTGTTAATAGTCGATAATCCCGCAATTCTTGAAAGTGATGCTATTTCAAAATATGTATTTGACACCGAGTCGAACTATGGCATGACAACAATCATTTTATCCGGAAGATGCGAAGAACTCCCTAACCAGTGTTCGTATATAATACAGGACGATGACGAATTTTCCGGCAAATATAATCTGTTCGATGACATTAACGATCGTACGCCAATAAAATTTGATCATATTAATATTGCTGACTTAGATAAATTCAGCAGAGAAATTTCAGGGATACGGGTTAATCAAATCGAAAGCGGTACAGGCTTGCCGACGGCGCTTGATTTTTTTGAAATGCATGGTGTATCAAAGCTTGAGGATTTGAAGGTTTATGACCGGTGGAGAAAGAGCAGAACCTACGATACTATGAAGGCGCTTATAGGAGTAAAGACCGGAGGCAGCGGGTGTTATCTTGATATACATGAAAAGTATCACGGACCGCACGGATTGGTTGCGGGTACAACAGGTTCGGGAAAGAGCGAAACACTCCAGACATACATCTTATCTTTGGCCGTTGAATACAGCCCGGACGACGTTGCGTTCTTTATCATAGACTTTAAAGGCGGCGGAATGGCAAACTTGTTTTCTGATTTGCCTCATTTGGTAGGCAAAATCACAAACCTATCAGGCAATCAGGTCTACAGAGCCATGGTGTCTATTAAAAGCGAATGTAAGCGTCGGCAGAAGCTGCTTAACGAATACGGCGTCAATAATATTAACGCATACACAAAGCTGATAAAAAACGCAGAGGCTTCGATACCAATGCCGCACTTATTCATAATTATCGATGAATTTGCGGAGCTTAAGCGAGAGGAACCCGAATTTATGAGTGAGCTTATAAGTGTGGCACAGATTGGCAGAAGCCTTGGTGTGCATCTTATACTTGCCACTCAGAAACCGAGCGGAACAGTAGACGATAATATATGGAGCAACTCGAAGTTTAAGCTGTGTCTTAGGGTTCAGGACAGGCAGGACAGTGTTGATATGTTGCATAAGCCCGATGCGGCATATATTACTCAAGCGGGAAGATGCTATTTGCAGGTCGGGAATGATGAAATTTTCGAATTGTTTCAATCCGGATACAGCGGCGGGGAATATGACGACGATAACACCAAGAAAACAGAGCTTGCCAAAATGCTTGATATTACAGGGCGGGCAGCGCTTGTGGGAAATAGAACTCAAATTAAATATAAGGCACAGAAGAAGATAAAATGGCTCACAGAGCTTGCCGGGATAATTCTTGAAGCAGCCCGGCAGTGCAATATTGAGATTGCTGTCGCAAAGCAAAACAGACAGTATATGGACAAGCTGATTGAAGAAGTTTTTGTGCTGGCGGACAAGCGAAAATTCGATTATCAAAAATCAGTGTACAACACAAACAGAGTGATGGATTTCATACAGCTCTGGGATGTGAACCTCGACACCTATGACAAAGATATATCTTCAATGGTTGAAAAAGCATGCGAATTTGCTAAGAAAAACAGCGTCAAGTTGCCGGAGGCAAAACAGAAGAGTCAGCTTGACGCGGTTGTTGAATATTTGCACGAGATAGCCGATACGAACGGCTATGTGAATTCAATTGAGCTGTGGCTGCCGCCGCTTAGCACAAGCTTGTATCTTAAAGATATTGACGGTTTTAGGGAGGATGTGAGATATGAGTCTCGACCGTCCGGAGCTGATTGGAGTATTGAGGCAATTGTCGGGCTTTGCGATGATCCTGTAAATCAAACGCAGTATCCTCTTGTCTTGAATATTTCCGGTGATGGGCATCACGCTATCTGCGGCACGGTTGTAAGTGGTAAGAGTACATTTTTGCAGACGCTTATTTACTCTTTGATAACAAAGTATTCGCCGCAGTATATTAATATTTACATCCTTGACTTCAGCAACAAGATGCTTTCTGCATATGAGGGAGTTGCTCATGTCGGCGGGGTTATGTATGAGAATGATGAGGAGAAAATCAGCAAGTTCTTTAATATGCTGCAAAAGATAATAGCGGAGAGAAAGAAGCTGCTCAAGAGCGGCAACTATGCTCAATATGTGCGAGCAAACGGCGTCACAATGCCTGCGGTGCTGGTGTTTATAGATAACTATGCAGCGTTTCGCGAGAAGACCGGTGACATATATGAAAGAATGCTCATGAGTCTCGCCAGAGACGGGGTGTCATACGGGATATACCTGATTATAACATCGGCGGGATTTGGCTCCGTTGAAATACAAACCCGTATAGGCGACTATATAAGAAGAGTTATATGCCTTGAAATGGGTGATAAGTATAAGTATGGTGACGCACTGCACACTTTGAAATTCAATGTCTTGCCCGAACCGGGAGTACGTGGGCGCGGCATAGCAGATGTAGGCGGCAACTTTCTGGAATTTCAGACCGCGCTTGCCGTTGATGCTGCCGACGACTATGAAAAGAGCAGATGCATTGCGGAAAAGTGCAAGGAGATAAACAGCTTATGGAAAGGCGAAACAGCACGTGAAATACCTGTTATTCCTGAAAAGCCGGTATGGTCGCAGTTTGAAGCAAACACTGAATATAATGAGGCGGTTTCAGATACTGCGTTGCTACCTATAGGATACAGTTTGGCAGATGCTTCGGTTGCATGTGTGGATTTGAGTCGCTCGTTCTCATACTGTATAGTTGGAAAGTCCGGTACGGGAAAGAGAAATATGTTAAAAGTAATGCTGCGTTCGGCTATGAATAAGGATGCGGACATTGCTGTAATTGACTTTGCCAAGGAGCTTGAAGAGATTATACCTGACGGCGCGGCGGAATATATAACGGACTATGGCGAAATGTTTGAATACTGGCAGATTATGGTGGGTGAATTTGCAGACAGAGGGCAATTGAAGAAAGAACTTACAAAAAAATGTATGTCTGATGACGAAATATTTGCTGAAATGAGTAAAAAAAGACAAAAGTTTGTTTTCATAACAAACATGGTCGACTTTATAAATCAGGTCTATGACGCGGCAAACACACTAAAGGGCGATATGCGCGGCTTTATAGAGAATATCACTGAAAAAGGCAGGGGGCTTAATATTTACTTTATTTCAGTGATTAATACGGATAATTTAGGCTCAATGCCGGGGAACAGAACATTTATCCATTTGACCTCAGGCGCCGGCGGGGCATTGTTGGGCGGAAATCCAAGTCAGCAAAAAATATTTGACTTTTCCGCTCTGCCGTTTGCGGAGCAAAGCAGAGTAGCTAAACCGGGTCTTGCGTATATCGCTCCGCAGTTCGGAGAGACAGGGATAAGCAAGTACATCATCCCGTTATATGGGAGGTGATGTTATGATAACAGTTGATATATTTGTCCCTGCCCTTGACAGAGTGTATGACTTTAGTGTTGATGAAAACTCGCCTACCGGTCTTATTGTAGATGAGATAACGGAAATGCTGTGTCGAGGTGAACAGTACGAGTCTATGACGGAGAGTGACAGGATGTTGCTTTTTAGCGCAGATATGAAGATTGCTGTGAGACCGGATCGGACACTTAGCGAAAATGGAATTAAAACAGGCAGCAGATTAATTTTGGTATGAATTTTGGAGGTAAATTATGGCAGATTTAATAAGGGTAAACACTTCGCGCATCGGCGCGGATGCGGAATCGCTTGGCAGGTATACGCAGTCACTGCGTGAGAATTTGGCAAAGCTTTTTGACGGTATCCAGAGTCTCAATTCCATGTGGGAAGGTGATGCTCATAATGAATTTGTTCGTTCTGCGGCCGATGATAAAGAGCGGATGGATAACCTGATTCAAAAAATGGATGAGATCAAGCTCAAGTTTGATGAGGCGAAGCAGGAATACGAGAAATGTGAATCCACGGTGGCAAATGAGGTCGCCTCAATTCAGATTTAGACAGATGAGGTGAAATAATATGGCTAATCAGTTTAAAGTTACAACAGAGGTTTTAAAAGAACAGTCAGATAGAATTTCGGAAACTATAGAGTCGATAAAAACAAGTTTTGAGGAAGCAAAAAGCATTATCGAATCCATAGGAAGCTACTGGGAGGGCGATACAGCGCAAAAATATACTCGTATGTATGCGGACATAGAGGAGGATGTTTCAGCTGTGTTAAGCCGGTGGAAAGAGCATATATCGGATTTGCGTACTATGGCGGGAGTATATGAGGAAGCCGAAGGCTCTGCGCAGTCTATGTCGGCACAGTTGCCGAGTGATATTTTGTAAACTGACTTTGCAGGGTATTCAGAAAGGGGTATGAGTGATGAATATTGATTTTGCGTACGAAAAAGCAATGACGAGCGCCGATGAGATCGAGCGCTTGGCTAAACAGCTTGAACAGTCAGCATCAGATAATCTTGAAGGTGTAATGGGAGAGATGAGAAGCGTTTGGGAAAGCGAAAATGCAGACGCGTTTTGTGAAAAATCACGGCAGCTTCAGACTAAACTTAACAAGACAGCAAGCGATTTATGCAAGGTAGCCGTGAGCATAAGGGATATTGCACATAAAATGCGTGCGGCAGAGTTGAGCGCTGAGAACATAGCCAGAGTATAAAAATAAATTAAATTATATAAAAAATAAAACAGGAGGAAAAAACAATGGCAGAATTACAAGTAACATCATCACAGCTGAGATCGAAGGCGGAGGAGATTAGAAATCTCGGACAGGAGATTAATTCTTCTCTCGAGAACTTAAGAGAAACAGAGGGCGCCCTTGCCGGAATGTGGGAAGGCGAAGCTCAGACAACGTTCAGATCCGCGTTTAACACAAGCGCGACGCAAATGGAAACGTATAAGAGCGCAATCGAGAGCTATGCTCAGACACTCGAGGAAATTGCGGAGCAGTATGAGAGAGCGGAAGCAACAAATACTTCAACAGCAACAGTAAACTAAGATACTTAGTATTGTATTGAAAAACTAAATTTAATTTCAAAGGAGATATTTATTATGGCAGACATTATTAAGGTTTCAACCGATCAATTAAGAGCAGGAGCAAGAACATTTGATGCAGAGGCACGTAATCTTTCAAATCTGATTGCGAGGATTGCCGATATCGCAAGCGGTATAAGCAGTGCTTGGAAGAGTGAGGCATCGACTACATATACAACTAAGTTTCAGCAGATGCAGGAGGACGGACAGCAGCTTCAAAGAAGAGTGCAAGAGCACTGTGAAGATATAGAAAACATCGCTAACGAGTATGATCAGGCAGAGGAGGCTGCAAGCTCGGCAGCAAGCGGTCTGCCTACTGATGTGATTTAAGTAATTAGTAAGGCTTTTTAATCATAGAAATATCACCGTCATCTTACCGCCGTCAGTGCGGTAAGATGATTGCGTGTAATTATATGTAAATGACCGGAAGGCTAAATACGAAAGAGAGGTGAGGTTTATGGCAGAAATAAAAGTGGTTACATCGGCGCTTGACAATTTATCGGGAGAATTCAACGATATAGCGTCTGAGCTTAGACATATTTGCAGTGAGGTGTCCGGCGCTAAGCTGGGAGCGGGCTTTGATATAAGCTCGAAGAACCAAATAAACAACACTCTTGAGCGTATCAGTGAGTCAGTCGGGAGAAGCGCAAGAACTGTATCACAGATGTCTGATAAGCTCCGAACAGTTTCGCAAGCGTATAAGAATACAGAGAACAAGCTCTGCGGCAACCATATAAACGGATCGGGATATTCACATGGCGGAATATCTTCTATTCCTTTTTATCTGACTAATCCGATAATTGCTACGCTATATGGGACTGCAAAACTTTTGGGCGATAAATATACAGCTGACTTTGTTAAGGGTGAAATCAGCGGAGAAACAAGCTTTTTGGGTTTGACAACAGCAGGAGCTTTAAGCGGTAGTCTTTTCCATGTAGAAGCGGAACTTGAAAACAACATATCATGGAAATTTAAAGATGATAAAGGAAATTGGGACTTCAAATCTTTTGGTATAGGACTGAAAGGCAAAGTCGGTGGTTCGGTGGCTACCGGCGAAGTAAAAGGCGATATAGGCGCTCTACACGGTAAATTATCAGGCGACTTCATTACCGGAACAGTAACCGGAGAAGCAAAATTTGGTTTATTTGATGATGGTGAATTTAATCCGTCGATATATGTGGGCGCAAAAGCCGAGGGCAGTGTTTTAAGCGGAGAAGGGGAGCTTAAATTAGGCGATGATAATTTTGGTGTAGATGTTAATGCATCCGGAGATTTGTTGCATGCCGAGGCTGAGGCAAAGGTCGGAGTCGGTTACATAGGCGAAGATGAGGACGGCAATGCACAATATGGATTATCTGCAAAAGCCAGCGCTATGGCAAGTGCGGCAGAAGGAGAGGTTGAAGGCGGATTTACATTATTTGGCATAGATATAGATGTTGGAGTCAAAGGCTATGCCGGTGCTGCCGGTGTAGAGGCAGGAGGCTCGGTGACAACCGATGGCGTAACGGCAAGTTTTTCGGGT
This sequence comes from uncultured Oscillospiraceae bacterium, assembly GCA_964442605.1. Classification (GTDB taxonomy): domain Bacteria; phylum Bacillota; class Clostridia; order Monoglobales; family Monoglobaceae; genus Monoglobus. The sequence continues at coordinate 9,492 of CAYTZR010000048.1, forward strand.
GCAGCACTTTTGGGCGCCGGATTAGATGTGAACATTGATTGGAGCGGCTTTGACGATTGGGTTGACGATTCCCAAAGCGCCATTTATGAAGTAGGAGAGTTTCTCTTTTCCGGATTTAGATAAGTTCAATATATACGTTTTTGAAACGGAGGAAAGATTTTGCTGAGTTCAAATAGAATATTAGAGATATTTGTAAAACTATATCCTATTATACCTTCTGCTCTTCTGGTTGTAACGGTTGTTCTTTGCTGGAACTTATATAATAAATCGACAAAATATAATGAAACCAAAGGAATAATAGTTGATTTTTATGAAACCACCTCAGAAATGAGAGTAAGTATGGATGCAGTGAAAGCAATTTCGCCTATAGTGGTATATGAAATTAATGGCAGAGAATATAGGTTTATCGGGAATTATTGTACTACAAATATGAAAATAGGCGATACGGTCAAAGTGCTGTACGATAAAACCTATCCTGAAAAGGCTTTGATAAAAACGGGTTTGTATATCGCTCCGTTGATAACCGGTGGATTATGTGTTTTGTTTATATTGCCGATAATCGTATCTGTAATTTATAAAAAATTTATTTAAGGAGGTGCTAATACTATGTCATTTTTACCTATCGGTTCAGTCGTTTTATTAAAAGGTGCAAAAAAAAGAGTAATGATTTGCGGTAGAATCCAGACTGATGTTGCCACAAACAAAGTTTATGATTATTCCGCATGTGTATATCCGGAAGGAATAATAGACTCAAAAGAACTTCTTATGTTTAACAATGAAAACATTGAAAGGGTTTATTTTATAGGCTTTCAAGATGGAGAAGAATTTTCATTTACAAAGTTCATAAGTGAAAAGATAAAGGATAAGGAGGGACTTTATGGCAAAGCTGAAGTTTAGTATTGGCGCGATTTCCGATATAGGAATGCAGCGAGCCAATAACGAAGATAATTTATTTGTTCCGGGATACAGTGTAAGGGACAAATACGTTAATATCTATAATATGAATAAGCTGAACGACAACAAACCCCTGATTGTGGAAAATTCCGACAATGTTTTTTTTGCCGTGTGTGACGGTATGGGCGGACATAACGGCGGTGAGGATGCGTCGTTTATGGCGGTTTCTGCTATTCGGGATCAGTACAGCAGGCTGACGGAGGCGTCCAAGTACGACAAGGCTGTAGAGTGCTTTAACGAAGCGATAGACGGTATAAGCTGTGACATAAGCTATGCCGCAGAGGTTACTCCTGCCCTTCGGGGAATGGGCGCAACGCTCGGCGGATTGTACTTTTTCGGCGATATGTTTATGCCAATTAACGTTGGCGATAGCCGCGTGTATCGTTTGTGCCGAGGCAATGTTCGGCAGATATCCATGGATCATACCGATGAGTCAAGCGGCAAAGGTGTACTTACACGGTATTTGGGTGTTCCGTCGGAGCTTGGAACGGTCACGCCATACTGCGGCATAGGAGCCGAAAAGATTTTGGAAAAGACAAGGTTCTTAATTTGCAGCGATGGCCTTACGGATATGCTTGACGACGACAATATTGGTGTTCTGCTCAACAAAAACAAAAACCCCGTCGATGCGGCTTATAACCTTGTTGAAACCGCAAAAAAGATGGGAGGTAAGGACAATATTACGGTTGAGGTTATTGATGCCTTGCCTACCGCGAACGCTGTCCAACGCGCGTTTAAGCGGCCTCGCACATACATTGCGGTATGCGCTGCCGCAGCGATTATTGCCGGCGGCTGGTACGCGTATAGCAACTTTTTTGCGTATACAGGCAAGGAGTACTATGGTATATCAATTGAGATTTCAAAGCCGGACAAAGAGCTTATGGACAGCCTTGCGGAGGTTACGGATGATGTGTCAAAAGCCGGCGATCCGTCGGTGGACGTCGAGGACTACATAAGCGAGGACGAGAGCTTGGGCATGCAGATAAAGAAGCTGGAAATAAAGCTTAATACATATGACGCGGAGAATTTCGAGGAAGGGCTCACCGCTTGCGACCAAGCAACTGCTTGGTATGACGCTCGTGTTACCTTGCAGAGAGAAAAGCAATACGCGGCGGGTGAGCTTGAAGCGCTTAAGGCTCTGCGACAAGAAGCATACGATATAAGGCTTAAGGATGAAGGTGGCGGTGCGGACGCCGAACAGATTGAAAAAACAGCGATTGAGCGGAGCGAATACCGCAGGCAGAAAGCGGAAGAACTGCAAAACGGAATCAACGAGTATAAGGAAAAATACTTTGGCGAAGGCTCGGCTTTGAATGTCGCAAAGGCAGGCGACGATGCCGCACGCGCGGAATATGAAAAAGCCGAAGAGGCGAGGAAACAAGCCGAAGCAGCAAAAAAAGCCGCAGAGGTGCAAAGCGAACGGAAAAGTAATAATAATTCCGGCGGTAGTTCAAGCGGCGGCAGTTCAGGTAGCCGTTCAGGGGGCAACAGTTCAAGTGGCGGCAGTTCAGGTAGCCGTTCAGGCGGCGGCAGTTCAGGTGGCGGTTCAAGTAGCCGTTCAGGCGGTAGCAGTTCAGGTGGCGGTTCAAGTAGCAGCTCAGGCGGTAGCAGTTCAGGCGGTAGCAGTTCAGGCGGTAGCGGTTCAAGCGGCAGCAGTTCAAGCGGCAGCAGTTCAAGCAAACTGACGGATTGATAAAAAGTAATTTAATAATTACAAATAAGTATTATAAAGGAGTGA
>CAYTZR010000049.1:0-12008 GCA_964442605.1 uncultured Oscillospiraceae bacterium
AAAATGGACTGCTTTATAAGGCACGAACCTGCTGCGCAGCTCCGGTCACTCCCGCCCGCCGAACCAGGGCGGGGCAAAAGCTTTTGCGACTTTGCCGCCGCTCAGTGAGCGGCACGCAAGCAACGGTAGCTATAAGCAAGCTTCGCTTGCGGATTCAAAGCTACCTTTCAAAATTGCAGAGCAATTTTGACCAAGAGCTTCCTTAAAAGAGCGCAGCGAACACGTGAGGCGCGCAGGCGACTGCCCTGTAAGGGCAAGATGTAATTAATGATTGATTAAAACCTTTTATTTGTTCCAAACACCATTTACTTTAAGCGTAGCCGCTTAGTCCGCTCAAGCCTAGCCCAGTTCCGCTCGCCAGACCCGAGCGGGACACCAAAATTTTTTGTGGTTTGTGACCTCGTTTATTCGATAAAATGGACTGCTTTATAAGGCACGAACCTGCTGCGTAGCTCCGGTCACTCCAGCCCGCCGAACCCGGGCGGGGCAAAAGCTTTTGCTTTGAATATTTGCACGAAGCCCAGCATACATCACCATGTTAATGGTTTGTCCACAGTCTTAGGAGGTATTATATATTCTCCTATAGAATATAACTTTTTAAGATTTATTACAGTTAAATAAAATAAAAGAAATATACAATTTTAAGAAGAGGATTATTATGAAAAAGATAATCAGCGTAATTTTGGCAGCGGCAATGCTTTTGTCCGTAAACAGCGTGTTCGCGGCAAAGTACAATGAGGAAGGGAAATACGGCAATGACCCCGATTACAGAGCGAGAGTTGTATTTGCTGAAGTTATTGAAAGTGATTTGGACGCAGGGATTGTAAAATTCAGAGACTCAAGAGAAGACAAGGGTGATTATATATTTCAAACAAACAAAGAGACGATAATCGACACTCTCAGCTTGGGGCTTGACCGTCTGGGCGAAGATAACATTATAGCTACAATTTGGCATGAAGTCAACGAAGACGGTACTCCTGTAGTTAATAACGGCGTGGTTGATGTTTGGGAAATTGATGTTAATGTAAAAACGCTGCCGTTTACGTCCGACACACAATATGACGGCACAAGTGCAAACAGCAATTACGTCGCAAACGCGAATATTGAATTGACAGAGCTTGGTGTAATTCAGGGAGATCCAAACGGCGAAATGCGCGTTGACGATAACGTAACCCGAGCGGAGATGGCGGCGATTATTTGCAGAATGCAGGGAATAACGGAAGAACCGCAGGGAGAAGATACAGTGTTCAGCGATGTGCCGGCGGAGCATTGGGCATACGGCTATATCCAAAACGCGAGCGAGCTTGGGATTATAAACGGAAACGGCGACGGAACATTTGCTCCGGATGATTACATAACCTATGCCGAAGCCGTAAAAATGGTGATGAACATCTTGGGATATGAGCCGTTCGCTAGGGATAACGGAGGTTACCCCGTGGGGTATTTTCTGGCTGCCATGCGTCAGGGAGTGCTTGAAAGCTTATCGCTTTCCGAGGATGATATATTGACGAGGGGCAACGTTTTTGTGCTTGTATATAACGCCATAAATGCCCCGCTGATGATGGAAATCTCTGATTCCGACGGAAACGTCACTTCATACGCGATAATGGACGGAAATCAGTTTCCGCTTGAAACACTCAGAAATACATTTTTGGAAACGAAATAAATATTAATTTTCATGCTATTTTAAATCCGATTGAGTATCGCGCTCAATCGGATTTTTCTCGCATTTATGAAAATCTCTCTACCTCTTTAATCTTCCTTTGTCAATACTTTTTTCTGCCAGCCTCGTTTTCCACATTCCGGACATTTCATTTTTCTGGTTCTTCCCATGTGTGGAGCCAGGAATACGCTTTGATATGTCGGCACATATTTGTGATGGCAATTAGGACACTCGTAATATCCGGCAATCTGCTCAATCATTACAGCGTTACCCACACCAAACGCAAATATTACGCTCCCCGCCACAATGAGCAATATTCTAAGCCAACACGCCATTTCCAGAAATGACGCGACAAATATCAATATCAAAAATGTGACGGATGCGGTGTAGCCAATTACATATTCAAGACGTAATAATTGTTTATCCTTTTCTTCTTTCTGTTTTGCCAGCTCAAGCAGATTTTCTTCCGCCCGTTTGTCATATGCCTCTGTCATAATTCTTTCGCCCGACAGGAGTTCGTTGACGCTGATTTTCAGAAGATCGCACAGCTCCAACATAATTCCGGAATCCGGCATCGACTTTCCGGTTTCCCATTTTGATACAGCCCGGTCACTGATTCCAAGCTTCTCGGCAAGAACCGCCTGTGTCATACCGTGTTCCTTTCTGCATGATGCTATAAATTTTCCGATTTTGGTTTGATCCACATCGAGCGCCTCCTTTCAGATTTAAGCGTATCAGGAATTTGTTTTAATTTACACGAACCAACGGTTGATTTCCATACTATCTACTAACGGTTGAGTTTCTATCCGCTTGAATATTCATTCATTTCCTGTATGAGTGAGCGGTTTTCACGAATGAGATTAAATCCTTTTGAGGCAGTCGCAATTCACGTCCGTATTGCATATCCACATAATCTTGATAAAAACTTCCTCTCGGATAAATCAATTATAGCATATTTTTGCTATATCGTCCATTGACATAACCAATAAAGTTTGCATCAGTAAATTTTGTATCAGTAAATTTTGTATCAAACAAAAGTTCAAAAGTTGACACTAACTCTTGGATATATAGATATATAGGATTGAAACATAGAGAGAAATGTGGTACAATATAGGCATATACATTTTAAAATTGTTCAGGGAGGAAATCAAAATGGATAAAAAATCCACTGCTTCCTACACGGTGCCGAATTCCAAAGCATATGACTGTTCGGATGATATTGACATTCATACGATTACAGAGAAAAGTGCAAAACTCAATGATATTATCACGAAAATCAAAAGCATTCCCTCAACGCACGCCATTAAGCAAAAGCTGCTTGACATGGCTACAAGCCTTAAAACCGAGAGCGGAATTGATGGAGCAGATAGGGTAGATGTGATAAAAAGCTTCATAAGCGCGACCGATGTGATAACGGACGCTATGGGCTGGATTGAAAGAGGTATAGACGATGTATATCTCACGCGAATAATGGATATGCTCGCCCGAGAAAACTTGTCTGCGGCAGCTATGTCAAAGGCTAATGCAGAACTTGAAGGCTTTTATAAAACCGGAAACTATGTTAAAGATAATTATGCCGCCATATGGCAGGATGAATTCACTATCGGTAAGGGCGAATACGATATGCCGCTTTACGAGCGTATCGAATCCGCGATAGAGCGCGCGAGGAAGAAAATTAATTCCGGAGACGGAAATGATTATATCATGCTCAAAGAGCTTGTCTCATATATCAGCGGCAAATATGATTACAGCGGCTATAAAAACACATTCGGAAGAAGCAGCAAGGAATGCGTGGCTGTTGTCAGCAATATAAATTTTGCGCTGTTAAACCTCGCAAAGACAGATAGGAATGATATTGCGACGAAGGAGTCCGGCAAGCTGTGGCTTGATACTCTCGGTTCAAAAATCAGCGCGCACGGCGGTCAAATCATAAAAAACGGCGAATAGCACATCCTGCAATCCATCCTCGATCCATCTGTCGAACATATTGTATCGAGGCTGATGAATCAAAAGCGGGGTACCGAGTGATTTCATAATCTCCGACATCTTCTTAGTCTGCTCCGCGTTATAGTTAGATATTCCGACATAAAGCGCTTTGCCGCTCCTTACGATTTGGTCAAGCGCGGCGGCTGTTTCCTCCATGGGTGTTTCGGGGTCGGGACGATGGTGATAGAAAATATCTACATAATCAAGTCCCATGCGTTTCAGACTCTGATCAAGGCTTGCTATAAGATTTTTTCTTGAACCCCATTCTCCGTAAGGACCCTCCCACATACGATAGCCTGCCTTAGTAGAGATAATAAGCTCATCGCGGTAGGGGGCAAGCGTATTTTTTAAGATTTTGCCGAAGTTTTCCTCGGCGCTGCCGGGGTAGGGTCCGTAATTATTAGCGAGATCAAAATGTGTTATGCCAAGGTCAAATGCGGTTGTCACCATGTCAGTCATGTTGTCAAAGCTGTCGCAGCTTCCGAAATTGTGCCACATTCCAAGCGAAAATGCCGGAAGCATAAGTCCGCTGTTTCCGCAGCGGTTATAAACCATAGTTTCATAACGTTTTTTGTTTGCGAGATACATAGTAAAACTTCCTTTCCGTAAAAAATATATCTATAAATTTATACATATATCTATGTGCCGAGAAAAGCCTTTTCTGTTTCGTGCTTTTTATCACGTTCCATCAGATTTTTAATTGCTTCTTCTGCAGGCATATTTTCAAACAATACCTTATACGCCTCATTTACTATAGGCATTTCAACGCCAACCTTTTCCGACAGCTCTTTAGCGGCGCGGCAGGTTCTTATTCCCTCAACCACCATTTTAACCTCATCACAGGCTTGCTCCGCCGTCTTCCCCCGGCCTATCAATATGCCCGCTCTGCGGTTTCTGGAATGCATGCTTGTACACGTCACAATCAAATCTCCGACTCCGGAAAGTCCGTTAAAGGTCTCCGCTTTTGCGCCCAAGGCAACACCGAGCCTTGCTATCTCAACCAACCCTCTTGTCATCAGAGCCGCCTTTGTATTATCACCCAGTCCTATGCCATCGGTAATTCCGGCACACAAGGCTATAACATTTTTAAGCGAGCCGCCAAGCTCTACTCCCAGCACATCGGGATTTGTATATATTCTGAAATTCGGATTCATAAAAGCATCCTGAATATACCGCGCAATCGCTTCATCCTCGCAAGCGACAACATTGGTTGTCGGCATCCTTCGCGATACTTCCTCTGCGTGACTGGGGCCCGACATAACAGCGATAACACAATTCGGTATTTCCTCTTTTATCACCCTTGACAGCGTATAGTAGGTATCCTCCTCTATCCCCTTTGATATATTGACTATTATTTGCCCGTTCTTTATGAAACCGGACATATTTTTGGCGGTTGTTCTGACAGCATGAGATGGCGTAGCGGTTATGATAATATCCGCATTCTCACAGCATTCCTTAATATCAGCGGTAAACTCCACATTCTCCGGGAAAAACACCCCCGGAAGAAACGGCTTATTTTCTCTGTATTTTTTTAAGCCTTCGCTTTCTTCCCGAAGATATGACCACAGCTTAACTCTGTGACCGTTTTCCGCCAGCATAATCGCCATGGCGCTGCCCCAGCCGCCGCTGCCTATAACACTTATATTTAGCATATGAGCTCCTCCTATTTCTTGCCGCCCAGCTTATTTTCTGTTCCGTCAAGCAATCTTTTTATATTGGCATGATGCCTTAAAATCAGCAAACCTCCCAATATAATCACACAGACAAGCCGAACCGCCGCTATGTTTCCGGTAAGCAGCATTTTTATTATTTCAATCACCATATACGCCGCTCCGCCCAATACCGAGCCAAGCGATACATAACGGGTCAATGCCATAACCGCTATTGCTAACACCGCCGTAATCAATCCGACCCTCCAGTCAAGCATAAGTACGACGCCGAGGCTTGTGGCGACTCCTTTTCCGCCCTTAAACTTAAAATACAGCGGAAAATTGTGACCGAGCACGGCACATACCCCGGCGATATACGGCAGATCGCCTGTGTTTTCGCCGCATAATTTTGCCGCCGCCATTGCGAGCAATATGCATATCACTCCCTTTATTATATCAAGGAGCAAGATTATGACTCCCATCTTTTTTCCGTGAGTGCGCATCATATTGGTTGCGCCGGCATTGCCCGAGCCGCTTTCGCGTATGTCCTTGCCGCTTATCGCCCTTGACAATAAAATAGAAAAATTAATCGAACCGATAAGATAAGAAATAATTCCCACCGCAACGGCAATAAAAATAACCATTACTTTTTAGCTCCTTTTTCGCGAATAATAAATTTTATCGGCGTCCCTTCAAATCCAAACCGTGACCTGAACTGATTTTCAATATACCTGATATATGAATAGTGCGCCAGCTTCGCGCTGTTTACAAACAACACAAAGGCGGGCGGTTTAATATTCACCTGTGTCACATAGTAGATTTTCAGTCGCTTTCCCTTGTCGCTGGGCGGCTGCACCGCCGCAACCGCTTCATTCAGAACATCGTTCAATACCCCGGTGGAAATACGCTTTGAATTTTGTTCAACCGCACTGTCCATCATCTCAAACAGACTGTCCACCCTGAGTCCCGTCTTTGCCGATATAAACGCCGACGGCGCATACATCATAAAGTTAAACCCTTCCTTGACACTGTTTCTGAAATTCTTCATTGTATTTGTATCTTTTTCAATCAAATCCCACTTATTTACAACAATAATGCTTGCCTTCCCTGCCTCATGGACATAGCCCGCGATTTTTGTATCCTGCTCGGTCACGCCTTCCACAGCGTCAACCATTATCAAACACACATCGGCTCTGTCAACGGCATTCAGCGCGCGGGATACGCTGTAGCGTTCAATATTCTCGTTTATTTTACCGCGCTTCCGCATTCCGGCGGTGTCGATAAGCATGTACCGCTTTCCGTCACGTTCATACATGGTGTCAATAGCGTCCCTTGTAGTTCCGGCAACATCGCTTACAATAACTCTGTCCTCCCCCAAAATCCTGTTAATAAGCGAAGATTTTCCGGCATTTGGCTTTCCGACGATTGCGACATGTATAATATCCGAATCATCGTCATCATCCATATCCTCAGGGAAGTATTTTACGACCTCGTCAAGCAAATCGCCCACGCCCAAACCGTGCACCGAAGAAATTGCCCACGGGTCACCCAGTCCTAAATTATAAAATTCGTAAATTTCCAACGGCGGAGCTCCGGGATTGTCAACCTTGTTCGCGGCAAGAACAACAGGCTTGCCGCTCTTTTGCAATATAGACGCAACATCCTTGTCAGCGGCAGTCATACCGTCCTTTACATTTACGATAAACACTATCACGTCTGCCATGCTTATGGCAAGCTCCGCTTGGGAATGCATTTGTTTTAATATCGTATCATCGCTGCCCGGCTCGATGCCTCCGGTGTCAATCATGGTGAACTCTCTGCCGCACCAGTCGGCATCAACATATATTCTGTCCCGTGTTACACCGGGAGTATCTTCTATTATAGCAATCCGCTTTCCGGCAACCTTGTTAAAAAATGTGGATTTTCCAACATTCGGTCTGCCCACAACAGCTACTACAGGTTTCATACGCTACCTCCTAAGCAATATGATTTTGTTCTGTCAGAACAGTTTCGGCAGCCTGTAAGGCTGCCGACATAGTCTTATTTTATGAGATTTTAAGCATAATTTTGACAAGCGCCAAAGCATTTGGATTATTCATGAGAATGTCCGCAGCCGCAGTCACAATCATCATCCATAGCGCTAAAATCAAGCTCAATAACTTCACCGCACTCAGGGCATACAAAGCTGCCATCGACCAAATCATCAAGCTCATCGTCCGTAAATTCTATATCAGCGCCGCAGTGCTCACATTTTAGCTGATATAAATCATCATAATCTTCCATATCATCTATATCTTCGAACTCATCGGCAATAACATCGATAACATCGTCAAGATCATCAATCCTGTCTGCCAAGAAGCCCTGTTCATTATCAAGGTCTTCAATTTCTTCGGCTGCGTTTTCAAGATATGAAATAATATGAGACAAGACCTTTGTTTCTCCCTTTTCCGGATCAAGCTTCAAACCATCAAACAAGCCCTTTATATAAGCAGCTTCTTTCGTCAATTCTGACATTAAATCCAACGCCTTTCTGCCCGCGTATTAAGTTATATGCGTATCCGCGGGCTTGATACACAATCGCTGTTAAACTCTCTCCATATATTCGCCTGTACGCGTATCAACTCTAATCATATCACCGTCATTGATAAACATGGGAACCGTTACGACCGCCCCTGTTTCGAGCGTTGCGGGCTTTGTAACATTTGTCGCGGTATTGCCCTTAACACCCGGCTCTGTTTGAGTAACGGCAAGCTCCACAAATGTCGGCGGTTCAATAGAGAAAACATTCCCCTTGAATGAACAAAACTTCACGGACATATTTTCCTTAACAAACTTGAGTGCGTCACCCAGCTGTTCCGAGCTGAGAGGAACCTGCTCATATGTTTCGGGATCCATGAAGTAGTAGAGATCTCCGTCCTGATACAGATATTCCATATCGCGTCTTTCAATCATTGCCTTTTCAAACTTTTCTGTTGGGTTAAACGACTTCTCAACCACAGCGCCTGTAATAACATTCTTAAACTTTGTTCTTACAAAAGCGGCGCCTTTTCCCGGCTTAACGTGCTGGAACTCAACAACCTGGCACACGCTTCCGTCATATTCAAAAGTCATTCCGTTTCTAAAATCACCGGCAGTTATCATTGGTAAATTCCTCCTATTATATTAAACAAATATTATTTCCGTAACGCTATACTTGATTATAATTGACTTTGTTTATTTTGTCAAGCATATTTACAAAATTTACATCGTTTGTCAAATAGTTTTGAGGATTTTATTGAGTATATTATCCCTACATTTACAGATAATATTGTTACAGATTTTTTAAAACAAAAATCAGCGACGTCATTAGTCAAAATCGCTTTGCGATTAATTAAAACAGCTATAAATCCGCACGCAGCGCGTGCTTATTGTTAAGGAAGGAGATAAATATATGAAAGCAACCGGTATAGTCAGAAGAATTGACGATCTGGGAAGAATTGTAATTCCGAAAGAAATCAGAAGAACACTTAGAATACACGAGGGTGATCCTCTTGAAATATATACAGAAAGCGATGGCACAGTTATATTTAAGAAATATTCGCCTATCGGAGAACTGAGTGAGTTTGCGCTGCAATACGCCGACACACTCAATAAGTCAACAGGGCTGCTCACCTGCATTACGGACAAGGACAATGTTATAGCCGCCAGCGGAAACGGACGCAAGGAGCTGAAAGAAAAAAGGGTATCTGATGAGGTTGAAAGGATAATGGAAAAGAAATCACTGTTCTTTTCCGACAACGATGATGGCAGCATTAAAATTCTTGACGACAATGACAAATACAAGGCCGGAGTTGTTGCGCCTATAGTACATGACGGTGATCCTGTCGGAACGGTTATTTTTATAGCCGAGCCCGAAAAGAGTATGAACGAGGTTGAGCAAAAGCTCGCGGAAACAGCCGCCGGATTTTTGGGCAAGGCGCTGGAATAAACCGCAAAATTGCCCCGTAAAAAAGAACAGAAAATTTACAATAGCGCTGTCTCGGCTTAAATTAACCGAAACAGCGCTATTTAATTTAAATATTTTAAATCATAAAGCGTTGTCCAAACGACATCTTTGTTCTCATTCCAAATTGTAGGAAAATATTCATATGGCACAGGATTATCGGGAGCCGAACCACCGACCTCTATTGTAATACTGGGTATACCTTTTTTATACACCGCCCAGTCTTTATATCCTGCAGCATCTACAGTTGTATAATCTCCATCGAGATAATAGCCTGTTACATCTGATATTGCTTGCGCAAATTTCTCTGATTGTTCAAGCGTTTCACCTGTTTGCTTATAATACCAATATATTAAATTACCTTTTGTATGATAGCTTATTGTCCTTTTAAAACTGTAGTTTTCCGTTAGTCGAATAATGCCATCAGCCTCCGCTGAACTGCCCGGATTTATCCCTTTATAATAATCCGGAGCCGGCTCTCCCACATTATCGTTATACTCCTCCCAACCGGCATCGAAGTTTCGGTTTATGTCCGTTCCTTCCGCATTGGATTTCCACTGCTCGTAATCTGTAAAATCAAGTTTTTCAGATATAGCTGTAACTCTATCTTTAGCTGTTTGAGTTTTTAAACCTTCTATTCCGAATTGGGATATGCTCACACCGTCAGGGTTAACCATTGGTATAAAGTGTATTGCCACATTATCCATAAGCTCGGTTACATATTCACCGTTATATTCATCAGTTTTTTCACCTGTCAAATTTTCCAAGCAATTGCAAAGCTGCCTCATTACTATTTGCGTGGTTATATATTCTCGTGCGTGCATAGCTCCCATAATTAATATGTGATTTTCGCTGTCTAGATCACCAATTACAATGTCATAAACACTTCTCTCATCAAACGTTTCACATATCTTGGTTACCTGAATTATATTATTATACTTTTTTTGTAAAATTGATATATCGTCTTCTAAGTCAATATACGTATATATTTCGGGTGCTTGTTTTATTATTAATTCCAATGCAGCTTCCGGTGTTTGATGTGGCTGTGCTGTTTCTGTCTCTTGGTAAGGCAGAACAGTCGATTGAGATTTATATATAAACTCATCAGAAGGTACATAAGTGGAACAACCAAGCAATGCAGGCATTGTTAAAATAATCAGTATAATAGTGATTTGTATCTTTATCATAGTTATTGTATTTGCAGATATGACTGAAGACCATACCCTATCATTCCGTTGTATTGGATTTTATAAAATCCGTTTGAAGATACACCTAAATATGTAACATATGCCCCGGCCGGAATTTTTGTTATCTCAGATGCTGAAGTTGACGGACTACTGCGTAAAGTTATATATTCATTAGCGTTAACAACTTTGGCAACCGTTGTGCTACTATTGTATGTTTTGCTCGTACTTTCTTTTACAGGTGATAAATATGATGCCAGAGAATAGCCGATTACACCATCATAATTTATCTTATAAAAACCATTTCCCGCATTTTCAATATATCCTACAGCCTGCCCGAGCGGGATTTGAGTAATTTCACCGGCTGATGTCGAAGGTGAAGTTCTAAGTGTAATAGATTGTTTACAATTCACAACATAATATGTGTCCACAACTTGTGTATTTCCTGTGCTTGTTGTCTGTGATTGAGGCTTTTCAACATATACAACATCGGGTTCTGTCTGAGAGGCAGCATCAATTTTGCTCTGTGCAGATACAAGTGTTTCATTAAGTTCATCAACTTGATTTTTTTGATATTCAGTAAGATTTTTTGTATAAAGCTCTGATATATTGGCTTTTACGCTAACATAGTCGCCGGAAGCGAGTAGTTTTTTTGTCCCCGCAATCTGCATATCAACATCACCCATCGTTGATTGTTTAGCAGCTATATCACTTTTAAGCTTCTCTATATCATTTTTTATGGCATATTCGGAATAATCCTGCGTTATTTTATTTAGAGCTTCATTGGCTCCATCAATATTATCCTCATCATAGGCTTCTTTTGCTTCAACATAGTTTTTAATTATAGAAATCATATCATCCAAGCTATCTCCCCTTGCACCTTCATTTTTAGCAAGCTCCAAGGAATTTAAAGCTGTTTGATAGTCACCACTCGCTATAGATAATTTCCCCTGTTCAATCGCCTTTTGCGCTGTGTTTGAACAAGCGCACAGTAAAGTTATAGTCAGACATAAAAGTGTAAGAATGACATACTTTCTCATGATTTATACCCTCCTCCAATTTTTAATGAATAATTCTAACAAACAACATCTTACTGAATATAATAACCAACGGTTATCATATTCAAATTATACAAAACAAATTAACTTTTGTCAATAACCAAACAGTTATAAAGTTAATTATTTTTATATTTTATATATTAAATAATTTAAAGAACTAACAAAAGATATATTATTTGAAAATAAACCACTATAAGAACAATGCGATAACCAAACGATTATCGTACAGCTATAAGAGAAATCAACTATTATAAAATTCTAATAGCAGGTCGGTTATCAATTCCATATTGATAGGAGGATTATCATATGAATACCAATTATTATAAGAGGATAAGGGATTTGCGCGAGGATCACGATTTGACTCAGAGAGCAATTGCGGAGCGCCTTAAAACTTTTTAAAAAACGCAGTGGATTTTTTATTTAGGATATGCTATAACCCAAGTTTGCCACTTGTAAATGAAAAAAGTCCGCTCTGTTACACTAAAA
>CAYTZR010000050.1:0-11936 GCA_964442605.1 uncultured Oscillospiraceae bacterium
CCCCTGCGGGGCAGTCGCCTGCGCGCCTCACGTGTTCGCTAACGCTCACCTACCGTTGCTTGCATTGCCGCTTCTTAAGCGGCACCCCGCTCGGGTCTGGCGAGCGGAACTGGGCTAGGCTCGAACAAAGTAGTCCGTTAGGACTAAAAAACAGGAATTGTATATAAACAAAAGTATGCATCCATCTATGAATTATATTTTGCCCTTACAGGGCAGTCGCCTGCGCGCCTCACGTGTTCGCTAACGCTCACCTACCGTTGCTTGCATTGCCACTCCTTGAGTGGCACCCCGCTCGGGTCCGGCGAGCGCGAGTGACCACACCTGTCAAGGTGTGTGCCTTTTAAAGTAGTCCGTCTTATCGGATAAACGAGGTCACAAACCACAAAAAATTTTGGTGTCGCGCTCGGGTCTGGCGAGCGCAACTGGGCTAGGCACGGTTAAGTAGTCCGTCAGGACAAAAAAACAGGAATTGTATATAAATAAAAAGTATGCATCCATCTATGAATTACATCTTGCCCCTGCGGGGCAGTCGCCTGCGCGCCTCACGTGTTCGCTAACGCTCACCTACCGTTGCTTGCATTGCCACTCCTTGAGTGGCACAAAGACACGGGTGGGGTGCCAAACTTTGTATAGTGCCTTAATCCTGTCACTTCTTTATTAAAGGACAACCGAAGCTTGCGTTGCCGCCAAAGTGGCGGCACACCACGAGCGCGGCAAAGTTGTAAAAGCTCTGCAGCGATGCGGGTTCGGCATTATTATATAAAAAAATACTTGAAATTGTCAAAAAGTGTGTTATAATTATTTAGTATGATGATTAAAAAGCGAAGGGAGGCTAAAAGCAAGTGAAGAAAATCATTAGTGAATTTAAGGAATTTATCGCCCAGGGCAATGTTATGGATCTGGCAGTCGGCGTTATTATCGGCGGCGCGTTTAAGACCATTGTCGATTCTTTTACGAACGACCTTATTTCGCCGATACTGGGCGCTGTAGGCGGTGTTGATTTTTCGGACAAAGTTCTTAACATAGGCAATGTGGCGCTTAGATACGGTTCGTTCATAACCGCTATTATCAACTTTCTGATTATGGCTGTTATAATTTTCGCTATCGTTAAGGCGGTTAATTCCGTTATGTCGATTGGGAAAAAAGCCAAGGAAGAAGAAAAACCGGCAACCAAGACCTGCCCGTACTGCCGTTCGGAAATTGACGCGGCAGCGACAAAGTGTCCGCACTGTACATCAGATGTAGAGTAAAACATAAACTAAGGGCGGTATTTCAAAATTCCGCCCTTAGTTTTTATTTTTATTTTTTCAAATATTCAGCCAATTCGGGGACGTGTAATTTAATTTCCTCCGCCACCCATGAGGCAATCTTGTCCGCTCCGAATATATTCAGGTGAGTATCATCGTTGTCACCGCATTCATAGAACTGTGAATTTTTAAATTCGGGGTTGTACATAAAGCGTTCATCGTGAGGCTTTATTATCTTATAAATCGACTTTGCCTCCTCAAGCCCCACCTCGTTTATCCAGTCGTTTGTGCGTTTATATATATCAAGAACGGGAACGCCAAGCTCCGCACCAAGCTCCTTCGCGGCGTTTACATATTCCTCAAGACTGTCATCGGAGAGCTTTCGGCGGCTTACAGACGTCGCGATTATAGGAGTTGCGCCCGCTTTCCGCGCTATTTCTATGTAAACGCTCATCAGGTTTTTATAGGAACCCTCCTCATTCACGGCTCCTTTGGCTGATGAATAACGGCTCGGGTCCTGAATTTTGGAGTCGTTGTGTCCGAATTGAAGAATAAGAAAATCACCTTTTGCAATCGAGCCTTTAAACAGCTTAAAATTATCCTCGGTCATATAGCTTTTCGCGCTTCTGCCGCTCATGGCTATATCCGCCGCCAGCGCCCTCTCGTTGTCAAAATAATTATTAAAGTACTGCGCCCAGCCCGTCTGGGGAAAACGGTTGTTTTCGCCGGAATGAGGATACGGACTCGCTGTGGAATCGCCAATCACGAACACCACCGTTCTGCCCTGACGGTCAATACCGCCGCCCTCCTGCTTTGTCCTTGCTCCGCTTCCCTTTAGCACGGTTAACGCAAAGCTCTTGTCTATCATAATATCCGGATAGTCCTGATATGAGAAGTGGGCGGTAACCGTAACCTGCTTCAGCTCCGGCATACAAACTACCTCGCCGGAGGTGGAAATCGATTGGGGTTCGGAGCTTGACCATGACACATCGGCATAGCCCAAAACCGTGTTTCTGCCGTCCCAAAGGTTAAGGTCGCCGCAAACCCTTTCCTCGCACTCGTTCTCAAGCTTTATCTCCGCGAAATCTATATTTTGAATTTCCTTTACCAAAGCGTTATATTCATCCTGTGTATATGTTTTCATAAATATTTTCTCCTATCCCTTTCGTGATAATTCATATCAAAAATCAAATGCGCTTTTAATTAAGCACGCCTCCATGTGGACGGCAGAACCAAAACAAGTATCGGATAAAGCTCCAGTCTTCCCGCCAGCATATCTATCGAAAGAACTATTTTTGACAGGATAGAAAATGAGCCGAAATTGCCCGTGGGTCCCACCGCTCCCAAACCGGGTCCGATGTTGTTTACGGACGCGACAACCGCCGTAAACGTTGTCGTAAAGTCCATATTATCAAGGCTTACCAAAAGTGTTGACAAGCCGATAAATATAATATAAACCACAAAGTACGCCACTATTCCGGAAACGAAATTGGGGTCAAGCTGTTTTTCGTTTATCTTAAGCGACATAACGCGTCTCGGGCTTACCGTCTTTTTTATCCTCTGAATTGCGGTTTTGATAAGCACCATAAAGCGCATAACCTTTAATCCGCCCGCAGTGGAGCCGACACAGCCGCCGATAAACATGACCATTAAAATAAGAGCCTGCGACAGCATGGGCCACCTCGCAAAATCAGCTGTTGAGTAACCCGTTGTTGTCATAGCCGATGACGTTTGGAAAAAGGAATATCGGAATGCTTCGCCGAAGGTATTGTACAGCGGCATTATATTAACCGCTATAATGACGCTTACACCCAGCATTATCGCCAAATACCACTTAAGCTCCGCGTTGTTTACTATGGTTTTAAAACGGCGTGTAATAATAAGATAATATATACTGAGATTTACGCCGAAAATCATCATAAATATCGCGATTACGTAATCAACATACGCGCTGTCATAATACGCTATGGAGCTGTTCTTTATACCAAATCCGCCTGTTCCCGCTGTTCCGAAGGTATGGACGAGACTGTCAAACAGAGGCATACCGCCCGCAAGAAGGAACACAACCTCCGCCACGGTAAGCACAATATACGTAATATAAAGTATACGCACGGAAAACTGCCACTTGCTTGTCAGCTTGTCGGCTGACGGTCCTGACATTTCAGCGTTCATAACATGAGTCGTGCGGGTGTCCTTTGTCGAAAATATTGCCATCGTAAGCACAAGAATACCCATGCCGCCCAGCCAATGCGTAAAGCTGCGCCAGAAAAGCAGACTTCGGCTCAGCCCCTCAACGTTGTTCAGTATTGTAGCTCCCGTTGTTGTAAATCCGGATACCGTTTCAAAAAAGCAGTCTATAAAGCTTGGTATCTGATGACTTATAAAAAACGGCAAGCCCCCAATCAACGATACCAGTATCCACGAAAACGCGACTATAACAAAACCTTCGCGCACATAAATGTTTTTATTGGCGGGAGTTATTACGGAAAGCGGCAAACCAATCAGCAAAGAAATTCCGATGGGTATAAGATATGCCACGGTAATCTCCTCGTGATAATAGATTGACACAAACAGCGGAATAAACAAAGTGAGTCCGACAATCAGCAAAATTCGTCCGACTGTGTACATTAACATTCGATAATTCATACTTTTCCCTCTCGCTTTTAAGAATTACGCAAGTATATCTCCGAGACTCGTAAGATGCCGTGTCGTAACAACGACGACCGAATCTCCTACTTCAAGCGTACTGCTCCCGTCCGGCTTAATCATTTTATTCTTTCTTAATATAGCCGCGATGAGCGTGTTGTCCTTAATCTTAATATCGGAAAGCGGCACGGATGTAAGCTTTGATTCCTTGTTAACCACAAACTCCAGAGCCTCAGCCTTATTGTTTACTATTCTGTAAAGGGTTCTGATTTCAGTATCCTTTGCGGAATTAAGCGCCCTTACATATCTCAAAATCATATTTGCGGTTATATTTTTAGGCGCGACTATACTATATACCCCTGTGTTCTCCATTATATCCGCGAAGGACAGTCTATCCACCTTGGTTATGACCTTATCCACCTTTCTTGACTTTGCGTACATGGACACGATCATATTTTCCTCGTCTATGCCGGTCAGCGTTACAACGGAGTCAACAAAGCTTAATCCTTCCTCCTCAAGCACGTGACTGTCGGTTCCGTCACCGCATATTATATCCGCCTTTGGCAGATACTCCGAAAGCGACTCGCATACCTTCCTGTCTGGCTCGATTATCTTGACCTTCATGCCGCTCTCAAGCAGCATTCTAGCAAGATAAAGAGTTATTCTGCCGCCGCCTATCAGCATTACAGTTTTAACCCTTCTCTGAATTACCCCTACGGCATCCAGAAAGCTTGTCAGCTCGCTGTGAGACGCGGTTATATTCAGCTTATCGCCGCTTCTGATGATAAAATCTCCGTTTGGGATGGTAACCTCCGTACCGCGCTGTACCGCGCATATAAGCACCTTGATTTTAAAGGTTTTATAAATTTCGGAAATCGCCTTGCCGCACAGCTCGCTGTCGCCATCCACTTTTATTTCTATAAGCTCAAGACGACCCCTGGCAAAGGTTTCGACCTTGATTGCGGCGGGAAAACGCAAAATTCTGGATATTTCACAAGCGGTTTCGTATTCGGGATTTACCGTCAGACTTATTCCCAAAGCGTTTCGCATAAAATCAAGCTGTTTAAAATACTCGATATTTCTGACTCTGGCAATGCAGCGTTTAGCTCCCAGCTTGTTAGCCATAACCGCGCACAAGGCGTTAAATTCATCGTTATCCGTGACCGCGATAAACAAGTCGGCTTTTTTAACTCCGGCTTCGTTTAAGACCTCCAGATCCGTTCCGCTGCCGTTTATACAGCGCACATCGTAATCGTCCTGAACCTGCTCGCACACTGAATTATTAATGTCGATAAGAACTACATTATAGCTCTCCTCATTCAAGTCCTCCAGAATTTTTTTGCCGACCTTACCGGCTCCTACTATTATAACATCCATTTTCTATTTTCCCTTTTCATATTAAATTTTTTCATAAAACTCAGGTATATATTTTAAATCCGCCGCTCCCTCGGTTTGGATATACACATTTTCCATTCCCAAATCCGCACAGTAATTTACAAGCGCGTTGTAATGCCCGCTCGGCACGTTTCTGTCAAGCTCCGGAAATCTTTTGCCTATCCCCGGCATTCTCGTATATTGACTCATCAGACTTATATAAATACCGTTGCCGTAGCGTTCATACAAATAGTCAACAATTTTCTTTGCCTCAAACAGGAGTCCGGGCAGCATAAGATGACGTACAATAACGCCTTTTTTAATGATACCGTCATCGCCAAACACACATTTTCCGACTTGCCCGTACATCTCATCGACCGCGCGCGAGGCAATATCAAAATAATTTTTCGCCCCCGAATATCTTACCGCGTATTTGTCGGAATAATACTTAATATCCGGCAAATACACATCCACATATCCGCTAAGCGCACGTATAAGTTCCGGCTTTTCATACCCTCCGCAGTTGTAAATAACAGGCAAATTCAGACCGTTATTCCTCGCTATATCCAGCGCTTTAACAATCCCCGGCGCATAGTGGGATGGAGTTACCAAGTTAATGTTATCCGCCCCTATGCTTTGAAGCCTCAGAAATTGCCGCGCAAGCTCCTCCGGCGTCACCGCGCAGCCTTTTCCTCCACGGCTTATTTCAATGTTCTGGCAATATACACAACCCAGTGTACAGTGAGAAAAAAACACCGCTCCCGAGCCTCCGCCGCCTGAAATACACGGTTCCTCCCAGTAATGCGGGGCGCACCTCGCAATTCTTATATCCGCTCCCGCGCCGCAAAAGCCCGTCTCTCCGCTTGTTCTGTCCGCGCCGCATTCTCTGGGACACAGAACACACTTTTTTAACACATTATCCATATAGCTTAACATAATATATATCAAAGTCCCGAAAAGGCTTTTTTAATAATTATTTAACCCTGTAAAGCTTAATCAAATAGTATATGAAGGAGATTATCAGGTAAAGAACAACCGCGATAATCAAAATTCTTGTGTTCCAATGCGAATTGATTGTAAGCGAGCTGTTACCCGTTATATTCCGCAGCGCGGTCTCGGAAAGCGCTCTTATCTTATTATATACGGCAAGCCATAGAGATCCCAGGGCGCACACACCGAGCAAAATCGAGTAATTACGCGCACGCGTACGGTTCTTTATCTTATTTGTCATTCCAAGCACAAGCACAAGTATAGCCGCGGCGGCAAATACAGCGGTTATTGTCCATGTAACAGCCTGCATATACAGGACAGTGGAAGGCGTATAATAAAGCTCTCTGATTATTACTATCGCTATAATCGCCAAAATTCCGTAACACAGATTTATCATATACCAGTTTGTAAGCCGTTCTTTTTTCCGCGCTCTTTCACGCATACGCCTGTTTTTTTCCGCGTTTCTTTCCCGTTTTGTCAGCTTTGCCATTTTTGTTCTCCTTTTCAGTCCCTAAATTTCATTTTTTTCATACATTATAATCGAAAGCGCTGTGCTGCCCGCCGTTTCGGTTCTGAGTATACGCCTGCCGAGACCCGCGGGATAAACATTTTCTACCGCTATAAGCCTCTCCGCCTCTGCTGTCGCAAAACCGCCCTCGGGACCTATAATCACACCGATATTTTCAGCCGATTTTTTTAGAATTGACCTAAGGTTTCTATCTCCCGAATGTCCTAATTCCTCATACAGCATAATACTCATATCCATAGTCTTAAGCCGTTCCGACATTTCTGTAACGGAAACGGGAGCCTCAACCCTCGGCACAAATCCCCTGCCGCATTGTTTTGCCGCTTCCTTCGCGATTTTGTTCAGCCTTTCGATTTTCCGCCTTCCCTTTGCGTCATCCGGGATTTGGGCTACCGATCGCTCGGCTCTGAACGGTACGACTTTGTACACGCCCAGCTCGACCGCTTTTTGTACAATAACATCCAGCTTTCCGGACTTCGGTATTCCCTGAAACAACGTAACCTTGACAGCCGGCTCATATTCGGATTTTTGTTCGCTTATTAAACGCGCGAGGATTTCACTTCCCGCAAGCTCACACAGCTCCGCCTCGTATTCAAAGCCGCTTCCGTCAAACACCGATATTCTATCTCCGGACCTCATACGCAGCACATTTTTGATGTGTGACGCATCCTCAATTATTTTAATATATCCCCATGTCTTATCAACATTTTCGGGTTCTGTAAAAAATCTTCGCATATTTATTCCGATACTTATTCTGTCACTTATTCTGTCACTTACTTATTCTGTTGCTTATTCTGTCACTTTATATAATATTTTATATAATAATTATTCCGATAAACCCTTATTGATTGCCATAACCGCCGTTTGATGATTTCTTTTGCTTCGGCTGTTTGCCGCCTTTGGAAACCCCGGCGGCATTTTTACGGTTATCGGCGCGTTTTTTGTTCCGCTTGTTTTGCGGACGCTTGCGGCGGGTATTATTTTTCCCCTTTTGTTCCGGTTGTTCCTCCGCTTGAGTATCATCATCAGGCGTTGTTATCGCCTCGTCATTAACGCGCGGGATGTCAAACGCTGCCTCCGCCTTGCTTAGCTCTTCACGCTCCTTTTTAAGCTTAAGCTCCTCCAGCGATACCGTGGGAGGTTGTCCCACAACGTTAAACTCTCCGACCTTGTACACCTCGGTCTTATGTCCTTCAACACCGTCCATTTTTACGCGGACGAGCTGCTTTAACGTATTTGTTTCAACGATTACACCGGTTCCGTCCAATGTTTCAACAGCCGCACCCTTAACTGGCATTGTTTTAAGCGCATCCTCATATGCCTCCTGCTCATATTGCAAACAGCACATAAGTCTTCCGCAAACGCCCGAAATCTTTGTCGGATTTAGGGACAAACCCTGTTCCTTTGCCATCTTTATTGACACGGGTCTGAAATCGTCAAGAAATGTGCTGCAACACAAAAAACGTCCGCAGATACCGATACTGCCGAGCTGACGTGCTTCATCCCTGACTCCGATTTGCCTTAGTTCAATTCTCGTTTTGAAAACTCCCGCAAGTGATTTTACAAGCTCGCGGAAGTCCACGCGTCCGTCAGCGGTGAAATAGAACAAAATCTTGCTTCGGTCAAATGTATACTCCACATCTATCAGCTTCATTTCAAGCCCATGCTGTTTTATAAGCTCGCACGCCGTTTTGAAGGCTTCCTTTTCCTTGACCTTATTTTCCTCCGCCTGCTTCTTGTCCCGATCGTTCGCCAATCTGACAATCTTTTTAAGCGGAGCCTTTATCTCATCTTTGCCGACAACACGGTTCGGAATAGACACCTTGCCCATTTCCACACCTCTGGCGGTTTCAACAACAACCATAGTTCCGATAGACAATTTAAGACCGCAGGGGTCAAAATAATACGCCTTGCCGGAGCTGTTAAATCGTACTCCTATAATCTCTACCATGTATTTCCTCCCAAAATTCGCAAGCCATGCAAAACATTGTCATGCGAAAATTTGCATTTGTCTTATATACCCTTTCATACTTGACGGCGATATCAAGCATACGGACGGCTCCGCTTTCGGTAACTGCCCGCAGCAGCCGCTCAAGCTCTGCTGTTTTGTCTTTATTTACGATATTATTATCAAGTCCGAGCTTCAGGTGAACTATATCGCTTAAAAAGCTTTTTATAACCGAAAAAATAAAATCGGTATTGTCCTTTTCGGACTTTAAAAATTTAGCAAATTCAAATATACATTTATTTTCGCCTGTAAGCAGTCCAAGAATACCGTCAATCGTTGCGGCTCTCAGTCTGTCCGGCTCCGTGCTGCCCAAAAAGTCTTTTGCCGCGCCGATGCTGCCTCCGCTTATCACAGCCTTTGATACCGCTTCGCTCTCCGATAAGCCGCAGCGCTCCGTCAAATATCTTTCCACCTGACTCTCAGACAGCGGAGAAAAGCGTATTACCGTGGCTCTGGATAAAATCGTGGGTAAGAACTTACTTATATTCTCAGCTATAAAAATTATTGTGCAATACTCAGGCGGCTCCTCAAAAACCTTTAAAAGCTTATTCTGCGATGCCGCGTTCATTGTGTCTCCGCGCGGCATAATATAAAACTTTCTTTTGCCGCTGTACGGCTTAATAAAAATATCCTTACGCATTTCCGAAACAGTGTCAACCAAAATCGAGTCTGATTTGCTCTCTGTGCCGTAAAGCTCATTTGTTACTGTAATAATATCGGGATGCTCTGCCTTATTTGTTTCCAGCGCTCCGTGCGCAAAAGCCTCGGCGACGGTATATCTTCCCACTCCCTTGGGACCGCAGAAAATATAAGCATGTCCGATACGCCCGGTATCAAGAGCCTCGGATAACAAATTTTTAACACCTTCATGTCCGTACACTTCATCAAAATAATTATTCATATTCAATGATTGCCCGCCTTCAAAAATTAATTACCGAAATTACCAAAATTACCAAAATTACCGAAATTACCGGAATGACCGGAATTACCGATTGCCGGTTGCCGATTGCCGATTGCCGACTGCCGGTTGCTTGCCGCCTCTAACGCTTATCCGCGTTTTTATTCGTCAATAACCTCAACTTCTTTTATATCGGTATACGTCCCGATATATTCCGCGTCAGACTCCGTGATTAGCTGTCCCGGCACCAACAAGGGTACGCACGGAGGACAACAGTTCACTATTTCGCCGCATATCCTGCCTATTGCCGCGTCCGTATCTATTTTTTCGGTTGCCGAACGGAACGCCCGATCCATCTTTGTTTTCATTTGTATGGGCGGCAGCGGACGCATTGCTTTAAAACTCTGCGGCTTAAATTCAGTCCTTGAAATTTCCGTTACCGCTCTGTCAATCAACTCCAAGTCGCGCATTGTTGTTCCGGCAGTGAAGTAGAAAAGCACATTGCGCTCGTCAGACATCTCAGGATAAATACCATAATCCCTTTTTAAAAGCTTAGCCGCGCCATGACCGGTTATATTAAGCGACGAAAAATCCACCACCATCTTCATTACATCATAGCCGCTTTCAAGACTTCCCTTAACAATACAGGAAACATTGTCCAAAACATTTATTTTTGATTTTATTTCCACTATTTTTTCTATAATTTTCCGCAAATGCTTGGCTCCGCCGCTCATCATGTCATGGACAGCCAAATCAAGTCCCGACAGCAACAGATAAGACGGGCTGGAGGTTTGAATCATATTTACGAATTTTTGCACACGTTCCTCAGAAAACATATTTGTATTGCCGATATGCAGCATTGCGGTCTGTCCGGGTGAAGCCAGCGTTTTATGCGCACTCTGTATAACAATATCCGCACCTTGGCTTAACGCGGTTTTGGGCAAATAATCACTAAAGGCAAAATGCGCACCGTGCGCCTCGTCCACAATCAAAAACATACCCGCGCTGTGTATATGCTTAGCCAAGCTTTCAATATCGGAACACACCCCATAATATGTAGGTGAGGTAATAACCACTCCCACAGCATCCCTATGCTTGTGCATCGCATCCATAACGGTCAGAGGACGCACCGCGCCGTATATTCCCAAGCTGTCAATAAAGTCCGGCTCAATAAACACAGGCTCTGCTCCTGCCAATATCATAGCTGAAATAACAGACTTATGACAGCATCTGTCAACAATCAGCTTGTCTCCGGGCATTACGCCCGCCAACACAGCTGCCTGAAGCCCTGATGTTGAACCGTTTACCAAAAAGAATGTGCGCTTTGCTCCGAAAGCCTTTGCGGCATACCGCTGACTTTTAAGCAGTACCCCATATGGATCCTGCAAATTATCTGTTTCATCAAACTCGGTCACATCAACGGAAAAGGCGTTACGCCTGTATTTTGAGTCCAGCCCCGCTCCTCCGTTATGACCGGGCATATGAGCGCGTACAGCATCCTTTTTTGTGAATTTCAACAGTTCTTCAAATAAGGTCTTTTCAAACATACCGATCACCTATACGGCTCTATCTTAAAATTTAATTCTTTCTTTAACATAGTCAGCCAAATCTTCAATTTTTATACGTTCCTGCTCCATGCTGTCACGATGACGCACGGTAACGCAGTTATCGTCCCTTGAATCAAAATCATAGGTGACACAGAACGGCGTTCCGATTTCGTCCTGACGGCGGTATCTCTTGCCTATCGAACCGGACTCGTCA
Source organism: uncultured Oscillospiraceae bacterium (assembly GCA_964442605.1). GTDB lineage: Bacteria > Bacillota > Clostridia > Monoglobales > Monoglobaceae > Monoglobus. The sequence goes on from CAYTZR010000050.1 coordinate 11,451, forward strand.
TACTCACACATAAACTCGGAAGCAAGCATAGAGTAAATCTCTTTAGCTTCCTCTGAAAGCTTCTTTGAAAGAGGCAACACCGCGACTTTTATGGGAGCCAAAGCCGGGTGGAAGTGCATAACCACTCTGGTATCGTTCTTTTCGGGATCAACAACCTCCTCGTCATACGCTTCAACAAGAAACGCCAGCGCGACACGGTCAGCGCCGAGAGACGGCTCAATACAATACGGAATATATTTTTCATTTGTTTCGGGATCGTTATATTCCATTTTTTCGCCGCTGTATTCGCTGTGCTGCTTTAAGTCAAAGTCGGTTCTGTCCGCAATGCCCCAAAGCTCGCCCCAGCCAAACGGGAAAAGATACTCAATATCGGTTGTCGCGTTTGAATAGTGCGACAGCTCCTCCGGTTTATGATCGCGGAGACGGATATTTTCAGGCTTAATGCCAAGTGAAAGCAAAAAGTTTTCACAGTAATCCTTCCAGTAT
>CAYTZR010000051.1:0-11669 GCA_964442605.1 uncultured Oscillospiraceae bacterium
TGAATACGTCGCTGCCCCAGAAATTAATTACATTTATAATATTTCTTTTCTTCTCCGCCGGTTTTATAAGCTTTCTGGCAATACCGTGATAGCCTGCGTCAAAGCCCGAGGTCCACATCTTTGAGCGGAAGCCCTCGCAGAAAATCGCGACAATCGGAATACCCAGCTCTTCCTCCAGTGCATTTGTGACACTCTCTACATCATCGCCGATTATTCCGGAAGCACAGGTGGTAAGCACGAATATTACGCTCGGCTTTGATCTTTTATAAGCCTCGCGGATTGTTTTTTCAAGCTTAAGCGCTCCTCCGTAAATTGTGTCCTTTTCCTCAAGATTGGTTGAATAAATTTTACGCTGTGTCGGTTTATCAACTCCGCGCAGCGGCGCGTTTACGCGATATGTAAAGGCGAACTCGTGCAAACAGGTTGAGCATCCTACGGGTCCGTGGCTGATTACGGCGGCATCTTGTATCAGAACCGCCACACAGGCGGCATTGGATGTAGAACAGCCCAGACATTGGCTGAACGAACGCTTTTTATCCTTTAGATTGCCGCAGTGCGCACATTCTACCAGCTCAGAAGCGTTCCCGTGAAAGCCCGTTATAGAACCGAGACGTATTTCGCGTACTGATACTTCCGGTGTTTTTAAATTTATTGTACTCATAATCTTCTCCTTTTTTAGGTCAAAGTTTTATATTTTCTATTTTTAAAATCCGGCTGCCGTGAATGCCTGCTCAAGGTCTGCAATCAGGTCTTCGCTGTCTTCAAGTCCCAGTGACAGACGGATTGTTTCGGGCTGAATTCCAACATCTTCAAGCTCTTCCGGAGTAAGCTCTCCGTGAGTGGTTTTCGGTGAATTTACAATCAGTGATTTTGCATCGCCGACATTTACCTGATATGCGAACAGCTTAGTGCTGTTTAAAAGGGTTTCTATCTGTTTATCATCGCCCTTAAAGCCGAATGAAAGAACTGTTCCCGCGCCCTTTGGGAAGTACTTGTCGGCAAGGTGCTTATACAGACTTGTTTCAAGCTCGGAATAATTTATCCACGATACAGCGTCCGAACGGGTCTTTAGATATTCAATAACCTTACGGGTACTTGCAACCTGCTTCGAAACTCTTTCCGAAAGGGTTTCAAGACCGATAAGAATAAGCTGTGCATCGTATGGGCTGAGAGCCGCACCGAGATATGCCAAAAGCTTCGTCCTCACATATGCGGTAAACGGAAGATCGGGAAAAGCCTCAATAAAGCTTCTTGCATTGTCCTCCGTATCGCGGGATACCCAGTGTTTTTTAAAGAACTGCGGATACTTATCCTCTGTCCAGTTAAAGGGCTTGCCTTCAACAATAATACCGCCGAGTGCGTTTCCGTGACCGTTTAAACCCTTTGTTGCCGAATATACAATAATATCTGCGCCGTGCTGTAATGGTTTAAACAGATATGGTGTTGCAAAGGTGTTATCGACAATAAGCGGAATTCCGTGCTTATGGGCAACATCTGCAATTGCTTCAACGTCAAGCAGCATTGCACCGGGGTTTGAAATGCTTTCTATAAATATAGCCTTTGTATCTTCCTTTATATTGTCTTCCCACTCATCAATTGAGCTGTCATGGCCTATCAAATCAAAGTTTATACCAAGCGACGGAAATACATCGTTTTCCAAATCGAATGTGCCGCCGTAGATTTGTTTTGTGGAAAGTATACGTCCGTTTCCTCCGGTTACTGCAAGTATCGAATAGCTTACCGCTGCCATACCCGATGCGACAGCCAATGCGGCAACACCGCCGTCCAGCTGTGCTACTCTCGCCTCTAAAACAGCAACGGTTGGGTTGCTCACTCTTGTGTAAAGATGACCGAGCTCTGCGCCTGCGCGTATTCTGTTGAACTGCTCTGCCTCATCAAAATCATATGCAACTGTGGCATATATGGGGACAGCCACCGAACGTGCGTGTTCGCTTGAATTATATCCTCCGCGAACCTTTAAAGTATCAAATTTATAATCACTCATAATAAATAACCTCCTGATATGTATAAATAATATTAATGGTAAGATATATAACACATTCGAATGGTCTTCTTTTCCTTAACACACAGCATGAAGCATATGCGGAAATTCGTGATTTCTCTCATACTGTACCTCCTATAAGCCTTTGGTTGCTTATGGTATGATATAATTTATTCCAAAAAAAGTCAATCTTGTCTTATATGAAAAAATTTTAAAATTATACATTGATAAAATTTTTAAAATTAATTCCCACACCGTGTTGTTGACAAAAGCCGAATATGGAAATATAATGCATAAAAATAAAGTTTGGGAGATGATTTTAAGTGAAACGAATGTGTGTTTTTTAACCGAATACCGAATAGAATAATTTTAACTGTGAGGTTTTAAAAATGGTTAATGAAAAGAAAAAGTACCTCTTGGATGAGGTTTTTAAGGAAACCAAGAAAATAATAGATGAGATAGGGTACGGCTCCGTAACGCTGGTGATACAGGACGGAGTGGTTGTTCAAATAGAACGTCGGGAAAAAATAAGAATTAAGTAGTTGACTGAAAGCATCAGAGACTGCTTTTGTATTTTGTTTAAATAAAAAAGCAGTCAGACTGACGATTGGAGAAATATATGGCAATAAGAGCAGCCGTCGCAAGTACAGACGGCAAGGTAATAAATCAACATTTCGGAAAGGCGGATTTCTTTCTTATATTTGAGTTCAATGATAATGAGTTCAGATATATAGAAAAGCGCAAGGTTGAACCGTGCTGTCATATGGGTGAACACAGCGGCAACGCGTTTGAAAATGCCGCGGCAGCACTCAGCGACTGTGCGCTAATCATTGTGAGCCGTATCGGCGCGGGAGCCGCGGAGTTTCTGGAAAATCACGGTTTTACGGTGTATGAATCGCCATTTCCCATTATGAAGGTTCTGGAAATGTTGAAAACAGAAATAAAAAGCGAGGTGTGAATATGGCAATAAGCTATGAAGAATTGACCGCCAAACATCCATGCTATGCTCTCGGTAAAAAAGGAAGCACGGGCAGAATTCATCTGCCGATAAGTCCTACCTGTAATATAGAATGTAAATTTTGCGACAGAAAAATAAACGAATACGAAAATCGTCCGGGGGTCGCGTCTGTAGTGATAAAGCCTGAGGAAGCAATCGGTATAATAAAGCGTTCACTTGAACTGTGTCCGGATATTACCGTTGCGGGAATTGCGGGACCGGGCGATACGTTGGCATCGGATTACGCGCTTAAAACCTTTAAATTAATAAAAGAGGAATTTCCTCGGATTATAAAGTGTATGAGTACAAACGGCTTGCTTTTATCGGAAAAAGCACGGGATGTTATAGAGACGGGTATTGACTCTTTGACGGTGACTGTAAACGCCGTTAATCCGGAAATCGAAGCAAGGCTCAATAACGGTATTCTGTACCACGATGTACACTATACGGGCGTGGAAGCGGCGGAAATACTTATTAAAAACCAGCTCGAGGGAATACGCAAGGTGAGCGGCGCGGGAATTACGGTAAAGATAAACACCGTGCTTGTTCCCGGAATAAACGATAATCATATAGAGGAAGTCGCCAAAACGGTAAGCGAGGCGGGCGCTTCCATATACAATATTATTCCGCTTATTCCGCAAAACGAGCTGTCGGATTGCAGAGCGCCGTCCTGTATAGAGGTTGACGAAGCAAGACAGAAAGCGGAAAAATACATAGACGTATTCCGTCACTGTCAGCGCTGCCGCGCGGACGCGATAGGAGTGCCGGGTGAAGAGGATTACGGTGACCGAATTTACTTAAAGAGAATTTCTCATAGGGATACATTCTCGCATGGGTAGATTTTGACCAAAATGATTTTCTTGAATAATTTTCTTAAATTCTCTTAAATAAAGAAGATAAAAAAGAAAACAAAAAGAAAACAAAAAGAAGACAAAAAGGAAATAAAAAGGAGATAAAACAATGGCTAAAGAGTTAAGACAGATTGCAATATACGGAAAGGGAGGCATCGGCAAATCAACCACAACGCAAAATTTAACCGCGGGCTTGGTTGAAAACGGAAACAAGGTAATGGTGGTAGGCTGCGACCCGAAGGCGGATTCCACAAGGCTTCTTTTGGGCGGTCTGGCGCAAAGGACGGTTCTCGACACGCTTCGCGAGGAGGGCGACGATATCGACCTCGATTTAATACTTAAAGAGGGCTTCAAGGGTACAAAATGCGTGGAGTCGGGCGGTCCCGAGCCGGGCGTTGGCTGCGCCGGCAGAGGTATTATCACCTCAATCGGTCTTTTGGAAAGACTCGGCGCGTATACGGACGACCTCGACTATGTTTTTTACGACGTACTGGGCGATGTTGTCTGCGGAGGATTCGCGATGCCTATCAGAGAAGGCAAGGCAAAAGAAATTTACATAGTTGCCAGCGGTGAAATGATGGCACTTTACGCAGCGAATAATATTTCAAAGGGTATAGCAAGGTATGCGCGTCAGGGTGGAGTAAGACTCGGCGGCATTATTTGCAACAGCAGAAACGTTGAGCGTGAAGTAGAGGTTGTACGCGCCTTCGCAAAGGAGCTTGGAACCCGAATGATACACTTTGTACCTCGTGACAATGTAGTTCAGCAGGCGGAAATCCGCAAGAAGACGGTTATTGAATATAAGCCCGAATGTCATCAGGCTGATGAATACAGAGAGCTTGCCAAAAAGATTGAAGAAAATGAGATGTTTGTAATTCCTACGCCTATAACTCAGGACAGACTTGAAGAAATCCTTATGGAATACGGTTTAATAGATTTTCTTGAAGATGATTATCGTATATAGCTTGACGTGAGGTGTTCAAAATATGTATGTTTATGCTGATAATGCCGCCACAACGCGACTGAGCGAAGCAGCAAAACGAGCGATGCTACCGCATTTTGATGAGATTTACGGAAATCCGTCAAGCCGGCACAGTGCGGGACGGCGCGCAAAGGACGCTCTTAATAAGGCGCGTGCGGATGTCGCACAGGCTATAGGCGCGGAGCGCTCCTCTGAAATAACCTTTTTATCGAGCGGCAGTGAGGCAGATAATCAGGCTATAATATCGGCAGCGGAAATAGGGGCAAAAAATGATAAGAAGCATATAATCTCAACGCAATTTGAGCATCACGCCGTACTTCATACGCTTAACAGACTTGAAGAAACAGGCTTTGAGATCACGCTTATAAAACCCGACAGAAGCGGCATCATAAACGCGGAGAAGATTGAAAACGCTATCCGCGCCGATACTGCGCTTGTAACGGTTATGTATGCCAATAACGAAATCGGCACAATTCAGCCTATTGCTGAAATCGGCGCCATATGCCGTAAAAAAGGCGTACTGCTCCATACCGATGCGGTGCAGGCGGCGGGGCATCTGCATATAAATGTTGCCAAGCAGAATATAGATTTGCTGTCGCTTTCGGCGCATAAGTTCCATGGTCCCAAAGGAGTCGGAGCTCTTTATTCAAGACGCGGTATACACCTCACAAGACTTATTGAAGGCGGCGGGCAGGAAATGGGCAGACGCGCGGGAACAGAAAATATCTCCGGTATAGTGGGGCTTGCCACCGCGCTTAAAGAAGCGGAGACAAATATGGATAAAAATACAAAATACGTAAGAGCTGTTCGTGACGAGATTATTGACGGCTTACTTGAAATTCCGAATACTATATTAAACGGCGGCAAAGATAAAAGGCTTGCCGGTAATATAAATGTCAGCTTTGATGGCATAGACGGCGAAAGCTTGTTGCAGCTGCTTGATAACAAGGGAATTGCCGCGTCGTCGGGCGCGGCATGTACTTCAGTATCGCTTTTGCCGAGCCATGTGCTGCTTGCCATAGGCGTTTCTGAGGAGTCCGCCCGCGGTTCGCTCAGAATATCGTTAAGCGAATATAACACATATGATGAGGCGGAGTATATAGTGAAATCCGTGAAAGAGTCTGTAAAGGAGCTACGTGATATTTCACCTGTGTGGGAAATTTGATTAAGAATAGGAGCAGATTATAATGAAAAAATATAAACATATTGAGTCGGCATTGCTGCACGGCGGCTTTGACGGCGAGCCGCTTACGGGTGCGGTAAACGTACCGATTTTTCAGACCTCCACATATGAGCAAGAGGAGCTTGGAAAACACAAGGGATGGGAGTACTCAAGAACGGGTAATCCCACTCGCGCCGCTCTTGAAAAATTAATCGCGGAGCTTGAAGGAGGAACGGCAGGCTTTGCTTTCGCGTCCGGTATGGCGGCGATTACGGCGGTACTGAGCTTGTTCAAGAGCGGCGATAAAATCATAATTTCGTCAAATGTCTACGGGGGAACCTTCCGCGTATTGGATAAGGTATTCAATAATTTTGATATAACCTATTCAATAGAGGACACGACCGATTTGACCGCGCTTGAAACGAAAATCACGCCGGAGGTAAAAGCAATTTACATAGAAAGTCCGGCAAACCCGCTTATGACGATTACGGACTTGAAAGCGGTTTCCGATCTTGCGCATAAGCACGGAATACTTTCAATAGTTGACAATACCTTTATGACTCCGTATCTGCAGCGTCCGATTGAGCTTGGCGCGGACATTGTGCTGCACAGCGCGACAAAATACCTCGGCGGACACAGCGACCTTGTGGCGGGTCTTGCCGTTGTAAACGACGATACGCTCGCGAAGCGTCTGGCGTTTATTCAGAACTCCACGGGCGGGGTTTTGCAGCCGTTTGATTCATTCCTGCTCATACGCGGCATTAAAACGCTCGGCGTGCGTCTTGACAGGCATGTTGAAAACGCGGAAAAAATCGCGGAATATCTCACGGAAAATAAAGCCGTGAAAAGGGTGTATTATCCGGGTCTTCCGTCAGATGAGGGCTATGAAACAAACAAAAAGCAGGCAAAAAACGGCGGCGCGATGATTTCTTTTGAGCTTTTTGAAAATTATGACATAAAAGTGTTTTTCAAATCCCTGAGGCTTATCGCTCTCGCGGAAAGTCTCGGCGGCGTTGAGTCTCTTGTTTGCCACCCCGCAAGTATGACGCATGCGTCAATCCCTTATGAAATTCGTCAGAATGTAGGCATTACCGAGGAACTCATAAGATTATCGCCGGGTATTGAACAATCGGAGGATATTATCGCGGATTTGAAACAGGCGATAAATGAAAGCAGGGTGAGATGATATGAATTATTATAATTCCATGCATGAACTGGTAGGGAACACACCGCTTGTCAAGTTAAATAATATGGACGTAAAAAAAGGTATGAACATATTCGCGAAGCTTGAATTATATAATCCCGCCGGAAGCGTCAAGGACCGTGTCGGTATCGCGATGATAGAAGCGGCGGAGAAGCGCGGCGAGCTTAAGGAAGGCGGCGCTATTGTTCTGGGAACGGCCGGAAACACCGGCATAGGAGTAGCGTTTGCGGCTCTCGGAAAGGGGTATAATATAATTTTTGTTGTTCCGGACAAATTTTCCGAGGAAAAACAAATTCTTATGCGCGCTTTGGGCGCGCAGGTTGTAAATACTCCACGCGAGCTCGGTATGAGGGGCGCGGGTGAAAAAGCAGAGGAAATCAGGCAGCAAATAAAAGGAGCGGTAACTCTTGATCAGTTTACAGACAAAAGCAATCCCGACACGCATTATCATACCACAGGAAAGGAAATATATGAAGCATTAGACGGTAAAATAGATTATATCATCGCCGGAGCCGGCAGCGGCGGTACATACAGCGGTATTATGCGATACATAAAGGAAAAAAATCCTGATGTAAAGGGTGTTCTTGCCGATCCTGTCGGTTCCGTGATCGGAGGCGGAAAGCACGCGGATTACAATATTGAAGGTATCGGAAATGATTTTATTGCCGATACAATGGATATGAGCCTGGTTGATAAGGTTATTAAGGTGAATGATGATGAAGCTATTAAACAGGTAAAAAAGCTCGCGAGGCGCGAAGGAATTTTCGCGGGAACATCATCGGGTGCGGCAATGGCTGCCGCAGTGAAGCTTATGTCGGAGCTTGAGGAAAACACGAATGTGGAAAGTGCGAATATAGTTCTGGTATTCCCCGATCGCGGCGACAGGTACTTCAGTTCGGGAATATACAATGACGAGATAAGAATTTCAAATGCTTTGGCGGCCGATACAGATGCTCTGTACGAGATAGAAGCATTATCTTTTCCTCCTGAAAAGGCGGCGGCATATGATGCCTTTGTGTATCGGCTAAAAAATTTTCCGCAGTGGTTTTTTAAGGCAGAGTATAACGGCAAAATTGTCGGACTTATCGACGGAAGTCCGTCGCAGAAAAAGTATATCACGGACGATTTGTACCGTGCGGACGGCGGCTATGATAAAAACGGCGACAATCTGCTCATATTCGGCTTGGCGGTTCATCCGGATTTCAGAAATCAAGGGATTGCCCATAAGCTGATGAAGCACATTCTGCGTATCGCCAAAGAACATGGTAAAAAGAGGGTCTCGCTTACATGCAAAGAGTCGCTGATAACCTTTTACGAAAGCTTCGGTTACAGAAATCACGGTATATCAAAATCCGTACTCGGCGATGTTGTAAGCTATGACATGGAAATCGATTTGTAACTCCCACTGAAATTCTGAAATGAAACCCGCCTCATCAAGGCTCCCAAAAAGTCTAACGACTTTTCGGGAAGAGGAGCAACCGCCCGAAAGCGCGTCCGTTTTTCAAGAGAAAAACGGCAAGCAAAAAGGGCGAATTGCGATGACGAGGCGGGGAAGATATGCGCTTAGGTTATATTTCTGATTTATATTTCCAAAGTCTAAACAAGGGACTCGCAAAAGCCCCTTGTTGTACAATATAATCCGCTTAATCGAACAGTTTATTCGCGCCGGTCGTGTCCTTTGTTATCCCATCTACCACCGGCTGCAAATTGCCTGTCCATATGAATATTTTATAGTTTTCATCCGGTCTTGGAAGCGTCACGGTGTTCGCTGAAAAGTCATACTTTTTAGCGGATTGCAGCATGCCGCTATCGTCATAAACCGCGACATACGCAGCAAGCGCCGGTATTTCGTTTTCGGACTGTTCATCCTTTGACACCGTGAGAATTACGCTGTCATCAAAGCTTTGCTTTTCTATCTTAAGCCATGAGCTGTAGCCGCTAAGCAAGTCAAGATACTCTTTCGGCTCAGCCGTAGGCGTTGCGGTCGGCTCCGCCGTGGGTTCTGCTGTAGGAGTTGACATCGGTTCTTCTGTCGACTCGGGCGAACCGCTGTTCGTAATATAAAAGATTTTCTCATCCGTCGCACCGTACGTCGTCTCCCATTTTCCGAGATTCGAAGCTACTGCCTTAACCTCAATCGGGAAGATAGCATCATCCGGAATTTCGTCGAGCAGCACCTCTATCTGCCACGAATATGAGCCGTCCTCATTAACAGTCCTTACCGCCTTTGCAGGACCGTATTCAACAAACACATCGGTGTACTTCTGCAAATCCGAGTCGCTTGACAAATACGTTACATCAACAATCGGATTTGTCTTGGCGTTACCTATGTCCACATCGGCGATTTTATCAAGTGTGAGAGTCTGCTGCGTTCCCTTTGTTACATACGGAACATTCATCTGCGAGCTTACAGCCTTAAAGGATGACATCACTCCGCTCTCGCCGCGTATCTCGGGCGATACAATCATACCGAATGAATCTTGGGAAGTTCCCTCCGCGTTTGTTGCGGCACAGCCCGAGGTGTAATACACCCTGTTGTTATGGAAGCGCAGCTTTGTCCTCGTAACCGACACAACGTTCTCAGCCTCAGAGGTACCGTCGGTTTTCATATCGGACATATCAAGAAGCTCTGAGCTTACCACCTCATACGGCGCCATAAGCGGGACAAATTCCGCCTTTGTATCCACCGGATAGCTAACACTGCCGCCGGAGCCGTCATATGCTTCTTTTCCGCTGTCAAATGTTATAGTCGGAACCCTGCACATATAATAGGTGTCAACAGTCGCAATATCATAACCGCCGAGATTAGCTGTATTGGATGCGTTCGCGGACGGGTTCGCAAGCTTATCATAATCCACAAATCTTGTGCTTCCATAGCGTGAGAACGGATTGCTCGCGAATGTTAAATAAGGCGAGATAACATTCGACGCTATCGCGGGCGTATTGGCCCAAGTTGACTTTGACGGATCCTTCATTAGCATGAAAGGTTCGGTATCGCTGTATGTTTTACCCGCAATTCCCGTTCCTGTCGAGTCCGGCGATTCGGGAATCGCGTACGCTGTATATCCGTTTACGTAATTAGCGAAATCCTCGTCAAAATACCAGAACGATGCTTTTTTGTCAGCGTCCGTCGCGCCGCTGTTATTCTGTCCCGATGACAGCCAGCTGTTCGCCTGATAATAGCCTGCCTCGCGCTCGCTGTTTCCGTCCTTCTCAAACGCCTTCATGAGGTAACCGCCGCTTGTGAGGTCATTAAGGTTAGTACCATCGTAATTATCGGGCAAACGGTATTCTATCGCCTTCTTGATATATTTTATCAGCATATCGGTCATATTGTCAGACCAGTCATAATGTCCGCTGCCCCACTCGATAATGTGCGATACAAGCATATTTGTGTCGCTGCGCTGGTTTGTTATAAGCCATCTCGCGTCTCTTACCGAACGGTCACGATCGGCACCGACCGCATGCTCTGTATACTGCGCCGCATACTGAAGCGAAGGTATGCCCGGAACCATACCCTTATTGCTTTGGTACAGCGGGGCGCCCATACCGTTTTTCAGCTGTATCTGCGCGATAATCCTGTTGGGATTCCAGTTGCCGCTTCTGTATCCGAACGGCGACGCCGCGCTGTGCCCTATCGTAATAAGCGGCGTTTTGTCTTCAATTTCGGTGTATCCCGAACTATTCGCGATACCTTTCAAAATATCATTCATTATATCCGATGCGTCCTTGCCGTCGGATGTAAACACGTTTACATTATCCACGGTATCCGTATCGCTGTACAAGTCGTTTCCCGCATAATCTTTTCTCGTGTTAAAATTGCTGAAGGTGGTATTGTATCTTGTCGTCGCATCGCGCTGGAACACGAGGAACAGAATTCCGAAGTCTTCATCCGCGAGCGACGTTCTCAGTGTTTCGGAATTAACGAACGGAACCTCTATAAGATTCATTTTAACCGCCACAAGCCCCCTAAGTTCTCCGGGCTTCACGTCTTTCGGAACCCATAGGTAAGCATCATACTTCTTGCCCTCCTCACTCTCGCCGCTCATATAAGCGTCTGTGCCTCCGGCGAAATGATACTGGAAGGTCTCGTTTACCTCATCAGCCTCCGCTTGTTCGTTTACCTTTATATCGGGATTAAGCGTCGGTCGCGGCGCCCACGTTGGCTCCGCCGTGGGCTCCGGCGTTTCTATATTCTCAGCCTTTGAGATCACGCCTTTACTATATTCGTAGCCGCTCGGTGTGATTGTGATAGTATCCGGCACAAGCTCGCCGCTGAAGAGCGTATACGGGAGAACCGCGTTGCTGTTTACTCCCTGAAGCGTGGTATTTGCAATCGATGACGCACTGTCAGCGTTGATCACAGGCTGATCTGAAGTACTGCTTATTGAGGGTATGATCAGATTTTTCACCGCAGTATTGTTTAATATAACTGAACCATATGCTGTAAGATTTTCTACAGTTGAATTTT
>CAYTZR010000052.1:0-11601 GCA_964442605.1 uncultured Oscillospiraceae bacterium
TTGAATCCGCAAGCAGAGCTTGCTTATAGCTACCGAAGCTTGCGTTGCCGCTTAATAAGCGGCAGTAAAGCAGAAAAGCTTTGGCAATTATATCTTCCTACTCAACCGTTACGGATTTCGCAAGATTTCTGGGCTTATCAATATCAAGACCCTTTAAGGAAGATACATAGTACGAGAACAGCTGCAACGGCACAACAACCTCGCTCGGCATAACCAGCTCATCGCACTTCGGAACATAGATAACGTAATCCGCTTCCTTTTCGATTTCGGTATGCCCTTCCTCCGCTACCGCGATTACAACTGCTCCTCTTGCCTTAACCTCTTTAATATTACTCAGCATTTTATCAAACAAATTCCTTACGGTGCAGAGCGCAACAACAACGGTTCCGTTCTCCATAAGCGCGATTGTGCCGTGCTTTAATTCGCCTGCCGCGTATGCCTCGGAATGGATATAGGATATTTCCTTCAGCTTCAGCGATCCCTCCAACGCGACGGCATAATCAAGCGTTCTGCCTAAAAAGAATACACTCTTGCTGTTATAATACTTTGATGAGATATACTGTATCTCGCCCTTGTTTTCCAGCAGCTTTGAAATTTTTTCGGGCAGAGACTCAAGCGCCTTTATATATCTGTTTAAAACCTCGGGCGGCAAAATCTCAAGCTCTTGTCCAAAATAAATTGACAAAAGATAAATCGCCGTAAGCTGCGTGCTGTACGCCTTGGTTGTGGCAACCGCTATTTCCGGTCCCGCCCATGTGTAAAGCACATCATCTGCCTCTCTCGCTATACAGCTTCCGACTGCGTTAACAATGGCAAATGTGCGCGCACCGAGATGCTTTGCTTCACGCATTGCGGCAATCGTATCGGCGGTTTCTCCGGACTGCGATATAAGCACCACCAAGGTATTCTCGTTTACAATCGGATTGCAATACCTAAACTCCGACGCTACCATTACCTCAACCGGAATACGAACCATTCCCTCAATCACGTATTTCCCGACAACGCCCACATGATACGCGCTACCGCAGGCCACTATGTAAATCTTGTTTATGCCGCGAATATAATCGGCGGTAAGAGATATATCATCAAGAACTACCTTACCGTCCTTAATTCTGGGGCCTACAGTGTCCGCTATCGCTCTGGGCTGTTCCATTATTTCCTTGAACATAAAATGCTCATATCCGCCTTTTTCGGCAGCGGAAATGTCCCAGTCAACCGTAAACACCTCTTTCGAGACCTCCTCGCGGTCGGTGTTGTATATTTTAACCTCATCCTTGTTAAGGACAACTATTTCGTTATTCTCCAAAAAGTAGACATTTTTGGTATATGACAAAATAGCGGGAATATCGGACGCGATAAAATTCTCTCCGTCGCCCAGCCCGACGATAAGCGGACTCTCTTTTCTCACAGCGATAAAAGAGTCGGGATTATCGGCGCATATTACGCCCAAGGCATATGAGCCGTCAACCTTGGCTATTACCTTTATCATAGCATCTATAATATCGCCCTTGTAATAATATTCAAAAAGATGAGCTATAACCTCCGTGTCGGTTTCCGAGATAAATTCAAACCCCTTTTTGGTCAGATAATCACGAAGTCTTAAATAGTTTTCGATAATACCGTTATGGACAACGGCAAATCTGCCCGAATTGCTTAAATGCGGGTGAGAATTTGTGTCCGAAGGCTCTCCGTGTGTCGCCCAGCGGGTATGACCGATGCCCATATTACCTTTTACGGCTTTACCGCCGTCTATGATTTCACTAAGCTTCTGCAAGCGCCCCTTTTTCTTTTTAACAACTATTCCATCATCGGTCATAACGGCAATGCCGGCGGAATCATAGCCTCTGTATTCAAGCTTTGACAAGCCGTCAAGCAAGATAGGAGCAGCCTGTTTTCTTCCAACATATCCAACTATTCCACACATAAGAAAATCTCCTTCTTAATTTTTGTAAAGTATTTTTTTAAAGTATTTTGTAAAGTATTTTTGCCGGCACCCGGGTCCGGCGAACCGCTCGGGTCCGGCGAGCGAAAGTGACCGGAGCTGCGCAGCAGGTTCGTGCCTTATAAAGCAGTCCGTTTTATCTGATAAACGAGATCACAAACCACAAAAAATTTTGTATAGCGCTCGGGCTCGGCGAGCGGGAGTGACCACACCTGTCAAGGTGTGTGCCTTATAAAGCAGTCCGTCTTATCTGATAAACGAGGTCACAAACCATTAGCATGGTGATGTATGCCGGGCTAGGCTCGTATAAAGCAGTCCGTCTTATCGCATAAACGAGGTCACAAACCACAAAAAATTTTTGGTGTTCCCGCTCGGGTCTGGCGAGCGGAACTGGGCTAGGCTCGGTTAAAGCAGTCCGTCAGGACTAAAAAAGCAGGAATTGGATATAACAAAAAGTATGCATCCATCCATGAATTATATCTTGCCCCTGCGGGGCAGTCGCCTGCGCGCCTCACGCGCTCACTGCGTTCGCCTACCGAAGCTTGCCTTGCCGCCAAAGTGGCGGCACACCGTAGGCGGCAAAGTCACAAAAGCTTTGCTGCGCCCGGGCTCGGCAATATTATCTTTATTGAACCGGATTGAAAAACCGTTTTTCTACAGTCAGTGAAACATAACAGCATATATTATCCTACGTGACCCGTGTGATACCATTCCTTTTTATTATGGCTAAGCATACCAATCAGTCCGGCAGGTATCCATGTAATAAAGTATATTAAAAACCCAAACAGGTTAAAAACATTATACCGTGTGAGCTTTTTATCCAAAACCAAGCCTATAAGCGCGGTCAAAAATCCGATACCCAAATATATGTTAAGCGCTATGTAGCACGGCAGGTTCGTCCAAAGTCCGCACAAGGAAAAGTCATAATCATAAATTATAGATACAGTCGAGAAAAATGATATTACGCAAAACAACGCGTATGTAAAAATTCCCAAAAAATCGCCGTATAGGCTCAGCCAATCGGTAATTTTACCGTGTCTTAAAAGCGTAAAACCGTATCTGCCCTGTACATCCACAACTCCCTGCGCCCAGCGAATACGCTGTCTTAACGAACACCTTAAGGTACGAGGCTTTTCGTCATACACAACCGCGCCGCGCGCAAATCCGACCTTGATATTGTTTAAGGCAAACCGCGCGGTGTACTCAAGATCCTCCGCCAAGCAATCTCCCGATGGCGGCAGCATTTTAAAAATATCAAACTCGGCGCAATATCCGGTGCCTGAAATCTTTGAACTCATGCCCAAATTATGACAGGAAATTTTCCCTAACCTTGTTTCAAGCGAATGCCAAACGGAATAAGCGGCGGTCAGCCAATTTTGATTTGGATTTTTTGCTTCAACATTTCCCTGAACAACTCTGTAACCGCAGGCGAACATATAATTCATGTTTCTGAAAAAGTCGTGTCTTACAATATTGTCGGCGTCTATCACGGCGGCGTAATCATACTCCTCCCTGCGCTTACATATATATTGCACAGCGGCAAGTATCGCGGAGGACTTATTCGATAAATTTGACGACTTTTTTATCACGTTCACACCCAAGCCTTCGGCTATATACGCGGTGTTATCTTCACAGCTGTCAGCGACAACGAATATTCCCAGCTTTTCCTTGGGGTAGTCGGCGCTGAGTATGCTTTTTATAAGCTGACCGATGACAAGCTCCTCATTATGAGCCGGAATAATCACCGCGAAGCTATGCTCGCTAACCTCACCCTTAGGTATGTCGCGTTTATTGAATAAAGAAAAAACGCCAACGACTACATAGTACAGTCCAACTAAAAAAAGTGAAAGCTCAAAGAAATCCACAATGATTTCCGCAATGTACGAATTCACAAGCCTCACTCCTTATTTACCTTCCAAAATTATATAACAACGGCTACATAATTTCAAGTGTGAATATATTACATTTTTCTCACAAATTAATACTTATTTATATACAATACGTACACATAAGTCAAAACATAACAAAAACAACGCGAAAAAAATGTAACTGATTTTACAGAAAATAATTGGACAAAATTATTTATTTGTGCTATAATAGTAACGTAGCGATGTTGAAATTCAGATATTTCTCGGAGGTAATATGAAAACAAAAACAGTTTTTGTCTGTACAGAATGCGGAAACGAGTTCCCGAAGTGGATGGGAAAATGTACGGTTTGTAATTCATGGAACACTCTTGTAGAAGAAACAGTAATAACCAAGGAACCGGCAAAATCTCAGCGTCACAGCTTAAATTCGGGCGCAATAGGTACTCTTGAGGGTATGGGCGATAAGTCTATGCCCAAAAGCCTGAAGGACATTTCTACGAAGGATGAACTCAGAATAAGCACCGGTCTTTCAGAGTTTGACCGCGTCCTCGGAGGCGGATTGATAGCCGGCTCTCTCGTACTTCTCGGCGGCGATCCGGGTATAGGAAAGTCCACAATATTATTGCAAATCTGCGACTATATCGGAAAAGAGAGAAAAATTCTGTATGTTTCGGGCGAGGAATCATTACGGCAAATCAAGCTCCGTGCCGACCGTCTCGGCGTGAACTCCGAAAATCTCAAAATTTATTCCGAAACCAACACGGAGAATATTATCGAATGTATCTCGCGTGAGAAACCCGATATGCTTGTTGTGGACTCCGTTCAGACTATGTTTAATCCGAACCTTTCCTCCGCTCCCGGAAGTGTTTCGCAAATCAGAGACGTCGCCGCTATGCTTATGCGTATAGCAAAAACATATTCGATTGCGACTTTCCTTGTAGGACACGTCACAAAGGAAGGTTCTATAGCCGGTCCCAAAATATTAGAGCACATCGTTGACTGCGTTTTGTATTTTGAAGGCGAACAAAACCGCGCCTACAGGATAATCAGAGCGATAAAGAACAGATTTGGTTCCACAAACGAAATCGGTGTGTTCGAAATGGACAGCAACGGTCTTTCGGAGGTTAAAAACCCCTCCTCCGCCATGCTTTCCGGCAGACCGATCGGCGCACCGGGCAGCTGTATAGTCGGCACCATGGAGGGCACACGTCCGGTTCTGGCTGAAATTCAGGCATTGGCAACGCCGACAGCATTCGGTAACCCCAGGCGTATGACAACCGGCGTTGACTTTAACAGGACAATGATGCTTTTGGCAATCTTGGAAAAACGCGCAGGGCTTCATTTGTCCTCGTATGATACCTATGTCAATGTAGTCGGCGGTCTTAAAATGATTGAACCCGCAACCGATCTCGCGATAATTCTCGCTGTCGCTTCAGGCTTTAAAAACCGCCCCTTGCCGGATGATATTGTCGCTGTCGGCGAGGTTGGCTTGACCGGAGAAATACGCTCATGCAGCTTTTTGGAGAGCAGAATTTCCGAAGCTGAAAAAATGGGGTTCAAGAAAATTATAGTACCGTATGTGGGTCATGATACAGTAAATAAATTTAAAAATATAGAGGTTTGTCAATACTCAAATATATTGCAGGTTTTAAAGACGTTTCTTTAAATTTTCATTGTGTTTCTATTTGACTCTGTTCGCGAAATCAAAGCCCCGCGCTTTTCACGGCAGGCGTATGACCGTATTATTTGGAAAGGTGATGTATATTTTATGTTTCAGATAGGTGATAAGGTGGCTTACCCTATGCATGGAGCAGGTATTATTAAATGTGTTGAAAAGGAGAAAATTTTGGGCGAGGTTCATCAGTATTATGTCCTTGAACCGTGCGTTGGCGAGCTTGAAATAAAAATACCTGTCACAAAAATAGATAAAATCGGTCTGAGATATATAGTAACCGAAAAAGAAGCCGATAGGGTGATTGCCGACTTTGAAACCTGTGAATGCTGTGAAAACGATAATTGGAACAAGCGTTATCAGGAAAATCTGGAAAAGCTGAAAAACGGCAATCTGTTCGAGGTTGCGGGAGTCGCGAAGGCGCTTATCCTCCGTGACAGAAGAAAAAGTTTGTCAAACTTTGAACGCAAAATGCTCAGCAGCGCAAAAACAATCCTTATATCCGAGCTTATGCTGTCTAAAAACTCCTCCTACCCCGATATAGAAGAATTGCTGATGAGTAAAATTTCATAAATCAAATAAATCAATTCATTATAAATTTAAAATTAAGTTTAGTAAAATTAAATTTTGTAAATTAATTTGAGTAAATTAGTTTGAAAGGACGACAAAATGAACTCGGTTATAATCGTTGCCGCCGGCAATGGTGCGCGTATGCGTATGGGGATAAGCAAGCAGTTTATCGACCTCGACGGTGTTCCCGTTTTAATCCGCGCCATAAACGCTTTTGACTCGCTTCCGCAAATCGACACAATAACAGTTGTAACCCGAAAACGCGATATTGCCGATACTGAGGGCTTAGTCAAAAAATTCGGTATAAAAAAGGTAAACGCCGTGATTGAGGGCGGAGAAACAAGGCAACAGTCGGTCATGTGCGGCTTATCGTATCTAAGCGCGGACAAGGCAGACAACATTTTAATCCATGACGGCGCAAGACCCTTTATCAGACAAGAGCATATATTAAAGCTGTTATCCGAGCTTGAGGAAGAAAACTGCCGCGCGGCTGCCCTCGGAGTCCCCGTAAAGGACACCATAAAGCAGATTGATGTGAGCGGTTTTATTACCTCAACACCCGACAGGAACAGCCTAATCTCAATCCAAACGCCGCAGTGCTTTAAGTACGGACTGATTATGAAAGCTCATATCAAGGCAAAAAACAAGGGGCTTGACTATACAGACGACTGCGCTGTGATAGAAAATCTGACAAGCGAAAGAGTTAAGGTTGTTATAGGGGATTACAATAATATAAAAATAACAACGCCGGAGGACATTCCTCTGGCGGAAAAAATTCTGGAGGAATTTTAATGGAGATACGCACGGGTATAGGCTATGATGTACACAAGCTTGTTGAAAACAGAAAATTAATACTGGGCGGCGTTTATATTGAACATAATCTCGGACTGCTGGGGCACAGCGACGCCGATGTCCTCGTTCACGCGATTATGGACGCTCTTTTGGGCGCTGCGGCTCTCGGCGACATAGGCGGACTCTTCCCCGATACCGACCCAAAATACAGCGGAGCCGACAGTATAGAGCTTTTAAAGCACGTCGGCGATCTCCTTAAATCAAAGGGCTATTCAATAATAAATATCGATTCAATACTTGTCGCGGAAGCTCCGAGACTCGCGCCTTATATTGGAGAAATGCGCGGAAACATAGCAAGCGCGTTAAATATTAACATCGATCGGGTAAGCGTAAAAGCCACTACTACCGAGCATTTGGGCTTTGAGGGACGCAAGGAAGGCATATCCTCTCAGGCTGTATGCAGCATAAAGCTTTAATTTTTACGCTTTACCGAAGCGTAATATCTTACTTTTTCTCTTTGTTTTTCAAAAACTCTAAAAACATTAAAAAAATTCAAGTTTTTTACAAATGTTGGATATAATTATGTAAAATTTGAATATAATTCCAAATAACAGCATATAATTCCCGATAATCGAATTTGATTTATATATATAAAACGAGTAGAATATCATTAGCACTCAAAGAGAATGAGTGCTAACAAATTATACTAAGTATTAAATTTTAAGGAGGCATATATAATGAATATCAAACCGTTAGGCGACAGAATTGTCACAAAAATGGCTGAAGCCGAAGAAACAACACAGAGCGGAATAATACTGGCAGGCTCCGCAAAGGAAAAGCCGCAGTTTGCCGAGGTAATCGCGGTCGGTCCGGGCGGCGTTGTTGACGGCAAGGAAGTAAAAATGGAGCTTGAACCCGGCGACAAGGTAATAATGAGCAAGTATGCCGGCACAGAGGTTAAGCTGGACGGCGAGGAATACGTTATCATCAGCCAGAAAGACGTTTTGGCGATTATTGATTAATTCTGATTTTACATTATTTAGGAGGTAGTATAATTATGGCAAAGGAAATCAAATTTGGCGAGGACGCAAGAAAGGCGCTCCAGAGCGGCGTTGATCAGCTTGCGGATACCGTTAAGGTTACACTGGGTCCAAAAGGCAGAAATGTTGTTTTGGATAAAAAATACGGCGCTCCGCTTATCACAAATGACGGAGTTACCATAGCTAAGGATATTGAGCTTGAGGATCCCTTTGAGAATATGGGCGCTCAGCTTGTCAAAGAGGTTGCGACAAAGACAAACGATGTAGCGGGCGACGGCACAACAACCGCAACACTCCTTGCTCAGGCGCTTGTCAGAGAGGGTCTGAAGAATGTTACGGCAGGCGCAAACCCGATGATTGTCAGAAAGGGTATCGCAAAGGCTGTTGATGCCGCGTCTAAGCAAATTGTCTCAAACAGCAAGGCTGTAGACGGCAAGAATGATATTGCCCGTGTAGCGTCTATTTCCGCTTCAGACGAAACGGTAGGCGATCTTATTGCGGACGCTATGGAAAAGGTTACAAACAACGGCGTTATAACCGTTGAGGAGTCAAAGACAGCCGAAACATATTCGGAGGTTGTCGAGGGTATGCAGTTTGACAGAGGCTATATTGCGCCTTATATGGTAACTGATACGGAAAAGATGGAAGCCGTTATTGATGACGCGTACATTCTTATCACAGACAAGAAAATTTCGAACATTCAGGAAATTCTCCCTCTGCTGGAGCAAATTGTTCAGGAGGGCAAAAAGCTTATCATCATTGCGGAGGACGTTGAGGGCGAAGCGCTTTCGACACTTATTGTCAACAAGCTTCGCGGAACGTTTACCTGTGTCGCTGTAAAGGCTCCCGGCTTTGGCGACAGAAGAAAGGAAATGCTGCAGGATATAGCAATCTTAACAGGCGGTCAGGTAATATCAGAGGAGCTTGGTCTTGACCTTAAGGAAACACAGGTGAACCAGCTCGGACGTGCTCGTCAGGTTAAGGTAACAAAGGAAAATACGATAATTGTTGACGGAATGGGCGATAAAGAGCAGATTGACGCAAGAATTCATCAGATTATCGCTCAAATGGATGAAACAACCTCAGAGTTTGATAAAGAGAAACTCCAGGAGCGTCTCGCAAAGCTCTCCGGCGGTGTCGCTGTAATCAAGGTCGGCGCGGCAACAGAGGTTGAAATGAAAGAAAAGAAGCTGAGAATTGAGGACGCTCTCGCGGCAACACGCGCAGCTGTTGAGGAAGGCATCGTAGCCGGCGGCGGCACGGCATATATCAATGTTCTGCCCGCAATCGAGGCTCTTATGGAAACTCTAAGCGGCGACGAAAAGACGGGCGCACAAATCGTGCTTAACGCGCTTGAGGAGCCTATCAGACAAATTGCCTATAACGCCGGCGTTGAAGGCAGCGTAATCGTAAACAAGGTTAAGAGCAGCGATCCCGGTATCGGATATAACGCTCTCACGGGCGAGTATGAGGATATGCTCAAGAGTGGTATTGTTGACCCGACGAAGGTTACAAGAAGCGCGCTCCAGAACGCTTCAAGTATAGCTTCAATGATCCTGACAACCGAAAGCATTGTCGCGGATAAACCTGATCCGGCAGCCGATGCCGCGGCTGCTGCTGCGATGGCAGGCGCGGGCAACGGAATGTACTAAAGGTATTGAAAACCGTATTTGATTTTTTGAGCCGAACGCAAAATAAGCGTTCGGCTCTTACATTTTACGCTTTAAGTTCGAAATTTACTCACACAAAGGCGCGGCGCGGCATATATTATATTACCGAATATTACGGAGGAGCTGAGTAATGTGATAAATCAGGCGTTTTTAATAGTATTTTATATATTCGCGATAATAGGAGTAATAACCGTTCTTTACTGCGCGATGGAGGCGTTCAGCCGCTTCAAGCGGCAAAATCTTTCAGCCGAGATTGTGTTATATACAAAAAACGATGAAGACAGTATAGAGGGCCTTGTGCGTAGCACAGCGGCACGCTTAGGCAGCGGTATCGCAAATATCCCCGCAAACAGCCTAACGGTGATCGATACAGGCTCGACCGATGATACGCCCAAAATTTTGGCAAGGCTTTCAAATGACATTAGTATTTTAAAGGTTTGCACCAAAGACGAATACATAAAGCATATTGAGGAGATATAGAGAAATATTGAGGAATATTAAGGAAATATAGAAAAAATCTTGAATTTTGTGTATAAAACGCGCCGCCTTGTGCCTCTTTCGGACGTACAAGGCGGCGGGAATGTCGCGTTTATATTAAAGTTATCATTATTCCTCATTTCCCTTTTTCAATAACCCAACTTCTATAGCGCGAGGGGCGGATGCGGCTCGCGCAACCGGGCGGGCGATTTCCATATAAAAAGCGCTCACCGATTCGGTAAGCGCTTTAAGCTGTATTCTGATTTTATAAACTTGGGTCTATTCTTTTTTACAGTTAAGACAAAGTTGCCTGTCCGTTGCTGACAAATTAAAATCAATAACTCTTTCATCTACAGAATTGTCAACAACATTTTGAATATCTAAACACTCACATATATCAATGCTTCTATTCTTTATATGGCATTGCACAAAGTCTATTATTTCAACCATTTTTTCATCACCTTCATAAAAAATGTCCGCCTTATTCTGCGGCTTTTATTCAATATTATGAAATTTACATTTTAAGCAAATTCCTTTTTCTATATCATAGCTTTGTACGCAAGGCATTTCGTTTTCAGGAATGTTTCCCTCTGCCGCCTCTGATATTAAATAACAGTCGTATTCTTCTATATCTGTGTCTGTCAAAGGACACCTAATCTTAATATCCATATCGTTTTAACACCTCCGTTATTATAATCGCGTCGCCTTTAAATTCATTAGCTTTAAAGGCGGTCATTATCTTTTTTTCAATAGGATTGACATATGCTGCACCCTCTTTTGCAAAATAATTTTCGGTCAACCCGTTTCTTTTTCTTATTGAAACAAGTGCGTTGCTTATATATTCCTTTGCCTCTTGTTCTTTTACTCCGTGTTTTCTTTGCTGATTTATATGTTCGTCGTTAAATATAAGCGATTTTACATCAATTTCCGTTGACGGTATATGTATACTCCCTTTAACACCCAGCTCCTGCAATTCCTTGGCGCAGTGATAATCGTTAAGGCTTGCCTTCGAGTTATTGCCTTTATACCGATAAAAGCCTTTTAAATCTTCGTACTCCCCAACTCTATTATACTTCAAGTCCTGCCATAAGTCAAAGGTTTTCGGCACATTTTCCGCGCCGAGCCTCCGGGCATAGTTTTCATACTGCTTCTTATCCCCGCTGCGGTTCTTGTACATCTTGACATTCGTCTCAAACGCCGCCTTTTGCTCATCCGTCAGGCTGTTTATCCACTCGTCATATGTCATATCGTCTATCTTATATCCCTTACCCGATAGCGGATCGCGCGCCCAACGCTTTTGCAGCTTTGCCAAGCCCGGCTTTGGCGGGCGGGAGTGACCGGAGCTGCGCAGTAGGTTTGCGCCTTATAAAGTAGTCCATTTTATCAGATAAACGAGGTCACAAACCATTAACGTGGTGATGTATGCTGGGCTAGGCTTGAAGAAAGTAGTCCGTTAGGAAAAAGTAAATGGGATTTGGAATAAATGTAAGTATAAGTCTATTCATTAATTATATTTTGCCCCTGCGGGGCAGTCGCCTGCGCGCCTCACGCGCTCACTGCGTTCTTTTAA
>CAYTZR010000053.1:0-11514 GCA_964442605.1 uncultured Oscillospiraceae bacterium
CCCTCGACAGTATACGGAGACGTTAATGTGCCGTAGCCCGATTCAAAGATGACAGATGACAGATTTAAATAAAAAGCGGGACGCACGCCGTAGTCTCCATATGAAACATAATAGTTGTAAACAGAACCCGACGAGTAAACGTAGCGGACAGAATTGTAGTAGATGCTGTAGGCACGAGGCGAGCGGAGCCAGTAATACCATTTTTTGCCGACTGCAAGACTTGAGCTTGTATACTCAGAATTGGCGACGCACTGCTCGGTAGGCTCTCCTATGTAGTAATCCTCGCCTAAAACACCCGAGTTGTTATATACGGCGTTTACCTGCTTTACATCGAGCAAAAAGAATTTATCCGTTATATTTTCCGCGTAACAGCTATCGTAGTTTTGCACCACGTCTGCTATGTCATAATCATAATAAAGATACGTTGTCGCTCCGGTCGTGTCAAGCTCTTTATCATACGTTGATAATATTGATTTCTGCGTTACTTCCTTGACCGCGTTCAGCTCGCCGGTTGTGAAATTGGTCATAAAGCCGGCTTCTTGGTCATATGCGTTATAATATACCTCGCTTTCAATGGGAGGATTGCCGCAGAGCCACTCCACGTTCCCCGCACCCGCGTTTGAGTTGAGCCATGAGCGCATATTCGAGTCAGCCCAATAGTTGGATTCGTATGAACCTCTTCGACTATGAGAACCCGTAGTACTATTCGCGCTTGTTTCCGCGTCGTAGGGCTTTAGGCAGATGATTTTGTCAGCAAGCATTAGCGGGCCGTTTTCGTCTATGTCCACGCACCGCCACAGTATCGGCTCGCCGTAGTACGTCCCCATTTGTACATAGTCGCCGATGTCGATGCTCGCCGCCTGCGCCGTCATCGCCGGCACAAACGCGCAAAGCATTGACAGTACCAAAACCAAACTTAAAATCCTTTTTCGCATAACTCTTACCCCTCCGTAATTAATTTTTCGCATAAAAAATGCGCGGCCGCGTTATACAGCCGCGCACTAAAAAAACGCGGCTATGTTTTGATGTTGCTACACATTTCACACATTGCATAAGGTATGACAAACAAAGCTTACGCGTCTTTTTACAACTCGTAAACCTTATGCAATTCATTGTGTAGCATATATATAATATCATAAAATATATGAATTGGCAAGCGATTTGCAAAAATTTTTTCAAAATTTTTTCAAAAATTCGCGAGTAATTCAAAAATGAAAACGCTTTACGGGCGCAACGGCGGTAATGTATTCGTACAGTAGAAAGAAAAGTGTAATGTATTCGCCATTTAACAGCTTTGAATATATAAAAATTTGAATATACAAGAATAAAAAAGAAAAAATCGAAAAAGAATAAAGTTCTAAACGCAACAAAAAAAGGCTTGGTTTCAAGCCTTTTTTGTTGCATCGGGTTTGTCCCGATTATGGCTCCTCCAGTTGGACTCGAACCAACGACCCTTCGGTTAACAGCCGAATGCTCTACCAACTGAGCTATAGAGGAATATATAAGCGAGCCTCTCAACTCACCACGACTCACCACGACTCACAGATGATATTATACTATGGTTTTGGGCATTTGTCAATAGCTAATTTTCAAAAAATTTAATTATTTTTCCAGTACAAAAAATATACGTTCTGTCTTTTCGGACGGAGTATTGAAGGTCAGATCCGAATACACGGAAATTTTTCCAAAGCCGCATACGGCGGCAGCCTCCTTCAGTTCATCAATCGAATACAAAAATTCCTCCTGATATTCCGAATAGCGAATATATTTTTTGTCGGCGTCCCTGATAAAAAAGTTGAGATCAAAGCTTGTAACCCCGTCCTGCGGGAAATAGCCGCATTCCCAGACACAGTATGCGTCATCGTCCTCATACACAAAGGTATTGTTTCCCAAAATATTGCTTAGCTTATACTCGGAGTTAATATCAAAAATGAAGATGCCGTTCGGTTTCAGAGTATCATACACACGGCTGAAGACACATTTTATCTCATCGAGCGATGTTAAGTAATTGATGCAGTCCAAGGACGAAATCACACAGTCAACCCGCTCCGGCACAGCAAGCTCCGTCATGCTTTGATTTAAAAAAAGAATATCAGCCCCGTTTTCGATAGCCTTATTTTGAGCGATAGCAAGCATATCCGAGGAAATATCAATTCCCGTAACGCTGTAGCCCTCACGAGCAAGCAACACAGCCACCGAACCGGTGCCGCAGCCCAAATCGATAATCGAGCGCGGCTTACGGTTCAGCTTGTCAAAAACAGCCTTATAAAAGTCAATAAACGAGCTATAATCTATTTCCTGAAATCTGTCGTATATTTTCGCAAAATCATCATACATATCGTGTCCCGCTTTTCTTAATCGATTTTCTCAAAATTTGCGTAAGCCGCCATCATATTTTTCCGCCCCGCGTCTTCAAAGTCAACAACCACAAAACAGTCCTTTCCCATTTCCTGCGCCGAAACAATTGTTCCGATACCGAACTTTCTGTGCTTTACCCTATCGCCGACGCTGTAAGTAATTCCGTCAGACTCGGCATTTAAACGGCTTTTTTCTTTTTTCTTGAGCAAGTCGCTGTCGCCGAAGCCTCCTCTTACGAACCTGCGCTCGGAAGTAGACGCTTTTGAATATGCGTATGATGAAGTGTCCTCGGTTTTTTCAATCAAACGCTCGGGTATCTCCTCTAAAAATCTTGAAGGCATATTAAATTTTGTCTGACCGAACAAGGTTCTCCGTCTTGCCGCAGACAAAAACAACCGCTCCTTTGCCCTTGTTATACCGACATAGCAAAGTCTGCGTTCCTCCTCCAGTTCCTCCTCTACGCCGAACGAACGCGCACTCGGGAACAGACTCTCCTCCATTCCCACAAGAAAAACATTCGGAAATTCCAAGCCTTTGGCGCTGTGCAGAGTCATCAAAGTGACAGCCTCCTGTGCCTCGTCATAATTATCGATATCCGACACCAATGAAATATTTTCCAGAAGCTGCTCCAATGTTATATCTTCATCCTCCCGCACTGCCTCCTGAACCATTGAAATAAACTCGTTAAGGTTTTCAAGTCTTGTCTGATTTTCCACTGTCTTTTCTTTATTGAGCGCTTCAATCATTCCCGAAGCCTTCATTACCGTTTTTACAAACAGCTCAAGTCCCATTCCTTCCGCAAGCTCGTTTTTTAACCCGTTAATCAGCTCGGCAAATTTTTTCAGCTTGCCCGCGGCAGAGGAATTAAACTCGGGGAACTCATCGGCTCTTTCGCAGACTTCAAACATACTTATGTTTTCCACCGCTGAAATCGCGCTCAGCTTATCAACGCTTGTATTGCCTATTCCGCGCTTTGGCTCGTTTATAACACGTCTCAGCGCCACATCATCGTTTGAATTGACAACAAGCCTTAAATACGAACCTATATCCTTTATCTCCTTCCTGTCATAGAACCTTAATCCGCCCAGAACCTTATAGGGTATAGCGTTGCGCAGCAGCGTATCCTCTATAATACGAGACTGCGCGTTTACTCTGTAAAGAATAACTATATCGTTAAAATTGGTATTCAGCCTGTATATATTATCGACTACTGACTGTGCCTCGCTGTGTTCGTTGTCGGCAATATATAAGCTTATCTTTTCACCTTTGCCGTTTGAAGTCCACAGCTCCTTGCCCTTTCTGTCGTTATTGTGTCTTATAACACTGTTGGCTGCGTCAAGGATATACTGTGTGGAACGGTAGTTTTCTTCAAGCTTTATTACCTTGCAATTTGGAAATTCCTCCTCAAATCCCAGAATATTCTGTATGTCCGCTCCTCTGAACTTATATATGCTCTGGTCATCGTCTCCGACGACACAAAGATTTTTATGCTTTGCGGCAAGCAGACTTACAAGCTTATACTGAGCATGATTTGTGTCCTGATATTCATCCACCAGTATGTATTTAAACCTGTTCCGATATTTCTCCAGAATCTCCGGAAACTCTTGAAACAGACGAACCGTCAGCATAATCAAATCGTCAAAATCAAGAGCGTTGTTGCTAATTAGCTTAGTTTGGTAAAGCTTATAAAGATCGCCAACCGTCTTTAAATAAAAGTCGCTCCGCACCTCGCCTAAGTATTCGTTAGCTCCGATGAGCTTGTCCTTCGCGCCGCTTATCAGGCTCAGTACCTTTCGGGGCGGATATTTTTTATCATCTATGTTAAGCTCCTTCAGGCAGTCCTTCATAACTGTCAGCTGATCCGCCGTGTCATAGATAACAAAGCTTCTTTCATAACCGATTTTATCAATGTCGCGCCTTAAAATACGTACACACATCGAGTGGAACGTACCTGCGCACACATCATTTCCGATTTCACCAAGATACGCGGAAAGTCTCGACTTTAACTCTCCCGCCGCCTTATTGGTAAAGGTAATAGCGAGAATATTATACGGTCTGACGGGATTTTCGGA
Organism: uncultured Oscillospiraceae bacterium; assembly: GCA_964442605.1. Classification (GTDB taxonomy): domain Bacteria; phylum Bacillota; class Clostridia; order Monoglobales; family Monoglobaceae; genus Monoglobus. The sequence continues at coordinate 4,431 of CAYTZR010000053.1, forward strand.
AAGACACTCTTCAAGCTCGGGACTCAGCTCATCAAGCTCTCCGTCGCGGTACCACTCAAGAAATTCAAGCTCCTGCTCCGAAAAATCACGCGGTATATTACTGCTGCCATAGGCGCTTCCGTATTTTATCAGATGAGCTATTTTATGTATAATGACAGTCGTCTTGCCGCTGCCTGCCCCCGCCAGCACCAAAATAGGACCGTCAGTTGTAAATACTGCCTGCTTCTGACGGTCGTTTAAATTCTTATAATCATTTTCAATTATACCCTGCCTTAAACTTAAAAAGTCGATTGTAATCACTCCTATTTTATAGTACCTCCGCCAATCACAGCATCACCGGCGCTATCGTAAAATACAACAGCCTGTCCCGGCGTAACCGCTCTCTGAGGCGTATCGAATATCACCTCTGCACAGCCGTTTTCAGCGGGGCTGACTGTACACTCCGCCGGAGCCGAGCCGTAACGCACCTTTCCAAGCGCCCTGAACGGCTTGTTAAAATCATCAAACGTTATAAAGTTGAGGTCATCCGCGATCAGTCTGCTTGAGAACTCCGCGCCCTTTTCGCCCAGAGTAATCTCATTTGTCACGGGATTAATTCCGGTCACAAACATTGGTTTTCCGAAAGCGATACCCATTCCCTTTCGCTGACCGATTGTGTAATTAATAATCCCTTTGTGTCTGCCCAAAACATTGCCGTCTTTATCAACAAAATTTCCGGGCTCGGATTTTATTCCCGTGCGCCTCTCGATAAATGAAACATAATCATTGTCCGGCACAAAACAAATCTCTTGACTGTCCGGCTTTGACGCGGTCGGAAGCTCCAGCTTTTCCGCGAGCTCACGCACCTGTTCCTTTCCGGAGAGCTTGCCCAAAGGCATACGAATAGCCGTAAGCTGCTTCTGAGTTAGTGAGTAAAGAGCGTAGGTCTGATCCTTTGAGACAGCGTATGAACGCTTTAGCAAATACCTTCCGTTTTCATATTCTACCCTGGCATAGTGACCCGTAGCTATCAAATTCGCGCCGAGCAAATTAGCCTTCTTAAGCATTGCGTCAAACTTTAAAAACTTATTGCAGGCAATACACGGATTGGGAGTTCTGGCGTTCTGATACTCATCAACAAAATAGTTGATAACATAATCCTCAAACTCCTTACGAAAATCCAAAACATGGTAATCAATCCCCAGCTTATACGCAACGCGTCTCGCGTCCTCAACCGCGGACAGGGAACAGCAGGTACCGTCCCGAAAGACGCCGCCAACTGTTTCACCATCCCAAAGGCGCATAGTAAGCCCTATAACCTCATAGCCCTGTTCCTTTAAGAGGGCGGCGGCGACACTGCTGTCAACGCCGCCCGACATTCCGATTACTATTTTTTCAGGCATCTTTACCCTCATCAGTGATGTGTACAATTCCGCAGGAGGAACAGCAGCCCGTGCACTGCGGGATTTCGGAGGTGTCCATGCCGTGGCTTTCGTAATAATTGGAAAGCGCCGCGTGAACAGCTTCCTCCGCCAGATTGGAACAATGCATCTTTATCGGCGGCAGACCGTCCAACGCTTCCGCAACAGCCTTGTTTGTCAGCCCTAACGCCTCATCGATTGTCTTGCCCTTTACCATCTCGGTTGCCATACTGGACGTTGCTATCGCCGCGCCGCAGCCGAATGTCTTAAACTTTACGTCCTCAATAACTTTTGTATCATCATTTATCTTCATGTATATCTTCATAATATCGCCACACTGAGGATTTCCAACCTGACCCACCGCGTTAGCGTCCGGAATTTCTCCTACGTTGCGAGGATTTGAAAAATGATCCATTACTTTTTCGCTATACATATTTAAACCTCCTGTTTATTATTCTTTAAAAAGTCTTCATAGAGCGGCGACATACTTCTGAGCAGCGCGATTATCTCAACCAGCGAGTCAACTATATAGTCAATCTGCTCCTTTGTATTGCACTCATCGAATGTTGTTCTCAGCGAGCCGTGAGCCACCTCATGCTTTAAACCGATTGCGAGCAAAACATGGGACGGGTCAAGAGAACCCGACGTACACGCACTGCCGCTGGATGCGGCAATTCCCTTCATATCGAGACGAAGCAGCATGCCCTCGCCCTCAATAAACTGAAAGCTTATGTTCGCGTTACCGGGAAGTCTGTCTGTCGGATGTCCGTTAAGCCTTGCATACGGAATCTTGTCAAGAACCTGCTTAATATAATAATCTCTAAGCTCCGAAATCTTTTTCTGTTTCTCGGGAATGTTCGAGGTAGCGATTTCAATCGCCTTTCCCATGCCCACAATACCGGGTACATTTTCGGTCGCCGCACGCTTGCCGCGCTCCTGCGCACCGCCGGTGATAAACGGCGTTAGCTTTATTCCCTGCCTTACAAACAGCGCGCCAACACCTTTCGGACCATGGAACTTATGCGCTGTCAAAGACAGCATATCGATATTTAATTCATTCACGTCAATTTCCACCATACCGATTGCCTGAACCGCGTCTGTATGGAAAATGACTTTATTTTCACGGCAAATTTCGCCGATTTCCTTTATCGGCATAATAGTTCCGATTTCGTTGTTCGCGAACATAATCGAAACCAAAATAGTATCGGGACGGATTGCGTTTTTAACATCCTCCGGTGATACCTTACCGTACTCATCAACGGGCAAATAAGTAACCTCATAGCCCTGCTTCTCTAAATCTTGGCATGTGTGAAGAACCGCGTGGTGTTCAACACTGCTCGTTATTATGTGCTTGCCCTTATTCGCATATGACCTCGCGATGCTTCTTACTGCCCAATTATCCGCCTCGGTACCGCTGCCGGTGAAATAGATTTCCTTCGGCTGCGCCGATATGGCGTTTGCTACTTTTTCTCTGGCTGTTTCCACAGCCTTTTTTGCTTCGCGTCCCTCAAGATAAATACTGGACGGATTTCCGTAAACCTCATTGAGGCAGGAAATCATTTCTTTTGCGACGTCTTCGTTTAGCTTCGTAGTTGCCGCATTGTCAACATAAATTCTCATTATGTCTTCTCCACCTTTCTTTTAAGTTATACGCTCGATCCATGAAAAGTAGATTTTACGTAATATATTATATATCTAAAACGACGCGTGCGCGCCGATTTTAGCGATTGCGTATTATGAGCGGGTATACACAGGCTTTATAAGCTTGGAACATTTTGTATACACCGAACCCACAATAGATTATAGTTCAATTATTTTTATTTGTCAATCATTTTGTTATACGGCTGCTGCTGCGGTTATTACTCCTCAATTTCGCGTATCAGATTTATCATTTCAATAGCCCCGAGAGCGCAGTCATAACCCTTGTTGCCCGCTTTTGTCCCGGCGCGCTCTATCGCCTGTTCTATATTATCGGTCGTGAGTATGCCGAACATAACGGGAACGCCGCTTTGAAGGGATACGTTCGCTATTCCCTTTGAAACCTCGTTACATACGTAATCATAGTGGCTTGTGCTTCCTCTTATTACCGCGCCCAGACATATTACCGCGTCATATTTGCGGCTCTTCGCCATTTTTGAGGCGATAAGCGGTATCTCAAAAGCTCCGGGAACCCACGCAATCTCAACCTCGCTTTCTTCCACATCATGACGCTTCAGTCCGTCAAGCGCACCGCTTACCAGCTTTGACACAATAAACTCATTAAACCTCGCGGCTACTATGCCGATTTTCACACTTTTTTCTCTTACTACTTTACCTTCATAAACCTTCATTGTTATTCCTCCTGTACTTTAATAATTTAAAAAATGACCCATTTTATTCTGTTTGGTTTTCAGATAGAATAAATCCTGCGCGGTGGCATCCATCTGAATAGGCACACGCTCAACAATTTCCATGCCGAAATCCGAAAGCTGATACACCTTGTCGGGATTGTTGGTCAGCAGACGCAATGTCTTTGCTCCCAAATCACGCAAAATCTGCGCGCCGATGAAGTATTCTCTCAAATCGCCTTTAAAGCCCAGTGCAATGTTAGCCTCAAGAGTATCCATTCCTTTATCCTGAAGCTCGTAGGCTCGCAGCTTATTAATAAGACCTATACCGCGTCCCTCCTGCCGCATGTACAGCAAAATTCCGCGTCCTTCCTTTTCTATCTCCGTCATCGCCGCGGCGAACTGCTGACCGCAGTCACACCTCAGCGAGCCGAAAGCATCGCCCGTCAAGCATTCCGAATGTACACGACAAAGCAGGTTTTTTCCGTCTCCTATATCGCCCTTAACAAGAGCCACGTGATGTTCTCCGTTTAGCTTATTGATATAACAATACGCTCTGAAATCGCCGTATTTTGTGGGCATTTTTGTTCTTGCCACACATTCTACCAACCTTTCATACTTCTTTCTGTAATCCTGAATAGATTTTACCGTTATGAGCTTTAAATTCCATTTCCGCGCAAACTCAATAAGTTCTGCCTTGCGCATCATTGTTCCGTCGTCACGCATAATCTCGCAGCACAGACCGCAGGGCTTTAATCCGGCTAAATTCATCAAATCCACGGTTGCCTCGGTATGACCGTTACGCTCCAGAACACCGTTTTTTTTGGCAAGCAGCGGAAACATATGACCCGGACGTCTGAAGTCCTCGGGTTTGGCGCTGTCATCCACGCACTTTAAAGCGGTTATACTCCGCTCCGCCGCGGAAATACCCGTTGTCGTACTTACATGGTCAATCGAAACAGTAAAGGCCGTTTCATGATTATCCGTATTTTGGGAAACCATTTGCGGAAGGCTGAGTTTTTCCGCTATTTCTTCGTTCATCGGCATACAAATCAGACCCTTAGCGTATTTTGCCATAAAATTCACATTCTGTGTTGTTGCAAACTCAGCAGCGCAGATAAGGTCCCCTTCATTCTCTCGGTTTTCATCATCGGTCACCATTATTATCTTGCCTTGCTTTAAATCCTCCAATGCCTCAGGCACAGTGCTGTATTCAGACATTAATTCTACCTCCTGACTAAAATCCGTATTCATATAAAAACTCTTTTGTTATACCGTCGCTGTCTCCTCGGCAAAGCTTCTCAACATATTTTACAATGCAGTCGTTCTCAATATTAACAATATCGCCGGCTTTTTTATATATTAAATTCGTTTCCGACAAGGTGTGCGGAATGACTGAAACACTAAACTCCTTTTCCTTTACGTCCGCTATTGTCAGACTTATGCCATCAAGTGTCACCGATCCCTTTTCGATAATATAGCGCATTAGCTTAGGCTCCGCTTTTATTGTATACCAAACGGCATTATCATCCTTTTTTACGCTTGTTATTATCCCCGTGCCGTCTATGTGTCCCGAAACTATATGACCGCCGAACCTGCCGTTTAGCTGCATCGCACGCTCTAAGTTGACCGGACTGCCAATTCTTAGCTTGCTCAGCGATGAACGGTTTAAGCTCTCTTGCGTTACATCCGCCTTAAAACTGAAATTATTAACCTCGGTTGCCGTCAGGCACAGACCGCACACAGCTATGCTGTCACCGACTTTCAGGTCATCGAATATTACCTTGCCTCCTATAGTCAGCGTCATTGACTTAGCGCCGCGCTGTATCGCCTTAACAGCGCCTACTTCCTCAACAATTCCCGTGAACATCGCTTGCCACCTCGCTTTCCAGTAAAAAATCGTCTCCGATTTTTTTGATAACAGTGTTTTTAAGCATATAAGCATCATCGGGTGTATCAACGCCGATACCGCCTATCGGTGTCTTCGCGTTCGCTCCGCCCAAAAGCTTCGGTGCAATATAGCATTGAACCAAATTCACGATACCATTGCTTAACGCCGCCCAATTAAGCGTTCCTCCGCCCTCTAACAGAATACTGTCAATCTTTATTTCGCCAAGCTTCTTCATAAGCGTATTCAAATCAATATGCCCGCCCAATAAAGGCAGCGTCATAATTTCACAGCCCGCCTTTAAATACGGATAGGTCCGCTTCTCGTCGCCAACAGCCGTGGCAATTATTGTGCGAACCGTTTTCGCGGTAGCGACAACCTGTGAGGCGGGCGGAGTGCGCAGATTTGTATCGCAGATTATCCTTACGGGATTTTCCCCGTTTTCAATTCGGCAGGTCAGCGATGGATTATCGTTTATCACGGTGTTCACACCAACCATTATGGCGGAATATCTGTTACGATCCTCATGAACGTTTTTTCTTGCTTCCTCACCCGTTATCCATTTTGAGGCTCCGGTATGCGCGGCAATCTTTCCGTCCATAGTCATAGCGTACTTCATGACGACATACGGAGTTTTATTTTGTATATAATGGAAAAACACCCGGTTCAGTCTGTCACATTCATCTTTAAGAACACCCTCGACAACCTCTATACCATGTGACCGCAGGATTTCCGCGCCCTTGCCGCTCACCAGCGGATTTGGGTCATGTGAACCGATTACAACTTTTTTAACTCCGCTATCGATTACCGCCTCTGTGCACGGCGGCGTCTTACCGTAATGACAGCACGGCTCCAATGTAACATACATAACCGCTCCGCTCGCGCTTTCCGTACAGCTTGCCAGAGCGTTGCGCTCCGCGTGAAGCTCTCCGTATCTTCTATGATAACCCTTACCGATTATTTTATTATCCTTTACAATAACGCAGCCAACCATAGGGTTCGGCGATGTGTGTCCGCAGCCGCGCTTCGCCAATTCCAACGCTAAGCTCATATAATCCCTGTCAGTCATAAGTCCGCCTCCCGAAAACAGCATTCAAATCAAAACAAAAGCTCCAAAGAGAATTCTTCGGAGCAGCTGCTTAAAGTGAAAATTAAAAACTCGAAATTATAATAACTGTTCTTCTTCCATCCAGACTATACTGTCGGCTTCGGAATTTCACCGAATCATGCCTCGCGGCGCGTGGGCTTTACCACCGGTAGGGAATTTCACCCTGCCCTGAAGATATACTCAATTTGTATATTAATAATAGCATGTTATATTGTATTTGTCAACAGGTATTTTAAAATTTTATTCCGCATTTAAATTGCGAATAAAAAACAGGAATTGGATATAAACAAAAAGTATGCATCCATACATTAATTATATCTTGCCCCTGCGGGGCAGTCGCCTGCGCGCCTCACGTGTTCGC
>CAYTZR010000054.1:0-11128 GCA_964442605.1 uncultured Oscillospiraceae bacterium
TTGAATCCGCAAGCAGAGCTTGCTTATAGCTACCGAAGCTTGCTTTGCCGCTTAAAAAGCGGCAGTAAACCGGCAATGTCGCCAATGCCTTCATCAAAATACATTATTTGTAACTTATCTACACACTAAAGGGTCTCGTGTAATGCGAGACCCTTGTTCATATTTTGTGATGAAATCACATAATCATAAATTATTAATTATTGTTTGCCTCGGCTACAATTTTGTCGATAACATTTTGAGGAGCCTCCTGATATCTGTCGAACTCAAACTCAAAATCGCCTCTCGCCTGCGTCATAGAGCGCAGATCAGACGCATACGAGTGCATCTCCGCCATCGGAACCTCGCCCTCTATCATTGTCATTCCGTCGCCAATCGGCTCCATACCGAGCATCTGACCGCGCCTCTTGTTTATATCGCCGATAATATCTCCGGTATAGCCGTTGGGAGCGTATACCTTTAAGTGTCCGATAGGCTCCAGTATAACAGGGGATGCCTGCGGCATTCCCGCCTTATATGCCAGCGATGCCGCCATCTTAAACGCCATCTCCGAGGAGTCTACATCATGATAGGAGCCGTCCACCAGCGTAGCCTTTAAGCCAACCATCGGATAGCCTGCCAAAACGCCGTGCTCCATAGAATCCTGAAGTCCCTTTTCAACCGCGGGGAAGTAACTCTTGGGTACGCTGCCGCCGAAAATCTTTTCTTCAAATACGAGTCCCTCCTGATCCGTGGGCTCAAACTCAATCCACACATGACCGTACTGACCATGACCTCCGGACTGCTTCTTATGCTTGCCCTCTACCTTAACCTTTTTGCGTATGGTTTCGCGATAAGGAACCCTGGGCTTTTCGAACGAAATATCAACGCCGAATTTGTTTTTGAGCTTTGATACAATAACATCGATATGCTGATCACCGAGACCCTTAAGCAGCTGCTGTCTTGTTTCCTTGTTAGTCTCAAAGGCGAATGTCTTATCCTCGTCCATCAGCTTTATAAGACCCTGCGCGATTTTTTCATCATCCCCCTTGTTCTTCGCGACAACCGCAAGCTCCATGTTAGGCTTAGCAAACTTAATACCCTCTAACTTACAGGGATTTGTAAGACCGCTCAGAGTATCTCCCGTTCGAGTCTTTGACAGCTTAGTAACCGTTCCTATATCTCCGGCGTTAAGCTGCTTGACTTCTATCTGCTTCTTGCCCTGCATTGTAAATATCTTGCCTATTTTCTCGTTTGATTCGCGGTTTAGGTTATATACCGTTGTATCCGGAGTCATAACCCCCGAAAATACCTTGAAGTATGAAAGTCTGCCTACATACGGATCCGCAACCGTCTTAAACACCAGCGCACTCAACGGATCGCTTGTATCAACCTTAAACTGAGACACGCTTCCGTCTTTCTTTTCAGCCTCAAATTCACCTCTGAAATCAGGTGACGGGAAATAAGCGTTAATCGCGTTAAGCAGCGACGGTATACCTAAATTGTGATACGCGCTTCCGCAAAGCACCGGCACAATATCCCCCTCCGCAACACCGCTGCGCAGCGCGGCATACATTTCGGGCAGGGTGAATTCCTCGCCTGAGAAATATTTTTCCATTAATTCTTCCGACTGTTCCGCGACCGCCTCGTTAATCATCTCACGCAGCGGTTCAAGCTCGTCTTCTATACCCTCAGGCATTTCTCCCGTGATTGTGCGGTTGCCGTCAAATATTCTGGCTTCCTTTTCAACTACGTTGATAAAGCCGACAATTTTGTCTCCGTCCCTGAACGGCAGCTGGAACGGAGCAACCTTTTTCCCGTACTTATCCTTGAGCTGCTGAAGCACCTTTTGGTAATCAACGCGTTCGTCATCAACCTTATTTATAAAAAACATTTTGGGAATTTTTGCTTCCTCACAATACTTCCACGCCTTTTCGGCTCCGACGGTAAGACCGGATTTTCCGGAAAGCACAATCAAAGCCGCGTCCGCAACGCGCAGCGCCTGCTGAACCTCACCTACAAAGTCAAAATATCCCGGTGTGTCCAATATATTAAACTTAGAACCGTTCCATTCACAGGAAGCCAAGGCTGTGGAAATCGAAAATTTGCGCTTTATCTCCTCCTGATCAAAATCCATAACCGTTGTTCCGTCCTGAGTCCTTCCGAGCCTGTCAATATTGCCGGCAGTGTAGAGCATCGCCTCCGCCAAACTGGTTTTTCCCGAATTGCCGTGCCCCAAGAGACAGAAATTTTTAATTTTTGATGTTTCGTACAATTTCAAAACTCAACCCTCCAAATATGTAAATTTAAATGCTTTATTATACAATATATCTATTTATACAACTTATACAATCTATCTATTTTATTTTAACTTAAAGCTTAGAAATAATCAACCGAATAATAACCAATATTCAGAAATATTTTTGTGCAGTTTTCACAAATAAAACGGAGCCGTAAAATGATTAAAACATGATTTAAAAATATTGACAAATTAAAAAATATATAGTAATCTATTAATAAATACTATAAATTATATAACTTATACAAACTAAATCGGAAACGGAATACAGAAAGGGAATAATTATGAAATTCGCAAAAATTATCGTGGCAGCTTTACTTTCGGCAATGTTACCATTTATGTTATCCTTGCCGCTTACTAACGTTTCGGCATACGAGTTCCCCAACAGCTTTTGGGCGGTTGATGACAGCTATAATGCCGCACTCGCCGCAGGTGATGATTACGGAATTATCACCTATGGAACGCAGTCGGTTTCGTTAATGGAATCACTGCCTCAGAATGATGATACAATGGGTGTTATGGGCTCACGCACATATGAGGTTATTAAGGCATATGAGCGTCTGGGTGATTTTGACAGCGCTGTGACTTACCTAAACAAATATATATATTGCTCCGAATACTTCGGCTGGGATGACGGCATTACTCTTTCAAACGCAAAGATTTTGGCATATCCCTCCACTCTTGACTTATACACTCTCACAGACGAGCCCGTAATTTACTATGGCGCGAAAAACGAACCGGTAAGCGGAACATACTTCGGACAGGTAAGCGAGCAAAGCGAGGATAGAGATTCCATGACGCTTGCGTATCAGGAATACGGTGACACCTCAACTCTCAACTGGCTCGACAGGGTTATGCTGGCGGGCGCGGAGGCAAGCGGTACTCCTGTTGAGCTGGCGCTGAACTTTCCCGGAGAGGGAAATCTGCTTGACAGTATTATTTCCGACACCGACTTTATAAACAGATTTTGCGATATTCTCGGCGCGCACACACAAATTCCCATATTTCTGAGAATAGGAGCCGAGGTAAACGTTTGGACGGCAAGAGCCGACGCGGAGAAATATATAACCGCGTTCCGAAAAATAGCCGATCTTTCCAAAAAAGCAAATCCGAATATCGCGATAGTTTGGAGCGTATCCCACGCCTCGCCGATTGATTTGGATATGGACGATTACTATCCGGGCGATGAATATGTTGACTGGGTTGGTATATCAGCCTACGCTGTAAAATATTTTCAAGGCAAAGATTGGAGTCTTGATGACATACACAACGAGATATATTTTAAAGCCGGCGACGGTGCGGATCCCGTAAGAATGGTTGAAGAGGTTGTCCGAAAATACGGTGACAGGAAGCCTATTATGCTTGCCGAATGCGGCTCGGCGCGCTATACTCGCGGAGAAGTGAACACAGAGAGCGAGGAGTGGGCACGACAAAATATGCTGAGAATGTATTCGACCGTTCCCATGGCTTATCCGCAGGTAAAATTGATAGCCTACTTCAACAAAGCCACGCCGTATGAGGCGCAGGATTACGACATGATAAGCTCCCCGGCGATGAAAAAAACCTTTAACAGCATAACATCAATGCCCTGGTTTATACAGAGCGGAAAATCATCGGCAAAAAGCTTTAAAAAGGTTGAGAACACACTATACGCGAGCGGAAACACTCTTGAGTTTTACGCCTTACCCTACACCTTCCGTAATCAGGAGCCGAGGGTTGACTACTATATAGACGGTGTATGGGCGGGTGCGGCGATAAATCTGCCCTATAGCTCTTACCTTGACCTATCCGGTGTTTCATCCGGTTCACATACCCTTGAAGCGGTTGTGACCTCAAACGGAACGGAAAAAATCAGGAAATCATATCAGCTTGTAAAAGATTTATCGGGTAGCAGTGATGATATATTCCCCGATATTGCGTCTCTGACCGACACTCAGAAATCCGCGGCGGAGTACGTTTACGAAAACGGCATAGTTACCGGCTATGAGGACGGCACATTCCGTCCATACGGCAGCATCACAAGGGCGGAATTTGCGACAATGATATGCCGCGCTTTCGGTTATACCACGAAAAAGAACTGCACCTTTTCCGATGCCTCAAGCCACTGGGCAAGCGCGTATATAAAGGCATGCGTTGATAAGGGCGCTATAAACGGAATCGGCAACAATTTGTTTGCGCCGGAGGAAAATATAACCTTTGAGCAGGCTGCAAAAATTCTGTCCGTTTGCGCCGGTTTCACCGATGGTGTAGGTGTTAACTATCCCGACGGATTTATTGCGGCGGGAAATAAACATAACATGTTTGATTATGTGTCGGATAAAACTATAGGCTCAGTCTTGACAAGAATAGATGCCGCCGCTATGTTTTACGGGGCTTTAAAGTAAAAATTTGATGCGCGGCACCCCGCTCGGGTCCGGTGCCCCGCCCGGGTTCGGCGTAGTGCTCGGGTTTGGCGAGCGAAAGTGACCGAAGCTGCGCAGCAGGTTCGTGCCTTATAAAGTAGTCCGTCTTATCGGACAAACGAGGTCACAAACCATTAGCATGATGATGTATGCTGGGCTAGGCTTGAACTCGCTAGACCGTTAGGACTAAAAAACAGGAATAAGGATATAGATAAAAGGTTTAAATCAATCACTAATTATATCTTGCCCCTGCGGGGCAGTCGCCTGCGCGCCTCACGTGTTCGCTAACGCTCACCTACCGTTGCTTGCATTGCCACTCTGTAAGTGGCGCCCCGCTCGGGTCTGGCGAGCGGGAGTGACCACACCTGTCAAGGTGTGTGCCTTTTAAAGTAGTCCGTCTTATCGGACAAACGAGGTCACAAACCATTAGCATGATGATGTATGCCGGGCTAGGCTTGAACACGGTAGTCCGTCTGGACTAAAAAACAGGAATAAGGATATAGATAAAAGGTTTAAATCAATCATTAATTATATCTTGCCCCTGCGGGGCAATCGCCTGCGCGCCTCACGTGTTCGCTAACGCTCACCTACCGTTGCTTGCTGCGCCGCTTAAGAAGCGGCAGAAAAGTCGCAAAGCTTTGCAGCGCTCGGGTACGGAAATATTATCTTTAGTAATCCGAATTGAAAAACTTTTGTCCATACGCTACGCGGCGCAGGTTGAGCCTGCGCCGCAAAAAATTTAAAGAGCCGCAGCAGCTTTGCCCAGCTCCACGCATTTTGTTGTCGCGTCATCATCAGGAGCTTCATTGGCTATAACGCCCTCGCCGCTTACCAAATTCGCGCCCGCCGCAATTACGCGCTCTTCCCACGAACGCATCCATTCGCCGTCACCCCATCCGTAGGAACCGAACAAGCCGACATTTTTACCGCTTAAGTTACCTTCGAGCTCTGTAAAAAACGGCTCGAACTCGCTTTCCTCCAAGACCTCAGCGCCCATAGCGGGACAACCTAATACAAGATTATCGTACGCGAGCGCGTCCGCCGCAGAAGTTTCGGAAACACTAAAAAACGCGGTATCGGAATTTGCTTGCTTTGCGCCGTCCAAAACCGCCGCAGCCATTGCTTCAGTATTGCCTGTACCGCTCCAATAAATAATCGCTGTTTTACCCATTATGTAAAACCTCCTTAAATAAAATAAAAAAATAATATTTATATATTTACAAAACACCGTGATATGCGATGTGTTGTATTCTAAGCTCATGTTACCGCAAACATTTCGGTCAGATGCCGACCTGAATTTACACGATTTAAAATAGCCTTGCGGCAGGCATCATATACCGAAAAAGTCAGCTTTGCCTCCTCAACATTTTTATAAACCTTCCAATATCCGGTCAACTTGCATCCCCTATCCTTGTGATAAATAAATCCGTAAATATCATGAAGCGGATAACCGAGAAAAGCGCCGATCTCATGAGGAAATTCACCGCGCTCAGCTATACGTTTCTTTAGCATATTAATATATTCTTCAAGGTTAAAGATAGCGGGATAACCGCGGTTTTTGAGAAAGCTGAAAATATCGGGATTGGTTAAATATTCAGCAAGCCTTTCGCGCCTGTACACCATTATGAGCACACTCTTCTCGCACTCATGCAGTGTCTCAAAATAAATACCGTTTTTATTAAGACTGAGATTTAATTCCTTAATTTCCTGATTTATATTCGGGCTTTGTTCTTTTATGCAGCTGACAATATTGGCAGGCTTTATTCCCGCCAACGCCGGACCGCAGTGAAACGCGATAATTTCTTCCGTCATACTCTAACCTCCTTGAACAATACTATAATCTTGAATAATAATATGATTATTATTATTACCTATTACGTTACGCGTAACGTAACGCGTAACGTAACGCGGATTACGCGGAATTTTAATTTATTTATACATAGAGTTAGCTGTTGCTAACTCTATGCCTTTAAAAATACCGCTCTGTTGGGGCGGATAGCTACGCATTATTACTCGCGAAATAATTATCGAGAATTTCGTTTAAGGCAAAAGCGCTTGACGTATGGCTTCTCGCGACATACGCTCCGGTCTTGCGCGCCTGTGCTGCCGCAACATTCACCATTTTATGGGCGACAGTTCCGGTGAACAGAACTACAATACCGGGATTACCGATTTTATTCTTAAAGTCCCCGGGACATTGAGTAAAAACCTTGCATTTGCAGCCATGCTTTTTACAAATCTCCTTGTAGCGGCAGTGCATTCTGTCGTGACCGCCTACAATTACAACACTCATTTTTTCACCTCGTTTATGGGAGATAGGGGGACTCGTAAAGCCATATCGCTTTGAGTACAGACCGCATCGCGCGGACGAGTCCCCCAAGTTTTCTTACTTTTATATATAACATATACAATTTCAGCAATTTAATTCTTATGACATATATCGCTCATTCCGCAGCAGTCACAGCCATGTGAACAGCCTCCCTTGCCGCTCTTTTTCTTTTTCACCATATTTGTCACAATAAGGACAACAACCGCCAAAAGTATCAACGATATAATAATTGTTGCCAACATATAATCACCCCTGTATTCTATGCCTTAACCGTCTTCAGTCTCGTATCGGCTTTATTGGGTCTAAACAGCAGATATATCAACGCAATCGCGAGAATAATCGCGACAACGGTTCCTACTCCAAATCCGCCTCCTGTGAACAATGTTCCTATCTGATATACGCACAGAGAAATAACATATGCAAATACACACTGATAACCAATCGCGAACCAAGTCCACTTTATGTTATTCATCTCACGTCTGATTGCGCCGATTGCGGCAAAGCAAGGAGCGCACAACAGATTGAATACCAAGAACGAATACGCGGCGAGGGCTGTGTAGGTTGAGGAAAGAGTTCCCCAAATTTCCGTTCCGTCCTCTGCGACCTCCGCGAAGCCGTAAAGAATACCAAATGTGCCGACAACGTTTTCCTTAGCGATAAGACCTGTAACAGCCGCGACCGCCGCCTTCCAGTCGCCCCATCCGAGAGGCGCGAATATAGGCGCAAGAATGTTACCGATTACGGCAAGGATTGAGTTGTCCATATCCTCTACCATACCGAATGAACCGTCCTCTACACCGAAGCCTTGCAGGAACCATACAAGAATTGTCGCGAGAAGAATGATTGTTCCCGCCTTTTTGATGAACGACCAAGCACGCTCCCACATGCTGCGCAGCACATTACCTACCGTCGGCAGGTGGTAAGACGGAAGCTCCATAACAAACGGAGCGGGATCTCCGGCAAACATCTTTGTCTTTTTAAGTATAATACCTGATACAATTATCGCCGCAATCCCAACGAAGTACGCACTGGGCGCAACCCACCATGCTCCGCCAAACAGAGCGCCGGAAATCAACGCTATAATCGGCAGCTTTGCTCCGCAGGGGATGAACGTTGTTGTCATAATAGTCATTCTTCTGTCACGTTCGTTCTCTATGGTACGCGATGCCATGATACCCGGAACTCCGCAGCCCGTACCTATAAGAATAGGTATAAACGACTTACCGGAGAGACCAAATCTTCTGAAAATTCTGTCCATGATGAACGCTATACGAGCCATATAACCGCAAGCTTCCAAGAATGCCAAGAATATAAACAGAACAAGCATCTGCGGTACAAATCCGAGTACCGCGCCGACGCCGGCAACAATACCGTCCAAAATCAGACTCTTGAGCCAATCGGCAGTACCTATTGCTGTCAGCAGACTTTCAAGTAAAACCGGAATACCGGGAATCCATACGCCGAAATCAGCCGGATCGGGTTCTTCCGCTTCCAATGCAGCCTCGAAATCCGCGGCTGAGACATCAAACGACTCCTCAACCTCTCCGTCCTCATTCTCGATATCCGCAACCGCTGATACACCGGCAGCCTCGGTTAAGAACTCCGCGATAACATCCTCGTCCGGTTCTTCTTCTTCAAGAGTCTCGCTTAATGCGTCAACATCAATTCCATCTTCCTCAGCGGCTTCAATGAACGCGTCTATCTTTGCCGCCTCAACTTCATATTCGCCGCTTGCTTCTTCATATGCCGCAGAGCCTATGCCGAACAGATGCCAGCCATCGCCGAATACACCGTCGTTTGCCCAATCTGTTGCCCAAGTTCCAACAGTGGTTACCGAAATATAATAAACTATTACCATAACAACCGCAAAAATCGGCAGCGCCAGCCAGCGATTGGTAACAACCTTATCAATCTTGTCAGAGGTTGTCAGCTTTTTAGCGGACTTTCTCTTATAGCAGCCCTTAATTATCGAAGATATGTAGTTATATCGCTCGTTTGTGATGATACTCTCTGTATCATCGTCCATTTCAGCCTCGGCTTTTTTGACGATACCGGAAACATCGGGTACAGACTTTAGATTATTGCCGATTTTGCTATCCTTTTCAAAAAGCTTGATTGCATAAAAACGCTTCTGTTCATCAGGCACATCGCTGCCCAGCTTTTCGGCAATTTCCGAAAGCCAGCCCTCAACCTTATTATCAAAAGCGTGCACATGAACCGCTTTTTTCTTTTCGGCAAGCTTAACCGCCTTTGCCGCAGCCTCCTTAACACCGGTTCCCTTAAGAGCCGAAATCGGAACAACTTGACAGCCCAGAGCGTTTGACAGCCTATCATAATTAATCGAATCGCCGCTCTTTTTAAGCGCGTCTACCATGTTTACAGCCATGATAACCGGAATTCCCAGCTCTGTGAGCTGTGTTGTCAAATACAAATTACGCTCAAGATTTGTGCCGTCGATAATATTCAAAATGACATCGGGATGCTCGTTTATCAAATAATCTCTCGCAATCACCTCTTCAAGCGTGTACGGTGAAAGAGAATAGATGCCGGGTAAATCCATGATTACCACATCACTATAGCCCTTTAGTTTTCCTTCCTTTTTTTCAACAGTAACGCCAGGCCAGTTTCCTACGTATTGATTGGAACCCGTCAGGGCATTAAACAGAGTTGTTTTACCGGAGTTCGGATTTCCGGCAAGTGCAATCTTAACAGACATTTTATTACCTCCTGTATGCGAATTAGCAACCGCTAACCTTTGTTTAAAAAAAATCAAAAAATTAATAATGCCTTAGCTGATCTCTATCATCTCCGCGTCTGCCTTTCTTATCGAAAGCTCATAACCGCGAACAGTTAATTCCACAGGATCGCCAAGCGGCGCAACCTTACGCACATATACCTCTGTACCCTTAGTCAGCCCCATATCCATAATTCTGCGTTTTACTGCGCCTTCTCCATTAATACGCGCAACTCTAACCGTCTCCCCGATTTTTACATCCCTGAGAGTCCTCATAATCACCCTATCCTTTCTGAAAAGTATCTTTTATTATTACCAAGCCAAAATCAGACGACAATTCTGTTTGCCATAGACTTGTCAATCGCAACGCGGGAGTCCTTTATGTTGACTATCAAATTCCCCGAAATTTCGGACACAACAGTCACCTCGCTGCCTTCAACAAAGCCGAGATTTTCCAGAAAACGCCGTGTTTCATCCTTACCGGTCACTTTAACAACCTTACATTTTTCGCCTTCCCTAACCATAGACAGCGGCATAAAAATTCCTCCTTAAAATTATTAACACAGCCTGAACGCGCAGAGCCACGAATATATTTAGTCATGTCTGCCCGCAAGGCTTGTTCGTAAGATATTCTCATGAGGGTTAGTTGACACTAACCCTTGATATGCTTAGTTTACCACAGCTAACCGCTTTTGTCAATAAATATTTATAAAAATATTTATTTTAGTTATTATGTACAGATATATTATATATACGTGTTTATTTTTATGGAGTTTTTGTTAATAATATATTGTATAGCGGACACATGTAATATATGCAGACTTTAGATAAAAAAGTTTTTTCAATCCGGATTATTACAGATAACGTTACCGAACCCGAGCGCGGCAAAGCCTTCGCGACTTTTCTGCCGCTTACGGTGTGCCGCCACTTTGGCGGCAATGCAAGCAACGGTAGGTGAGCGTTAGCGAACACGTGAGGCGCGCAGGTGACTGCCCCGCAGGGGCAAGAATATATTAATAGATGTTTGCTCACTTTCTTTATATCCTAATTCCAGTTTTTTAGTCCTAACGGACTACCTTAACCGAGCCAGACCCAGCATATATAACCATGATAATGGTTTGTGACCTCGTTTATCTGATATAATGGACTACTTTAATAGCCACACACCTTGACAGGTGTGGTCACTCCCGCTCGCCGAACCCTGGCGGGGTGCCAAACCTTGTTTACTGCCTTAATCCGTTTACTTTTTTCTTAAAGGACTACTTTATACGAGCCGGACCCGAGCGCAGCAAAGCTTTTGCGACTTTGCCGCCTACGGTGTGCCGCCACTTTGGCGGCAATGCAAGCTTCGGTAGGTGAGCGTTAGCGAACACGTGAGGCGCGCAGGC
>CAYTZR010000055.1:0-11125 GCA_964442605.1 uncultured Oscillospiraceae bacterium
TTTTGACCAAGAGCTTCCGCTCCAATAAGCAAGCTCCGCTTGCGGATTCATGGCTTCCGCTGCAATAAGCAAGCCCGCTGCGTTCTCCGCAGCAACTTTTAAATCTTACCACATCTTTCTCGCTTTGTCAATACCTTTTTTCTAAAAAATTTGTTTTTTCTTGAAATTTTTCTTGAATTTTTTCTATTGACCCAGCTTATCCTCCGCCGACCACGTCTCTTCTCCGCGCTCTATTTTGCGCCCGCGTCAGCGACAGCTTTATTATATTATCACGCTTTTTTCTCTTTGTCAATACCCTTTTTTATCTTTTTTCACTTTTTTCTCTATCTTATCTATTATATTCAAAAGGCGCTCTGCTTGTGCTTGAGCGCCATTTTAATATTTATTTTTTACTTACTGTGTAGGTATCCAAATCAAAAAGGTATGTGTTATTATTCTGATCTAACTTTATAATCAAATCATTTCCTCTTTCGTCATAATCAACATGCCACTTGCCTGCATCAACATCATAAACATCGCCGTCCGCGATTATATAATCAATAATATAAAGCGCCGCATCTGTAATCAGCCCATTGCCCGTTATTACCAAAACTTGATTTGAGTATCCGGTTTCCGGAACAGAATTGCCTATATATTCATACTCATCACAGTATACTCTGACTTCACCGTTGCCAATATCAATAGTTTTGGTAAGATTACTTATATCAATACTTCTGTTATAACCATAATATTCAAAGCTGTCATCAGTCTTAATTTTCACTCCGTTAATTCCTACATAATTATCATATACATCATATGCTATAAACATGGTTGTGCATTGATTTAAATAACTCGCTTCAGGCTTAGGCGACCCGTAATAATCCAACGCGAGCGCACTAACCGCTAAATAATAATCACCGTTATACATAAAAACAATATCACTGTTGTAGTTAAAACCGTTGTGGAAAACATTGCCGTTTATAATAGGTATACATTCATTCTCGTTTACATAACTGCCGTAACCGCCGGTTTTAACCGCTGTGTTTACCCTCTTATTTTTAAGCTCGGGCATATTGATTACCGTAAGCAGCTTTGAGGTTTTATCCTGAGAAACCAAAAATCCGCTGTTATTTAAGTCCTCAAGCCGCACAAAATCTCTGCCGCCGACACTGTAAATCGGAGCTGAAATTCCGTCCGCGCTCGCATCCGGCAGATTTAATTCGGAAAATACGCTGTCTAAATCGGCAATAATCTCATCCGTAATATTGATAAACGCGTTCATACCGCTTTCGGTTACGTGTGTTGCCGCCCTGTTATACTCCGCCTCGTCAAGGGGATATATGTGCAGACTGTACAGCTCCATTTGCTTGCAGTCATAGCTCGCTCCATCATCATAAAAATTCTTAAAGTACAGCCTTTTACCGTCCTCGCTGAACACGGGTCCCGAAAAGTCCAGACCGTATGCCTCAACAACTCCGCCGATATTATAGACAAGCCCCGACGAATACATCATTTTCTTATACCATGCTCTGTCACCGTGAGGCAATCCGCCCAATACCTTCTCAATAAGCCATGCATTTTCATTATGAATATTTGTATAGCAACCTGCGCCCCAGGGTGTAAAGGTTCCGAGATAAAAGTCCGCCTCATCCTTATAGCTGCCGTAATTGCTAATCTCTGTATCAAGTGACAGCAGACGCTTTTCATCGTCATATGTATAGCCCATCATATATTGGTTTGACTTATACTCGGTTCTGACAAAGCTTCCAAAGTCGGTAACAGCGCCCATTTCTTCAACCTTTGCCACCATTTTGCCGTCTATGGCATACGCGTCTATTTGCTCGCCGTTTAAAAACGCCTTTATATCCGTTTCATAGACATATCCGTCCGTGCCTCCCACGGTTCCTCTTGAAACCGCAGGATTAAAGCTTTCATCAACGGTTCCCGTTTTTGTCACAAACACCGTTCTTATGTTATCATTATAATATACGGTAAATCCGTAATCCTCCAAATCCTCAAGAGCTATCATTGTTTCACCGTCTATGGCATAGCTCTTGATGTCGCGTCCGTCTACCTGCGTTAAAATATCGGTTGTGTAAATTGTATCCGTAATATCTCCTACTTGAGCATAAGCCTGAACGCAAATCACAGATAACACTCCCGCCAGTATTGCCGCCATTACTAAAATCTTCTTCATTTTCCTCTCCCCTTACAGTCGTTTCTTAATTGACCAATATAAATATTTATAATTTATTTATAAGTTGTTTATACACTTTATACATTTAGACGGTAAAATTACAGAAAAAGTTCCCATTTCTTTATCTTTTATGGTATAATATAACATCAAATTGAAACTATTGTCAAGAGGTGGATTATGAATAATTTTATTAGAGTAATATGTATTATATTCGGTGCGATACTTATCGTGCTTGGCTGTGTAATGCTCATGCTTTCGAATATTGATTTCGGAATCATATTAACCCCGATTGCGGGAGCAGTGTTGTTGTTATACGGTATATTTTACAATAGGCTTAACAAAAACAGGCTGCTGAAAATAATTAAATACATAATAGCCATAGGGCTGTGTCTTGAGCTGGCGTTTTCCTGCTTCTTATTTATTTATGGAAGCTGTGACAATGTTACATATGATGAGGACGCACTGATAGTTTTGGGCGCGGGTCTGCACGGCGAGCAGCTTTCTCTGCCGCTTTTGTATCGTTTGGATGCCGCCCTTGTTTACATCGAAAAAAATTCCGATGTCACAGTGGTTGTGAGCGGCGGTCAGGGATTTCAGGAAACCGTAACCGAGGCGGACGCAATGGAAAAATATTTGGTTGAGAACGGAGTAAACCCGGGCAACATAATAAAAGAGGAAAATGCCACGAGCACCTTTGAAAATTACCGGTTTTCAAAGCAGTTGCTTGATGAGCGTTTTCAAGGAAACACGTACGCAGCTGCCACAATAACCAATGATTTCCACATTTTTCGAGCCACTCTGCTTGCCGACTTGAACGGATTGGATGTGACACACTGTCATGCCAAAATACCATGGTACACCACTGTATCAAATTATATACGCGAAACAGCCGCGCTGATGAAGCTGTTGGTCACGGGTAATTAAATATATAGCCCGCCGACAAGGCGGGCTTAAGCACACCGCGCAGCCGGCAATCTATGTTATCAATAAAGGCTGGAGCTGATTGCCTTTAAGCGCGGATTTTATTGTATTCTCAATTAAATTGAAGTCTGATAACAGCGAGTTCTCTTTTTCTATGCAATCGTCTTGTCTAAACGGCACTATATAGATATTTTTTCTCGAAAGCAGCTTTCCTATATTTGGGGCGTTTCCGCCTAAACCGTCATTTGTTGAAACCGCTATTACAACAGGACGATTGTTCCTCAGATGAGATTTTACCGCCAATGTCACAGACGTATCGGCTATGCCGTTGGCGATTTTTGAAATTGTGTTCCCGGTGCAGGGGGCTATTACCAAAATATCCAAAGACGCTTTAGGTCCTATCGGTTCAACCTCGGTCAGCTTTGTCAGCGGCTCCTTACCGGTGATTTCCTTTAATGTATTTTTTAAATCCTCCGCTTTCCCAAATCGTGTGTCAGTATCCGCCACTGTTTCGGAAAGCACGGCGTAAACATCATATCCTTTTTCTGCCAAAGCCGATATAACCGGCGGAATTTTGCTTATTGTGCAAAAAGAACCGGTAATACCTATTCCGATTTTTAAATCTTTAACCGTATCTGTCATATATGTTATCACCTCGCTTGCTCGCTTATTATATTGTTAATGGTATCACGTATTATATTGCCTGCTGTAAGCGGCGCTGTTTTTCCCGGCAGGGATAACGCCCAAATCACGTTACGTCCCATTCGTTTCGCGGCATCAAAGTCCACGCCGCCCGGCTTTGAGGCAAGATCTATTATCAAACAATCCTTCCTAAGAGAGCGAAGCATGTTAGCGTTTATAATAAGATCCGGAACTGTGTTAAATACCACATCGTATTTTTCTGAATTTTTTAACGGGTCTCCTATATCTACACCTTTATAGCCATACGCGCCGATATACGCAAGGTCACTCTTTTTCCCTGCCGCGGCTGTCACCTCGACTCCCAAGCCTTTTAGTGTATTGCATAATATTTTGCCAACACGCCCGAAGCCGGTTACCAGACACCGCGAGCCGTGCAATGTAACGGGCAGTTCGTCCATAGCTATTTTGATTGCACCCTCCGCAGTCGGTATGGCGTTTAAGACGGCAAGCTCCTCACGTTTCATATAATCTATAACATCGGCTCCGCTGAGTTGCGCCAGCGCACGCAATCTTTCGTCAACCTTTCCCGCAAGTATCAGTTTATTCCGAAGCTTTACTCCCGATGCAAACAAGTCGCTTACCCTTATTTTATTTTCCGAAAGAGGAGTATTTATATTGTCGTTATTTAAAATTGATGAATACGGAACCGGCAGAACAATAAAGTCCGCATTATCTACCGCCTCATATAAATCATTGCATAGAATTATATTTTTCCTGTTCGAAAGCTCCGGGCAGTCAATCCCCAGAACATTTACTGTATAGCCGTCACCGGCGAACCCTGAGATTACGTAAATCTGACGTCTGTCACCGCCGATAAATGCAAAAACAGAATACTTGCTCATCTTCAACACCTCAATGTATTTTATGTATATAAAGAGTTTTGGTGCGGAGGAAATTAAAAAAGATTTATGCTTGCGCGTCTCTGTTGCGGAACTGTTTAATTGCGGAACTGTTTATTATGTTGAAACCATTTTTGAAATTTTTTAATGTTTCATATTAAAAAATGACCGTCATACAAAAAATGACCGAGATAAAATGTATCTCGGTCGGGAGTGTTCTGCTCGGTTTCCCAAGCAGAAGGAAATGAAAAAAAGATTGTTTAGTTGTGGTATGCATATATCATACAACATTTTGTGTGTTTTTTCAATAGAAAATTTTGTTGATATTGTGCAAATTTGATTTATTGTTTTTGTGCATATTATACAATAAGCTAAATATAGGATAAAAGCCCGTTATTAATCGCTCTTTATTCATTCAAACGCAGAACACGCTTATATACTTTATTTTATCCATATTTGTAATGATTAGGCGTTTTGACTTGTTATCTTTAATAGAAATGTAATCTCCTCCCACATCTCTGAGTGTACCGCATTTTTCAAATTTTCCGCCTGTTTGACCCCAGAACGCCACACACACATTTTGACCGCAAAAGCTTTGCAAATACTGTTTAAGTACGGTAGATTCTTTATTCATGTTGCTCGGAACGCTGAAAAAGCGTTCCGTTCCGCTGTAAGACGGCGGATTTATGACGCGGTCATACAGCGCTTGATTTTCACCGTCCGCAGGCGGCGGAAGCGGGATTTCTTCATTAATATTCTTTTTTGAAAACGCGCCGCTTCCGGCAGCGCCTCTGCTTCCGGCGGCATAATTTTGTTTCAATCTTATTCCTCCTTGTATTATCCGTTTATTTAGTTTATTCACTAAAAATTAAAAGTTTACAAAAATATGTATATTAAATTTATTTTAGTGAAAACTATACCCGCAAAATAAATTTTAAATTTTAATTTTTTAGGAGGCCAACTATGTTGAACAAGAACAACAATCAAAACCAGAACAACCAGAACCAAAACCGTAATAATCAGAATTCGCAAAAGCAGAAGGAAAATCAGAATAATCAAAACCAAAACAACAATTAGTGAAATCAGGGGCAACAGGTATTGTTGCCCCGCTTTTTCATTTATTACATCTTTATTAAGCCGTTCTTTCGATAATAATACATAAGACAGGTATTGTCGAAAACAAAGTGCAAAGGAGGTATGTGAATATTGTGTTTATGGTTTAAAAGGATTGCGGCGCTTTTTTTGGTAATCGGCTCTGTTTGCTCATTCGCAATGACCGCAAGCGGTGAAAATTCTGAAAAGCTTGTTGTTCCGGGAGGACAAAGCATCGGCGTTTCGCTGAGGTTTGCCGGAATATATGTTGACAGCCTTGGTGAAATCGAGACCGAGGACGGCTCACGAAGCTCTCCCGTCAAAAAAGCCGGTATTAACGCAGGAGATACCATTATTGCCATAAACGGCATTTCCGCTGAGAGTGTTGAAGCCTTTGAAAAAATATTAAATTCTGTTGACGGCGAAAATGTAACACTGACTGTTAAAGACAAGAACGGCGCGGAAAGAGAAGCGAGTCTTACGCCCATTCGTTCGGCTGAGGACGGCAAGCTTAAAATAGGAGCTTGGATACGTGACGCGGCGTCGGGCGTTGGAACGATTACCTACTATGACCCGCAGACAAGCGAATTTGCGGCAATCGGACACAGCATAAGCGATATTGGAATATTGAATAATGAAAGCGGCGCAATAGGCGATGTATATAAGGCGGAAATCGCGGGTGTACGCAAGGGCGAGGCAGGTACTCCCGGAGAGCTTATAGGAATATATTCCGAAAATAAACTTAAAATCGGTGAAATAGAAAGCAGCAGCGAATACGGCATAATCGGAACGGTTTCAAACCCGGAAAATTTAATTTCGGTGCGGCAGCCTATTCCTTTGGGAACGCATAACGACGCGGCGCTTGGCGAGGCATATATATCATCCAATGTGGAAGGTAACAAAATTCGAGACTTTAAAATCGAAATAATTGAAATTAATCATTCCGGCGAAGATGGCAAGAACATAGTCTTTAAGGTCGCGGACGAGGATTTAATTTCCAAAACCGGCGGCATTGTTTGCGGTATGAGCGGCAGTCCCATTATACAAAACGACAAAATAATAGGTTCTGTAACACATGTACTGGTAAATGAACCGACAATGGGTTACGGAATTTTTATTGAAAATATAAAAAAATAATTCATAAAGGGTGATTTTTTCACCCTTTTTTCATATATTTATAGTTTTTTGGGTCGAAGTTTGTCACATAACTTGACAGCAATCCCGAAAAGAGGTATAATCTGCTTATCAAATGTTACCAAATCTTGGCATATTTCTTACAAAGTAATTACGACATCTTTTTTCGACATCTTTTTAATATTGCTAAGATATATAGCTAAGATAAGTAATCATAAAAAAATAATCTGAAATAGGAGAGTTAATATGGAAATCAATCAAAAGATTAAAGTAGCGGTAGCGGATTTTGACAAGGAGTTTGCCAACGGATTATGTGATTACATGCGGCAGACAACAAAAATTGAAGTTGTGGGCTGTGTATACGACGGACTTGAAGTGCCGACGCTCGTCAAAAACAGCGATGCGGACGTATTGGTTATGGATTTGGTTTTACCGACAATTGACGGTATAGGAGTTTTGGAAAGACTGAACAGAATACAGCTTAAAAAGCGTCCTCATATTTTGATTGCCAGCTCGGTACTAAATGAAACGGTAACCGCATTCGCAAATTCATCGGGTGTTGAGTATTGTATGCTGAAGCCGGTAAACTATGATGCTCTAATCAATCGTATAACGATGATGGCGGCTCCTATAACCACAGGCGTCGATATGGCAAAAAATTGGAGCGTTAACGCAAAGAAGTTTGACTACAGTCAGGTTGAAGCGATGGTCACAAATGTTATACACGAGATAGGAATACCCGCTCATATAAAGGGATACCAATACATAAGACGTGCTATAATGATGGCGATTTATGATTTGGATATTATGAATTCGGTAACCAAAGAGCTATATCCGACAATTGCCGAGGATTTCGGAACAACATCAAGCCGCGTGGAACGCGCAATCAGACACGCGATTGAATTGGCATGGGACAGGGGTGATATGGATACCCTAAATAATGTGTTCGGCTACACGGTATCACAAATTAAGGGCAAGCCTACCAATTCGGAGTTCATCGCAATGATAGCCGATAAGCTGAGATTGCAGCTTAAAAACGCATCCTAAGCCGGTGAAATTTTTAAACGATTTAAATAAATCTATAGCGAGAAAATGATTGTGAATATATAAAATCGGCGTAAAAACGTTGTTTTATCGGCTTAAGGCATATTTTTTAAATTAATCAATTCTTTTACATTTTCGTCATAGTTTTTTAATATATTCCGTATATAATGATAATTGCGACAGGGATATAAACAAAGTCCTTTAAAATTGTCAATATTAAATTATTTGAATATATACAGGAGGTATTGTGTAATGGACGAATTCGAAAAGAATTTAAATTCGGGAAATAATGGCTTAAATAACCAAAGCAAAAGCGATGGCTTAAGCAATGGTATAAATGATGACGGTGTTTTCCACACCGCCGCAATCGAGATGAATGAAACGCCCGCGTCTCAGGAAAACACTCCCAGTCAGGCACAGGCAAAAATCGAGGTTGCCGATACAACGGAAGCGAGCGCCAAATCTTCCTATACGCTAAACGGGTCGGCGCTCGGCAGCAACGCGAGAGAAACGATAGATACCGTAAATACAGGGCATAACACTGTAAATACAGAACATAACAATGAAAGCTCCAATGAAACATATAAAAGCGCGGCATACAGCAATCAGGCGTATAACAACGGTTATAATTACGCGCATAATTACGGAAACGGAAACGTTCCTTATAACGAGCACGTAAACAGTAAAAAGAATAAGAAGACCAAGACAGACCGAAAGCCCATGAGATATGTAGCTGCTCTGCTGGCAGCCGCTGTACTCAATCTGGCAATTCTGGGCGGCGCGTTTGCGCTCGGACATTCGCTCGGCGCGCAAAGCAGCACTGTCGATAATAAGGCAACACTTTCGCAGGAGCTTAAAACGGATGACAGCGCGGCAACAACAAGCGGCATTACCAAAACGGCTTCCACAGACGGCGAAAAGGACACCACTCAAATTGCCAAAGAGGTCGGACCTGCCGTTGTGGGAATAAAAAGCACAATTCAGGGACAGGTTAGCATGTTCGGAGGAACCACCACATCAGAGGCACAGGGCTCCGGCATAATTATGAGCTCAGACGGATATATCGTTACAAACAACCACGTTGTTGAAGATGCAAGCGCCGTTACCGTCCAGCTTAACACCGGCTCGGAATATGAAGCGGAAATTATCGGCACCGATGAACAAACGGATTTGGCGGTTATAAAAATCAATTCTTCAGAGGAGCTGACTGTAGCTGTACTCGGTAACTCGGAGAACGTTGAGGTTGGTGAAACCGCAATTGCCATAGGTAATCCTATGGGTCTTGAATTCTTCGGTAGCGTTACACAGGGCATTATAAGCGCGGTAAACAGAACAATAACCGTTGATAACAGAACCATGAACCTTATTCAGACAGATGCCGCTATCAATTCCGGTAATTCGGGCGGCGCTCTTGTAAATTCAAGAGGCGAGGTAATAGGCATAAACACCGTAAAGGTTTCAACTACGGGAGTTGAGGGTATGGGATTTGCCATTCCTATTTCCGAGGCAAAGCCGATAATCTCAGATTTGCTTGAATACGGCTATGTTAAGGGCAGACCCGTAATCGGTATTTCGACACGCGATGTCACTCAGTATTACGCGCAGAGGTACGGTTGGCCCGAGGGCGCTCAGATTATGGCAATCACAACACAAAACGCGTTGGACGCGGGTCTTCAGCAGGGCGATATAATCACAAAGATTGACGGTCAGGCAATAACGAGCGGTTCGGATCTTACGGATTATAAGGATACAAAGTCACCGGGCGACACCGTTACTCTTGAGGTATACAAGTATGCAACGGGAAAAACCGAAACCGTTAACGTGGTTTTAAGCGAGCAAATTCCCGATTAATTCAAAATCAGTAGGTAGAAGGCGGCGCTGAATGCGCCGTCTTTTTGTACTATTTTTAATAATTACCCCGCGGCATTATTGGATATAATTTTTTATTGATTTTTATTAAAAATCAGTGTATAATTTTAAGTACGTGGAGTTATGTTAAATAAAATAAGCTTGAAAGCAGGTTGTATATGGTTAATTCAGACAATAATCTTTACAATGAGTTTTTGGAGGTTGTCGGCGATTTAATTGAAGCTCCGGAATTTAAAAAACTTGATATGTGTTCGCACCACTGTGGAGTCAGCAGGATGCAGCATTGTATAAATGTAGCGTATTACAGCTTTCTGATTTGCAAAAAGCTTAATCTGAACTACAGAGCCGCCGCGAGAGCCGGCCTGCTCCATGATTTGTTCTACTATGATTGGCAACGCAGCGGAATGAGTATTTCTCAGCACGCCGTGCTTCATTCGGCTATAGCTCTTAAAAATGCCGAAAAATTAACCGAGCTATCGGACTTAGAGCGGGATATAATCAAAAATCATATGTGGCTTTGCGGAAATATTTGGCCGAGGCACAGAGAGAGCTATGTGGTTTCGATGGCTGATAAGCTTTGCGCCGTGTGGGAGGCTGCCCATGGTGTAAAATGTATGGTATCGTATGGAATTATCGGTTAAAAAATGATTGATTAAAACAAAAAATAATAAAAACTTAGGAAATAATAATTTGGAAGGGAAGTTTTGATATGAAGAAGCTAATAGCAGTTACATTGTCAGGAGTTTTGGCGGTTTGCGCCCTCACTGCCTGCGGAGGTTCTAAAAACGCCGATACTGTAGCCGAAACGGAAGCGCCGACTTCGGAGGTAACGGAAATGCCGGAAGCAACCGAGTCCGTCGAAAGCGTGGAAGCTGCGGAAGCCGCGGAAGCCGAGGCTGAAACCACGGAGGTTCAGGACACAGAGTCTGAACCCACTCCCACTCCTAAGCTCCAGACAGCCGAGGAAGCCGCTGACGATCAGGTAACAATACAGAATGAGCTTGACAGTATCGAGGGGCTTATTCAAGAAGGATATTATGATGACGCCTTGATGCAGGCAAAGGCTCTTATGACAAAAAATCTGACGGAAGCCGACAAGGAATTGATCCAAGAGTACTACAACAAGCTTCAGCAGTATATACCATCGGATCTTACGGATTAAGCCGCTATGCGAGATTTTGGCGCCCCGCCCGGGCTCAGCGCGGGCGGGGTGCCGCTTCATAAGCGGCAATGCAAGCTTCGGTAGCTATAAGCAAGCTCTGCTTGCGGATTCAAAGCTACCTTGAACAATAAGCAAGCTTCGCTTGCGGATTCAAAGCTACCTTGAACAATAAGCAAGCTTCGCTTG
>CAYTZR010000056.1:0-9684 GCA_964442605.1 uncultured Oscillospiraceae bacterium
CTTCACTATTCATTTTTCAAACATCTCTAATAAGCAAGCTTTGCTTGCGGATTCATGGCTACCTTTCAAAATTGCATAGCAATTTTGACCAAGAGCTTCCGCTCCAATAAGCAAGCTTTGCTTGCGGATTCAAAGCTACCTTTCAAAATTGCACAGCAATTTTGACCAAGAGCTTCCGCTGCAATAAGCAAGCCCGCTGCGTTCTCCGCAGCAACTTTTAAATCTTACCACATCTTTCTCGCTTTGTCAATACCTTTTTTCT
This sequence comes from uncultured Oscillospiraceae bacterium, assembly GCA_964442605.1. Classification (GTDB taxonomy): domain Bacteria; phylum Bacillota; class Clostridia; order Monoglobales; family Monoglobaceae; genus Monoglobus. The sequence continues at coordinate 263 of CAYTZR010000056.1, forward strand.
AAAAAATTTGTTTTTTCTTGAAATTTTTCTTGAATTTTTCTATTGACCCAGCCTATCCTCCGCCGACCACGTTTCTTCTCCGCGCTCTATATCGCGTCCGCGTCAGCGACAGCTTTATTATATTATCACGCTTTTTTCTCTTTGTCAAGGTGTTTTTTTAAAAAATTTTCCTTTTTCTTACTAATAGACAAAGCGCCGCAAACCGGCTTGCGGCGCCGTTTTAATTCTATCTTTCAAACACCGCGGTCAGCGGTTTTAAATCCTTATCCCAAAGCATTACCTTAATATTTTCGCCGCCGATTTTCTTTTCTGCAGCTAACTCATACGATGTCTTTCCACTCTCTACCGTAAGTGTTATTACCTCGCAGTCGGTCATTATTTCTGCATCGCTGTACTTTGCAATAAAGACAAAATATGTTTCACCTGCTGCAGCATCATCGGGTGTAGTAACCGTTACTACGTTTCCGTCATACGAGTCAATCAACCAGCTGTAATTCGGCTCTGCTGTCGGCGTTGGCGTTGGCTCTGCTGTCGGCAGCGGCTCATCGCTTCCTCTGATAATTATATTATTTATTGCAAACTCGCCGCCCGTGTTTCCGATAAAGTTTATTTCTCCACCTATGGTTTCGCCGTTTCTCGGTACAAATCTGATATACAGCGTTTCGCAGTTACCCGCATCTCCCGGCAATTCAACATTATCAAATACCTGAACCATTGTCTTATTCTTTGTAATAGTTGCTCCCTCAGCAGCCGTTGTAAAGTTTACACCGTCTGTGCTGTACCGGATATCAAAATTTGCCGCTCCCTTTTTGGTTCCGCCAAGCTCTGCGCTTACTGTTATTGTGTCAAAACCCACTGTTGAGGTCTGAATTTCAAAATACGGGTTTTCTCCCCACGGAGTTGTTGAGTTCGGCTCAACTATAGGAACAACGCTGTCACCGTACAGTTCTGACGACCATTTCATTTTACGCAGATTTTCTCCGTCAACCGACGCAAACAGCTTTGACGGTATGCCCTGTCTGCTGTCATATCCCATTTCGTAATCTCCGTCCAAATCCTCGGCTGCTGTACCGTTCTCAAAGTTAAAGTATGTAACCAGCCCGGTTTCATCTATCGGCTCTGAGGTTGGCGCCGCTGTTGCCTCAGGAACCGGCTCCTCTGTGGGAGCAGAGTCCGTGTCCTCTTCCGGTGCCGGGACTTCTTCAAGAGGAATATAATTTCCCTTAGTTGCAAATTGCATCAGACCTATGTCGGGATCCTCAAGGTATTCGTCAACCCAAGCAGCTTTGCTTTTGATATAATTTGCCGTCTTTCCATTTGCATATGTATATTTCCACGGCCATCTGACAAGCGACATACTTCTTGCATCTGCCAACAATGTATCATAATAGAGCGAAAGGTCAGCATAGCTCTTATACACCGACGCTATATTATTGTAGTCATTTTTATAATACGCAATGGCATAGCTTACAAACTCTCTATGTTGACACAGCGCATTAAACAATCTTGCCGTTCCGTCCGAATTAGTTTTTGTCGGCATAATCCAGGCTGTACCGTATTCGGCGTTAAAGCAACCGTCACAATCCCACACAGGACCCAAATATATTTTGGGGTCTATACTGTCTTTATCCTTATAAAAATATGTGCTTCCTACCGTGCAGTCAATATTTGAACTCAATTCCTGACTCCAAAAATATGTTATAAAGCTTTCCATATCAATAACTTCAGTAAAATGCTTACCCGCATTTTCACCGCCTGCTATAATGCCGTTATCACTGTTAAATATTGCATCAAACAAATATGACACAGTGTCAACTATATACTTATAGCGATTATTGCTCAAACTTTCGGTGTCGCCGAAGTTTGGAGCAACATCCAGATTGGTCGGACTCTGTATAGTTATTTTTGTGTTATTGGTTTTGAACTGTAAGTCATCATTACTATTATCAATCTCACACAAGTATCCGCCGGTCAAATCAAGGCTGTCGATATCACCGCCATCCGCAAGAACGTCGTCAACTTCGTCCTCTAAATCGGAAATATTAACGCGCGCTTCTCCAACCTGAACCTTTTCTGCCAGCGTATACATTCCCAAAAACTCACCATTCATGTAAACCATTACAAATCTGCTCTGCGACGAGTTTTCGAGTCCCATATCATATGACATATCATAAACCAATTTATTGTAGTAAACGTTCTGTGTATATGTGGTTCCAAGCAGCGTCCATGTTTTAGCTTTACCCATACCAAACAAGTCAAGCTTTGAACCAAGCTTGAACTGATATGGTTTTTGTGCGCTGATATTTATTGAGTTTCTCCATGTCAGATTTCCGCGGCCGCGCATTTCCATGCCATCGTCAAAATATGAAGTAATCCCATTATTTTCATTTACAGCCATTTCATAAGGCACGTCAATTTGCACGCTGCCATAGCATAGAGCTGAATGATCTTGCGAATTGTTCATATCGGAAATAGCGCCTTTGTCCTCATCAATATTTAAGTACACTGTCGGAAGATCTGCCTGCATTGCCTTAATTGTATATTCCAATCCCTTTACTGTAACTGAGGCAATACCGTTTTGTTCAGAGCTAAGGCTGAATGTATCAATCACATCCCCGCTTGAATTCAGCGCTTGGCATGTAATATTTGATAAATCCGCGTCCGCAGGCATCATAAAGTAGTATACATCATCGCTCGGATAAGGTTTTATATCGAAAGACACTCCGTCATTAAGTGAAGCCGGTATAATAATCTCTGTTGCCGTATTTTCATCCCACAACGGATTTATATTCTTTAAATATACTTCTGTAATGCCGTCTATCGTCTGAGAGTAATAATTATCCCGCCCTATTACAACCGCACCGTCTTGAGCGGAAACCAAGGGTACATTCTCATCATCTAAAGAAATCTGTGAAACCTCAATACTTCCTCCCTTTATGCTCACGCAGGCGCTGCCACAGTTTACAAATCTGACGCTGTCGATAACTACCTCACCATCCGCAGCAGCTACAGCTGTTCCGCCGTTTCCGTCGATTATCGCGTTATTTATGGTTATTGAACCCCCCCCCCGGTAATACTTCCGGTTATTCTAAAGCCGTTTCCGTTTATGTTCTTTGTGCCTATTATTGAAAGCGGCGCTGTTAAAATAATATTATCTCCGAGCGTAACGTTATCGCCTTTCGATAACGCATCGATAAGCTCCTGCTCTGTGGTCACATTAAGCCCAATATCGCCGAACGCTTCAAGATATGGATATTTTACACCCTGAGTCCAGACCTCCCCTCCCGAGTTTATAGTGTTAAGTAATGTTCCGTTCGTAAGCTCTGAACTGCTCAAATCGGCATAGCATTTATTGCTTATTTTATTCGCGCCCGGCACATACCCTGCAATATTATTCGGAGAGCCTACGGTATATGAATACTTTACATACCCCTGGGCATTACCTATAATATTGCCGAAAAGTTTTGTTCCCGAAATATCACCTATGCTGAAGCAATCTAAAATTTCCGCATTTTTTGTCAGATTTAGACCGACAATACCGCCAACTGTTCCAACATATGTTATATTTCCAAAATTACCACAACTTTCTATTTTGCTCCCTTCGTTTTTTGCAACTATTCCGCCTGCTTGTTCTCCGACTGCGGCATCCCCGAAAACATCCCCGTAATTTAAACATCCTATTATATCGCCGGTTGTACTTCTTGCAGAAATACCGCCTGCAAAAGTGCTGTTGCCCGTAACATTTCCGGTGTTTACACAATATTCTATTGCTCCTGTATTATAACCGATTACTCCTCCGGTGCAGGATCCCCCAATTACCGTACCATAGTTGACGCACTCGGATATATCGCCTGTACAATATGACACAACACCTCCGTTATATGATGACACGCCTGTTACCGCTCCGTAGTTTTTACAGCCCATAACACTGCCCTTGCACACTGTAACAACACCGCTGACATATGAGGATGAAGCTGTAACATTGCCATAATTCACGCAATCCGTGACAGATGTCACGCTGCTGCCCACAGCACCGCCAACGTACCCGCGACCTATAATATCACCATAGTTTATGCATCCGCTCACAACAGTTTCGGGAGCTTCACTTGAACCGTTGTACGCAATTATGCCTCCAACATAGGATGCTTTAGAATTTATATCGCTGTAGTTCACACAATTTATTACACTGCCTGTATTCGCCGCAACAATACCGGAAGATATCGGCTCAATCACAATCATAGAACTAGGTACATCGTTCATTATATTATCAAGTGATCCGGAAAAAGTACAATTCGAAACAGAACCTACGTTTGTAAGGCAAATACCGCTAACCATACCGTCCGCCTTGAAACGTATTTCTGATTTTACATTATCGACTGTTCCATAATTCTTTCCAACAAGAGTACACTTCGGAGCTTCAATTTCTCCGCTGAATGTAACATCTTTAATTACCGCACCTTCACTGATATATCCAAACGGAGCCGACATAACCGTTATATTATCCGAATACATATACACATTGCTTATCTCAAAGCCTGCGCCATCAAATGTACCGGCAAATGCACAAGCCTCACTTGTTCCTATTCCGGCAAACGTCTTTGTGCATTCTATATCATTACCGAGTATTATAGTTTTTCCGGCAAAGCTTTCGCCCGAATTGACCAACGATGCAAGCCCAATGAGCTGCTCCTGATTTGTTATTACAAATTCGGTTCCGCTTATGTTGTACCAGCTTGTATCACCATCCGGGACTTCTGCCGCCAATACCGCAATCCCGTAATCAGAAAAACCCGAATATTCATCTTCGTAATACTCGTCGTATTTGCCATCTATCCATTGATTTACAATATTTGCATCAACCACAGACGGCTCGCTCACCTCTTCAAATACATCCGCTAATCCGCTCTGCAGTTCATCAATGTCATCGGCTGCAACAGGAACACTGACAACAGAAAACAACATTGAGAAAACTAATAAAAACAAACACACTCTTTTCACAAAATAACCTCCCAATTTAATAAAATATATAAATATACATATATATTAACATATATGTATGAGTGTGTCAATTATGAAATTTTGTATGATATTAAGTTTTAATCCTCAAGCTCGTCCGACACCCCGGACTCTGCATTGGTTTCACTGCTCCGATCACTGTTTTTGTCCGCGGAATTATTGTTATTGTCGGAACTGCTATCGGCTTCTGCTGAAGTTGTTTTATCTTCGTTTTCGTCATACTCATCACTTGTCTGAGTTTTTTCGCTGTTACTCTCGGTTTTACTTTCTTGATGTGTATTGTTTTTGTTTCCTGTATTATCATTATCGGATCTATTATCCGAGCTTCCGCTTTCAGACCTATCGGTACCGGATGTTGATCCGGGCTTAGGTGTGCTTTCGGACTTTTCGGCTTTATTTTCGTCATTGCCGTAATTGTCGGCCGCAGCGGTCGCTGACGGCAGACTTTCCAAAACATCGGACTTCTTATCATTTATCCACCCGGTCACATTAATTGTAACGGCATAGACCGCAATTCCGATAACAAATCCCAAAACTGCCAATAATATTAACCTGCCTATAGTCCTCCCTATTTTCAGCTTTCTATGAGCCGGCTTTGGATAATCGGACTTTGAACTGCGTCTGCGTCTAACATTATTTTTCCTCGGCATCTCATTTGGATTATATCTGTAATACTGTCTCTTGGTAGGCGCGGCATTATGTCTGCTGTTAACCTCATCCCGAATTCTCTTACTGTTTTCAAAGCCGTCATCGGTTCTCGGATATACACCGGTGTTATCACTGGTGCTTTCCGAGCTTTCCGAGATTTCCGACGCTCTTCTTCGCGCCGAACGCCGAACATCCGAGCCCTTTATATATTGAGTCTGTTCTATTGTTTTTTGATTTTCTGTCTTTTGATTTACAAGCACGCTGCCGCAATACCTGCACCGGCTCTCGTTATCCTCAACCGGCTTGCCGCAAAACTCACAATTCATAAAAATCTCCATTCCGCCGCTCCGCGTCGGCACAAATAGGAATTAAACTTCTCTTATCTGCGGAGCAAAAAAAATGATAAGAGATTTTTTGTTGGTATAAGTAACTCTTGGTCAAAGTCTGACGACTTTGATAAAAGATTATTTCCCGATAATCCTTTCCTTAATTATATGATATAAAATTATATCACACTTTTGGTTTAAGTCAAGTTTCAAGTTAATAAAAACTCATATTTTAACAATAATTGACACGGCGTTATCTTTGGTATATAATTTTAGAAAAAAAGAAAGGCTGGATGTTATGAATTTTCTTGAGGAAAGAATTGTAAAAGACGGAATTGTTAAGGAGGGCAACGTATTAAAAGTTGACAGCTTTTTAAACCACCAGATGGATATTGAGCTGTTTGAACTGATGGGACAGGAGTTTAAAAAAAGATTTGCCGACACCGGCATTACAAAGCTTTTAACAATTGAGGCATCGGGAATCGGAATAGCCTGTGTTACGGCGCGATACTTTGGTGTCCCGGTTATATTTGCAAAAAAATCTAAAAGCATAAACCTTGATGGAGAAATGTATGTCGCAGAGGTGGAATCCTTTACACACAAATGCAAAAATCAAATTATTGTTTCAAAGAAATTCCTGAATAAAAATGATAACGTATTAATAATTGATGATTTTTTGGCAAACGGCTGTGCGCTGCAAGGCCTTATTTCAATCACCGAAGCCGCCGGAGCAAATGTGGCGGGAATAGGTATCGCTATCGAAAAGGGATTTCAAATAGGCGGAAAGATTATCAGAAATCTTGGCTACAGACTGGAATCACTGGCTATTATCGAATCCATGGATTGCGTTAACGGAACAGTATGCTTTAAAGAACAATAAGAGGAGAGTTGAGCTATGAATGACAAAAAAACATCAAATCAAAAGCATAATACAGCTGCTATAGAAAACATATACCGATTGAATGGCAGAGTACCTGTCGGCAGCGCCATCCCGTTTGGTTTGCAGCACATTTTAGCGATGTTTGTCGCAAATATCGCACCTATAATCATAGTCGCCGGAGCCTGCGGACTTACCGCAAAGGAGACAGCAAACTTGATACAGACAGCAATGATTATCGCCGGAATAGGCACGCTAATTCAGCTTTTTCCTTTATGGCGGATCGGTTCGGGTCTTCCGATTGTTATGGGAATAAGCTTTACCTTTGTATCGATATTTTGTTATATCGGTCCTACATACGGATATTCTACGGTCATCGGCGCAGTTATTGTCGGCGGTATTTTCGAGGGCATCCTGGGATTGTTTGCCAAATATTGGCGCAAGCTTATTTCGCCCATCGTGGCAGCATGTGTTGTCACAGCAATTGGTTTTTCGCTGCTTTCTGTGGGCGCGGATTCATTCGGCGGAGGCTCAGGCAGCGAACAGTTTGGTTCGGCAATAAACTGGATACTGGGCACTTTTACTCTGCTTGCGTGCCTTTTGTTTAATATATTCGCAAAATCATTTTGGAAGCAGCTTTCGGTTCTGTTCGGTCTTGTAACAGGATATATTTTAGCGATAATTCTCGGGGCGGTCGATTTTTCCGCACTCAGTGACACGTCTGTTATCGCACTGCCGTCATTTCTGCCCTACAAGCCGGAATTTAATTTAAACGCCATTATTTCCGTCGCTTTGATTTTCCTCGTATCGGCAACCGAAACCATAGGCGACACCTCTGCTCTTGCGGCTTCCGCCTTAAATCGCGACACATCGGAAAAGGAAACCGCCGGCTCTATTGCCTGTGATGGTTTTATCAGTGCATTATCAGCTTTGTTCGGGTGTATGCCGATAACCTCATTCAGTCAGAATGTTGGTTTGGTAGCTATGACAAAGGTAGTAAACAGATTTACTATTGCGACAGGCGCAATAATTATGATTTTGGCGGGAATATTTCCGGTATTCGGTGCTCTGCTTGCGACTCTTCCCGATGCGGTTTTGGGAGGATGTACAATTATGATGTTCGGAACCATCGTTGTAAGCGGTCTTAAAATGATAGGAAACTGCGGCTATACCCAAAGAAATATCACTATTGCCGCACTGTCACTCAGCATAGGTCTGGGCTTCACACAGGTGTCGGAAATATTTAATATATTCCCGCAAATAATATATAATGTATTTGCGGAAAATTGCGTCGCAGTTGTATTTTTGATGGCTCTTATATTAAATCTGGTTCTGCCCGATAATATGGAAGCAACTGTAAAACAGTTATAAAAAGCTTAAATCAGCAGACTTATTCGGTCTGCTGATTTTGTTTTTGTAAGTTTTTTATTTTATTTTAAAAATGGGGTTGATTTTTTGTTTTTATTATGATATAATATGAAACTGTCGTGAGAGATTATGACATAATTGAAATCCGGGGTGTGGCTCAGTTTGGTAGAGTACCTGAATGGGGTTCAGGTGGCCGCTGGTTCGAATCCAGTCACTCCGACCATACCGAGTGTTTTTATTTGCCGTTACGGCTTAAAAGCACTCGGTTTTTTGTTTTCCGGTGCAATAAACAACATATCTCATGTATGCTTTTGTGTATGCTTTTTTTAAATTTTCATTCCGATATTTTATACTTTGTTGTCCAACAAAATTGAAATTCCATTAAAAATAAGCTTGTATATTGTCTCATAACTCTCTGCCCCGTCCGGCAGTTCGCCGCGTATAATACGTTTCGCAAATAATCCCGATGTATCCAAAATATAAGTCCATAAATAATCCGGATTGATCTTATCATATATATGCAGTACACCGTCAAACGCGTAAAAAATATGTAGAAAATTTTTGAAGTACGTATTCCCCGCTTCGGCATCATGTTTCATTATTTCGGATATATATGGCGAATCACGGTAATCAAAGTAATAAATTGTGCGATGTTTGTTTTCAACAAGAAACGAAAAATATTTCATCCAGAGCTGTTTCGCATAAAGCGTAATCGTTTCTGAATTCAGTTCTTCGGCACACGGGAAGCTGATATTATTAAAAAGAGCGGCAATCTGCTTATGAACCAGCTCGAAGCAGCAATAAAATAGGTTGTCCTTAGTATAAAAGTGCTTATATATCAACCCTTCTGCAACACCTATACGATTTGTGACTTTCTTCATTGAAAAAGCGGCAAATCCTATTTCTGCTACAATTTCCATTGTCGCATCCATCAACTCTGCCTTTTTGTTTTTACGCTCCGGCATTTCTAATAACTCCCCTCATAGTATTTGTACAACCGACATTATTATATATCATATATACCAATTTGTCAATTATGATAAAAATTTTTTAACCTCAAAGCCGCTTTACTGCCGCTTCTTAAGCGGCAATGCAAGCTTCGGTAGCAATAAGCAAGCTTGCTTGCGGATTTAAAGCTACCTTGAACAATAAGCAAGCTTCGCTTGCGGATTCAAAGCTACCTTTCA
>CAYTZR010000057.1:0-9673 GCA_964442605.1 uncultured Oscillospiraceae bacterium
TACCGCTCGGGTCTGGCACTATGCAAGGTTTGGTATAGCGCTCGGGTCTGGCGAGCGCGAGTGACCACACCTGTCAAGGTGTGTGGCTTATAAAACAGTCCGTTTTATCGCAAAAACTGGGTTACAAGCTACAAAAACTTTTTTTGCCAGCGCTCGGGTCTGGCGAGCGCAATTGGGCTAGGCATGAGCGAACTAAGCGGCTACGCCTAAAGTAAATGGAGTTTGGAATAAAGGAAAGTATATAAATAAATATAATTAAAAACTTAATATAAAACTTTCTTTATATCATTATTCCTATTTTTTAGTCCTGACGGACTACCGAGTTCAAGCCTAGCCCGGTTCCGCTCGCCGGACCCGAGCGGGGACAAAGATCATTAACATGATGATGTATGCAGAGTCTTGCAATGTTATCTTTAATAATCCGGATTGAATAAATTTTTTGTCTACAATCCGGGAAATATATTTAGTATGACAGATTATGAGTAAAATCAAATTCTAATTTAAATTTAAATGGAGGAAAGACTATGAAATGCTTTAGAGAGTATGCCGATGAAGCGGCAAAATTCGCGACCCCTTACGTAAGGAGAACGGGTGAGTTTTTCGCGAATGCCGGAGACGAGGCAAAGGATTGGTATTATAATAAAAAGAAAGATTATAAAAAACGCCGCAAGACATCGAGGCTAAGAGAATGTATACAGGACAGTATCGGAATGATTTTGCTGATTGCGGGGATAATAGGCGGAATAGCAGCCGCTATTATTACCGCGAGAGCGATTGTTAAAAAGATTTGTTGCGGTAACCACAAAATTGTCGCCGTAGACGAAGCGGCGATTAAAAATGAAAGCGTCGTAAGCGATGAGGATAGCGGGGAGCAGGAGGAGCAACAGGAGCCGGCTAAGATAACTAAGAAAAAGAAGGCAAAATCCAAGGAAAAGAATAAGGACAAGGCACAGAAAAACACAGGATATATAACATTGTAACTTTAAATACACTTCAAAAAATACAATTCAAAAAAATACACTTAAAAAAATACACTTCAAAAAATATACTTCAAAAGCTATTGTATTATTTAACTATTTAGCTTTGAACACTGTTTTTGAACACTATTATAGTAAAGCGAGGCAGAAGAAATGGATATACAAACGAAGTTTTCGGATAAAGTAAAGGACTTAGAGGCATCGGCAATACGCGAGATTTTTAAGCTGCTTGACAAGCCGGGGATTATTTCATTCGCGGGAGGAGCGCCGGATCCGGAGATGTTTCCTTGTGAAGCGCTGGCGGATGCCGCACAAAAGGTTCTCTTAGACAATGGAAAGACCGCGCTTCAATACGGAGTCACGGAGGGCTATACACCGCTTAGAAATTGGGTCAAGAGCCGTTTGGTGTCTCAGGGAGTAATAAAAGAGGGTGACGATAACGAAACAATTATTGTGAGCGGCGGACAGCAAGGAATTGATCTTGCCGCAAAATCACTGCTCAATCCCGGAGACGGCGTTGTTTGTGAGCTGCCCAGTTTTGTCGGCGGTTTGAATACCTTCCGTTCGTATAATGCGGAGATTTTCGGAGTGACGGTAGACAGCGACGGAATTAATATGGAAGAATTGGAGAAGCTTTTGAAGGCGCACCGCAATATAAAGATAGTCTATACGATAGCTACTTTCCAAAATCCTTCCGGTATAACCATGTCAACCGAAAAGAGAAGGAGACTTTTGGAGCTTGCGGAAGAATATGACTTTATAATATTTGAGGACAACCCATATGGCGAGCTTCGCTTTGCCGGAGAGGATGTACCCACGATTAAGTCTATGGACAAGAACTACCGCGTTGTGTATCTGGGTTCATTTTCAAAAATTCTGTCGCCGGGACTTAGAGCCGGATTTACTTCTTGCCACAAGGATTTGATGGAAAGAATGATAATCTGTAAGCAGGTTCAGGATGTACATACCAACGTAATGTCGCAGATGGTTATTTATGAATATATCCAAAATAATTCTATAGATGAGCATATTAAAAGGCTCAGAAAGGTATACGGCGAAAAGTGCAGATTTATGTGCGAGTGTATGGACAAGTATTTCCCTGAGCAGGTAACACATACGACTCCGGAGGGAGGAATATTCCTTTTCTGTGAGATGCCGGAGGGTCATGATTCAAAGGCTGTTGTGGCAAAGGCGGTTGAAAAGGGAGTGGCGTTTGTACCCGGCGCAACCACAATGATTGACGACAAGGCTGTATACAGCACTTTCAGAATGAATTACTCCACCGCGTCCTTTGAGCAAATTGAGAGCGGAATAAAAACACTCGGCGAATTGCTGAAGGAGGAAGTGGGGAAATGAGTGATGTAAGAAGTGATGCTAAGAAGAGAATTTTAAGCGGTATTCAGCCATCGGGAGCTTTAACCTTAGGCAACTATCTGGGAGCGTTACGCAATTGGGTTGAGCTTTCAAAAACAAATGAGTATGAGTGCTACTTTATGCTTGCCGATCTTCACACTATAACGGTAAGGCAGACGCCGAAGGATTTCAGAAAAAACGCTATGGATTTGCTGGCGTTGTTTATAGCCTCGGGGCTTGATCCCGAGAAAAACCCGATATTTTTTCAGTCTCATGTTCCGGCGCATGCCATGCTCGGTTGGGTTATGATATGCAACACATATATGGGCGAGCTTTCCAGAATGACTCAGTACAAGGATAAGGCACAAAAGCACGCCGGTAATCTGAACGCGGGCTTGTTCACATACCCGTCGCTTATGGCAGCGGATATACTGCTTTATCAGGCGGATCTCGTTCCTGTCGGCAGAGATCAAAATCAGCACCTTGAAATCACGAGGGATTTGGCGAACAGATTTAACAATGCTTACAGCGAAACCTTTAAGGTTCCTGAGGCATACATACCGAAGGTTGGAGCGCTCATCATGAGTCTTCAGGATCCCGCGCATAAGATGTCGAAATCCGACACGAACGAAAACGGCTATATACTGATGCTTGACCCTATTGATAAAATTGTCAAAAAGATTAAGAGAGCGGTCACGGATTCCGGCAGTGAGGTGAGACGCGGAGAAGGCAAGGAGGGCGTTGAAAATCTGATGTCTATTTACTCCGCCGTTACCGGAAAGAATATTCCGGAGATAGAAAATGAGTTTGTCGGATGTGGTTACGGCGATTTAAAAAACGCAGTCGCTGAGGCGGTTGTGGAAACCATACGTCCTATACAGGAAAAATATAACGATTTAATGAAAAATAAAGATTATTTAAAGCAGGTATACAAGTCAGGCGCCGAAAGAGCCGGCCGCACGGCGATGAAAACCGTGGCAAAGGTGTACCGCAAGGTTGGATTTATTGAGCCGTAATACAACCCGGAGGGTTTACTATGATTTTTAATAATAATATATATGTGCTTCTGGCACTTGTTGTGGCGTTTCTGATTTCATTTTCCGCAACGCCGATGGTTATATCGCTGGCGCATAAGGTAAATGCCATAGATGTTCCCAAGGATAACAGACGTGTTCATAAAAAGCCTACACCGCTTATGGGCGGACTCGCTATATTTTATGGATTTATAGTCAGTGTTATTTGTTTTGCTACAATCGACAAAGAAGTTATGGGTATACTTATCGGCTGTGTTATAATAGTTACAACGGGTATCATTGATGACATAACCGACATGAAGCCGATAGTAAAGCTTTTATGCCAAATTTTGGCAGCTTCCGTAGTGGTGTACTGCGGTGTAAGAATAGGTCATTTTGGAAACCCGTTTTCCAAATGGTTCGGCGGACCGTATATAGTGCTTAACTATTGGGTGTCCTGCGCAATAACCGTGATTTGGATTGTGGGAATATGCAACGCCGTAAATCTGATAGACGGTCTTGACGGTCTTGCTGTAGGAGTGTCGTCTATCGCATCTATTGCGCTTCTGGCGCTTACGGTAATCAGTGATAATTTAAACGTCGCGATAATCACTGCAGCGGTCGCGGGTGCCGGCTTTGGATTTTTGCCGTATAACTATAATCCCGCGAAAATATTTATGGGCGATACCGGCGCGCTTTTCCTTGGATTTATCCTTGCTTGTATATCTATACAGGGCATGCTGAAAATGTCGGCGGTTATAACCTTCGCGGTGCCTATACTTATTTTGGGATTACCTATATTTGATACGATTTTTGCTATATTAAGGCGTATTCTCACGGGACATTCGCCGATGCAGGCCGACAGAGGGCATTTGCATCATCGTTTGCTTGATATGGGCTTTTCACAAAGACGCGTTGTGACGATTTTGTATACGCTGACAGCCGTTTTGTGTATGACCGCGGTAGTAATATCCATTAAGGGATACGCGAGAGCCTTGGTTATGATTTGCTCGGTTCTGATTATTATAGTTGTTTCGATAAAGGTCATGGGCGAGCTGAGAGATCCGGGCGAATATATGAATTATAATATGGAAGAGCAATTAACAGAGGAGGAAGATGATGAGCAAAAGGATTAAGGTAATGACCATATTCGGAACAAGACCGGAAGCAATAAAAATGGCTCCGCTTGTTAAAGAGCTGGAAAAGCACAGCGATAAAATCGAGTCTATAGTGTGTGTTACGGCGCAGCACAGAGAAATGCTGGATCAGGTTCTGCGGATTTTTGATATTACTCCGGACTATGATCTGAATATTATGCATGACAGACAGACCTTGGTGAACATTGCCACAAGAGCGCTTGAGGGACTTGATGAGGTAATGAAGAAGGTTAAGCCTGACCTTGTGCTTGTTCACGGGGATACATCAACCACATTTGCCGGAAGCCTTGCGGCGTATTATAATCAGATAGCCGTCGGTCATGTCGAAGCCGGATTAAGAACGTTTGACAAGTATTTTCCGTTCCCTGAGGAGATAAACAGGAGAATAACCGGCGTAATCGCCGATATGCATTTTGCGCCTACGAAACGCAATGAACAGAACTTGCTTAACGAGAATACAAATCCGAATGATATTTATGTCACCGGAAACACCGTTATCGACGCGCTGCGGACAACTGTTCGTGATGACTATGAGTTTGCCGACGAGGGATTGAAGTCTCTCGATTGGGATAATGAGCGTGTTATTGTTATGACGGCACACAGGCGTGAAAATCTGGGAGAGCCTTTAAAGAATATTTGCAGGGCGGTACTGAGGATTGTAAATGAATTTGATGATGTCCGGGTAGTATATCCTGTGCATCTTAATCCCGCCGTGCGCGAGGTTGCGTTTGACATTTTGGGCGGTCATGACAGAATTAAGCTTATAGATCCTGTCAGCGCGGACGAGCTGCACAACGCGATAAAGCGCGGCTATCTGGTACTGACGGATTCGGGCGGTTTGCAGGAAGAGGCTCCCTCGCTCGGGAAACCGGTACTCGTACTCAGAAATGAGACCGAACGTCCGGAGGCTGTGGAAGCGGGTACGGTTAAAATAGCCGGCGTTGATGAGGATAATATCTACAATATGACGCGCGAGCTTCTCATCGGCTCTGACGAGTACGCAAAAATGGCTCACGCGGTAAACCCATATGGCGACGGTCACGCCTCCGAGAGAATAGTAAATGCCATAATAGAAAGGTTCGGCGATTAATAGATTAATAAAGGTTCGGCGATTAATAAAGGTTCGGCGGATTAATAATATTTGGTAAATAATAAAAATGCTCCGATTTAAGCGTTGTGAGCATTTTTAATTTTTATTGCCGATTTTAAGAAAAACCTTTATTTTTTTGCTATTTGTGATATAATAGGCTTAAGGAAAAATTTCCGCGGAGGTGAAGGCTATGCTTCAGGATGACAAAATCAGGATTTCAACTGTTCGGCGTAACAGTAACTATCAAATCAATCCCCATTTTCACAGACATAATGAGCTGTATTATCTTGATGAGGGCAAGAGTAAAATTTTTGTTGACACAAAGCTTTACAGTCTCAGCGCGGGAAGTCTGGTGTTTATAAAGAGGGGAAGAATACATAAGACATTATCCGGGGATAATAACAGTCATGTGCGGACGGTTTTGATGTTTCCCGACAGTGTTATAAGCGATATTACGAGTCTCAGTGATGACAGCCTGAATTTTGAAAACCTTAATTCCATGATTATTCATGTGCCGGAGCTTATGCGCACATACATCAAGCGGAAATTCAAGGAGGTTGAAAACGAGCTTTGTTCACCTGACTGTATGTCGGAAATAATGCTTAAAAATACTATTTCCGAACTGTTTATCGTTATGTTCAGGCAATATATAAATCAGTCCTATGAATTTATCTCCAAAGAAAACACGTTGGATTCCGTAATACAGAACGCGATAGAGTTCATTTGCAAAAACTACAGCAGTCGGATTACTTTGGGCAGCACGGCAGAATTCGTAAATATGAGTCCCACATATTTTTCAAAAAAATTCAAGCGTGAAACGGGCGTCGGCTTTAAGGAATATTTATGTAAATACCGGCTGCGTGAGGCTGAAAGAATGTTGAAGAGCGATGGTTTTATATCAATAACCGATGTTGCGGCAAGGTGCGGATTTAGCGACAGCAACTATTTTGCCACCGCGTTTAAGTCCGAGTACGGTGTACCTCCCAATAAGTTCAGGCACCTGTCATAGGAGGCTTACAGAAAGGAGCTGAAAATTCCGTAGAGGCTCTTTAGAAGTCCATGACCTATAACGCTTTCAAAAATCGAGGATATGAGTGATGCCGCTATGAATATAACAGTGCATATAATTATCCGATAAGCTCCGTTCATATCCGGAAGCACCCGCGTTAACAGCTTTCTTGAGCGCGGAACTCTTATATTTTTTCGGATTGCCGAGACTTCCGCGATAAACCATATGGTTGAGGCGAGCGTTATAATATTGCACAATAAGACGGATGCCAATGAGAACGCAGCGCCCTTTGTACCGTACCGCGCTATCAGGAAGGTTATTGAAAACCCCATACTGAGTCCCTTGGAGAACAGTCTGACAAAGCACAGTGGATATAAAAACGGAAATAAACCGCCGAGCATAATTATTACAGCGGTGTAAATATGTTCAAGAAAGACGCTTTTAAATATTTCGGTCGGCGCGGCTCCCAAAATTACCGAGCCTAAAAAATAGTTTTGCATATATGTAAAAATTTGATTTTTTACATCAACGCTCAGATATGAGTAGATTATACCGCCGCAGGCTCCGCCCGACAGAAGTATCGCGACACATAAAATCAGAGCCGCTCTGTTTCCCGAAATGAACGCGGCAGCGCCGGCGCTTATGCGTTGCCGGCTTGTCTGTATGGTTTTGCCATCGGTCAGTCTGTTGCTTGGTATCGGTGTTTTCATAATAGTCTCCATTCCGCTTATGTAGAATATATTAGAATATATTTTAATAATATTCACATTCGGAAAAAATATTACAAAATCAAAAAATAAAATCAAAAAATAAAAGCAATAAATTATTTTGAGATATTTTGTGATATTATGAGATTGTGGAAATATGAAAGTATGAAAATATGAAATATGAAAGAAGAAATAAGAAAGAAGGAATAGAATGAATACTAAAGAGCTCTTAAAGGAGCTGACAAGAGTCTGCGGCATAAGCGGGAACGAAAAAAATGTCGCGGAGGCGGCGTTGTCGCTGCTAAAGAGATACTGTACGGAAACAAGCCGCGACAATATGGGTAACGTGATAGGAAAAATAAACGGGCGCGGTGATAAAAATAATAAGAGAAAAATTATGCTTGAAGCTCATATGGATCAGGTGGGCTTTCTTGTGTCGGATATAGTTGATGACGGATATTTAAAATTTACGGCTGTCGGCGGGATTGATTCCCGTATTTTGCCGGGTCAGCGGGTCAAAATATTGGGAACCCGCGTGCTTGGCGGCGTTATTTCCGTGCCTGATGCCGTGGGAGAAAAGAATACGGAAATCAAGGACATGAAAATCTTTACCGGTATACCTAAGGATGAATTAAAGGAGCTTGTTTCCGTAGGCGACCATATTGTTTTTGATTATGAGTTTACGGAGCTTAGATGCGGCAACCTTTGCTCCGGCGCGATGGATAACCGTTCGGGAATGGCAGCGATGATGCTTGCTCTTGAAAAGCTGAAAGAGAAAAATATTCAGGATGATATTTATGTTGTTTTCTCTACACAGGAAGAGGTAGGTCTGCGCGGTTCGTATACGGGAACCTACGGAATACAGCCTGATTTGGCGATAGTTGTTGATGTAACTCACGGCACGACTGTCGATTCCGAAAAGGACGCGGGAGTGTTCGATTTGGGCAGCGGCGCAATAATTCTAAGAGGTCCGAATGTGGATTATGAAATGGCGTTGTCATTGATTGAGCTGGCTGAAAAAAATGATATAGACTATAAGATAGAAGCCGCAGGCGGAGCATCGGGGACTACCGCGTGGGCGATACAGACAGTGGGACGCGGAGTGCGCACCCTTTTGATTTCGATACCGCTCCGTTATATGCACACGAATGTTGAAGTTTTAAAGTCTGACGACGTTAATTCCGTATCAAGTCTTGTCGCCGCGGCAGTCGAATATTTTTCAAAACACCGGATTGGAGGTTAAGTATGAACAGTGTGGATATTAAATTCATAAAACGTCTTTCCGAGACAAGCGGTGTTTCGGGCAGGGAGGACAATGTAAGAAATCTCATAAAAGCTGAGATTGAGCCCTGCTGCGATACGCTACGGGTTGACAATATAGGAAACCTGATTGCTCAAAAGAAAGGTAAAAACAACAGAAACATCTTGCTGACCGCAAGCATGGATGAAGCGGGATTTATTATAACAGGAGTCAAAGAGGGCGGAGGCGCGTTCTTAAGATTTGCTCCGGTGGGGAAAATCAAGCCCCAATCCGTGGTGTCGGAAACGGTGGTTATCGGTGATAAGCTTATTCCGGGAATAATTTCGCTAAAGGCGGTGCATTTGACCACAAAGGAGGAGAGAGAAAAGCCTGTAAAGCTAACCGATTTGTTCATAGATGTCGGCGCTGACAAAAAGGAGGATGTATCGGACATTCTGACGGGCGACTATGCGGGATTTAAGAGCAGGTATTCAGAATTGGGAAGCAGTTGTATATGCAACAAAGCGATAGGGCAGAGAGCGTGCTGCGGAATACTGGCGCAAATTCTAAAGGATGAAATCGAGAGTAATATCACATGTGTGTTTACGGTTCAAAAGCAGACGGGCTTGCGCGGCGCGAGGCTGAGCTTTGATATAGACGAAAAGGAGTTTGACGCTGCCATCGTTATCGACACAGTAGAGAATGAAGATGTTAAGCCCGGAGACGGAGCGATAGTGCCGATGATGATTAATGAAAGCTGCCCCGACAGGAGAATAGCGGCAGCGATAAAGGAAATAGCGGAGAAAAGGGGCAGGTTTAAGGCGATTGCCAAAAAGACAGAGGACAGTGACCTTACGGGTCTGTGCGTAAAGGGGACGGGAATACTCGCGGCGGAAATTGATATTCCGGTTAAAAATAAAGATACTTCATCTGAAATCGCCGACAAAAATGATATAAATACGGTTTATGAAACAGTTTATGAGTATTTAAATAAGTAAGTGTGGCGCTCCCGCCCCGCCCGAGTGCAGCAAAGCTTTTGCGACTTTTCTGCCCGCGGTGTGCCGCCACTTTGGCGGCAACGCAAGCTTCGGTAGCTATAAGCAAGCTCTGCTTGCGGATTCAAAGCT
>CAYTZR010000058.1:0-9458 GCA_964442605.1 uncultured Oscillospiraceae bacterium
CGTATGAAGGAATATATGTTCCGTTTACCAGAACTCTTATATCCGTTTCGTAATAGTATCCCGCCGTACCGCCGACAGTACCGCGTGCAACCTCGCCCATGCCGGGCTTGTAAGTCTCATTGTTGTATGTCGCGAAAAGGGCGCGCACGCTGTCGTCATACTGCACGGTGAAGCCAAAGTTCCTGAGATCCTCAACCGCAATTAGCGTCTGCCCGTCAATGCAATAGGACGGAATATCCTTGCCGTCTACTCTCGTCAATATATCCGTGGTGTAAAGGGTTCCGGCAACATCGCCCACCGCGGCGTAGGCCGTGACGCAAAGCGCACACATCGCCGTAATCGCGATTGAGATTATTATAAATAGTTTTTTCATGTTATTTTTTCCTCCGGTCTTTTAAATATTTTTTATTGATTATTCCATATACTCTCTTTCATTATGCTTTACCGAATTTACGCTGAATAAATCCAAAGCTTTTTGAAATTATTTATATTATATACGATTTTTTTTAAAGTCAATAGAAAATTTTTATTTATAACCGATTTTAGAGGTATTATTCATCACCGATTTTAGTTACAATAAAAGTATCGGTATTCATCATATATTTGCCTTCTTCAAAGCTTGTGACAGAAGTAAGCCCCGTTTGTTCGGTTCTGTCCCCTTCAAAAATAAAATTGCCATCATCGTCAAAATCACATGACCAAGAATAGATTGACATCTCAGTCTGTCCCATAAAGGAATATGCTCCGGATAAAACAAATGACGAATTTATAACCATCCCGTCTTTGCGAATTTTTACAAATCCGGTACTTCCGCCGGTATTGGCATACTTCCATGCTATAATAGTTTCGTTTTCTTTGTCGGTGCGCCCGAGTATAGTTAATTCGCCCTGAATACGATTGTCAAATATTGCTTTTTTATTATCATAAATATCGCTCAGTGCCTGCTCATACGTCAGCGAACCCGCTGTGCTGTATAACGACAATGTACGCGTGAGATCGTCATAGCTGTGTGTCATAAAATACTGTGATGTTCCGTATTCCGCCCATAGATTATCGTCACTGTCTACCTCGGCTATATCTTCCGCAACCGCCACAAGCTTTCCGTCAATAGCCTCGGTATATACTCCTCTGCCGTTTAAATAAGCTTTAATATCGGTCTCGTATGTATAGCCCGCGTGTTTTCCGCCCTCCTGTCGGTCAAAATGAGGATCAAAGCCGGGATCGGGAGCATCGGTCTTGTTTACAAACAAGGTTCTGACGCTGTCATCGTATGCCACGGTATATCCGTAATTCTGCAAGTCTTCAAGCACAATCATCATACGTCCGTCCAAGGAATAGCCCTGAATTTGCAAGCCGTCAATCGTTGTTATTATGTCAGTCGTGTAAATGGACTGCTTTATATCTCCGATTTCCGCATGCACGGTTACCGCGAAACAACATAGCATTGCTGTGCAAATCACTGCCAAAAACATACATTTTTTAAAAATATTCTTCATAATAATCCTCCTCATAATCCTCATTTCTTGAGCCGCTTTGATAAGCTCCAAATCAATTTCGTTAAGCTTTTCCGTTTTCATAATGCCTCGCCGCTTAATTTCACTATATTTTATCAAGCGACTGCCGGATATCGTCTATAATATCTTGAGCGTCCTCGATGCCGACGGAAAACCTTATCAAGTCCGGAGTGACGCCTGCCGCCTTGAGTTCCTCGTCATTTAATTGCCTGTGAGTGTGGCTCGCTGGGTGAAGAACAGAGGTTCTCGCGTCCGCAACATGCGTCACTATCGCGGCAAGCTTTAGCCCGTCCATAAACTTTACTGCCGCTTCTCTGCCGCCCTTTACTCCGAACGAAATTACTCCGCAGCCGCCGTTTGGCAAATATTTATTCGCAAGCTCATGGTACTTATCGCCCTCAAGCCCCGCGAAGCTTACCCAAGAAATCTTGTCGTTACTGTTTAGATACTCCGCGACTTTCTTGGCGTTTTCGCAATGGCGCGCCATTCTGAGCGACAATGTCTCAAGTCCGATATTAAGCAGAAACGCGTTCTGCGGAGATGGGATCGAGCCGAGGTCGCGCATCACTGTGGCGGTAGCCTTGGTTATATACGCCGCCTTGCCGAATTTCTTTGTATATACCACGCCGTGATACGATTCATCGGGCGTCGTTAGACACGAGAATTTATCGCCCTGTGCCTCCCAATCAAAATTTCCGCTGTCGACTATCGCTCCGCCGACAGATGTCGCGTGACCGTCCATATACTTTGTCGTTGAGTGAACGACTATATCCGCTCCCCACTCAAACGGGCGGCAATTTATCGGTGTCGCGAAGGTGTTATCCACTATGAGCGGCACGCCGTGCTTATGAGCGCATCTCGCGAACTTCTCTATATCCAGCACCACAAGCGCGGGATTGGCAATAGTTTCGCCGAAGACGGCCTTGGTATTCGGTCTGAACGCTCTATCAAGCTCAGCCTCGCTTGCATCAGGGTCTACAAAGGTAACGTCGATACCCATTTTCTTAAGAGTCACGCCGAAAAGATTAAATGTTCCGCCGTATACAGTCGATGAGCAGACAAAGTGGTCGCCCGCGCCGCAAATGTTAAATATAGAATAAAAGCACGCCGCCTGTCCGGATGAAGTGAGCATACCGGCAACGCCGCCCTCAAGCGCGGTGATTTTCGCCGCAACGGCATCGATGGTCGGGTTAGCCAGACGTGTATAAAAATAACCGTCCTCCTCCAAGTCAAAAAGCCTGCCCATTTGTTCCGTTGAGTTGTATTTAAACGTAGTACTCTGGTATATCGGCAAGACTCTTGCTTCGCCGTTTTTCGGCTCATATCCCGCCTGAACACATTTTGTGTCGATTTTCATTGGTTTTAAATCTCCTCTCAGATATCCGGATATTCAAATATTCAGATATTCAAATATTCAGATATACTGCTTTCGCATATTGTATTCGCATATTGTATTTTTAATTTCCGCATTCAATACTTATCTCATTAAACATCTTAAGATAGTCATCAATACTCGTGCTTTCTTTCTTCGCGCCGCTCTTATCGAGCACTATACTGCCCTCGTGCATCATAATAGCGCGAGTGCCATACCGCACCGCGTGGCGAAGATTGTGCGTCACCATCAAGGTGGTTATCTTCTTTTCACGCACTATACCCTCGGTAAGTCCCATAACAATATCGCTCGACTTAGGGTCAAGCGCCGCCGTATGCTCGTCCAGAAGCAGCAGCTCCGGCAGGTTCATGGTTGCCATAATAAGCGCAAGCGCCTGTCTCTGACCTCCTGACAGAGCGCCCGCGTAGGTGCCCAGCCTGTCCTCAAGGCCCATACCGAGCCTGCTTAATAGCTCTCTGTAATAGTCCTTGCGTTTCTTGTTCAGCCCGAATGACAGTCCATACGCCTTGCCCTTATTGTCTGCGACAGACAAATTCTCCCAAATAGTCATTGACGAGCAGGTTCCCAGCGCCGGATTTTGAAAAACACGCCCGATGTTTTTATAGCGTTTGAAATTCTTTTTCTTGGTTATATCCAGATCGCCGAGCTTAACCGTGCCGCTGTCCGGCTTGATATCACCGGATATTATATTCAGCAGTGTTGTCTTTCCCGAGCCGTTTGAGCCTATCACCCCGACAAACTCACCGTCGTCAATGTGAAGCTCAAAGTCGCTGAAGAGAACCTTTTCATCAACCGTGCCCGCGTTGAATGTCTTATAAATATTGTTTACGTCAAGCATTTGTCTCAAGCGCCCCCTTCTTCTTTTTATCGAACACAAAGCAGTTAAGCAGCAGTGTGGCAATAAACAGCACCGTTATAACGAGGTTGGTGTCACTCGGCAAAAGCCCGGAAGCGAGAGCCGCGTATGTACAAGCCTTATATACAATCATGCCGAGCAAAACTCCCGTTGTAACACGCAAAAACTTTATCTTCTTGAATATTGTAGCGCCAATGATAACGGCGGCAAGCCCCATAACCACCGTACCCGTCCCGGAGCCTACGGCGAACTGACGCGTGTATTCGCAGTTGACCGCTCCGGCAAGTGTAACCAAGCCGTTGGAAACGGCAAGACCGATTATCTTGATTTTGCCCGGGTTTTGAGCAAGCGTGGAAACCAGCCCCTCGTTGTCTCCCACGGTTCGTAAAAGAAATCCCGATTTGGTTCTCATGTACCAATCGAGCAGGAACTTGGCAATCAGCATTATAAAAATCAAGACTATTATCTTAGAGTAGGCGCTAAGCCCCGACGGCAGAATGTTTGACACCTGCGCGAAAATGTTCGGCGAATCCACGCTCATAAATACGGTTGATGTACCCGCTATTCTGTAGTTAATGGAATACAGCGCCGTCATTGTGAGAATGCCGCAAAGCAAATTCTTTATCTTCAAAACAACATTCAAAAATCCGGTAAAAGCACCTGCGAGGCATCCAGCCAAAAACGCGAGTATAAGACACAGCCACGGGTTTACCCCCGCCGCCGTGAGCGTGACGCATATCGCCGCGCCGAGCGGGAATGTGCCGTCAACCGAAAGGTCGGGGAAATCAAGTATGCTATAGCTTATATAGACGCCGAGCGCCATTATACCGTATATAAAGCCCTGCTCGAGAATACTTATTAAAACATCCATTTGCTTCTCCTTAAATCATACCAAAGCCTTAATTTTAGCAGATACGGGCGACCCGCTTCGGCCGTCCGCATGCTAAAATATTAAAGCTATTGTCTCTTTTATTTCTTGTTTTTTTATTTCTTGTCCGCCGTTTCAAGGATGTCCTCAGGCAGCGTAATTCCGAGAGCAGCCGCAACTTCCTCGTTAACCGTGATCTTACTTTCCTCTATTGTTTCATAAGGCATAGACGAAATGTCCTCACCCTTTAAGACGTTAGCTGCCATCTCGCCCGCGATTTTGCCGAGCTCAATATAATCTATACCCGCGGAAGCGATACAGCCGTTGCCTACCTGCTCTTCCTCCGAGCCGAATACCGGAATGTTCGCTGCGTTTGCCTTTTCGAGAATAATCGGCAGATTGTCAACAACCGTATTGTCTGTCATATTTGTAATACAATCAACCTCACCGAGCAATACATCGGCAGCCTGCGGGATTTCAGCCGCGTTGCTTGTTCCCTTTTCGACTATCTCAAAGCCGTATTCGGGAGCCATTTCTTTGTATGTCTCGATTGTGCTGACAGAATTAGCTTCGCTCGTCGTATAGATAATGCCTATCTTCTTCGCGTCCGGCAAAATCTCACGAATGAGCTTAAGCTGTTCCGTAACCGGAAGCTCATCCGAAACACCGGTAATCCCCGGCATAGCCTCAGTCTTGCTCTTGGCAAGGTTTGCCGCGACAGGGTCTGAAACCGCGTTGAATATAACCGGTATGTTCTTTTCATAGCAAACGTTGTACAGCGCCATAGCCGACGGCGTTGCGATTCCGCAAACCAAATCCATCTTATCATTCACAAAATTCTGCGCTATCTGAGTGTCCATCGCGTCATCGCCCTGAGCCGACTTGCTCGTAAGCTCAAGATTTTCGCCTTCGATAATCCCCTCAGCGGCAAGACCCTCGATAAATCCCTCGCGGCAGTTGTCAAGCGACGGATGATCGGCATACTGAACAACACCGACCTTATAGACCTTTTCGCTCTCCTGAGAAGCCGTATTTTCCTGCGTGCCGCTTCCGCAGCCTGCCAAAACGCTTGCGCTGAGCGCCACGGAAAGTCCGATAAGCGCCGCTTTCTTCATGTACTTTTTCATCTTCATAATAAATCTCTCCTTATATAAAACTGTTTTTATTTTATTATTTTACTTTTTTGTCTTATAGGAACAAAAAATCGCCTTGAGCATACACACAAAGCGACAGGAATTCAATAATACCATATCTATTCTACGCTCGTCTACGCCTACCATCCTCATCTGTTCTCATCTGCAACTTAGTATACCATACATATTTTTTTCTGTCAATCGTTTTTTATATAAAGAATTTTTCAAAATGCTCCGCTAAACACACGAGACGCAGCCAAGAGCGCCTTGCGAATGTCACAACTTTTTGAAATAATTTTTACATTGCCGCCTGTAACGTCACAGTCGGCGATGTCTCAAAAGATATGATGAAGCAAAAACCTACCGTGACGGGAAATGGGTAATGTTTGAACCGGCTGATACTGCCGAATTTGATGATTATATGAAATTGTTGGCTATTAAAAGGAAACCAAATCGGAAATAACAACTTCAATTAAAAAGGAGTATTCAAGCTGCGGATAATTGGTTTACAATAGATTGAGCAGACGATAATACATATATTGTCAGTGAATATCGACATTGGGAGGAAACGCATTGCTATTTATTAAATGGAAGCGAACGAAGCCTACTTATTGACACAGGACTTGGCATTTCAAACATATCCAATAATGAAGTTATAAAATTCACAGATGAAGTTATAAAATTCAAGGACACCGTTTTCAATGTAATCGTAAAGACGGTAACCATCCACCGGGTAACATGTCTGAAATCTGTTAAGTGCGGAGATGATACTGCGGTCGGTCAGCTTTGAAAAACACACAATAGGATGCTCCTCAAAGAGTTTTTCCAGGAGTCCGGTCATTTCTTTATTTTCGGAGTATATGTCCATCATATAGTGGGCGATCATATTTCCAACACTTTCCAGGTCATCAATTTTGACATCAACCAGGATAATCGTAAACTTATGGCAAAATTACAGACCTGAATACACTTGCGCCGGTCAAAATAGAACAGTTTTGCACCCCACTCAAGCAGACGGTCTCAATGTTCTTTTTTATAGACAGCCTGCGTCAGTGATCGCATTAAGGGATTGGTAAATTCCTCCGGCATCTTCAATTTATAGCGTTCGATTGTCCGTTTTGTGGCATAAATAATCATGACTGTCTCCTTTTCTCTTCGGTATGGAAATTCTACTGCGCTACAATGCGATCAACTTTTGTATCTGTTTCTGATCTGCGCCGTCCGGAACGCCGGACAGGCGCTGTAAAATTTTCTCCCTGTATGTATACTCCTTTTAACACCCGGCTCCTGCAATTCCTTGGCGCAGTGATAATCGTTAAGGCTTGCCTTTGCGTTATTGCCTTTATACCGATAAAAGCCTTGTAAGTCCTCATATTCCGCAACTCTATTATACTATACTTCAAGTTCTGCCATAAGTCAGGAGTTTTCGGCAC
This sequence comes from uncultured Oscillospiraceae bacterium, assembly GCA_964442605.1. Lineage (GTDB taxonomy): Bacteria > Bacillota > Clostridia > Monoglobales > Monoglobaceae > Monoglobus. Next base: position 7,198 of record CAYTZR010000058.1, read on the forward strand.
CGCAGCGCGAGGGGCGGAGGCGGCTCGCGCAACCGGACGGGCGATTTCCATATAAAAAGCGCTCACCGATTCGGCAAGCGCTTTGAACTATATTCTGATTTTATAAACTTGGGTCTGTTCTTTTTTTACAATTCTTGCAAACCGCAAAGTCCTTTTCGGTCAAATCCTTTTCATCATCTGTTGGCTTCACACCGCCGTCTGCAATCCATTGTAACTCATCGCAATAGCCGGTTTCAATAATTCGCCGCAACATTGGGCATTTTACATTTTCAATTATTTTAACCATTTCTTCATCACCTTCATAACAATTTCCGCCTTATTCAACTACTTCAATTGATTTGATTTCTGTTTCAAGGAAGCTTACTGTACCGGGATAATCTTGAAATCTTCGTATCTCCAGTTGTGTAATCTCGGGTTCGTTATTCAAAGCGTCAACATAACCGTCAAAAAAAGCCCTCCACCAAATCCCCATCTATGCAATGAACTTGCAGTTTTAAATATTTATTGAGTTTATGACTTTTTTCGATTTCATTTAATCTATTATACAAATTCATATTCTCACTTCCTTTTTTGGTACTATATGTGTTCCCATTTTTGAATGCGGCTTTTATTCAATAATTATGCCATTTGCAACTTTTGCATATTTCTTTAAAATTTTCCTTTTGCTTGTATTTGTCAGGTAAACAAGACATTATAAACATCCCGTCTATAATATCTCTATTTTCAATGCAATCTATGTCCTCTATAATTTCATCTACAAGGGGCACAACACTTCCGTTACGGCTCTGTCGGTATTATATTCCATACTTCTCTAACACCTCCATAATTTTATTTACTTCATCATTGAATTGTTCTTCTTTAAACGCCGTTCTGATTAAATTATCTTCCTTGTTTACAAAACTCACTCCATTAACTGAATAATATCTCTCATACTTTCCATCCCATACCGTTCTTGAAGCCTTTGCGTTGCTTATAAACTCTTTAGCCATAGTCTCTGTCACATTATGACTTCGCTTGGAATTGATATGTTTATTATCAAAATCTTGACGTAAAGATTGCCATTTTCGTCCGGACATTTTATATTGTTCTTCATATATTCACCACCTATGTTACACTTTTTGGTTATATTATAACATACGGCTGTTGTTCTTGTCCATAAAAATTTTAATTTTGAATTGTTAAAAACAGAAGGGGTTACTTAACAAATTTTGTGGACATTTTTATTGCAATTTAAAGTGCGGTAAATTTTCCAAAAATTATTGCTTTTTATAGAATAATATGATAATACATAAGCGCGACATATTTTGAACACAGGTTTGCGTTTGGCAAAAGCGCAGGCTTTGATTGTCATATCCTGTGTTCGGAATGAATGTGTCGCAGCATTATCAAGGCTGTGCGTTTTTCGGTGTGCGGTTTTGATTACCGACACTTTTTAATTTGGGGAGGTATAATCGTGATGAAAAAAATAATGTTAGGTATGGTATTGGTATTATCAATCCTGTGCGTGTTTATGACTGTGACAGTAAGCGCGGCGACAAGTGGCACTTGTGGCGATAATGTAACGTGGACGCTTGACGATGAGGGCACACTTACAATCAGCGGCACGGGAGAAATGGAGGATTGGAGTACATCTTCAAACGTGCCTTGGTATAGCAGCCGCGAAAGTATTACAAGCGTTGTAGTAGAAAATGGCGTTACAAGCATCGGCGAACGGGCGTTTTACCATTGCACCGAGACAACTTTTGTCAAGGGGGAAAATGATATTTTTTGAAAAAATTTTTTAAATTCAATTATTCCGTTGTGCAAATGTAATCATTCTGTAGAAATTTACGCTTTCGCAGACCGCAGAAACGCTTGTTTTTCGGGTGTGAAAAGCCGCTGAATTTAAGGGGTGCGTATAGGTATATTGGCTTTCAAAAAACCATCTTTTATTCTTCAACGCAAAAATCACTCCGCGAAAAAACGGAGTGATTTTTGATTGCGTATTAAATTTTAATTATTTCATAAATTCATATACTCTCTCGAACACCGCCGCGGCTTCGGCGCGGGTAGCGTTATTTTGCGGCGCGAAGGTGCCGTCGGTGTTGCCCTGCAAAATACCGTTCGCGCTGTTCCAAGCTACCGCGTCACGCGCGTAATCGGAAATATCAGCGCCGTCCGCGTAGCTTACGCCGCCGCTGACGCTTGCGTCATAACCCTTGAATTTTGCGTAGCGGTAAATTATCGCCGCCATCTGCTCACGCGTTATGGTGTCATCGGGC
>CAYTZR010000059.1:0-8077 GCA_964442605.1 uncultured Oscillospiraceae bacterium
ATTTATTTTGTGCAATTTAACAACAAAATTAATAATAAAACAAAACCCGCCGAGAAGTGACCCCGGCAGGTTATGATTTAACTTAAATTTTGGTTGATAAGCCGAACACCTTTTGCCAATTCGCTGCGTGAAAACAGTTACCGCCTTTTATACGGAGCGGCGGACGATTTGAATATCGTAAGAGACGGAAAGCGTTTTAAGAGATATTCTTCCATAAAATTGCATATTATATTTTCGGTTTCAAAGTGACCCGCGTCTATCAGGTTTATACCGAGCTCCAGTGCAAGCTGTGCCTCATGGTGCTTGATTTCCGAGGTAATATATACATCGGCGCCGGCGTTGTAAGCATTATATATAAGATCTCCGCCGCTGCCGCTGCATACCGCCGCGGTTGAGATGATTTCGGACGGATCTCCGACATAGCTTATGGCGGCGCAGCCCAGAACATTTTTTACAAAGTCCACATAGTCAGCCATTTCAATAGGCGTGTCCAAGCGTCCAACACGCCCTATGTTCTCAAGGGAGTTGCCGCTGCCGTCCGTACATTCCTCATCGGTAAAGCGCCTTGCGTCAACAATGTCAAGACGCTCACATAATATATCGTTCATACCGCCGTCCGCAATATCAAAATTTGTGTGTGCGCTGTAGAGTGATATGTTGTTCTTAATAAGATTAATAATTATCCGCCCGCATACGTCCTGCTCGGTCACGCGGCTTATTGAAGTAAAAATCAGCGGATGGTGCGTGATTATCATATCGGCACCCAATCTCACCGCTTCGCTGACGTTTTCGCTTGTGCCGTCCAGCGCGATATATATCTTTTGCGCGTGTCTGTCCATATCTCCGACCATAAGACCGGGGTTGTCCCAGCTCATCGCGAGAGATTTCGGAGCAAGCTCCTCTATATACGCGGCAATATCTTTTACCTTTGGCATTTTAATCCCTCCTTAGCAGAAGCAGTTCGTAAAGCGCCGCTTCAAGCTCCTTAATTTCTGTTTTATGTGTTCCGGACCGCCTTAGTCCGTTTATTTTTCGGATTAACATTTTTGTCAGATTTTCAATGTATTTGCCGAAGTACTCAGGCTCGGTATCAAGCAGGGCGCGCCCGGCAAGCCGCTCTGTCGGTGTAAGCGGCGCGTGCTTGGCGTTCCCGGGTCTCATTGAGATTATATTATACAGCTTGTCACCCTCGGCGGCTAAGTATTCTCTTATATCGTCAAAGCCGCCGCTGTAGATGTAGTCCCTGAGCTCCGGTACCATGGACATGGGCTGCAATATTATAAGCTTTGCCGCATCCGCAACCTCGCGTGACTCCTTCAAAATGCCCGCTATGTTCAAGCCGCCCATTCCCGCGATAACTATTGTGTCGGCATTATCGGACAGCGTTACGGTCTTGAGCCCCGCGCCCAGTCTTAAGGAAACGCGATCCCGCATATTATACCTGTCAACCGTTTCGCGCGCTCTCTCAATCGGGCCTTCGCGTATGTCCGAGGCAATGGCGTATTGGGCTTTGCCGCAAGCAATCAGAGATACCGGAAGGTAGGCGTGATCCGTGCCTATATCCGCCACGGTATGTGAGCCGTCAACCAATTCCGCGATTTTTTTGAGCCTTGGCGATAGTGTGCAAACCTTCATAAAAGTCCTCGCTTATATCATTATTAAAACAATTTTATAATGAAACGGAATATTTGTCAATACTAAAAAGGAAAAAAGGATTTTTTGTAGAATAATAAAGGCAGGAGTGATTTTTGTGAGTGTCAGAGAGCTTATTGAGCATAGGGAGAGACAGTTTCTGTCCGATCGAGCTGTATTAAGCAGTGAGTCAAAGGGCAGACAAAGATATGAGGAACCGTGCGAGATACGCACTTGCTTTCAAAGGGATAGGGACAGGATTATTCATTCAAAGGCGTTTAGGAGGCTGAAACATAAGACTCAGGTGTTTTTGTCGCCTCTCGGCGATCATTACAGGACACGCCTGACACACACTCTGGAGGTTGCGCAGATTGCGAGAACAATTGCGCGTTCTTTGTCCCTGAACGAGGATTTGACCGAGGCGATTGCGCTGGGGCATGATTTGGGACACACACCCTTTGGACATATGGGTGAAAGAGTGTTGAATGAAATTTGTCCGAACGGATTTAAGCACAACGAGCAAAGCCTGAGAGTGGTTGATATTTTGGAGAACGGCAGAGGGCTTAACCTTACATATGAGGTGCGCGACGGTATTGCGCATCACACAGGGGACGTCCGCGCCGAAACGCCGGAGGGCAGAGTTGTTGCCGTCTCAGACAAAATCGCTTACATTAATCATGATATTGACGACGCCGTCCGCGGCGGAGTTCTTGATGAAAATGAGATACCGAGGGAGTTTATCGAAGCGCTGGGCGGCAGACATTCGGTTCGGATTGATACGATGATAAAAGCGACAATTCGCGGCAGCAGCGGCGATATTGATGACATTATAATGGAAGCCGATGTATACAAGGCTATGATGGGACTTCGAGGGTTCCTGTTTGAAAGAGTTTACTTAAACCCCGATTTGGAGATTGCGGCTGAGGAATCCAAAGCCAAAAGCATTATAGAGGGGCTGTACGGCAAATTTTTGGAGAATATTGATCTGATACCGCGCGACATGCGCGAAACCTGTAAAACCGATGACAAGTATGTAATAGCCGCGGATTACATAGCGGGAATGAGCGACCCGTTTGCCGTGGCAACGTATGAAAAGCTGTTTATACCGAAATTCTGGGTGAGATAGCCTTGTGCGGGGTATGATTTTGCGTTTGTTGTAATTGAGTAACGGTTATGGAGTAATATTGAGTAATAATTAATATAGAAGGGAAATAATAATGGCAAGTTCTGATTTTCAAAGTTTTTTAGATGAAGTCGTTATGAAAAACGATATTGTTGATATTATTTCCGGATACACAACGCTGAAGCGCAGCGGAAATAATTTGATGGGGCTTTGTCCGCTTCATAACGACAAGAAGTCGCCGTCGCTGTCTGTGTCGCCCGATAAGCAGATTTTTCACTGCTTTGGATGCGGTGCGGGAGGCAGTGTTATACAGTTTGTTGAGGCGGCTATGAATATTGACTTTATGGACGCTGTCAAATACTTGGCGGACAGGGTTCATATGGAGGTACCCGATAACAGAACGGGCGGTGACAAGCAAAAGCAGCTGCTGATGTCGCGTAAGCGCGAAAAGCTGTACACGCTAAACGCGGAGGCGGCGAGATATTTCTTTGACTGCCTTTCATCGCCTGAAGGGCGTGTCGGACTTGAATATCTGAAAAGCAGAAAGATTTCCGCTTCTACCATAAAAATGTTTGGCATCGGATACGCGCCGGAGGGCTGGTCAAAGCTTATTGACTACCTAAAGGGCAAGGGTTATTCCGAAAGCGATATGCTTGAGGCGGGGCTGGTAAAGCGGCGCGATAACGGAACGTACTACGACGCGTTTTACGACGGCAGAATAATCTTTCCGATTATCGACGTAAGGGGCAATGTTATTGCGTTCGGCGGCAGGATTATACGCGACGGAACAGATGCGCCAAAGTATTGGAACACACCCGAAACCGCCATATTTAAAAAAAAGGACAACCTGTTCGGACTGAACCTCGCTAAAAACGAAAAGTCGGGCAGATTGCTGATTATGGAGGGATACATGGACGTTGTGTCTCTGCATCAGAGCGGGTTTAAAAACGCAGTTGCCTCGCTGGGTACGGCGTTTACGCCCGAACAGGCAAGGCTTGTCAAGCGTTACGCACGTAAGGCGGTGCTGTGCTACGACAATGACGAGGCGGGGAAAAAGGCTGCGCTGAGAGCCGGAGATATATTGTTTGATGAGGACGTTAAGGTAAGGGTTTTGACCGTTACGGACGGCAAGGACCCTGATGAATTTATAAAGGCAAAGGGAGCCGATATGTTCAGCGTGCTTATTGAAAAGGCTCAACCGCTAATCGAGTATAAAATTAACGAGATAAGAGCAAAATATGATTTAAATGATGTGGATGACAAGGTTGATTTTCTGAAAGATGTTTCCGCCGTGCTGGCAAGGGTGAAAACTCCGTCGCACAGGGAAATATATATCGGAAAAATCGCCGATGAGCTGAGGATAAGCGCCGAAAGCATAGCGGCGGGGATAGCGGAAATCGAGCGTTCGCAAAGCAGGGCGGAGATAAGACGGCAGGAGGTCAAAAACCGCCGTGAATTCGAAAAGCGCAGCGGCGGAGCAGAGCCGGGACAGAATACGAGAGGTCTTTATTGGGCGGAGCGGTTTTTGCTTAACCTGATGATTGATGAGGACGTTTTTGCTAAGGTAATCAAAGCCGGAATTGTGCCGGATGACTTTGTGACCGAGCCGTTACATAAAAGATTTGCGGAGCTGTTGTTTGAAATGGAGGGAAACGGCAAAAGACCGGAGCCTGCCGATATAATGGGCAGATGTCAGCCGGAGGATGCCGGAGAAATCTCTGATATACTGATAAACGATAAAAGCACCAAGGACAAGGTACTCGCGTGCGAGCATCCTATTGAGATAATAATTTCGGCTAAGGAGGAACGTCTTAAAAAAATCGCAGGTCAATCAGGTGATGAGGAGCAGCTTAAACAGCTGTTTAACAAGAAAAGAGAACGAAAGCTGTAGGGAGGCAGTATTATGAGCAATAATAAAAATAATAACAATAAAAATAATAACGATGAAGAAACAATGAACAAGGCGGAGAACAGAACGGCGGATATCAGTGTCGCTAAGAAAAAGGCTCAGATAATACAGGGACTTTTGGACGAAGGAAAAAAGCTGGGAATGCTTGAATATAAGACTGTTGCGGACAAGCTTGAGGAGCTTGAGCTTGAAGCGGATCAGATGGACAAAATCTATGAGATAATCGAGAAACAGGGCATAGAGATTGTGGGCAGCATCGATCCCGAACCGGTTGTTGACGAGGAGGATCAGGTAACCGAGGAGGAGCTTGAGGATATGTCGCTGCCGGACGGCGTAAGCATTGATGACCCCGTGCGTATGTATCTTAAAGAAATCGGAAAGGTAGACCTGCTCACGGGCGAGGAGGAAGCCGCGCTTGCAAAGAGAATGAGCGAGGGTGATGTGGAGGCAAAGCGTAAGCTTGCGGAAGCGAACCTGAGGCTTGTTGTCAGCATCGCAAAAAGATATGTGGGACGCGGTATGTTGTTTCTTGACCTAATTCAGGAGGGAAATTTAGGTCTTATTAAGGCTGTGGAGAAGTTCGACTATACAAAGGGATATAAGTTCTCCACCTACGCGACATGGTGGATCAGGCAGGCCATAACCAGAGCGATTGCCGACCAGGCGAGAACCATAAGAATTCCGGTACACATGGTTGAAACAATAAATAAGCTTGTGCGAGTGTCAAGGCAGCTTGTGCAGGAGCTTGGCAGAGATCCGCTGCCGGAGGAGGTTGCTAAGGAGCTTAATATGCCCGTTGACAAGGTGGGCGAGATTATGAAGATTGCTCAGGAGCCGGTGTCGCTGGAAACGCCTATAGGCGAGGAGGAGGACAGCCACTTGGGCGACTTTATACGCGATGATGACGCGCCGGCACCGTCCGATGCGGCAACCTTCACGCTGCTCAAGGAACAGCTGGTTGATGTGCTCAGCACTCTTACTCCGAGAGAGGAAAAGGTACTGAGGCTCAGATTCGGACTTGACGACGGCAGAGCCAGAACGCTTGAGGAGGTTGGCAAGGAGTTTAACGTTACCAGAGAGAGGATACGTCAGATTGAGGCAAAGGCATTGAGAAAGCTCAGGCACCCGAGCCGCAGCAAGAAGCTGAAGGATTATTTGGAATAATATTTTGGTATTTATTTAATTTTTCAGCATACATATTTTTAAAGAGCATAATTTTTTGGGGGAGGTAATTTGGAGAACAACAGTAAAGAAGTGTCAATAGTCAAAAGCGATGAGGAGCTGAACCGCAAGAGCGGTGAAGCATTAGACTGCAAGAGCGATGAAATATTAAACAGTAAAAAGATAATTATGCGTGTTTCCAATGTCAGTATTGTCATAAACGTGTTTTTGTCCGTTGTCAAGCTGCTTGTGGGTATTGTCGCGAAATCCGGAGCAATGGTCAGCGATGCGGTACATTCGGCTTCAGATGTGTTCAGTACAATAATAGTTATAATCGGAGCCAACGCGGCGTCCAAGCAGGCGGATCATGAGCATCCGTACGGACACGAGCGTATGGAATGTATAGCGGCGATAGTTTTATCGGTAACGCTTTTCATAACAGGTATAGGAGTTGGGTTGTCCGGACTGAAAAAGATAGTCGGAGGCAATTACGGGGATCTGGTAATTCCCGGCGCTGCCGCTTTGATTGCGGCGGTGGTGTCTGTTGTGGTAAAGGAAGCTATGTTTTGGTACACAAGGCACAATGCTTTAAAAATCGATTCAACCGCTTTGGCGGCTGACGCGTGGCACCATCGCAGCGACGCAATGTCCTCGGTGGGCAGCTTTATAGGTATATTGGGAGCGCGTCTCGGATTTCCGGTTTGCGACCCGATAGCAAGCGTTGTTATCTGCGTGTTTATCATTAAGGCGGCATTTGATATTTGCAAGGAAGCTCTCGATAAAATGGTTGACAAATCCTGCGATGAGGAAACCGAACGGGAGATGGCTGAGATTATCAAGATACAGTCGGGTGTTAAGTCACTGGATTTGCTTATGACAAGAATGTTCGGCTCCAAGATATATGTAGACGTTGAAATCGGAGCCGACGGAAACATAACGCTGACGGAATCGCATGAAATAGCGGAGGAGGTTCATAATGCCATAGAGCGCAGCTTTCCCAAGGTGAAGCACTGTATGGTTCATGTTAATCCGAAGTAGAATAAAGGGACGCGGCAGCGTCCCTTTAAAATGTATAATTCGCTTTTCTGTACTTGCTGGGCGAAACTCCCATTATCTTTTTAAATACGTCCCCGAAGTAGTTGCTGTCCTTATATCCGCAGAATCGGGCAATCTCCGTAACGGAATACTGAGTCTCCACAAGCATATTCGTAGCCATTTTGATGCGTACATTATTGAGATATTCGTTAAACCCAAATCCCGTGACCTTTTTGAACTTCTTCGAAAAATATGTGGGACTCATATAAGCCATTTTCGATATATCAGCCAATGTAATCGGCTGATTATAGTAGTTGATTATGTACTTACAGACTTGCTGAATACGTTCCTCATGAACGCTTATATCGTCAAAAGGAGCAACGCTATGTCCGGCGCACCTGTCTAAAAATATCATAATTTCCGCCATGTGCGAATGTGCCAAAAATTCCGCGTACTCATCACTCTTTTCGCACTCGGCGCTGAGCTTGTGCAGCAGAGCCTCAAAGGCGTAACGCTTTGAAACCGGAACATGAACCTTTTTGGCGTTAAACGCGTTCATAAATAAATCATGGTCAATATTTTCGCAGGCACGTTCAACAAATTTGTCGTTAAACGTCATTAGGTATCTTTCGTAGTAGTATTCCGACGAAATCATGGTTGTCAAATGCAAGTCACCCTTGTTGACAAGGATAACATCGCCGGGTTCCATGTTGTAAAGTGTGTGATTGATAAAATATCTTCTGGTACCGTTCATAAGATAGTATACTTCATAATAGTCATGCATATGAGAATTTTTCATAACATACGGTTTGTTATTCTCTTCACGATCAATATATATATCTCTTCCCTCGGGCAGACCCATAAGTGATACCTCCAAAATCTTTTATTCAGGCACATTATATCATATCTGTGGCAATAAATCAATACTTTTTTTAAAAATACTGAAAATTTGCTAAAGTTTTTTTCTGACGGTTTTCTAAAAGATGGATTTATTCAATTTGCGGACAAAACGCAAATAATGAATTTTGATAATGGCTTTGACGTTGCAATCAAGTGCAGCAAAGCTTTTGCAATTTTTCTGCCGCTTCTTAAGCGGCAATGCAAGTTCAGTTGCTCATTAATAAGGAAGTAATAGGATTAAGGCACTAAACAAGATTTGGCACCCCGCCCGGGCTCGGCGGGCGGGAGTGACCACACCTGTCAAGGTGTGTGGCTTA
>CAYTZR010000060.1:0-8035 GCA_964442605.1 uncultured Oscillospiraceae bacterium
TTGAATCCGCAAGCAGAGCTTGCTTATAGCTACCGAAGCTTGCGTTGCCGCTTAAGAAGCGGCAGTAAAGCGGTAAATAAAGCTTTGCAAAGCGGCATCGCGCTCGAATGCCGCGCCCGCAGGCAAAAAAATTGAAAAGGTTGACACGGCGGAATTTTCGTGTTACAATAAGTAAAAAGCAGACAGTTCATTGGTGCCATCCTGTCTTTAAATAAAACCAGGACTGTTTAATATCGGTTTGCGCTGATATTAAATACGTCCGTTATGCGGGCGTTTTTTGTTTAAAAAACAAATTTTATACAAATTTTATATATTGGAGGGTATTTGTAATGTATACAATTTCATGCGAAGCACACTTTGACGCGGCTCATTTTTTGTTTGGTTATTCGGGCGCTTGTAAAAATCTTCATGGGCATAGGTGGAAAATCTGCGTATATGTTAGCGGCGATAAGCTGATTGATAAGGGCGAATACCGCGGAATGGTTGTGGATTTTAACGATGTCAAGTCAATTCTCAACGAGATTACCGAAAGATTTGACCACAAATTCATTGTGGAGAAGGACACGCTCAGAAGCGCGACGATAATGATGCTTGAAGAGGAAGATTTTGACATGGCGGAGGTTGACTTCAGACCCACAGCCGAGAATTTCGCAAAATATATCTTCGATGAATGCAAAAAGAGCGGCATTACACCATCAAAGGTAAGGGTATTCGAATCAGAAAACACCTGCGCGGAATATAAAGAGTAATATGCGGTATGAGGTATGTGAAAAATTCGTAAGCATAAACGGAGAGGGCAGACGCTCAGGACAGCTTGCGGTGTTCGTAAGGTTCAAGGGCTGCAATCTTTCTTGCTCGTACTGTGATACTTCATGGGCAAATGCGCCGGACGCGGCTGCGGAGATTATGACAGTCGAGGAGATTTGCGGTTACGTAAGGTCAACAGATATAACCAACGTTACCTTAACCGGCGGAGAACCCCTGAAGCGCGGTGGCATGTACGAACTTTTAAAAATGCTGAAGGCGCAGGGGAACAGCGTGGAAGTTGAAACAAACGGAGCTGTCAAGCTTGACGGATATTGTATGCCGGACGTTCGACCGGACTGCTTTACGATGGATTACAAGCTGCCGTCAAGCGGTATGGAAAGTAAAATGGTTTTATCGAATTTCAAGCTCCTTTCCCGAAACGACTGCTTAAAGCTTGTCGCGGGCAGCGAGAGCGACTTGGAAAGAGCTCTTGAGATAATAAACGAATTCAGACCCATATGCCATATATACTTAAGTCCTGTTTTCGGTAAAATTTCACCTCGGAAAATGGTTGAATTCATGGCGGAAAACAGATTGAACGGCGTTAATTTACAAATCCAAATGCACAAGGTGATTTGGAATCCCGACGAAAGGGGAGTATAGATTGAAAAAAATAGACACCGATGCGATAGAAAATCATATACGCGGTATTCTCGCGGCTTTGGGGGACGATCCCGAACGCGAGGGGCTGCTTGATACCCCTAAACGCGCGGCAAAAATGTGTGCTGAAATATTTGACGGAATGAACTATACCAATCATGAAATCGCGCAGATGTATAATAAGACCTTTGAGGATGACCCCGATTCGTATAATAACACAAACGATGTTGTGGCTGTCAAGGATATTGAAGTGTTCAGCTATTGCGAGCATCACATTGCTCTTATGTATAACATGAAAATTTCGGTGGCATATATACCGCGCGGAAAGGTTATCGGACTTAGCAAAATTGCGCGTATTGCCGATATGGTTGCGAAGCGGCTGCAAATTCAGGAGCGTATAGGCTCGGATATCGCGGAAATTATGCAGGAGATTACCGGCAGCGATGATGTTGCGGTGATTATCGAGGCAAGCCACAGCTGTATGACCGCCAGAGGAATAGCGAAGCCTTCCGCAAAAACCAAAACACGCACTTTGCGCGGTAAGTTTGAGGATGATGCCGGACTTGCGGAACGGCTTTTGAATTAGGAGAATTATAATGGACAACAAAAAGGCGATGGTTTTATCGAGCGGAGGTGTGGACAGCACAACTGCGCTGGCGCTTGCCGCCGATGAATACGGAGCGGAAAATGTTATCGCTCTTTCTATAACTTATGGGCAAAAGCATATCAGGGAAATCGAAGCTTCAAACAAAATTGCCGAATATTACGGCGTAAGGCATCTGCAGCTCGATTTGACGGATATGTTCAAATTGAGCGATTGTTCCTTGCTCAAGAGGAACAGCGCCGCAGAAATCCCTAAGGAGAGCTATGCCGAGCAGCTTAAAAAGACCGGCGGTTCACCGGTATCGACTTATGTTCCGTTCAGAAACGGACTGTTTTTGTCAGCAGCCGCGGTGTACGCCGTCAGTCTCGGAGCCTCTGTGATATTTTACGGGGCGCACAGCGACGATGCCGCCGGAAACGCATACCCCGATTGCGGCAGCGCGTTTAACGAAGCGATGAACACGGCGGTTTATGAAGGTACCGGACGTATGGTTCAAATAAGAGCGCCGTTCGCGGGAATGACAAAAAGTCAGGTAGTGGCCGAGGGCGTAAAGCTGAATGTCCCCTATGAGCTGACGTGGAGCTGTTACGAAGGCGGAGATACACCCTGCGGAATATGCGGAACCTGCCGCGACAGACGCAAAGCGTTTTTGGCAAACGGCTTAGATATTGTATAAGGAGTATGGCGATGAGCAGCAGAGAAAACGAAGGCTTGACCCTCTTGGGGAACAAGAACACCGAATATAAATCCGACTACGCGCCGGAGGTGCTGGAGACCTTTGAAAATAAGCACAGGGATAACGATTACTGGGTTAGGTTTAACTGTCCTGAATTTACCTCTCTTTGCCCGATAACGGGTCAGCCCGATTTTGCGGAGATAATTATTTCTTATGTTCCCGATGTGCGTATGGTGGAAAGCAAGTCGCTGAAGCTGTACCTGTTCAGCTTCAGAAATCACGGTGATTTTCATGAGGACTGCGTAAATATAATTATGAAGGATTTGATAAAGCTGACAGATCCGAAGTACATTGAGGTTTTCGGACGCTTTTCGCCGCGAGGAGGTATTTCAATTCATCCATACGCGAACTACGGAAGACCGGGAACAAAATGGGAGACGGTCGCCTGTCAAAGACTGGAAAACCGCCCGATTTAATGATTAAAGAAGATTGGAAAATAAAAAACCCCGCCTTGAAAAATAAAGGCGGGATTTTTAAGCTTTTAAGGCTACATAAGACTGCAAATGCTTTTTGTATATTCGATCGGATCTTCAATCGGCAGACCCTCTATAAGGCGTGCCTGATTGTAGAGTATGTCCGAATACTTCTTTAATTTTTCGGTATCCTTTTCGGAAAATGCCGTCTTTAGCTTTTCAAATACCGGATGCGCCGCGTTAAGCTCCAGAACCTTGTCGCTGACGGGCTTTTCTCCATCTTCCGACGGCATCGACGCGAGGATTTTTTCCATCTCTATCGAAAGCGGTCCGTCGCTTGTAAGGCATACGGGGTGTTCCTTTAAGCGTGTGGAAATTTTAACCTCCTTAACCTTTCCGTCAAGCGCGTCCTTGATTGCGTTCAGCAAATCGCGGCTTTCCTCTCCGGCTGTCTCGGCGGCTTTCTTTTCTTCATCGGTTTCAAGCTCCAAATCGCCGCTGTTGATGTTTTTAAACTCCTTTTCGCTATAAGAGCGCAGAACCTGCAAGCAGAACTCGTCAACATCCTCGGTCAGCAGCAGAAGGTCGCAGCCCTTGTCGAGGACGGTTTCAGCCGCCGGAAGCTTAACCAGCCTTTCAACCGAGTCACCCGCCGCATAGTAAATGAACTTCTGATCATCGCCCATTGATTTTACGTATTCATCAAGGGTGATCATCTTTTTCTCTTTGGCTGAGTAGAACATAAGCAAATCCTTAAGCACATCGCTGTCCTGACCGAATGAGTTGTAGCAGCCAAACTTTATTTGCCGTCCGAAGCTCCGCCAAAATTCTTCGTATTTTTCACGCTCGTTATCACGCATATTCACAAGTTCATTCTTGATTTTCTTTTCGAGGTTCTTGCGGATTATTCCAAGCTGCCTGTCCTGCTGCAGCATCTCACGCGAGATGTTTAAGGACAAATCCTGACTTTCAACAACGCCCTTTACAAAGCTGAAATAGTCGGGCAGCAAATCGGCGCACTTGTCCATTATCATTACGCCGGAGGTATAAAGCTGCAAGCCCTTTTCATATTCGCGTGTATAGTAGTCATACGGCGCGTGAGACGGTATAAACATAAGCGCGTTGTAGCTTATCGCGCCTTCGGTTTTGGTAACAATCACCCTTGACGGGTCGGAATAGTCCATAAACTTTTCCTTGTAGAAGCTGTTGTATTCCTCGCTTGAAACGTCCTTCTTGCTGCGTTTCCAAAGCGGAATCATGCTGTTTACGGTTTCAAGCTCGGTGTAGGTTTCATATTCCGGCTTGTAGTCCTCTCCCGCATCTGCCGGTCTTTCCTTTTCGCGTGTCTTTTCGCGGTACATTTTTATGGGATAGCGCACATAGTCGCTGTATTTCTTGATAATCTGCGCAATCCGGTGTTCGTCAAGGTATTCGTCATAGCATTCCTCGTCCGTGTCGGGCTTAAGCGTCACCGTTATCTCGGTTCCCACGGACTCCTTCTGCGTTTCGGAAATTGTGTATCCGTCCGCGCCCGAGCTTTCCCAAGCCCATGCCTCATCCTGTCCGAACGCGCGGCTGACAACGGTAACCTTGCTCGCCACCATAAACGCAGAATAAAATCCAACGCCGAACTGACCTATTATGTCAATCTTGTCATCGCCTGTCTTGTCGCCGCCTGTCTTGTTCTCGGCTTTAAAGTCAAAGCTTCCGCTCCTTGCAATGGTTCCAAGGTTATTCTCAAGCTCATCCTTTGTCATTCCTATGCCGTTGTCGCTTACCTTAATTGTCTTTGCGTCCTTGTCAAGTGTAATAAGAATTCCGAAATCATCCTTGTTTATTCCCACAGAGTCATCGGTCAGACTCTTAAAGTACAGCTTGTCAATAGCGTCGCTGGCATTGCTGATAAGCTCGCGCATAAATATTTCCTTGTTGGTATAGATCGAGTTGATCATCAAGTCCATCAGCTTTTTACTTTCGGTTTTAAATTGTTTTTTTGCCATAGCATATATCTCCTTTATTTATTATTGTCAGCTAATTTTTTGGTAATACGCACAAAGTGCGCGGCATCCTCTTCCCCGAGCGAGCGGAGTATTTCCGCCGTTGCCGAGAGCAAATTTTCGCGCAGCTTTTGACTTATTCTCCGTCCCTCATCGGTTATGCTTACCGAGATCCCGCGCCTGTCCTCGGAAGAATGTTCACGGTATATCCAGCCCTTATCCTCCATGCTGTTAAGCGTCGCCGCTGTCCGCGCGGTGGATATTCCCATGTCCAGACTCAGCTGTCCCGGACGCACCTCGCCGGAGCGCGGCGCAAGATACGCCAGAATAAGCATTTCACCGCGTGCAAAACGGCTCAGGCTTTTTTCGTATTCCATACGCCTGAGCTTTAGCGCGTATTCAATATATTCATCCGCCAAATCAAGGTAATCCAAAGCATGTCATCCCTTTGGTTTTCAAAATATCTAACACCGTTAGATATTCTACCACATACGTAAGTGTTTGTCAAGATATTTATCAAATTAACGATTGACAAATATCTCTGTAAATGATATATTTAAAGAGATTTGGGGACGCGGCAACGCTATCTGTGATACGGGTTGCAAAAAACCGCTTTTTCTTCACCTCAAGGGTTAGTCAAAACTAACTATTGAGTCTGAGTTATACGCAGGAGGTAAAAAACATATGAAAACTAAATATAATACAGAATATAATACAGAAAAAACAGAATTCACGGTAAAGGCGGACGGCTTTCATGGGAAGCTTTTTCTGCCGGAGGAGGACAGGTTCCCCGATAAAGCGCTGATTGTTTGGGGCGGCTCGGAGGGAATGTTTAAACTATCATGCATGGGAGCCGAACGTTTTGCCGCGGAAGGAATAACCGTTCTCGCGCTGGCGTTTTTCAAAGCTCCCGGCTTGCCCGACAAGCTTTTGAATGTACCGATTGAATCCGTGGAAAACGCCGCAAGGTACCTAAAAGCTCACGGATATGGGAAAATAGCTGTCTGGGGCATCTCGATGGGGTCGCAGCTCGCGCTGCTCTCGGGAATTTATATGCCGGAGCTTATCACCTGCGTCATTGCCGCCAGCCCGATCTGCTTCGCCACTCAAGGCTTGAACGCCATGACGCTCAAGACCTACCCCGGTTCCATCTTTTCATGGCGGGGCAAGCAAATTCCCTGCGCCTGTTATGACCCGAAGATTACCAAGCACGGCAAACGGCTGATTTTACAATATCTGATTAAGCATCACGAGTTTAGCGTCATGTTTTACTATGACGGAATTATCAAGAACCTCCGCGAGGAGCAAGTTTTGCCCGTCGAAAAAATCAACGGTCCGGTATTGCTGATTTCGGGAGGTATGGACTCTATGTGGCCGTCAGAGCAGTCAGCCCGTATACTGATGCGGCGTATGGACGAAGGCGGACATTCGTTTGAGCACAAGCACCTGCATTACATACACGGCAGCCATTATATGATGCCCATGCACCTGAAATCCGAAAAGCTGTTTGTGGCAGAGCGCAAATATCCGCAGGACAGTGAGATATACAAAAGGGATATGATGCGGGAAATGATGGAGTTTTTGGATAGGTGGTGAGTTTTCATGTATCACCATCAATAACATAGCGCATAGACAAGCGCTTTAAAAGTCGTCCCGGCTTTTAAAGCACTCTATTTTATCACATAAACGAGGTCGCAAACCACAAAAAAGTTTTTGCCCCGCTCGGGTCTGGCGAGCGGGAGTGACCACACCTGTCAAGGTGTGTGCCTTTTAAAGTAGTCCGTTTTATCGCATAAACGAGGTCACAAACCACAAAAAATTTTTGCTACCGCCCGGGTTCGGCGGGCGGAACTGGGTCTGGCACGAACAAGGTAGTCCGTTAGGACTAAAAAAACTGGAATTAGGATATAAAGAAAGTGAGCAAGCATCTAATTCCGATTACTTTTTTCTAAAGGACTACTTTGTACGAGCCTAGCCCAGTTGCGCTCGCCTGACCCGAGCGCTAAACAAAAGCTTTGCTGCGCCCGCCGAACCCGGGCGGTGTTGCCGCTTTCTAAGCGGCGGCAAAGTCGCAAAAGCTTTGCAAAGCGGCAGAAACAGAGAAAAAAGTAAAAACTGGAAAAAACTATTGAAATAACAAAAAATATGTGATAAAATATCAAAAGCGGAGAAATCCGTTACACAGTTTTATATCTGTGCGGAAAATGGCAAGAACACTCTTAGCGGTGGTTTACACCGGCGGTTTCGTCGGAGCGAGCTTTGCTTGCTCCGATTTTTGTTGCCAAAAATCAATCGCCCGCACCGCTGCTCCTCCTCTCACAAAAAATCACTGATTTTTTGTGAAAAGGAACGTCCGTCCGTAAAAGCGCAGCGTTTTCTGAAAGAAAATGCGAAGCAAAAAGGACGAGACGTGACGCGTCTATGAAAAGTAGGCGTGTTGCTACATATGGCAAAGAAACTGCTTGCTGCAGTTTTGGTTATTATCATATTTATGATAATTTTTACCATAAAAGCACAATAACCGCCCAAGCCCGGCGGTTATCGTAAAAAATCGTCTCAGGGCATAACCGTTGAGGTCTTGCCTTTTCTGTTTATATTGTACTATATTTTTTCTTTGCTGTCAACACTTTGACGGAATTTTCTTTAAAAAATTTTTTGCGCAGCTTCCGTCACTCGCGCCAGCCGAACCCGGGCGGGGTGCCGCCACTTTGGCGGCAATGCAAGCTTCGGTAGCTATAAGCAAGCTCTGCTTGCGGATTCAAAGCTACCTTGAACAATAAGCAAGCTTCGCTTGCGGGTTCAAAGCTACCTTTCAAAATTGCTTTTGCAATTTTGACTAAGAGCTTCCTTAAAAGAGCGTTAGCGAACACGTGAGGCG
>CAYTZR010000061.1:0-7982 GCA_964442605.1 uncultured Oscillospiraceae bacterium
AGCTTTGAATCCGCAAGCAGAGCTTGCTTATAGCTACCGAAGCTTGCTTTGCCGCCAAAGTGGCGGCACCCCGCCCGCCGTATCCGGGCGCAGCAAAAGCTTTTATTCCACAGAAACAACCTTATACCCTTTATCCTCAACAGTCTTTTTAAGCGTCTCATCGGATATGTTGCCGCACAGGCTCAAGACCGCCGTGCCGCTTTCATGGCTTACTGCCGCCTCGGAAACCTCAGGCAGAGCCTCAAGAGCCGACTTTACCGTCGCTTCGCAGTGTCCGCACATCATTCCCTCGATTTGCATTGTCTTTTTTGTAATCGTATTTCCCATAATACTTACCTCCGTTTTATTTTTGGTTTTATGTTTAACTTTAATTTTCTTATCTCTTTTTGTGCTGCGAATATTAAAGAAGTTCAATCTCAGAGCATTGCTTACAACGCAAAAGCTCGAAAGACTCATTGCAGCCGCGCCAATCATCGGATTAAGCCGCAATCCGAACGCGGGTATCAGAGCTCCTGCCGCGAGTGGTATTCCTATCACGTTGTAGATAAACGCCCAGAACAAATTCTCGTGAATATTCGTAAGAGTCGCGCGGCTCAGTCTAATAGCGGCGGGTACATCGCTCAGGCGGCTTTTCATTAACACAATGTCCGCCGCGTCAATGGCAATATCCGCACCCGCGCCTATGGCAATTCCCGTATCAGCGCGTGTCAGAGCCGGAGCGTCGTTTATTCCGTCGCCGACCATTAACACCCTTCCGCTCTGCTTAAGCTCCCTTATCACGCTTTCCTTTCCGTCCGGAAGCACCTCCGCGATTACGCGGTCAACACCCGCCTGTCTGCCTATAGCCTCAGCCGTTCTCCTATTGTCACCCGTCAGCATAACGACCTCTATGCCCATATTTCGCAGCTCTCTGACTGCCTTGGGGCTGTCCTCCTTGATTACGTCGGCAACGGCGATTATTCCCATAAGCTCGCCGTCCTTGCTGAAAAACAACGGAGTTTTCCCCGACTCCGAGACCTTGTCCGCTGCGGCTCTGATTTTGTCGCTTATTGTTGTATGAGAGCCGATATAGCTCATGCTTCCGCCGTTTAAGCGGCAGCCGCCCGAAACCGCCGTAAGACCGTTACCGGGGAGAGCCTTAAAATCCGTCACAGGCTCGGCGGAAAGCCCCTCCTCCTCCGCCTTGCGCAGTATAGCCTTAGCCAGAGGATGCTCGCTGTTTCTCTCAAGCGAGTAGGCGAGCCTCAAAAGCTCGGTATCGCTTATCCCGCCGATTGGGATTATATCGGTAACATTAGGCTCTCCGCGCGTGATTGTGCCGGTTTTGTCAAGTGCGGCAATCCGAACCTTTCCCGCTTCCTCCAGAGATACGGCTGTTTTAAAGAGTATACCGTTTCTCGCGCCCACGCCGTTTCCGACCATGATTGCGACCGGAGTAGCCAACCCCAACGCGCAGGGGCAGCTTATAACCAAAACGGAAATGCCGCGAGCCAGCGCGAAGCCGACCGTCTGCCCGGCGAGCAGCCATATTATTGTTGTAACAAACGCGATAATAATCACGGCGGGAACAAAAACGCCCGAAACCCTGTCGGCGATTTTGGCTATCGGAGCCTTTGTCGCAGCCGCGTCGCTGACCATTTGGATAATCCGAGAGAGCGTTGTGTCCTCTCCGACACGTGTCGCCCTGCAGCGTATAAACCCCGACTGATTGACCGTTGCCGCCGATACGCCGTCACCAACCGATTTATCAACCGGTATACTCTCTCCCGTGAGGGCGGATTCGTTAACCGCGCCGCTGCCCTCGATTATTATGCCGTCAACCGGTATGCTAGCTCCGGGACGAACCGCGAATATATCTCCTATTTTTACCTGCTCTATCGGTACCTCCTTGCGCTCGCCATCGGCTTCAATCACGGCAGTCTTGGGAGCAAGCTTCATCAGGCTCCTGAGCGCATCCGTCGTTTTGCCCTTAGAACGTGCCTCAAGCATTTTGCCTACGGTAATCAGGGTCAAAATCATAGCCGCAGACTCAAAATAAAACTCGTGCATATACGTCATTACCGCGTCCGCATTGCCCTTGAGCTGCGCGTCGGTCATGGCGAAAAGCGCGTATACGCTGTACACAAACGAGGCTCCCGCGCCCAAAGCCACGAGAGTATCCATGTTCGGGGACCTGTGGAGCAGGCTCTTAAAGCCGCTTATGAAAAATCTTTGGTTAATCACCATAATAATCACGGTGAGCAGCAGCTCAACAAGTCCCATAGCGATATGGTTATCCGCGATAAAATTCGGCAGCCGCCAGTTCCACATCATATGCCCCATCGAAATGTACATCAAAGGGCAGAGGAAAGCTATTGACCAAATCAGGCGATTTCTCAGCCCGGGAGTCACAGTGTCCGCAAGCGGGTCATCGGGCGCGGCTGCTGCTTGACCTCCCTCGGCTCCCTTTTTCGCGGCTCCGTATCCCGCAGCTTCGACAGCCGCAATAATCTCGGACGGCTGCGCGGTTCCCTCAACGCCCATTGAGTTGGTGAGCAGACTCACGGAGCATGAGGTAACGCCCGGAACCTTGGACACAGCCCTTTCAACGCGCGAGCTGCAAGCGGCGCAGCTCATCCCCGTTACGCTATATTGTTCCATAAATTCACTCCTTACTTCAACAATTTTTGCAGCGTGGCTACAAGCTCGTCTATCGTTTCGTCATTACCGTTTCTAATATCGTCCGCGACACAGGTTTTTATATGCTGCGCCAAAAGCTCCTTGGTAAAGGCGTTAAGCGCGGCATTCGCAGCAGCAACCTGAACGAGAATGTCAATGCAATAGGCGTTTTTTTCAACCATGCCTCTAATACCTCTGATTTGACCTTCGATACGGTTTAAGCGGTTGATAAGGCTCTTGTATTCGGCCTCGCCGCGCTCCTTGGTTTTGTGACAGCGGCATTCAGGCATGTAATCGTCCTCCTTTAATATACCCCATTGGGGTATTTTTATTTAATTATATACCCCTGAGGGGTATTTGTCAATGGAATAGTTAAAGTTTTTTCAAAACTTTTTGAAGCGTACCGCTGCGAAGCTTTTGCAACTTTGCCGCCTACGGTGCGCCGCAAAGCTTTTGCGACTTTACCGCCTACGGTGCGCCGCCACTTTGGCGGCAATGCAAGCTTCGGTAGCTATAAGCAAGCTTTGCTTGCGGATTCAAAGCTACCCTTCAAAATTGCTTTTGCAATTTTGACCAAGAGCTTCCTTGATTAATTGCTTTGTAATTTTTCCGCCGCTTCTTAAGCGGCAATGCAAGCTTCGGTAGGTGAGCGGAGCGAACACGTGAGGCGCGCAGGCGACTGCCCTGTAAGGGCAAGAAGTAAATAATGAATAGCCTTATATTTTCCTTTATAGCAAATTCCAATTACTTTAAGCGTAGCCGCTTAGTTCGCTCATGCCTAGCCCAGTTCCGCTCGCCAGACCCGAGCGGGGCAAAAACTTTTTTCTGGTTTGTGACCTCGTTTATCCGATAAAATGGACTACTTTAAAAGCCACACACCTTGACAGGTGTGGTCACTCCCGCTCGCCGAACCCGGGCGGGACACCAAAATTTTTAATTGTTTGTGACCTCGTTTATCCGATAAGACGGACTACTTTTAAAGGCACGAACCTGCTGCGCAGCTTCGGTCACTTTCGCTCGGCACACCGTAGGCGGCAAAGTCGCAAAAGCTTTGGAGAGATCCTTATTGTTATTTTAAAAGTGCAAAATTTCTGTAAAATCAATATTTTTTATAATCTCTGATTTTTGTTAAAAAATAGACAGAAGCAATCATGATTTTTATTACAAGCCCTACAAAGGCGCAAAAATGTAAATTGTGGATAACTTTTCAAAAAACATGATTTTTGACATTTTCTACACCTCAAAATCGGTGGAAAATGTGTATAAGTCTGTTGATAACTTGATTTTTCGGGCGTTTTCAGATGTGGAAAGTAATATTTGTAAAATTATTCTGTATTTGAATTTTAATATTTTTGAAAATTTCTCTTGACATTTTTGAATTCTTATATCCTAAAAATTTCTTGAATTTTAAATTATTTTCCGAAAAAAAGTACTGATATTTTGCAATCGCTTTGGCTTCGCTTGCGGAATGGCACACAAGATCCGGCGAAAAAAATGACGGGAATTGAAATTTCGAAATCAATTCCCGTCAAACTTCTTTTTAATCCTTTGGAGCGCGTTATCTATGGACTTTGCAGGCTTGTCTATAATATCGGAAATCTCACTGTACGACATTCCCTGCAGGTGCAGTATCAGCACCCTCTTTTCAAGCTCGCTCAGCTTTTCCTCAATCTCTCGCTCTATATCTCGCAGCGCTTCATTTTTCAGGTAAAGCTTTTCGGGGTCAACCGAGCCTCGTCCGATGAGCGTTTCCTCAAGTGTGATTGCCGATGGTTCGTCATCAACAGGCTTGTTTAACGAAACATAGGTATTGAGCGGCATGTGCTTCTGCCGTCCCGCCGTCTTTATGGCAGTGTAAATCTGCCTCCTGACGCAAAGCTCCGCGAAGCTTAAGAACGATGTGTCCTTTTCGGGATTATAGTCATGTATCGCCTTAAACAGCCCAATCATGCCCTCCTGAACCAAATCGTCATTGTCACCTCCCGCCAAAAAGTACGCGTTGGCTCTTGACTTCACAAGATTTTTATATTTGTTTAATAAGTAATCGACCGCGCCCCTGTCCTCCTTCGCGGATATACAAAGCTCCTCATCGGTCATCGCGCTATATGGTTTGTCGTCCATAAAGTCCACCTTTGTTATTTATTTCATTTATGTTTCATTTATGTTACATATATAAATATATAACATAGATTATCGGATTGTTGGATTATTGAATAATTTATATGTAAAGCTATATATCTTGACATGCTCGCCGCAACGCACGGCATAACGATAATTTTGCCTATTTTATAGTGTAAAGTACAAGAGCTGCCCACCATAGGTGAACAGCTCCAAATCAAAGATAGGATATATTATTTCACCAAATCAAGAGTTTCTCTCGCTATCGCAAGCTCTTCGTTCGTTGGAATAACCAAAACCTTTACCGCGGAGCCGGGCGTTGAAATATACATTTCCTTGCCTCTCTGCTTGTTGCTGTCGGCATCAATCTTAACGCCGAGGTAACCCAAGTATTCGCAAATCTTGCCTCTTGTATCGCAGTCATTCTCGCCGATACCGCCCGTAAACGTGATCGCGTCAACGCCGTTCATAGCCGCTACGTATGAGCCGATGTACTTCGCTACGCGGTAGATGAACGCGTCAAGCGCAACCTGCGCTCTCTCGTTGCCGTCGTTCGCGGCAGCCGACAAATCGCGAAAATCGCTCGATACGCCGGAGATACCCAGCACGCCTGATTCCTTGTTCAGGATATTAAGAACCTCGTCTACGGTCAAATTTTCGTTGTTTGCGAGGAATTGAACAACAGCAGCGTCAATATCACCGCTTCGCGTTCCCATGATAAGTCCCTCAAGAGGCGTTAGACCCATGCTTGTGTCAACGCACTTTCCGCCGATTGAAGCCGATACGCTCGCGCCGTTGCCTAAGTGGCACACGATAACCTTGCAGCTCTTTTTGTCCAAATCGGCGAACTCTATCGTTCTGCCCGAAACAAACTTGTGGCTTGTTCCGTGGAATCCGTATTTTCTAATACTGTATTTTTCATAATACTTGTACGGAATAGCGTACATATACGCCTTTGCGCTCATGCTCTGTCCAAAGGCGGTATCAAACACCGCGACCTGAGGAGTTCCGGGCATAGCTGCCTCGCAGGCTTCAATTCCTATGAGGTTTGCCGGATTATGAAGAGGTCCCAAGGGGAAGCATTCCTTAACGACTCTTTTAACATCTTCAGTGACGATAACGGAGTCGCTGTAGTACTGACCCGCGTGGAGTACTCTGTGACCGACTGCGGAAATGTCGTTTATATCCGAAATAACGCCGTGGCTCGGGTCAACAAGCGCGTCAAGCACCATTTGCACGGCTGTGTTGTGCGTGGGCATGGGCTTTTCCTCGACATAGCTGTCCTTTCCCTCGGGGGTATGAGTCAGCTTTGAGCCGTCCAAGCCTATTCTTTCGCAAAGACCCTTTGCCAATACTTCCTCCGAATCAGTCTCAATGAGCTGATATTTAAGTGATGAACTTCCGGCATTTATAACTAATACTTTCATTATGTAAACCCTCCGATAATTTTATAATTTCAAAATCACATATTTTGAGCCTGAACGCACGTAATAGCGACAACTCCCGCAATATCCTCCGCGCTGCAGCCTCTTGACAAGTCGTTGACCGGCTTTGCCATGCCCTGCGTCATGGGACCGTATGCCTCAGCCTTTGCGAGACGCTGAACCAGCTTATAGCCGATATTTCCCGCGTCAAGGTTGGGGAATATCAAAACGTTAGCCTTGCCCGCTACATCGCTTTCGGGAGCCTTTAGAGCGGCTACGCTCGGCACTATCGCCGCGTCAAGCTGCAGCTCTCCGTCAAGCTTTAAGTCGGGAGCCAAGCCCTTTGCCGTCTCTGCGGCGGTTCTAACCAAGTCAACCTGCTCCGACTTCGCGCTTCCGTATGTTGAGTAAGAAAGCATAGCGACTCTCGGCTCATCGCCGACAAGAGCCTTATATGACTTTGAGGACGAAACGGCGATTTCGGCGAGCTTTTCAGCATCGGGATATTCGTTAAGTCCGCAGTCCGAGAATACGAACGTGCCATTGTTTCCGTATTCGCAATCGGGAACCATCATCAGGAAGAACGCGGAGACTACCTTTGTGCCGGGAGCCGTCTTGATTGTCTGGAGCGATGAGCGCATAACGTCCGCTGTCGCGTGAACCGCACCCGCTACCATGCCGTCAGCTCTGCCCGTCTTTACAAGCATACAGCCAAAATACAAAACGTCCTTAACGGTTTCAAAGGCCTGCTCGGGAAGCATTCCCTTTTTCTTTCTGAGCTCGTACAGACCATTCGCAAGCTCTTGTCTGAGCTCGCTCGTCTCGGGGTCGATGATTGTCGCGCCCGATATATCAACGTCGCTCGCATTTTCCTTTATTCTTGCCTCGTTGCCCAAGAGAATTATTTTAGCGTATCCCTCTTTTAGGATTTGGGCGGCAGCGTCGATGGTTCTGCGCTCCTCACCCTCTGCCAAGACAATAGTTTTTATGTCCGCTTTGGCGGTAGCTTTGATTTTGTCCATAAATTCTGACATATTTTTACCTCGTTTCGTTATATATTAAATAATTATTTTTAAAGTAAATCTTTTGCGCCCCCTCGCTCGGGCGGGATGCCAAAACCTTGCATAGCACCCCATTTCCTGCCTTTTTAGTCCTGACGGACATCTTTATACGAGCCAAACCCAAGAGCAGATATAAAAAGCTCGCGAGTGCCTTGTTCCTGCTGCCGATTAAAGAAGTACATAATCACTTAGGTGTGTGTTGTATAAAGCAGTTAACTTTATTTAGAAAAAGGAGAGCACAAACCATGAACATGACGTATGCAGGGTCGGGCATGAATTTAGTGGTCCGTAAGGACTAAAAAAGCAGATAATCACCATACTCATAATATTATACACCTATAATACCGGAATTTCAAGTAGAAAAACCTTATATTTTGTGATAATTAACAAAAAAATTAAGAAAAAGCATACGTAAGCTCTGCCTTCTTCAAAAAGCGCACTCCGTTGGCGCTTTATAAAGAAGTCGCTCTTATCGAATGAATGAGGTCACAAACCATAAGCACGGTGATGTATGCCGCTTCTTAAGCGGCAAAGCAAGCTTCGGTAGCTATAAGCAAGCTCTGCTTGCGGATTCAAAGCTACCTTGAACAATAAGCAAGCTTGCTTGCGGATTCAAAGCTACCTTTCAAAATTGCAAAGCAATTTTGACCAAGAGCTTCCTTGATTAATTGCAAAGCAATTTTGACCAAGAGCTTCCTTGATTAATTGCAAAGCAATTTTG
>CAYTZR010000062.1:0-7213 GCA_964442605.1 uncultured Oscillospiraceae bacterium
CAAGAGCTTCCTTAAAAGAACGCAGTGAGCGCGTGAGGCGCGCAGGCGACTGCCCCGCAGGGGCAAGATGTAATTAATGATTGATTAAAACCTTTTATTTGTTACAAACTCCATTTACTTTAAGCGTAGCCGCTTAGTCCGCTCAAGCCTAGCCCAATTCCGCTCGCCAGACCCGAGCGGGACACCAAAATTTTTTGTGGTTTGTGACCTCGTTTATGCGATAAAACGGACTTCTTTATAAGCCACACACCTTGACATGTGTGGTCACTCCCGCCCGCCGGATCCGGGCGGTAGCAAAAATTTTTTGTGTTTTGCCGACACGCAAAAGGCGCAGCTTTCACCGCGCCCTGCATATATTATAACTCACCAAATCTATTTTAAACTCACCTAATTTATTTTTAATTCACCTAATCTATCATAATTCCTTACTTACCGCAAGCGGCTCCATACCGCCAAAGTCGCTTAAGATAAACGCTTTTATCGATCCGATCGGCTTCGATTGCGCCTGAATATTAAGTCCGAGATTATACTCCTGATTTGTCACAAAATCACTTTTCATGTAATTCATGCTGAGCAACGTATCATCCGCACCGTAGACCGCGATAAACAAATAGTCTTTATCGTTTCGTGCCTGCTTCTCTATCAGTCCGGCGCTTACAATGAAATTCTGTCCCGTCGGAGCCGTTGTCAACACCTCTCCCGACTCGGTTTCGATTGAGAGACTTGTAATCTCATACGGATAATTTTCAGCAGCAGGAGCCGTAACGGTTACGGTACACGAAGCCGTAAATCCTCCATCGGCTGTTGTTGCGGTAATCGTCGCAGTACCGGCAGCCTTCGCCGTAACCTTTCCCGTCTGCGCGACTGTCGCCACCGAACTGTCCGAACTCGTCCAAGTAATATTATTATTTGTGGCATCAGACGGTAACACCGTTGCTGTTAATACGCTCTGCTTGCCTACCGCAAGACTCAGAGAATTGCTCGAAAGCGTAATGCCCGTTACTTTCACCGTAAAATCCTCGTTGGAAAAAGCCTCGTATAAACCGCCTATACACGCGCTTGACAGCTTAGCGGTAACTACCGCTTTACCGCCCGTCGGAACCGTTATCGCCGACGTTGTTACAAGTTCTTTCGCTTCCTGCGGATTTTCACCCGCATCATAGGTGACATAATCAATATAGCTGCCGGTTTTGTTGTAAAGCGTTTTGTCTTCATTTGATGTATTGGTTACCATCACGCTTTCACCATAGGATATTGGGATGCGCTTCATAACCGGATAACTCCTTTTCGAGAACGCAAACACGTCTCTGAGCGCGTATATTGAAATATTTGATACAAGCGGACTTATAACGCATTTGTTACCGGAGGGTACCGTCACCGTGCCATTGCTTACGTTCATCGCTTCGGACGAGACAGAGCCGTCCGCGTTATAAATAATATAATCATACACACCGCCGCTCAAAATCAGATTTATATCCTTAACCGCGTTGTTTGTAAACTGATATGTTTCATTTAATCCGTTAAATACAATAGCAAATACGGAATTATCTACCTTTTCAACCGTAAAATAATCATACAGCCCCTTTATATTCAGATATACTCGCGAGGTAATGCAGATACTTCCTCCAATTGGAACCGTAAAATAATCGTCTGTGGCGTTAGCCGCATAAGAATCGATTGAACCGTCCGCGTTATATATAACATAATCACACGACAAACCGTTTTTGAAAACCTTTAGCTCTCTTGAAGCGGTATTCGTGTATTTATACGTTTCCCCGGGGTTGATATATGTTGTGTTATATACAGGTTTTGCGCGTTCCGCAACCGCCACCGTTTCAGTATTCACAAATGAGTACATCGCCAGTGAGTTTGGCGTGATTATCGCTTTCCCGCCTTTGGGGATTGTTATATCATCGCTTGAGCGCGTTTTATATTCGGATAATGTACCGTCTGCCGCGTATATTGCGTAGTCAGAGGTTGATGTTGTTGTAAATTGCAGGGTATTGTCAACCGTATCTGTATTTGTTATTATATAAGTACTATCCGATGAAAGCGTTTGGTAATTTTCCAATGTAGTGTTTGCGGTCACATCAAATATTTCATATAAGCCATTGAATGTTATTGAATAGCTTGTCGGAGAAACCTTGATTTTTCCGCCTGCCGGAATTGACATTGTATACGAACCATAATCACCCGTTTCCTTTACCGCGCCATTTGAATAATAAAGGACATATGAATAAGTTGTGCTGCTGCAAAGCAGGTTATATGCCACATTGCTTGTGTTCGTGTAGGTGTATGCTTCACCTGCGGATACAACAGTTCTTTTCATAACGGGTATATTGTTTTTTTCAACAGAAAATTTTTCGTATATTCCGTTGAACGTGGTATTATACTGATACGGAGTTACCTTTATACTGTATCCTGCGGGGATTTCAATATAAGAACTACTGGGAGCATATCGATCATAACTGTTTATGTTGCCGTCTGCGTCATATATTACATAATTGTAATCATTATTGTTTGTAAGAACTTTATACGCCACATTACTTGTGTTTGTATATGTATACGTTTCACCGACAGAAACAACCGCCTTTTTCATCACGGGTGTATCGCTTCTGACCAAATCAAATTTTTCATATATTCCGTTGAAAGTCATTGAATAATTTGTCGGTGTGACTTTTATACTGTAGCTCGCCGGTATTTCGATATAGCTTGCTCTTTTATTAAATTCATATGCGCTCACATTACCGTCCGCGTCATATATTACATAATCAAAATAATAGCCGGAAGAACCAGTCATAAGTAAGTTATATGCCACATTACTTGTGTTTGTATATGTATACGTTTCGCCGACAGAAACAACCGCCTTTTTCATTACCGGCGTATCGCTTCTGACCAAATCAAATTTTTCATATATTCCGTTGAACGTCATTGAATATTTTGTAGGAGTGACCTTTATACTGTATTCCGCCGGTATTTCGATATAGCTTGCTCTTTTATTAAATTCATATGCGCTCACATTACCGTCCGCGTCATATATTACATAATCAAAATAATAGCCGGAAGAACCAGTCATAAGTAAGTTATATGCCACATTACTTGTGTTTGTATATGTATACGTTTCGCCGACAGAAACAACCGCCTTTTTCATTACCGGCGTATCGCTTCTGACCAAATCAAATTTTTCATATATTCCGTTGAACGTCATTGAATATTTTGTAGGAGTGACCTTTATACTGTATTCCGCCGGTATTTCGATATAGCTTGCTCTTTTATTAAATTCATATGCGCTCACATTACCGTCCGCGTCATATATTACATAATCAAAATAATAGCTAGAAGAACTGGCATAAGTCATAAGTAAATTATACGCCACATTGCTTGTGTTTGTATATGTATATGTTTCTCCCACCTTTGCGGTTGTCTTTGCCATAACAGGATTTTGCTGTTCCTCAACAATGAAATATTCATCCGCAATCACCGCGTTAATTGTTTTTTGAATCGAGGTTATCACTGCTTTGCCGCCCGATGGAACGGAAAGCGTGCTCGGTTTTTTGTTCCAATCATAAGATGAAACACTGCCGTCCTTGTAGTAAATAACATAATCGATATAATTGCTTAAACCTGTTATATCATAAGAAATTGCGCCGATATTCGTAAACGAATATGTTTGGTCTTTTTCAATCGAATATGTTACTGTGTCCCCACTGAACAACCCTACAGTTGCTTCCGTGTTTTCCTCTGTCTCTTCCTCCACCGGCACCTCCATCGGCTCCGCCGGCACCTCCGTTGGTACCGCCGTTGGTTCCTCCGTCGGTTCCGCAGCCGGTTCTTCCGTTGGTTCAACCGTTGGGACGGTATCGTCAACTTCGTACTGTTCTGTTTCGTACTGCTCCGTTTGCGTTTCTGCCGCGTCCGAATTCTCCGCGTATACGGGAATACCGACTGTTGATCCTAGCATTGCCGCAGCCAGAATCAAACTCAAAAATTTTTTCATCATTTTACTTCCTCCGCCTTTCTTTTTTAGTTTTGCATAACTATTATACTTTGTTATGTAAAAAATATCAAGTGTTATTTAAAATATTATTTATATTTTTTTCAAATCAACTACAATTATTATGAGGTGAAGAATATGTGTAATAAAGAACCATATTTTGATAATACAGAAAAGTATATAGAATTAGGCTATAATATTTCTTATTACCGCAAGCACGCCGGACTTACTCAGGAACAGCTCGCGGAAATGGTCGGAATAAGCCGTCAGCACATGGGTGCGGTTGAAGCGCCGAACATCGTCAGACCTATATCGCTTGATTTACTTTTTAACATCGCAACGGTACTAAAAATCGAGCCTTCGAAATTGTTGATTTTCAGAGAGTAAAAAACGGTATTATATGCATAATCACTTTATCACTACTTTTATCACCTTAGTTTCCGCTTCAAACGCCTTTTACATGATTTTTAAATTTTTCGCAAAAAAAGACTGCTGGCTCTTTCTGTGTCAGCAGTCTGTGCGCGGACAATCCTCCCGCGCGTTAATTAGTTAATTATTCAAACAAATCCTTTATTTTTTCGGTAAAGCTTCTCCTCTTTTTATATTTTGACGGGTCAACACTGTCGTCAAACTGGCGAAGCAAGTCCTTCTGCTTCTCGTTTATTCCTTTCGGAATTTCAACCTGAACCTTTACGTACTGGTCGCCGCGTGAGCTTCCGTTAAGCTTCATTGCTCCCTTTCCTTTCAGCCTGAACACCGTTCCCGGCTGAGTTCCCTCGGGAATATTATATGTTACGTTTCCATCGATTGTGGGAACCTTGACGTTCCCGCCCAAGGTTGCCTGAACGAAAGAAATAGGATAGTCACACATAACATCGCTGCCCTGACGCACAAATATCTTGTGCGGCCTTACACGGACAGTAATCAACAAATCTCCCGGCGGACCGCCGTTCTTACCTATATCGCCCTCGCCTCTTACACTGAGGGTCTGTCCGGTATCAATACCTCCGGGAATATTCACGTTTATCTTTTTGCTTCGCCTTACGTTGCCCTCGCCGCGGCAGGTTCTGCACGGTTCATTGATAATAGTTCCCTTACCACGGCACACCTCACAGGTACGCACGGTCTGCATACTGCCGAACGGCGTTCTCTGTACTGCCTTGACCTGTCCTGTTCCTCCGCAGGCAGAGCATCTGGTCGGACGACTTCCGGCCGCGGCTCCGCTGCCGTTACAGGAACTGCATTGTTCCATATGGCTGACGGTGATTTCCTTTTTTGTTCCAAAGCAAGACTCCTCAAAGGTCAGGTCAATACTCATTTGGATATCACGCCCCCTTTGAGGCGCGTTGGAGTTATTGCGGCGAACCGAACCGCCCCCGAAAAAGCTGCCGAAAATATCACCCAGGTCAAAATCATCAAAGCCGCTGAAGCCTCCGCCGCCAAAGCCCGCAGCAGCGTTCGGGTCAACTCCGGCGTGACCGAATTGGTCGTACCTCGACTTCTTATCGGGATCGCTCAGAATTTCATATGCCTCGCTTGCCTCCTTGAACTTTGCCTCAGCGCCTTCTTTATCATCCGGATTTAAATCCGGATGATATTGCTTCGCAAGCTTTCTGTACGCTTTTTTTATCTCATCGGCAGAGGCATCTCGGCTTACGCCGAGAACCTCATAATAATCTCTCTTGTCTGCCATATTCCTTTCCTTTCAAATACTGAAATATTCAACGCTGTATGCTGAAATATTTGACGCTGTAAATTATTCGGCTTCGGTAAAGTCCGCGTCAACTACATTATCGTCCCCGCCGGGCTGCTCTCCCGCATCGCCGCCTTGGGCAGCCTGCTGTGCCTGTGCCTGTGCCGCCGCCTCTTTATACAGCTTTTCGCTAACTGAATAGAACTTCTTTGAAACAACCTCTGTCTGCGACTTTACAGCCTCAACATCTAAAGATGAAGCCTTAAGCAGCTCCTTCAGCTTATCAACCTCAGCCTGAATACCGCTCTTTTCGTCAGCGGTTATCTTGTCGCCAAGCTCGCCCAAGGTCTTTTCGGTCTGGTATACCATGCTGTCCGCCTGATTGCGAACATCAACCTCCTCCTTAGCCTTCTTATCCTGCTCGGCGTACTGCTCCGCTTCCTTGACAGCCTTTTCAATATCGGCATCGGACAGATTTGTACTGGCTGTAATAGTGATAGCCTGCTCCTTGCCTGTTCCCATATCCTTTGCCTTAACGTTTACTATACCGTTCGCGTCAATATCAAAGCTTACTTCAATCTGCGGAACTCCTCTGGGAGCCGGCGGAATATCCGTAAGACTAAATCTTCCCAAGGTCTTATTATATGCCGCCATTTCGCGCTCGCCCTGAAGGACGTGAACCTCGACGCTGGTCTGACCGTCGGCAGCCGTACTGAATATCTGACTCTTGTTTGTCGGTATAGTCGTGTTTCTTTCAATCAGCTTTGTGAACACACCGCCCATTGTTTCAATACCGAGCGACAACGGTGTTACGTCCAGAAGTACCAAATCCTCAACATCACCCGTGAGAACGCCTGCCTGAACAGCCGCGCCTATCGCGACACACTCATCCGGATTTATGCCCTTGTGAGGCTCCTGTCCGGTAAGCTTCTTAACAGCCTCCTGAACGGCGGGTATTCTTGAAGAACCGCCTACCAGCAATACCTTGTTTATTTGGTTCGGAGAAAGTCCCGCCTCGTTCATAGCGTCTCTTGACGGTCCCATTGTCTTTTCAACCAAATCGGCAGTCAGTTCATCAAACTTTGCTCTTGTCAAGGTTATGTCAAGATGCTTCGGTCCCGTTGCATCAGCCGTAATAAACGGCAGATTAATGTTAGTTGTAGTAACGCCCGACAGCTCGATTTTTGCCTTTTCAGCCGCTTCCTTCAATCTTTGATGTGCCATCTTGTCCTGTCTTAAATCGATACCGTTTTCCTTTTTAAATTCGTCCGCAAGGTAATTTAAAATCTTTTCGTCAAAATCATCGCCGCCCAGACGGTTATTACCGCTGGTGGCAAGAACCTCAAATACGCCGTCGCCGATTTCAAGGATCGATACATCAAATGTGCCGCCTCCCAAATCGTATACCATTATTTTCTGGTCAACATCCTTCGCAAGACCGTATGCAAGCGAAGCCGCTGTAGGCTCATTTATAATTCTCTTTACATCAAGACCCGCTATCTTACCGGCATCCTTTGTCGCCTGTC
>CAYTZR010000063.1:0-6364 GCA_964442605.1 uncultured Oscillospiraceae bacterium
GGCTGCTGATTTATATGCTAAGAAAAGATGTACTTGTTTTATCGCTTGCAAGAACGGGTACACACGCCGACCTGTTCGATAAATAATTTAAAGCAAAAATCGGAAACGGAAAGTCATAAATTTATAAAAAAGCCGGAGCGCAGCCATAGGGACTGCGCTCCGACTTGTTGGGTATATTATTGGTTTTTATTCTGTTCCGCTTCAAGAAGTAACCTTCTCGCGACTGTAAATTCAGCGGAGTCAACGGCGGGGATATTCCAATAACAGAAATCTCCCACGCGGTCAGCAGAAGTGTCATCAGGAATATATTCGCAAGTGTCGGCGGCACGGCAATCGTTCTATCGGGTTACCGTTTAATTCTTATTTTTTACGGCGTAAATTCCTTTGCGGCAACAATGGGCTGCAGGGTGTCTGTCCAGACGAAAGCCTTTATATATGCGTCGTTTTCGGATTTGCTTACCGAAACATTTGTAACACCCGCCGTATTGAGCGGTACACGGCTTGCTTCGAGCAATACGCCCGTTTTATCATATACAGCCGCTTAAGCGTAGCAATTCTCAAAAGCTTCTTTCGGTGTTACAGTGAATGTATATTCTGTGCCGCTGCCGGTGTCGATGCGCTCAATCTCCGCCACAGGAGCCGGCGTGGGTGTTGCCGTCGCTTCCGGCGTTGGTGTTGCTGTCGCTTCCGGCGTGGGTGTAGAAACCGGCAATGAATTATAATGTATCGTAGCATTTGTCAAATAATCGTTACCACTGTCGATAGATATTTCATTCCATTCTTCCTCGCTGCCGCCGTAATAAACATCTTTTAAGTTGCGGCACTGGTAAAACGCAGAATCGCCGATACTTGTAACGCTGTCGGGGATTGTAACGCTTGTTAATCTGCCGCAACCGTTAAAAGCAAAAGTCGATGCTTGTAACTCCGTCTTCTATAATAATCGATTTAATATTGTTGTTATTATCAAATGGTGAAGAGAGATAATAATTCTTCATAGCGCCCGTGCCGCTTATGGTAAGCGTGCCGCTGTCGTCAAGCGTCCACGTTACATTCGTGCCGCAACTGCCGCTCGTTGCCGCGCTTACTGTCACAGGTACAATTACCATAAGCATTGATACTACCAATACCAAGCTTAAAATTCTTTTTCGCATAACTCTTTCCCTCCATAAATTTCTTAAAAATTTTCACGCACGAATTGAGCAATCCACCGAGCAATTCATGCTTATTTGTAGTATTATAGCAAGAGATTACGTTATTTTACAAACATAAATCTCAAACAGATGTTTTGTATCACGCATATTCTATCATAAATTTAATGATTTGGCAAGTAATATTCAGAAAATATTTTGATTTTGAATATAAATTAATTTACATTCAATTTTAAGTTAATATGATTTCGCGCTCACGCGAATATATAGACTGTACAATTTGATATTGCAATTTAGGTCAAAATTCCTAAATAAGCGGTGATAAATTAAAGCTTGAATTATATTGACTTCTGTGGTACAATGAGTGTGATTGATAATACGGACAAAATATCGCGAACCAAAGAAGTGATATAATGAAAAGTGATAAAAAAATACTTTGCGCAATTTTTATTTTGTTTGCCGCGGCAGCCGGGGCGTATGTGATTAAGCCCGTGACACTGTATAACGCGGATGGCGAAACAACCTCAACGGCGGCGTACAACGCGGCTGCGTATAAGGACGAGGGCTGGTATACCGAGCCTGTTCGGACTATGTATTCAAGCAGCGGCGATACTATCTGTGTTAACGAAAGCGAAACGGAGCGATACGAGGCGGAGGGCTGGTATACCGAGCCTGTGTCGGTCTTGTTCGCGCAGGACGGCACATCGTTATATGTAAAGGAGTCTGAGACCTTGGAATATATAAACTTAGGCTGGTCTGAGGAAAAGCCCGCCGCCGAGGGGCTTTTGGAGCTGAAAGCGCAGATGAGCGGCTATATTAACGAAAGAGACGGCGACTGGGGAGTATTTGTGAAGCGCATGGACAACAACGAGTACCTGTCGATAAACGAGAAGCCCTATTCAAGCGCGAGTCTTATAAAGCTTTTCGCGATGGCGGCATTGTATAACGAGTTTGAAAACGGCACAATCACGAAAAACGATGAGCTTGAGGAGCAGCTCGCGTTTATGATAACCGAAAGCAGCAACGACGCTCTGAATTACATAACAAAGAAAATCGGCGGTGGGAACACGGTGGACGGATTTCGTAAGGAAAACGAAAACAACGCCGCGCTCGGCTTTACCAATACGGAGCATTTGTCGGAGCTTATCGATGACAGCTCGGACAGCGCGATAACAATCGGATTCAATAAAACCTCGCCCATGGACTGCGGGCTTTTGCTTGAAAAAATATACAAGGGTACGCTTGTGTCGGAAGCCGCGAGTACGGAAATGCTGAATTTGCTGCTGCGTCAGACGCGCACATGGAAAATCCCGGAGGCTCTGCCCGAGGGAACCGTGACCGCCAATAAAACGGGCGAAAACAGCGGAGTTGAAGGCGATGCGGCAATAGTTTTCTCGCCCGCCTGCGACTATGTTATATGTGTAATAGGCAACGGCGACGTCGGCGATGGGGTCGAGACAATAAAGACTGTCTCGAGAATGACGTATGATTATTTTAATATGTAGTCCGTCTTATCGCATGAACGAGGTCACAAACCACAAAAAATTTTGGTGTCGCGCTCGGGTCTGGCGAGCGCGAGTGAACGGAGCTGCGCAGCAGGTTCGTGCCTTATAAAGTAGTCCGTCTTATCGCAAAAAACCGGATTACAAGCTACAAAAATTTTTTGCTACCGCCCGGGTCCGGCGGGCGGAACTGGGTCTGGCACGGAAGCAGTAAGCGGCTACGCTTAAAGTAAATGGAGTTTGGAATAAAAGAAAGTATAAGTCTATTCACTAATTATATCTTGCCCTTACAGGGCAGTCGCCTGCGCGCCTCACGCGCTCACTGCGTTCGCCTACCGAAGCTTGCGTTGCCACTCCTTGAGTGGCACAAAGACCCGGGCGGGTGCCAAACCTTGCATAACACCTTATTACTATTACTTTTTCCTAAAGGAGTACTTCAATTAATTCAACCCGAGAGTGCGATCGCTGATTTTGATAAAGGCTTTGGCGACATTGCCGCCGCGGCTTGGCATGGCGGAATATGGGCTCGGCAATGGTTTCAAAGGCAAAGCCTTTATCAAAAAAGAAAAGTCTTACATGGATCTTACATGGGTCTTACATAAATAACCCCGATAAAGCCCGTGAAAACGTTGGGTCTTACAGTCTTACATAAAATCCGAAAGGATACCCCTATATTTTAAAAAGTTTTATATATATATATTAAAATCATGTAAGACTTGTAAGACTTGTAAGACATTGCCCTCAAACGCCGTGAAAACGTTAACTAAAAGTCTTACATCGGTCTTACATGGCTATTTTTATGTAAGACTTTTTATATATTATCGTCCTTTATATCTCATTTTTGCTTAATTTAATATTTATAACTCAAAATAATTCAAAAAAGCTCTTGACAAACAAAGAAAAATGATGTAGAATATCATAGTTGTAAAGCGGTATTGCTTTACTCAAATATGCTCCGGGAGATGTGTGGTTATGGATAATAATGCTAAAATTGCCCTGCTGTTTGACTTTTACGGGAATTTGCTGACGGACAGACAGGCGGAGAGCATTGACCTTTATTATAACGAGGATTTATCGCTTTCGGAGATTGGCGAGCATATGGGGATTACCCGTCAGGGCGTCCGCGATAACATAAAACGCGCCGAGCACACCCTAAACGACGCGGAGGAAAAGCTCGGGCTGGCGGCGAGGTTTTTGAGCATTAAGTCAGACCTGAGCCGGATTGACGAGATAATCAGAGATATAGAGAGCTCGCCCGATATTATAAATTTGTCGAATAGCTTAAAGCGT
Source organism: uncultured Oscillospiraceae bacterium (assembly GCA_964442605.1). Classification (GTDB taxonomy): domain Bacteria; phylum Bacillota; class Clostridia; order Monoglobales; family Monoglobaceae; genus Monoglobus. Next base: position 3,941 of record CAYTZR010000063.1, read on the forward strand.
AAAATCAACGACATACTTATAATTATTCACGAAATAAACGGCATAGATTTTTAGTTATGCTAAATCGCATAAAATCAATCGCATTAAAATAATTGCATAAAAATTAATCGAGGTGTTAATATGGCATTTGAGAGCTTGTCGGAAAAGCTTCAAAATACCTTTAAAAAGCTGCGCGGCAAGGGCAAGGTTTCCGAAAAGGATTTAAAGGCGGCAATGCGCGAGGTTAAGCTTGCTCTGCTTGAGGCGGACGTAAACTTTAAAGTCGTAAAGAGCTTTGTAAACGATGTTACGGAGCGTGCGAGCGGCACGGAGGTAATGGAGTCTTTGACCCCGGCGCAGCAGGTAATTAAAATAGTAAATGAGGAGCTTGTTGAGCTCATGGGCGGAAAGGCGGAGAAGCTGAATATATCGTCGAAGCCGCCCACAATAATAATGATGGCAGGCTTGCAGGGCGCGGGCAAGACTACAACGGCGGCAAAGCTGGGCGGTCTTTTGAAGAAGCAGGGCAAACGTCCTCTGCTGTGCGCCTGCGATGTATACAGACCCGCGGCGGTGAAGCAGCTGCAAGTCGTGGGCGGACAGCTTGAATTGCCCGTTTACGCCGAGGAGGGTGTGACTGACGCTGTCGGAATTGCGTGTCGGGGACTTGAGCACGCGATCAGCCATTCAAACGATGTGCTTATCATAGACACGGCGGGACGCTTGCATATAGACGAGGAGCTTATGGAGGAGCTTAAGCAAATCGCGGATAGCGTCGAGCCTACCGAGATATTGCTTGTGGTTGACGCGATGACAGGTCAGGACGCGGTAAATGTCGCGGAGAAGTTCAACAGCGAGCTGGAGATTTCGGGCGTTGTTCTGACAAAGCTTGACGGCGATACCAGAGGTGGAGCCGCGCTTTCGGTGCGTTCCGTTACGGGCAAGCCGATAAAGTTCTGCGGTATGGGCGAGAAGCTGACCGATTTGGAGCAGTTCCATCCCGACCGTATGGCGTCCAGAATTTTGGGCATGGGCGATATGCTGAGCCTTATAGAAAAGGCGGAACAGGCTCTTGACGCAAAGAAGGCGGAGGAGCTTGAAAAGAAGCTGAGAACCCAAAAATTCACGTTTACGGACTTCTTAGACCAGATGGATCAGATGAAGAACATGGGTCCTATACAAAACGTGCTGGGCATGATACCGGGGGTTAACGCGAAAGCCCTGAAAAACGCGCAGGTTGACGAAAGGAAAATGGCTCACATCGAGGCGATTATCAAGTCGATGACTCCCGGAGAAAGGGAGCTTAAGGATAAGCTGACACCGTCCCGAAAGGAGAGAATATCAAGAGGCAGCGGCGTTTCCATAGTTGAGGTGAATGCGCTGCTGAAGCAGTTTGACCAAATGCAGAAAATGATGAAGCAGCTCTCCGGCGGCAATATGGGCAAAATGAGCAAAAAGATGAAGCGCGGCGGCTTCGGAAGTATGCTCGGCAAGGGCGGATTTCCCATGTAAGGGCGGCTTCCCCATGCAGAGGCGGTCTTGCGTTATAGAGGCGGTCTTGCGTTATAGAGGCGGTCTTGCGTTATAGAAGCGCTTTAAAATTTAAAATTATTATCAAAAATAATTAATTTATATTATATATTTATACTAATTTTGGAGGATTTAGAAAAATGGCAGTAAAAATTCGTTTAAAGAGAATGGGAGCAAAAAAGTCTCCGTTTTACCGTGTGGTTGTCGCTGACTCAAGATTTCCCAGAGACGGCAGATTTATCGAGCAGGTAGGAACGTATAATCCTATGGTGGAGCCTGCCGCTGTTGAGTTTGACGCGGAAAAGGTACAGAAGTGGATTAAGAACGGCGCGCAGCCGACAGATACGGTAAAGAGACTTTTAAAGAATAAGGGTGTTATTGACTAAAAACTGAAAAGGTGGAAATTATGAAAGAGCTGTTAGAGTTTATAGCCAAATCATTGGTTAGCGACCCTGAAGCGGTTAGGGTTGATGTTGTTGAAAAGGAAAACCTGACCGTGCTGAAGCTCCATGTCGCGGAGAACGATATGGGCAAGGTTATCGGCAAGCAGGGCAGAATTGCCAAGGCTATCAGAACCGTTATAAAGGGTGCCGGCAACCGGCGTAACAAAAAAGCGGTTGTTGACATAATATAGCTATGTTTAATTCAGATACCATGGCGCACGCTCAGGTATCTGAATTTTTAGTATAAAAGATTTTTCAGAGCCGAACCCGGGCGGTAATGCCGATTTTGATAAAGGCTTTGGCGACATTGCCGGTTTACTGCCGCTTCTTAAGCGGCAATGCAAGCTTCGGTTGTCCATTAATAAAGAAGTAATAGGATTAAGGCAGTAAACAAGGTTTGGCGTAGCGCTCGGGTCTGGCGAGCGAAAGTGACCGGAGCTGCGCAGCAGGTTCGTGCCTTATAAAGCAGTCC
>CAYTZR010000064.1:0-5753 GCA_964442605.1 uncultured Oscillospiraceae bacterium
CACGTGAGGCGCGCAGGCGACTGCCCTGTAAGGGCAAGATATAATTAGTGAATAGGCTTATGCTTTCCTTTATCCCAAACTCCATTTACTTTAAGCGTAGCCGCTTAGTTCGCTCAAGCCTAGCCCAGTTCCGCTCGCCAGACCCGAGCGGGGTGCCAAACTTTGTGTAGTGCCTTAATCCTGTTTTTTAGTCCTTAAGGACTGCTTTCGTGCCAAACCCGAGCGCGGGCGAGAGTGAGCCGGAATTAATATGCTTTCCAAATAATCTCAAAAATATTCACAGAAATACTATACTGTGAGTTAAGTTGTTTGTATTTTATGCGCTTTTTGTAACTTTATTGTTAGATTTTTGTAATTTCTCTTTACAAATTTTTAAGAATATGTTATAATAATAAAAATGTTTGTGAAGAGGGGTAGAATAATTGTACGGCCAGAACGATTTATCAAGGATTAAGACCAGCCTTGCCGATAACATTGGCAACAAGGTCAGATTGACATCAAAGCAGGGCAGAAAGCAGATTGTTACACGTGAGGGAGTTATCGAGAGTACTTATCCCAGTATTTTTACCGTAAAGCTGGATAACGAAAATGATTTTTTTACAACCGAACGCAGAGTTTCGTACAGCTATACCGATGTCCTGACAAAATCAGTGGAGCTTGTGATTTATGCTCCGGAGGATGAGGATGCTGCTGATTTGGCTTCTGTTGCTCCCGATGACTTGGAGGATATTGTTTAGAACATACCAAACTCTTTAGTAACTGCATTTTTTGCGGCGGTATTGCCGCCGCGACGCGGCATGGAGAAGCATCTATATTGCTTCTCTGTGTTTTTTTGTTATAAAAAAGTAACATTAATGTTTACAAAGAGCGTATTTAGTATCTTGACTTTTTATTCGGATTTGTGTATAATAGATATGTGATTTTCGTATGTGTACGTTATTCCGTATGTGCGAGTTTGATTGTATTTGTTGATTGTATTTGTTTCTTTAATGCTAAATTTGTTTTATTAATATAACTTATCGGATTATTTTTATTTAATATTCGGGAGATTATAATTTTCAGAAGGGGGTGCTTTGAGATAAATACCTTAATATGGATAATAATATTGATCGCAGTGGTTGCTTTAGGCGTAGTCGGCGCGTTTTTGGCGTTCAGATACGGCTATTCATATAGGAAGAACTTTGCCGAGGTTAAAATCGGCAGCGCTGAAGAAGAGGCTGAAAGAATTTTGTCTGATGCCGATGCTACGGCAAAAAAGGATGCGGAAAGCATAAAAAAGGAAAAATTACTTGAAGCAAAGGAAGAGATACATAAACTCAGAAGTGAACTTGACAAGGAAATCAAGGACAGACGCAATGAAATGCAGAGACAGGAAAGACGTGTACAGCAAAAGGAAGATACAATAGATAAGAAGAGCCGAATGCTGGAAAAGCGTGAGGAACAAATTCAGAGAAAGTTCAGCGAGGCTGAGGAAACTCAGGCGGAGGTTGAACGCGTTAAAAAGCTGCAGATTGCACAGCTTGAGAAGATTGCGACCATGACCGCCTCACAGGCAAAGGATTTACTCCTCAAGGAGGTTGAGGATGATGTTAAGCACGAGTCCGCGCTGCTTATAAAGAGCGTTGAGGAGCAGGCCAAGGAGGAAGCGGACGAAAAGGCGCGCAAAATTATCACCGGCGCTATTCAAAGATGCGCGGCGGATCATGTTACAGAGACCACAGTATCGGTTGTGCCGCTGCCCAATGATGAAATGAAAGGGCGTATTATCGGACGTGAAGGCAGGAATATAAGAACAATCGAAACACTTACGGGTATTGACCTGATAATTGACGATACTCCGGAGGCGGTAATTCTTTCGGGATTTGACCCGGTCAGAAGAGAGATAGCAAAGCGTTCACTGGATAAGCTGATAAGCGATGGCAGAATTCATCCGGGCAGGATTGAGGAAATGGTTGAAAAATCCCGCAAGGAGGTCAACCAGATTATTAAAAAGGAAGGCGAAAGGGCTGTATTTGACACCAATGTACACGGACTCAATCCGGAGCTTATAAAGCTTATCGGACGTTTGAAGTACAGAACCAGTTACGGTCAGAATGTACTTCAGCATTCGATTGAGGTTTCACATATTGCCGGACTTATGGCATCAGAGCTTAACGCAGACGTAGCGCTTGCAAAACGAGCGGGTTTGCTTCATGATATAGGAAAGGCCATAGACCATGAGGTTGAGGGCTCCCACGTGACAATCGGAGCCGATGTTGCCAAGAAATATAAGGAGAACGAAAAGGTTATCCACTGTATACTTGCTCATCACGGCGATATTGAGCCAAACTCAATAGAGGCTTGTCTTGTTCAGGCGGCTGACAGTATATCCGCCGCAAGACCCGGAGCAAGACGTGAGAATTTGGAGAATTATATCAAGCGTCTTGAACAGCTTGAGGAAATATCAAATTCGTTTGACGGAGTTGAGCGTTCTTATGCTATTCAGGCGGGACGTGAGATTAGAATTATGGTTAATGCGGACAAGGTCAGCGATGATGACACTGTTTTGATTGCAAAGGACATAGTTAAGAAGATTGAGGAGACAATGGAATATCCCGGTCAGATAAAGGTAAATGTTATTCGTGAGCTGCGCGCTATCGAATATGCCAAATAGTTAAGTCAAATAATTAATTCGAAAAAGATGTGTGAGAGGAAAGCGCTCTTGCGCGTCTTTTTTGTTACTCAGCGTAATTGCTGTTTTCATATAATACCTATAATATGAATTTTTGTATATTATTTAAAATTATCTTAAATTTTTATTGACTTTAATTCAATTATATAATATATTATATTATATATATATGAACAGTTCATCGGAAAATATACAATGTGTCGGTTCATCGGAGTGTCGGTAAAACGCAAATAGTATATTTTGATAAAAGCTTTGCCCCGCCCGGGCTCGGCGGGCGGAACCGGGTCTGGCGCGTACAAAGTAGTCCTTTAGGACTAAAAAATAGGATTAAGCGGCAATGCAAGCTTTTGGTGCAAGCAACGGAAAAGCGCAGCGCCGAACTTTTGTACACAGTCTGCATACATACATATCATATATTACATACTGATTATGTAGGCTACATATTGATTGAGATTGATTGAGAATATCGTTTTAGATTGAATAAGGCAAAATAGCTATATTATTGAAACTGAAAAACCCGAAAGGATGTGTTTACATGACAAAAGCTTTAAAAAGCGGATTTACAGGGCTGATAATAACAGCGATGATAATTTCGCAGTGTAGTGTGTTTGCCGAACCTGTATCTGCAAAAGAATCACAGGTTACCTCTGTATTTTCGCAAAGTGACGAGTACCAAAGGTATCTTGAAAACAGCTCCGCATACACGGTTATTCCGGATGCGGTTGATTATAAATGGGGCGCACAGACAGCATCTCTTGCCGAGGAGCTTCCGTCAAAGTATAATGTTGAAACCGACAGCGGGATTGACAGCGCCGCGTTTCCCCGCGTAAGGAATCAGGGAAAAGACGGCGACTGCTGGGCGTTTGCCGCAATAGCGGCGGGAGAGTATTCTACCGCTTTAAACAACGGAAAGAAGTATGATAACGAAAATAATCTTTGGTCCGAATATCATATGGCTGCCGCGATGAATGTTACATACGATGAGCAATATAAGAATTTTACGCTTATCAACAGCAACGGCGAGACTCATGGAGGCAACCGCGAGATGGCATCTGCGTATCTGACGAGAACGCTCTCAGCGGGTCCGGTGCTTCTGAAGGATTTTGACCTTAATAATTATCAGAGCTACACCGGCGAAAATGACGATGCAGCCGATACCGGTAATGGCAGGCAGGATTACTCTGTGCTGCTGGGCAAGGACAGGGTAATGACTCTGACTCAAGCGAATTATATAACAGATGCGGAGCATGGCAGCTCTGTGCTTGAATGGAATTTGAGCAAAGATGGTAAATTATACATAAATAATATTAAATATCATTTAAACGATGAGGTTATAAATACGGTTAAACAGGCGATTTTGGAATACGGGGCGGTTTCGAACTCTTATTTGTCAAAGGAAGTAATCGATGGCAGATACTCTGATTATTATAACAGTAAAACAGGATCTTACTGCCTGAGCTGGGAAGGCTTGATTTACGATCAAGAAATTGAGTATTATATTGAAAACGGTGTAAACAAGTATAGTTTTAACACATCGACCAACCATTCGATTACAATTGTCGGATGGGATGATGATTATTCATGGGAGAATTTTAACAGTAAAAACCCTCCGGTATCATATGACGGCTCCGAAAAAACATATGTAAACGGCGCATGGATTGTAAGAAACAGCTGGGGCGAGGATTACGGAAACAGCGGTTATGAATATGTCTCGTACATGGATCCGTATATATGCTTCGGAGCGGCGGGCTATAAATATTCGGACAAATCCTATGATGATATATATTACTACGATACCTTGGGCGTTACGGGAAGCCAGTCGCAGAATTTGGGATTGCTGGCGGCAACGGACAGCGATGGCAACCGGCGTTACGACGAAAACGGCAACCCTCTGTACGAAGACAGATGCGATGAATTCGGATATTCGATTATCGCCAACCGCTTTTCGGCTGATGAGAATGAGATTGTCTATGCTATAGGAGTAAACGTAATCGACAGCGCGGATACGTTTAATATATTCATCAACACAGCTCCGGCGGGCGAGCAGCCTGACGATATATCCGTAGGTAATTTTGACGGCATTCAGCTTATTAATCCCGAAACCGGCGAAGTATCGGAAAATATCGCGTTTACAACTCCGGGCTATAAGCTTGTGGAGTTAAAGGAACCGATTACCGTCAGCGGCGATTTTGATGTTTATATAAGGACGAGAGACGAGCTGAACAATACTAAGCAGTACAGTCAGGCGGTCTGCCAGAAAGTAACATGGGATGACGGTACGATAAGCTCGTATTTTGTCCCTGTTGAGGGAGTGTCATTTACGCCCATGATGGTTAACACAATCGACAGTGATGAGGGATCTGATCGTATTGTTACAGGCTGGAATGACATCAGCGCTGAATCCGATATATTCAACGATGACGGAAAGCATGGTATTACCAAGGGAAACTGGTGCATAAAGGCGTATGTCGGCGGTCTGAATTCAAACCCGGATCCAACATCCTCTCCAATGTCCTCTCCAACGCCGGATCCGACATCCTCTCCTACTCCTTCTCCGTCTCCCGACGCGACTCCCGATCCGAGTCCTTCGCCGGGATATGATGAGAACGGTAAATTCGAGCAGCCGGATATTACGCCGGACAGCCAAAGCAAAACCTTTAACGTCACGTTAAAGCGAATTGATCCCGAATGTGCGGACAGCGTCTTACTTATCGGCATATATGATAAAAACGATGTTTTGATTGATTTTCGGAATTACGAGCCTCAATTTGATGAAAACGGAGAGTTCACCGCAGAGGGAATAGAATATGACGAAAATGCGTACAATGGAAGAATTTTTGTGTGGAGTGATGGTGGAATAGTCCCGTACACAGGTATGTCGGAGCTTGATCTGAGATAAAATATTTAACCCGAGGCGCAGGCTTCGGGTTTTTTATTAAAATTGTCATCTGTAATTGATTTATATTTACGTTGTTTGGGTATAACTCACAAATTCCAAAAAATGCTTGACAAATTGCGGTTTTGTGTTATAACCCAAGTTTGCCACTTGTAAATGAAAAAAGTCCGCTCTGTTACACTAAAA
>CAYTZR010000065.1:0-5070 GCA_964442605.1 uncultured Oscillospiraceae bacterium
CAATTACTTTAAGCGTAGCCGCTTACTGCTTCCGTGCCAGACCCAGCATACATCACCATGTTAATGGTTTGTGACCTCGTTCATGCGATAAAACGGACTTCTTTAAAAGGCACAAACCTGCTGCGCAGCTTTGGTCACTTTCGCCCGCCGAACCCGGGCGGGGTGCCAAACCTTCTTTACTGCCTTAATCCGATTACTTTTTTCTTAAAGGACTACATTATACGAGCCGGACCCGAACGCTACGCTGAGCCGAGCCCGGGCGGGGTGTCGCTTCTTAAGCGGCAGAAAAGCCGCAAAGGCTTTTGCGCATTACCACTCATTCTTACATTTTGGACAAACACGCTTTGATGTATAGCCCTGAGCGCGGTTTTTCGGTATTCTGAATTTTGTTTTGCATACGGGACAGGTATGGTAGCTGTAATTCCTCCTGTCACGCTCCAAAAACTCCCTTGCTCTGTCAAAAAGCTCCAAAAATATCCTGTTTTCGCGTGAACGGGCATATTCCTTGCGCGACAGAAAACGATAAATAAAAATTATATCAAGAACAAGGCAAATCGGACTGACCCACGGCAAAAAGAACAGCCGTCCTATCATGGAAATGACGATTGAAGCGATAATAATAAACAATCCCAGCTTGTCATAGCCGTATCTTCCCTGCATAAATTCCTGAAATCTATTCATAAGCTTCACTCCAAACCGATTATTTCTGATTATTTCTTAAAGTTATTTCCTAAAGTTATTTCCTAAAGTTATTTCCTAAAGCATATCATATTTTTACGCAAAATTCAATGAACTTTGTGTAAACAAATTAAATCAGACCAAAGCTCCATCAAGCTCGCTTGAAGCGGTGTTTGCGGCAGATTGCGTCTGCGCGGAGAGGCGTGGGAATATCCGTGCGAGCGTTATATTGCGATTTAGGCAATTTAAATTACAAAAAATAATTATAATAAACTATTGTAATTATTTTGTAAATATGATAAAATAACTAAAAACAGCAAATAAAAGCAAGCTTTTAGAGAGGAGTTTTTTTATGATTAAGTTTACAAAGATGCACGGCATAGGAAATTCCTATATATACATCAATTGCTTTGAGGAGGAGGTTTTTAATCCCTCTAAAATGGCTGAATTTGTGTCGGATGTTCACTTTGGAATAGGCAGCGATGGTTTGGTTTTGATTATGCCATCCGAGGTCGCGGACTTTAAAATGCGTATATTCAACGCCGATGGCTCCGAAGCCGAGATGTGCGGCAACGCTACGCGCTGTGTGGGCAAATACGTCTACGATAAAGGGCTTACCGAAAAGACCGAAATCACGCTGGAAACCTTGGCGGGGATAAAGACGCTGTCGCTTGAGATTATTGACCATGAGGTTGTGTCGGTGACCGTAGAAATGGGAACGGCGGTGCTTGAGCCTAAGAAAATTCCGATAAACGCAGACGCCGATAAAATAGTAAGTCAGCCGATTTTGGTGGACGGCAAGGAGTATGAAATCACCGGCGTGTCAATGGGTAATCCTCATGCGGTGGTATTTTTGGATAACATCGATGATCTGAACTTAGAGGAATTGGGTCCGAAGTTCGAAAATCACGAGCTTTTCCCCGAGCGTATCAATACCGAGTTTATAGAGGTGATTGACGGCGATACCTTGAAAATGCGCGTGTGGGAACGCGGAAGCGGAGAAACATGGGCGTGCGGTACGGGTGCGTGCGCGGCTGTTGTCGCGGCAGTGCTTAACGGATATTGCAAGTGTGACAGAGAAGTAAAAGTAAAATTAAGGGGCGGAAATCTGAGGATTACTTATAAGCAGGACGGCACGGTAATCAAAAAGGGACCCGCAGCCTTTGTTTGCAGCGGCGAGGCGGAGATTCCTCCCATTGCGAGATAATTAAAAAGGAGTGGTCAAAATGAGAATAAATGAGAATTATTTAAACGTTAAGGAGAGCTACTTGTTTTCCGAAATAGCCAAAAAGGTCAGTGATTATTCGGCGCAAAATCCCGATAAAAAAGTTATCCGTCTGGGAATAGGCGATGTAACTCTGCCTTTGGTTCCCGCTGTTATTGACGCGTTGCATAAGGCTGTTGACGAGATGGGTGTTCAGGAAACCTTTAGGGGCTACGGACCCGAGCAGGGCTATGACTTCCTGAGGGAGAAGATTGTACAGTATTATAAGGATAATACCATTCGCATTGATTTGGACGAGGTGTTTATCAGCGACGGCGCTAAGAGCGATGTGGGCAATATTACCGATTTGTTCGATAAGGACAATTTGGTTTTGGTACCCGATCCGGTTTATCCCGTCTATGTTGACACCAATATTATGAACGGCAGAAAAATCGAGTATATGCAGGCAAACGCGAGCAACGGCTTCTGCCCGCTGCCCGATAGCGGCGTTAAGGCGGATATTATTTATCTCTGCTCCCCGAACAATCCGACGGGTGCGGTCTATACGAAAGAGCAGCTTAAAATCTGGGTTGATTACGCTTTAAAGAACGACGCGGTAATCTTGTTCGATGCCGCTTATGAAGTCTTTATTCAGGACGAAAAGCTGCCCAGAAGCATTTATGAAATCGACGGCGCTAAGAGATGCGCGATTGAGTTTTGCTCACTCTCTAAGACCGCCGGCTTTACCGGCACAAGATGCGGATATACAATCGTGCCAAAGGATTTAAAGGTTGAGGTAAGCAAGCTGAAGCTGATAAAGCTCAGTCAGAGCGTAGTCGGGCTTAACAAGATGTGGCTCAGACGGCAGACGACTAAGTTTAACGGTGTTCCTTATATTGTGCAAAGAGGAGCCGCAGCGGTATTCACGCCCGAGGGACAGAAGCAGATTATGGAAAACGTGAACTACTACAGAGAGAACGCGAAAATAATCGCCGACACAATGGACGAGATAGGGATTAAATACTTTGGCGGAGTTAATTCGCCGTACATCTGGCTGGAGTGTCCCGGAGGCATGAAGTCGTGGGAGTTCTTTGATTATCTGCTTGAGAACGCCAATGTTGTTGGTACTCCCGGAGCGGGCTTTGGCAACAACGGAGAGGGATATTTCCGTCTGACAGCCTTTGGCGATAAGGACAACACTATCGAGGCTATGGAGCGTATTAAAAAGCTGTTCCGCACGGAACCGGAGCCTGAACCCGCAAAAGCCGAGCCGTCGCCTGAACAGGAGGAGTCCGCGGAGGAAGCCGGCGAATAGTTATTCGGCTATTTAATATTTAATAATATTTTTGATAATCACTTCATATTTATATATGTGAAGTGATTTTATTTTGGGCGGTGATTGCGTGAAATTCAGCGATATAAGGCTAAAGGAGGTTATATGCTTAAACGGTGAGCGTTTGGGCTATGTGTCGGATATGGAGCTTGACGAAGCAAGCGGACGGATATTGTCGCTTCTTGTGCCGGGAGCGTATCGGTTTATGGGAGTTTTGGGAAGAGAGGATGATATAACCGTTCCGTGGGATAAAATAAAAAAGATGGGCGATGATTTGATTATAATCGAAAAGTAATTAATATTAAACAATATAAATATTGTCGAAACTTTTGTTACTGTTCCTTTTGCAATGGCGAATATGTTGAGCTATAATTTTTATAGTCAAATATGATTAATAAAGTTTATTTTCACCAAAGAAAGAGGGATGACAAAATGCTGCTTGATTATTTAAAGCGAGAGGAAAGCGCGGCTCAGGATTATGAATACAAGGTTCATGAGATGGAGAGAGTAAATGCGGAAATCAATCTCGCGGATGTTTCAAAGAGAAAAAGAATAGTGTCGCACGGCAATTCACAGCTGATTCCGATAAACAGTATAAAGCCGAATCCAAATCAGCCGAGACTGGATATGGACGAGGCGGCTTTAAAGGAGCTTGCGGCGTCAATCGAAAGCTACGGACTTATGCAGCCGATAACTGTGCGCTGCGTTCTGCCGCTAAAGTATGAGCTTGTGGCGGGACAAAGGCGGCTTGAGGCGTGCAGATTGCTGGGAATGGATTACATACAGGCTGTTGTGATGAGGGTTGACGAGGCGGACAGCGCGGTGCTTGCGCTTGTCGAAAACATTCAGCGTGAAAATCTGAATTATATAGAGGAGGCGGAGGCGTATCTGACACTTATAAGCGTGTACGGTATGACACAGGAGGCCCTCGCGGGCAAGCTCCACAAGAGCCAGTCCGCAATCGCGAATAAAATAAGGATTTTGAAGCTGCCCGTTAAGGTAAGAGCAATGCTGTGCGAATTCGGGCTTACCGAGCGGCATGCGCGAGCCTTGCTGAGGTTAAATAGCGAGGAACGGCAGCTCGAGGCGCTGAGTCAAATAACAAAACGCGGTCTTAATGTCGCGAAAACAGAGGCGCTTATAGAGCGTATGCTGAAAAAGCCGAGTCCCGATTCGAACGGGAAAAGTGAAAAAAAGCCGCCTCATCCGCCGAGAACCTTTAAGGATATACGGATTTTCTCCAACACCATAAAAAAGGCTGTAGACCTCATGAACAGGAGCGGCGTTAACGCTGTCACCAATCGGCGCGAAAACGACGAATATATAGAGTACACTATCAAAATTCCGAAGTAAATATGCGCTGTAATTTTAAAGTAGGCATCTCTTGGAAATCAAGAGATGCCTGATTGCCGGTTATTTAAGATATTTGCGGCTTTCTACCTCCTGAAGTATGCCCACTTGCTGAATTGCTATTTTGTTGAGCTTTACGAGCCGCTCATTTTGAGGAATACTGTCATTAATGAATACGGCATTGATGTTTTCAAGATTTGACAGGCAGATAAGCTCATTTATTTTAGCATAGTCTCTTATATTGCCCTTCAAATCCGGATTTTCGGTACGCCATTGTTTAGCCGTTTTGCTAAACAGCGCCATATTCAAAACATCCGCTTCATCGGCATATACGATAAGACCGAAACAGTACCGACAGAAGAATCTTTAAAATGGTTTTTTTCGTTTAAAACACAAATGATGTTTAGCTTTATGCTCGTAAACGAGAAAAATCCATTAAAGATTTGTAAACACTGCAACACCGTGTTCAAGGCAAGCAGACCGAGCGCGGTATTTTGCAGCCCGA
>CAYTZR010000066.1:0-4741 GCA_964442605.1 uncultured Oscillospiraceae bacterium
GGCGCTGATTGCCGGTGGCAATCGTTTAGCGCTGACCGAGGCGGGAGCCGAGACCATTGTCCCCTAATTCGCGACTCCTGTAAGGAGTCACGAACCCGCCCGGGTTCGGCGGGCGGAACGGGGTCTGGCGATGTTATATGCAATCCGGATTGCATAAAGCATCTTTCAGACTTACTTGCTAAGCATAAACATCTGATTCGAACCTTCCATTGTCGAAACAACCATAAGCGTACCGGGGTCGGATTGGTCAATATATGCAATCATTCCCGAAAGGTCGCCGTCGAATACGGCAATGCCGTCAACTATCTCAAAACCGCCGCCCTTCGCGACAGGCTCTTCGTCGCCTATATCATACACAAGAGAAGCCTCGCCGCTATCCGCGTCAATATATAAATCCACCGCTTCCAAACCGAAGCTTGCCAGCGATATATATTTCTTTTCGTAAAGAATAGCGTATGCTTTCCATGTGCCGTCAACCGTTTCAATGTTGGTCTCTCTGTTTACCTCAACGCCCAGCTTTTCTTCAACCGTAGTCACAACCTCCATCGCTTTCTCTTTCGCAAGCTCTGCGTCCTGCGGAACCGCGGCAATTTCCTCTTTGAATTCGTCCTTTACCTCCTGCCCGATTTCAGCGGCTTCCGCCTCAACCTTGCTTTCGACTTCCTCGGCGTCACTCTTAACCGTGTCAACAGCCTGCTTGACGTCGTTCTCTGCGGTTTCCACCTCGTTGTTCGCGCTCTGACAGCCTGCCATAACGAAAAGCATAGCGGCTGCGATTGCCAATGTGATAAATTTTTTCATGGTATTAACTCCTTCTATAATAATTTTTATTTTATAATTTATAATTTTTTAATGAAAACGCCATACCGGCCGGTCACTTGTGATGCGCAGTTGCCGAACCGGCATCGGTGAGTAAACAGTCACTCACCGCTTTCTCAAAAAAAGAATCGGCAACGCACCACGGCAGTTAATTGTTCAGTATCCCGCATATTCCGCCGAAAATCAAAGCCCAAATTTTATCCGTGCTGTCACCGCTTTTCGGTAAATCGCCGACTATAGTACGTTTCGCAAAAATAAGAGTCGTATCGAGAATATACGTCCACACAAAATGGCTGTCAATTCTTTTGGATATATCATACTTATTGTCAAACATATTCACAATGTCGGCAAATTCCTTGAAATAGGAATTTACGACCTCTTCATCGTGCTTGAGAACGGTGTTGATGTATTCCGAATCCCTGTACGAGAAGTAGAATATTGTGCGATAGTCCTCCGCCACAAGCAAATTAAAATACGAATACCACATTTGCTTGATAAATTCGACTTCTGATATTCCGGCAGTCATCGGTGTACATATTATACGCTCCATGAGAGCCGCGACTTTGCGGTGCACCACCTCAAAGCAGCTGTAGAGCAGTTTGTCCTTTGAAACAAAATACTTATATATCAACGGCTCCGATATTCCCATGTATTGAGCAACCTTTTTTGTCGTGAACGAGGACAAACCGTGCTCACATACCATCTTCATAGCAGCGTCTAAAATTTCCGCTTTTCTGTCCGAACTCTCCACAGTGTCCTCGCTTTCCGCGACGTGTATTTGCCATTGTCAGCTTATCCTTATTATCTGTTATATGAAATATTCCTACTCTGTTTTAAATAATATCATAAACCACAGAAAATGTCAATATTTTATAGATTTTTGGGCAAAAATAGTTTTTCTCTGCGATTTCGGGTACAGATAGTATCTTCACGTCGTGGCAAGCCGTGCTGCGGAAACGAGGCTTAACACTTATTATATACTATTTCCGCACATATTTATGCAATCCCCAAAAAACGACATAAACAAAAACCAATGAATGGAAAAGGAGGGCTGATTACTGAAAATATTGTATAGTTTATCCATAGACAAGAAAAACGGAATTGTGTTATATTTATATGAAACATAACCATGGAGAGGTTTCATTTAATGTCAAGGCTATCAAAATCCGATAAAAGTATTCAATATACGATAATTCTTATAATTATGCTTGCAATCTGCTTCGCGACGGCGTTCGTCGGGGTAAATAAAGTTGCCGAGGTCTCCTGCGCCGAGATGCTTGGTGATATTGCCGATAATATGGCGTTAAGAGCGGAAAACAGCCTGCAATGTAACGTTGAAGAATTGGAGGTAGTGGCGGATCTTATCTCATCTCACCATACAATCGATGCGGCGGAAATTACCGAGCACCTTAATTCGTTCAAGCATCGCAGTCAGGTGTCTTCGCTTGCGGTGCTTCTGCCGGATGATGAAATCATATATCCCGACCATCCTGAATTTACTTTTGACAGCATACCGAGCTTTGAAAGTGAAAAAGCGCTGGCGCCGTATATTTCCGAGCGTAGCGGCGATAAAAATAAATACATTTATTTCGCGCAGCCGTTGTTCTTGAACGAAAGCGATGATATCGGCGGGATTTTGTACGGATTTGTTGATCTTTCGTCTTTTTCGGCATTGTATTCCACAACGGCTTACAACGGACAGTGCCAGGAATACATAATTGACGGCAACAACGGCGATTTCATTATGGACACATGGCATGAGGAGCTTGGAAATGTGAGTGAGTTTGGCGATAGAGAAACAAAGACGAGTTACGTCACGGATAATGATTTGAGCAAGGTAAGCGACGACATCGCAAGAGGCGTGGGCGGATATGTGGTATTCCGTTCCGAGACCAGCGGCGAATTTTTCCATTCCGCTTATCGTCCCGTAGGCAATGGGAGGTTTTCGGTAATGGTCATGGCGCCCGAGAGCGTTGTTTTTGCCAAAGCGAATAAAATAAAGCATATTTTTCTTGCTGTTGCGGTGGCTGATATCGCGGTTTTATCGGTATATTTCTTTGTACTTCTTGCGGGAGTTCGCAAGCGCGAACGCAAAAATGATATGCAGCTGGTGAAAACCGTTTATATGTACGGTATTCAGAAAACACTATTTGAGGCGTATAAAAATCCCAATCTTATGGTGAATGCGCTGAAAAAGACTGCTGAGGCAGTGAGCGCGGAGGGAGCGATACTGGTGTCGTACAGCCGGACTTCCGAGAATGATGTATTTGTGTGGCACTCCGAAAAGTCAAAGCTTGGTAATATTATTTCCTCTAAAGACTTTATCTTAAAAAAAGATGTAATTGAAAAGTTAAAGCGAGGCGAAACCGTAACCCTGGATGGCGGAGATATTGACAACAATAAAAACAACAGGATAATTAATACGCTGCTTACCCCGGTGCTGGATAACAATGAAGAACTCGTTGGAATACTGGGAGTGGCAAATCTGCGGTATGAATGTGAAGAAAACGTCGAGCTTCTTAAGGCCGTATCGAGAGATTTTATGATGGCGCTGCGCGATATGGAGGCTCACAATCTTATAGTGGAGATGGGCACGATTGACACTGTGACGCGGCTTAAAAACCGCGCCGTTTATCAGGACACGCTTAAAAAGCTCGAGTTGATGAGCAAAGGAATGATTTGCTGTGTTTACATCGACGCGGACGGTCTGCACGACCTCAACAACAGCTTGGGACACGCGGCGGGTGACACGATGCTTAGGTACGTCGGGGCGAAGCTGAAAGCTGCTTTCGGAGAAGATACATTCAGGATAGGCGGCGATGAGTTTATAGCTTTTCTTTTCGATGCGACACCTGAAAAGGTTGAGGAGATGATACGCGCGTTTACGGCGGACATAAAGAGCAGAGATTACAGCGTTTCGATAGGATATTCGCTTATGGAGGCGCCGGTGCGTACGGACAAACTGGTAAGAGCCGCAGAGCGGGAGATGTATGCCGCCAAGCACCGTTATTACAGCGAGAGAAAGGATGCTGAAAAGGCACGTGAGATGAATGCAAAGCTTGAAAGAACTCTTCTGGAGAAGAAGGATTCCGACAACTTTTTAAAAATCATTGCATCATATTTTTTAGGCGTTTATGTTGTAAATCTCGCAACAGATAATATGCGCACCATCTACGTGCCGGATTATTTTGAAAAAATGCTGCGGCGTACGGATTTCAAATTCAGTAAAGCGCTGCGGCTGTATGCCGATAAATATGTAGTGGCCGAGGACAGCGACGAGTTCCTAAAGCTTTTTGACTATTCGACGATAGAACGCACCCTTGCCGACGGCTATGCCGAAATAGTGTACAACAAGCCGAACGGAGATGCCATAAATGTAAAAATATTCAGAGCCGAAGATTATTCCCCCGAGAAAAAAGAAACCTTCTGGCTGTTTGAACTGCACAATAACAGCTGAAAAATGAATCCCGCTGTTCGCGGTCGCACGGCGCGAAGCACAAGTGCGGTTCCCGCCCAACCGAAGGAGAACGCGGCAATTTATACCGTAAAAAATAAAAAATCCGAAACTTGCAATATTATTATTGAAATACTATGCGGGATGTAATATAATACCTGTAAAAGGGGAGACAAGGGGGGAACAGGAGGAATAGGATGAATGTCAAAGAGTTGCTCCGCGCGGTTGCGGCGGGCGAAATTACACCGGAGCAAGCGGAGCTTAAGTTGAAGCAACAGCCGTTTGAGGACATGGGGTTTGCCAAGCCGGATTTGCACCGCAAGCTCAGACAGGGAGTGTCCGAGGTTATCTACGGCGAGGGCAAGACCGCGGAACAGATAAGCGAGATAGTAAGCAGAATAAAGAGTAGCGGACAGGAGCCCGTTTTGATAACGCGCCTTTCGAGAGAGAAGGCGGATGACCTGAGCG
>CAYTZR010000067.1:0-4391 GCA_964442605.1 uncultured Oscillospiraceae bacterium
TCTTTCGTCAGATAAAGATATCCCCATTTTATTCCTCCCCAAACAATGCGTTAATGAGTTCTTTTTTCTCTTCTTTCGTCATATTAGACGCATTTCTTGCAATCATACGCCTGATACGAGGTTGATCAAATTCATCGCTCTCTATACCAAGCAAATAGTCGGAAGTGGTATGCAGAGCGGTTGCTATATTCGCCAGTCCCTCCGGCTTTGGTTCTCTATCGCCTGAAATGTAACGAGATATTACCGCCTCTGTAACTCCTACTCTTTCCGCGAGACCTTTTTGCGTCATTCCTATTTCTTGCAATAAATCCGAAATTCTTATTCCTAATTCCTTGCTCATAAATATTCTCCTTTCGTTCGTTGCTGTTTACAACTAAGTTTATTATAGCATATTGTTGCCAATTTGTCAAGTATTATATTTTAAAATTGACACTTTAGTTTATATGATTTTATTTCCTGTCTTGCATTTTTGCAATTTTTCGCCTGCAAAAATTTATTTTCTTGGAAAAACGCCTGATTTTTGCGTCTAAGCCGATTACTCTCGTATATTAGTAAGTAGTATGACAGAAAAAACTGACGCAATAAAAAGAAGTGAGGAAAAACGATGACAATTTTTGATAAATAATGGCGGGATATATATCATAGCAAAATAAAATTTAATACAGATTTTGAGGGTAGCCAATAAAACGGTTGCTCTTTGTGGATAGAAATTAAATAAGTTTATGTCTAAATAAAATCGGCTGCATTGTTACAGTTTTTTGGCATAATCAAATCCGGAATTGATTTTGCTCTCGCCTTATTTTAAATACCAAATTTAAATACCATATTTAAAATAAGGCAAATATCTATTGCTTAGGACTTTCGGTATGCTTTAGCTCGCTTATAAGAAATTCAAATCTGCTCATTGCCTTTTGAATATCATATATTGAAACATCAATTAATTTTTCATCGCATACAAAATCAAAGATATTTTGGCAGCGGCGATATTCTTTCAGGGCGTCCAATGCCTCATCACGCAGCCGCGCGTAAGCTATGCTTTCCTGCCTTAAGATTTTCTTATCCGCCCGTTTTGGCTTGGCGGGCAGATTTTTTTCAGCCACAACCAACGCTGTTTCACTTTTATTTTCATTTTTCTTATTCAAATAATTATCCATGTAAATCAATCCTTTCACCTATTATTATTAACGGGTAAAGCTGTTTTATTTATCTATATAAAATTTTTAAAATGTTCATAATTTATTTAGACATTTGCGGAAAGTTATGATATAATTGATAAAGTAAAAAAGCGAGGTGTATATTTATGGAAACCAAAACAAAAATATTGATAGTTGATGACGAGGAAAACATTTGTGAGCTTGTGCGTCTGTACATTGAGAAGGAAGGCTTTGAAGCAATTATAGCCAACGACGGGCAGGAGGCTGTCGCAAAGTTCAATAATGAAAAACCCGGTCTTATACTGCTTGACATAATGCTGCCGGTTAAAGACGGATGGCAGGTATGCCGCGAGATCAGAGCACAAAGCAGTGTTCCGATTATTATGCTTACCGCTAAGGGTGAAACCTTTGATAAGGTTCTCGGTCTGGAGCTCGGAGCCGATGACTATGTAGTAAAGCCGTTTGAGCCGAAAGAGCTTATCGCAAGAATAAGAGCGGTTCTTCGCCGCAGCTCCGGCGCTGATGAAGAAAAGACAGACGATGATGAGCTGAGATTTGATGGGCTTCGCATAAATCAGTCCACATATGAAGTATATATAGATGACAAGAAGGTCGAGATGCCTCCCAAGGAATTTGAACTGCTCTATTTTCTCGCGAAGAACACAAATAAGGTATTCACAAGAGATCAGCTTTTGGATGAGATTTGGGGTTATGAATTTTTCGGCGACTCCAGAACCGTTGATGTTCACATAAAGCGTATACGCGAAAAGTTAGAGGGTAAAGAGAGAGGCTGGGCTCTTAAAACTGTTTGGGGTGTAGGATACAAATTTGAGGTGAGCTAATTGTTCGGAAAGAATATATTTTCCAGAGTATTATATACAAATTTGGCAACCGTTCTGATAGGTATAGTAATCCTTGCGTCCTTGCAGATGGTTTTAATGAGCAACTTCATTTCAAAAGAGAGTGAAAACACTCTGTCAAAAAACGCCGAATCAATCGTAAGCTTGATTAACAACGGTATTTCCCGTGAAAATTTGGAATCCGTGCTAAACGGCTTTTCCAGGAGCAGCAGCAGTCATATCATTATTACCGACGCCGAAGGCTCTGTTCTCGTAAATACTACAGACAGCGGATATTGGTCAGAGCGACAGCAAAGTATCGCGGTCGAAAACCTGCGTGAGGTTCTTAACGGAAAGCGTGTAACCACAGTCGGAACAATGAACGGCGCGTTTAACGAGACAATGTTTACGCTTGAGATACCTGTAATCAGCGAGGATGAGACGGTCTACGGAGCGGTACTTATAAGTACGCCTATACCTCAGCGCCGCAACACTCTGTTCGAGATGTTTAAAATACTCTTGTTTTCGGCGCTGGTGGTAATAATAGTTTCGTTTATACTGTCATATATGCTTTCAAAGATTTTGGCAAATCCAATAAAAAGGGTTAGCAACAGCGTGCGTGAATTTGCGGACGGCGATATGAAATCCAGGGTTGAAATTGACCGTGTGGATGAAAATGTTACAGAGCTTATGGAGCTTGCCGATTCGTTTAACAATATGGCTGATGTTATCGAACGTTCGGAGGACGTAAGGATGAGCTTTATTTCGGACGTGTCTCACGAGCTCAGAACCCCTATGACTACAATAGGCGGCTTCATAGATGGAATGCTTGACGATACCATTCCGCCCGAGAAGCAGAAAACATATTTAAAAATAGTGAAAGATGAGGTAACACGCCTGACCAGACTGGTTAACACTTTTTTGGATATTACGCGCATGCAGTCGGATAAAGTAAATCTGGTTATTTCCGACTTTGATATAAATGAAGTTATACGTCTGATAATCATCGGCTTAGCAAACAAAATCGATGAAAAAAATCTTGAAATCAACCTTATCTTCGACAGAGACGTAAGCTACGTAAGAGCCGATGCGGACAAGATTAAAATGGTGCTTACCAACCTTTTTGACAACGCGATAAAATTTACCGACGACAAGGGAACAATAACCATAGAAACCCGTCCGAAGGGCAGTGAAGTGCAAATTTCCGTGCATAATACCGGTGTGGGAATACCGGCTGAGCAGCAGAAAATAATCTTTGAAAGGCTGTACAAGGTTGACAAGTCAAGAAGTATAAACAAAGAGGGTACAGGCATAGGTCTCTATATAGTAAAGAGCATGCTCGCGGCTCACGGCAAGGATATAAAGGTTGACAGCGTGGAGGGCGAATACGCACGCTTTACCTTCTGTCTCGATAAGGGCAAGGCTCCGTCAAAGGGCGGCGCAAAACATGCAATAGAAAAGGAATAAATGATTAAGTTTAAAAGAATTAAAAGGATTAAAAGGATTAAAAGGAGAAAATATATTGAAGCCTGTAATTTTATTTTATAATGTACCCGATAAGAAAATAAGCTCAATTAAGCCTGTACTGTCGCTTATGGGTATTACTGTTAAAACAGTGGGTGATGATGAGATTTTTGACACTGTAGGATATATAGCATACCCAGATGAGTTTGATAACAAGAGGCAAAACCAATCCGATATACAAAAGCCCGATATGGAATTTATGCTGCTTTGCGGCATAGAACCAAAAGCCATGGATAGTGTTTTGGGCTTTATGCGAAAAAACAAACAGAGCATTGCACTAAAGGCAATGCTGACCGATACAAACAAGGACTGGAGCCTTATAAGGCTTATAAATGAAATCAATGCCGAACGTATCGCAATAAAAGCGCAGCAGGGCTATAAACGCCGGGGTGATTAATGAAGTGACCATACCTGTCAATATATATATTTTTTTAGAAAAGTTGCAGGA
This sequence comes from uncultured Oscillospiraceae bacterium, assembly GCA_964442605.1. Lineage (GTDB taxonomy): Bacteria > Bacillota > Clostridia > Monoglobales > Monoglobaceae > Monoglobus. Next base: position 3,966 of record CAYTZR010000067.1, read on the forward strand.
ATAAGCCGGTAAAGAAGGTTTGGCACCCCCCGCCCGGGTTCGGCGAGCGAAAGTGACCAAAGCTGCGCAGCAGGTTTGTGCCTTATAAAGTAGTCCGTCTTATCGCATAAACGAGGTCACAAACCATTAAAAATTTTGGTGTCCCGCCCGGGTTCGGCGGGCGGAACTGGGTCTGGCTCGGTTAAGGTAGTCCGTCAGAACTAAAAAACAGGAATTGGATATAAACAAAAAGTATGTATCCATTCATTAATTACATCTTGCCCCTGCGGGGCAGTCGCCTGCGCGCCTCACGTGTTCGCTAACGCTCACCTACCGAAGCTTGCATTGCCGCTTAAGAAGCGGCAGTAAAGCAGAAAAGTCTTACATGGCTCTTACATAAGTCTTACATAAATAACCCCGATAAAGCCCGTGAAAACGTTGGGTCTT
>CAYTZR010000068.1:0-4055 GCA_964442605.1 uncultured Oscillospiraceae bacterium
CGTTTGAGCCAAACGCTCCGGTCATATCCTCAACGCCGCCCGTTGAGAATATAAGAGCAAGAATGCCCGCTCCCGCCAGTGCGCCGAGGCACTGCGCTATTACATATCCGACAAACTCTTTAACCTTCATGCCGCCGCTTAAAAGAACGCCTAATGACACAGCGGGGTTTATGTGACAGCCTGAAATATTTCCGACACAGTATGCCATACCGACGATAGTCAAACCGAACGCCAGAGCGGTAAGGATATATCCGCCGCCGCTAACTGCATCGCAGCCGACAAGCATAGCCGTGCCGCAGCCCATAATTACAAGTACTGCCGTGCCGATAAACTCGGCGATTACTTTTTTTGATAAATTCATTTTATTCACTCCTTTTTTTAATCTACGCTTTTATTCTATTTTTGCTCCGAATGGAGCTAAAGCTAATTTTGCGATTTTGAAAAACTGTTTGCCAAACGGAATTCCTACTATTGTTATGCACCATACACAACCAAATACCAGATTTTCCAACGCCATAGGTATTCCGAAAAGAATAACCCATATTATATTTGCAATCAGTGATGGAGTTCCTCCACCATATTGTATCTCTTTGCCGAACGGCGCAAGTGAAAGTGACGCGAATTTAAAGCATTGCCTTCCATACGGAATTCCTACTATTGTTATACACCACAGGAGACCCGATACAAACCATGACAATCCGCTTAAGGCGCCTCCGAATATAAACCATATCAGGTTTCCCAAAAAACTCATGGCTCAATCCCCCTTATTTCGCTTCTTTTCCATGCTCCCGACAACAAAATGCAGGATAACAAGCACAAAGATAAGAATGATAAGTCCCCATTCAACATAATGCATCCATCGAGGAGCGGAGATATTCTCCATTATAACACGCCATGTAATTTCGACAATAAGAGTAATTAAAGAAATTATATCTATTGTCTTCATTATGTAATCCTTTCTCTCCTAATCCTTACCGCCTATTTGTTAATATACGCACCGGCTATATAGAGCGAAGGTATAATAAAACCTATACAGGTATATATAACGTGACCCGCCGTAAAGCCTTCGCCGACAAGCGACCAGACGCCGGCTACAAAGGTCAGCGCAAGGTTTATAATGCCCCATACAAGGCACTTGCCCGCCGCGCTTTTATTCGTTGCGTTCTTGAAACCCAAAATACCCGCGATTAACGACACTACAGCCGCAACGGTATATAGAAGCGCAATCACCGTGACGGTTACTCCGCCTTCAGGCTTGTTGATAAGTGTTCCCGCTCCGAGTATAAGAGTCAAAAGACCGTATGATATAAGACCTATGATACCCTCGATTACCAATAACACTCCCGTTACTTTTAATAATGCTTTTCCTTTTGCTTCCATTTGTACTTTCCTTTCCTTTCTGTGCGATATGTTGACATTTAAGCCTAAGCACGGAAGCTCCGCGATACCGCAACCGTCCGCAAGCTCCGTTTCAAGCGGACTTGACGGAGCATGCGAACGTTTTAAATTAAATTTACTTAATTAAAATTACTTGCTAAGCATAAAGATTTGATCCGAGCCTTCCATTGTTGAAACAACCATAAGCGTGTTGGGATCTGATTGGTCAATATAAGCAATCATTCCGGCAAGATCACCGTCAAATACGGCAACGCCGTCGTTTATTTCAAAGGTTCCGCCCTTTGCGACAGGTTCCTCATCGCCTATATCATAAACAAGCGACGCTTCGCCGGTTTCTGCGTCAACATACAAATCAACCGCTTCTACGCCGAAGCTGGATAAAGTTATATATTTTTTTTCATAAAGAATAGCATATGCGCTCCATGTGCCGTCAATTGTTTCGGTAGTGGTATCTCTGTTTACCTCAACACCCAGAGTCTCCTCAACGGTGGTTACAGCTTCCATAGCTTTCTCTCTCGCAAGCTCGGCATCCTGCGGTATAGCAACAAGCTCTTCGTCAAACTTGTCCTTTACCTCCTGCCCGATTTCAGCAGCCTCCGCTTCAATCTTGCTTCCAACCTCTTCTACGTCATCCTTAACTGTGTCAACAGCCTGATTAACGTCCTCTTCAGCCTTTTTTACATCGTCGTTTGCGCTTTGGCATCCCGCCATGGTAAAAATCATAGCAGCCATAATTGCCAATGTGATAAATTTTTTCATGGTGTTTTTCCTCCTAAAATAATTTTTATATAAAGTAATTTTTTACTAAAGTAATTTTTTACTCAACTAACGTAAATTATGCTTTGACGCAGCGTTTTTCTGTCGGCAAACCGCCGTCATATTTCCGCGCCGGCTGTTGTGCAAGCCCTTTTATTGCTTAATAATGCTTGTCGCAACCATACCGTCCGAATAGCTGCCTCTATGGTAAACCCTTACGGTATCGCCGACAGCCACGTTGTCGGACTTTGTGTCATCGTCCTTTAAGACGCTGTACTGATGACCGCCGTTTTCTATAACGATAGTATTCATAGACGCGTCAACAACTGTACCCGTTATATACTTTATATCACTGTCCGTAATCTCCGGCGCGACAACGCTTATGTCTATCGCTTCGACTCCGTCATCAATATCACCCGTATGATAAACCCTAACCGTCGCGCCGACAGTCACATCGCCTTCAACGGTTGTTTTGTCGGTTTTCAAAATCGTGTAATTTCTGCCGTTCCATTCAACAGTTACATTGTTCATAGAAGCGTCAACAACCGTGCCGGTTATATATTTGGGCGTACTCTGATTGTTTTGAGTTGTGCTCTGCTCATTTTGAGCCGTGCTCTGCTCATTACCGCTTTCCGTGCTTTCCGCGGTTGGTTTCACATCCGGAGTCTCCGTAACTTCCTTCGCCGACGCTGAAACATTTTCATCCGCCTTTTCGATAACCTGTATCTTTTTCGCCAAGGTATAGCTTTGGTAATCGCCTTCATATTCAACCGAAACCGTGTCGCCTAAATTTTCGCTGCTGCCGATAAATTGCGTGCTGTCATCGCTGATAAAGGAATATGTGCTGCCATCCATAGCTTCTATCGTTAAATTATGCATAGACGCTTCAATGACAATGCCTGTCTTAACGTTTTCCGAAACCGCTTGCTGCGTAACCTCCGGAGACGGCACGCTTTGGGTTTGATTTGTCCCGCAGGCGCTGACACTAAATGCCAAAGAGCCGATAACCAACACCGTAATGATTTTATTTGCCTTTTTCACAGCCGCTCTCCCCCTTTCTTCATAATTAATATCCAAACAATGGTAGGTGAGGAATCACTTATTACGTAAGAAAAAAGAAAAATACTTGCTGATAATCCGCTAACCCCTTTTATATATTTGCTCATACATACACAATAAAAAATTCTTCCCCTTATTTAGAATAATATCATAAAGTACAAAAAATGTCAATATTCTATGCGTTTTTTTGTGTTTCATTTTTGTAACAGCGGCTTATTTATTGCAAACGATTTTGAAATTTACCTATGAATATGATGTACGGAGAAAAATCACGGGAGCGAGTCGCAAGGAAACGGCGATTTTCTATGGAAAAAGCGACAGTATTTGCTTGACACCGGTTACATGATATGGTATAATTATTCTGGATAAATGTATAATGCTTTTGCGTATTTTCACACTATACAGATGGGAGAATTGAAATTATGCTCAACGATACTCTGCTTAATGAATTAAACAAGCTCGGCGTTGATACCGAGGATGGGATTTTTCGGTTTATGAACAACGAGGCTCTGTATAAGCGAATGCTTATATCCTTTGCGGAAATGGTCAAAAAATCGCAGGTCACAGCAGACTTTGACGATTCGGACTGCGGTAATGAAATCGAAAAGATCCACGCTCTTAAGGGGGCGGCGGGAAATCTGTCCGTTAAGCCTCTGTTTACCGCTTACGCGGAGATTGTCCGTCTTTTGAGAGCCGGAAGTATCGCGGAAGCAAGGGCGGCGATAGCGGAAATTTTGCCGACGCAGGATAAAATAACGGAATGCATCGAAAAGTATTCGTAAAAATAATCGAAAAGTATTCATGAAAAAGTATTCATGAAAATATTTGAAAATATACATATA
>CAYTZR010000069.1:0-3939 GCA_964442605.1 uncultured Oscillospiraceae bacterium
TAAATATATGCTATTTTGAGGTACAGCGATATGAGAAAACTAAAATTTATAACACCGATTATTTCCGGACTTGTTATTGTCGTGCTGGTCGCGTTTATTCTCGTGCGGTTTGGCGGAAGCTACAGAAGCGTTACGGCAACCGGCTATTTTTCCGGAAGCTACAGCTCGTCATCATTACCGGTGTACATTGACGGGTTTGAAATCCGGTCCTATTTTTGCGACGATAAAATTCTGGTGTCGGTGAATGACATGACGCGATACGGATTTGAGCTTCTCTCTGATCCTGATAATAATATCATCAATCTCAGAACCCTTTCGGATATTGACGGCAGTCCCGAACCGCAAGCGATTAACGCGACGGAATATAAAGCGGTTTCCTGCGCCCTTGACGTGAGGATAAACGGCGTAAGTATTGACGCGTACTCTCTTGACGGCTGCCCCTGCGTTAGCGTTGACGACTTGGTTTGCCTGAGCGATGAATATAACGTGTGGTGGGGCTGGTCGGATTACAATATGAACGGCGGCTTTGACAGCGCGAACAATGCCTTTAAGATTAACTGCTTCAGACCTAAGGTGTGGGACTGGGCGGCTTTGCTGCAGCAAATGGAGGAAAAGGTAAATAAGACGGAAATTGATCTATACACCGAGGGCTCGCCCGATGAGGCGGTATATTACGGCGCGAGGCTGGAGCCGAAAAGCGGAGTGTACGCCGGTATTGTCAGTGACGGAAACGGCGATCCCGAGACAGGGAAGCCCGAGATTTTCCACCATGATTTCGGGATGTACTCGTCCTACCTGGAGTTTGACGAGTTCCAAACACAGCTTGACAAGCCCGGAAGCTACATTATCCCCGAAAAAGATTGCATAAGCCAGGTTCCGTGGAACATCACCGATATAAATTTGGCTCTGGGCGGCGCGAACGAGGATTACATAAGAGAAACACTGGATAATTTGGCTGCATATAACAAGCCCACAATAATCAGGTTCGGCGCGGAAATGAATATAGGCTATCTCGGAGACTCTCCGTCTGCATATGTTAAGGCTTTTAGGAGAATTGCCGATATAGTGCATGAGTACCCGAATTTCGCGGTTATGTGGTCGCCCAACGACAGCGGTTCGTTGGACAGACCGTTTTGGTACTACTATCCCGGCGATGAGTACGTGGACTGGGTGGGAATTTCGTCATTCTCCAAAAAGGACTTTCTGGACAGTCTTCTGATAGAGGACGGCTCGGAGGTCAGCACAAGCCGTGCAAACCAGATTTACTTTACACTGGGCAATTTCGGTTATACCACCAATTCACTGAAGTATATTACCGATTTCATGGCTGAGTATAATATAGAAAAGCCGCTTGCCATAAGCGAGGGCGGCGTTGTGACGCGTCTTTCCTATTCCGATGAGAATATTGACGATTGGGGCGAGGTAAGGATAAGGAATATGTACTGGTACGCCGCGATGCGCTATCCGCAGCTGAAAAGTATAGTCTACTTTAATCATGATATGGAAACCGAGGCGATAGGCTTTGAATTGTCGAATAAGCCGAATTATATTAGCGTAATGGAGGAGGCGCTGAATAACGGTCAATACCTTTTGTCTTACGACGCTGCGCCCGAGTTCGTATTTGTCAAGGCAGGTGAGGGAAGAACGTACACGGGCGGCGGCATACCGATTTACGCATACGTGTATCAGCCGGAGCAGTACACAAAATCGGTGGAATATTATATGGACGGTGTGTTGCTTGATACAAAAACGGATATACCTTATAAGACAAGTATAGATACGTCGGCAATATCCGAGGGTACTCATAGCCTTGAAATAATCGCGCACGGCGAGGTATCGGACTCCGAAAGAACGTATACAGTAACAAAAAGCGGCGGCGAGCTTAAAATAGAGTGACGCGCCGAAAATCGGAGCATAAAAATTAAAATAAGGCGGCGCGCCGAAAATCGGCGCAAAATAAAAAAAGCTTTTGGCTTAATGCATCCAAAACCCTTTAGTCGTCAATCTTTTTCGGAAATTTTGTTAAATCAGCGATAAAATCAAGAGATGTGTTGTAGAACTTCGCGAGTCTGATTGCCAGCGAAAAAGGAATTTCGCGCTTTCCCTGCTCGTAATTCGTGTATGTTGTCTTGGGCATTCCCAAAATTTTTACAAGGTCGTCCTGCGTCAAGTCCATATCTTCACGCAAATCCCTCAGTCTCCTGTAATATGCCATTTTCTTATAAACCCCTCACCATTAATTTTTTGTTATAAAATAAAGATATTTTGTGTTTTATCAAAATAAATCTGAAATTATGAAAAAAAATAGAAAATTTGTTATTGACACGTTACAACATTTAAGTTATAATAGTTATAAAAATACAACATATGTTGTATTTTTATGGCAAGATTAGTAGCAGGAGACAATTATATTCTTTAATTTTAAGCCGAGGTGTTATCCTTCTCATTAATAATGTCTCGGCGGTTCAAATTAATCAACATATTCAACCAAAATTGTCTCCGGCTATTAATAACTTGCCGCTCATGTAACTGCTACATATATAATACAACAAAAAGAGTGATTATGCCGCAAAAATACAACATATGTTGTATTTTAGACTTGATTTTGTAAATAAATTGCAAAGATAACGATTGAGTAATAGGACAAATAGCTTTGCAAAGTCTTAGCGACTTTGACGCACTGCGCCGCAAAAATACAACATATGTTGTATTTTGGACTTGATATAGTAAAATAATATAAAAAATAACGAACTGCTGTTTGCGAGCCTAGCCCTGTTGGGCTGCCGCTTCTTAAGCGGCAATCCCGCCCGGGTTCGGCGGGCGGAACTGGGTCTGGCTCGTACAAGGTAGTCCGTTAGGACAAAAAAATTGGAATTATGATATAAAGAAAGTGAGCAATCATCTATTAATATATTCTTGCCCTTACAGGGCAGTCGCCTGCGCGCCTCACGTGTTCGCTGTGCTCACCTACCGAAGCTTGCATTGCCGCTTAAGAAGCGGCACACCACTTGTGTTTGCAATAGCGCTCGGGTCTGGCGAGCGAAAGTGACCGGAGCTGCGCAGCAGGTTCGTGCCTTATAAGGCAGTCCGTTTTATCGGATAAACGAGGTCACAAACCATTAGCATGGTTATATATGCTGGGCTAGGCTTGAGCGGACTAAGCGGCTACGCTTAAAGTAACAGGAATAAGGATTAAATAAAAGTATTTAATAAATCTCAATTCCTATTAATTTTTTCTAAAGGACAACCTTAACCGTGCCAGACCCTGTTCCGCCCGCCGAACCCGGGCGGGAGCAAAAATGCACCCCTTGCCCCTTAGGGGCAAATATAACTAACATATTTATACAAACTAATGTAGGGAAAATAATTAAACATTCATATACAAAAAGGAGAGAATAAACAATGAAAACAAAAAGACTTTTATCGCTGTTACTGGCAATAACAGTAATGGCAACAATGTTAATTGCATTGCCCTTAACGGGCTACGCAGCACAAACCGGTGTAGGAAGTATTACTGGTTTGACTGCTATTTCATCAACAAAAACATTGGATATGGCGGACTATTCATCTGAAGCCGCAAATTCAGCATGGAATTCAGCAGAAGGTGTTTCTAGTGATGGTTATTTGTATTATTATAAATTAGCAACTTTTGGAACCGGAACTGCTGTTGTTGGCAACAATAAATATAGTACCACTGCAAATGTAAAAGGAACTGATGGCAGATCTTGTGGTATAAAAGTAAATGGAGCATGCACAATTACCGCATACGGATATGTTAATAACTCTGCTAGAGCTCTTGGAATTTTTGACTCAAATGGAAGTCTTTTAACAACAAATACAACTTCTGTTACATATTATGGTGATAGTTCAAATAGTACACAATATGTGTCATATAATTACACCGGTACATCTGAAGCGTGTTTCTACATAGCAGCTGCC
>CAYTZR010000070.1:0-3421 GCA_964442605.1 uncultured Oscillospiraceae bacterium
CAAATTGTCTTACATGGCTTTTTTTATGTAAGACTTTTTATATAATATCGTTTATATTAGTCTCTATATATTATTGGTCGCTGATATAAAGCTTAATATACGAGGCTTTTACGCCTTGACACTTGGTCTGATGTATGTACCGCCCCTGTGAATTCGGTATTAAATAATTCTTTTTTACCCACTCGGATTTTATGGCGTTAAAGTCATACCCCGCCTTGTCAAGCTCCGAGCACAGGATTTGCTTGTTTATCAGCACAACATCTTTGCCGGCTGTTTTGCCCCAAAACTCTCTTGTGCTGTCGCCGTTGAACCTGTTCCAGTTTGCTGCAATCAAATTCGCCGTGAACTCAAACGCGCGTTCGGATCTGTTCACTTCGCTTTTTGATTTCAAAAAAACCTCTACGTCCTTGATACCAAGCGGCGTTTCGCCCTCAAAAATGTACTTACAAGCCATTTTATCGCCGAGCATGAGCATTGCCATAGCCATAGCCTGCTTCTCCATTGTATCGATCGTTAGCAGCGATTTAAGTATGTTATTATACATGCCCCATAGGTCTTCCTCATTCTTAATGCCGCTTATGTACCTCCTGCCCGCAGTGCCGTAATTCTCGTTTATAAAGCTTATCACGCCGTTGCCGTCCTCTACCACTCTGTGCTTGCACTCTACTTCTATAACCCTGTTTGACGCGCCACCGCCGCTGTTATCCTTTGTTATCGGCTCCTCACCCGAAAATATGTACGAGCAGTTCCACGACCGCGTCTTCAAAGCCTTGTCGTATTGCATTCTTCCTCTGTCGGTACCCTCACAGCAGCGCATAATCAGCTTGTCGTAGGTTTCGCCCGTGCGGCTGATGGTCTGAAGCTCGTCCAGGATTACCGGCAGAGAGCACATAAAGCCGGAAAGATTACAGACATAATTTACGGTATTGTCGAGCGTGCGCCACATTTTGCCCTTTTCGGGGTTGCCCCATATGCTTGAGGCTACCGCCAGCCCCACCGTCTTTCCGGCTCCGGTGCCGCCCCAGAGATGGAACACAAACGGCAGCGCGTTCACCTTTTCGATAAGAGGACTCGCGAAGCTCGCAGCCATCTGCAGGCGCAGGTATATGTTCCTTCGGAGCGGCTTGACGAAGTCTCTCCATTCCTCAAAGCTTCCGCGTTCGCACACCGCTTCGTACAGGTACTTGTTCTGCTCATCGCCGTCAAACTTGATTGAGTCGTTATAGGGCATAAACTCGTTACCGACCCACCCTAAGCGAGAAATCGCCTTATACTGCTTCAAAATATCGAGGTTTCGCGAAACGCAGTCGCTTAAATACTTCACAAGCAGCTTCGCGTTATCGCTCGTCACCTCAATGCCCTTGTCAGCCAAATCGATAATTTTGGCGCTGTTAGCGGCTTTTGAACGCTCGGTAATGACGGAATGCCACCTGCCATACTTGTAGTATTCAATCACCAGCATTTCATCTCCCGAGTCGATATTTTTAAGCACACCCACAGGCATAATCGGTATGGGAGAAGCCGTTTTTACGGCAACTTCCCCGCCAATTTTGTTATAGTACTCAAGCCTTACGCCGTCCTTGTCCGCAATCCAGCTTCCGCAACGCAGCCGCAGCTTCTGATTTGGGAAGTCGGTTTTGTGTTCGTTTTCAGCCTCGTTCTTTTTAAGCTCAGCTGCGATTTGCTTCCAAACATCTTTATTCATCAGCTCACCTCCTTAGATCGCCTTTTTTTGAATTATTTTTTGGATTAATATTTAATTTATTCTCGCGATATTCGCGGTAGAGCTGCTTTTGAGCCTCAACATCGCCGCTTAAGAACGGAGAGGCAAGGTATTCGTAATAATCCTTCTCCTTCGCCGCATACGTCCACACATCGGAGAACACCTCGCTCCTGTCCATCATTTTTTCCAAGGTGTACAGCTCTCTGCAAACCTTGTCATAAAACAGCTTCGACCACTTTATGAATTCAAACCTCTCCGCCTGCTCCTTTTCCCTGCGGCGTATTTCGCGGAGCATCTCAGGCTTAGGCTTCTTGCCGTCAAGCCCCAAATTCAGCACGGAATTTATAAGCACCGCCGCCTCAAGAGCGGTTGTGTTTTCCATAAGCTGCACAAACCTAATCACATCGCCGCCCGCGCCGCAGCCGAAGCAGTAAAATGAGTTAGTCCTCGGGTAAATTTTCAGGCTCGGACGCTTGTCCCGGTGGAACGGACAGCAAACCATGCCGTTTCTGTTCGGCTTTAAGCCGTAATACTTAAACATATCCTCAATCCGCGCCGCCTCTTTTAAAACTTTAAAATCAATCACTTTTCATACCTCCGTAAAATTAATATTTACAATTTAATTTTACAGATAAATAAGTGACAACGAGTGCCAAGACTACAAAACATGCGCCGACTATGGCACCGAGAATAAAAATTTTTCAAAAAATATTTGCAAATTTAAAAAAATGCTTGCAATTAAAATTATTTTATGGTATTATATTAAGGCTGCAATCAAGCTTCATTAAATTTTTTTTGGAGAAGTATCGAAGTGGTCATAACGAGCGCGACTCGAAATCGTGTTGCCGTAACAGGCACGTGGGTTCGAATCCCACCTTCTCCGCCAAATACAACAAAAACGCCGTGAATGCGGCGTTTTTGTTTTGTTCTCCGCCCAGATCCGGCGAATCTCAGTTGTCCTTTAAGAAAAAGTAATCGGATTAAGCCGCTATGCAAGGTTTGGCACCCCGCTCGGGTCCGGCGAGCGGAAGTGACCGGAGCTGTCAAGGTGTGTGGCTTATAAAGTAGTCCATTTTATCGAATAAACGAGGTCACATACCATTAACATGGTGATGTATGCTGGGCTAGGCTCGTATAAAGTAGTCCTTTAAGAAAAAAGTAATCGGATTAAGGCACTATACAAAGTTTGGCACCCCGCCCGGGTTCGGCGGGCGGAACCGGGTCTGGCACGGAAGCAGTAAGCGGCTACGCTTAAAGTAATTGGAATTTGCTGTAAAGGAATGTATAAGTCTATTCATTAAATACATCTTGCCCTTACAGGGCAGTCGCCTGCGCGCCTCACGCGCTCACTGCGTTCGCCTACCGAAGCTTGCACTGCCGCTCAAGGAGCGGCACAAATGACCAACAAAGTCGCAAAAGCTTTGCGCCGCAGCATCACTCACACAGCGGGTAAATATAGAACCGCTTTTTAGGGAGATCTAATATAACTATACCTATCCCTTGAGTTTAACAATTTTTACGCCCGAAAAAGCAAGTGTTTATGCGGTTTTAAAAAGCATAATTTTCTACATAATGATTACCCGCCACGCAAAATATTTGCGGTAAAAATTGTCTTGACAAAAGTTATCTTATATGATAACATGTAAGTGTAAAATGAATAATATAAATTACGGAGTTATACTATGGATTGGCAGATTG
>CAYTZR010000071.1:0-2840 GCA_964442605.1 uncultured Oscillospiraceae bacterium
GCGAACACGTGAGGCGCGCAGGCGACTGCCCCGCAGGGGCAAGATATAATTCATAAATGGATGCATACTTTTTGTTTATATCCAATTCCTATTTTTTAGTCCTGACGGACTGCTTTGTACGAGCCTAGCCAGCATACATTACCATGTTAATGGTTTGTGACCTCGTTTATGCGATAAAACGGACTGCTTTAAAAGGCACACACCTTGACAGGTGTGCTCACTCGCGCTCGCCAGACCCGAGCGCAGGCAAAATTTTTTTGTGGTTTGTGACCTCGTTTATGCGATAAGACGGACTGCTTTATAAGGCACGAACCTGCTGCGCAGCTCCGGTCACTCGCGCTCGCCGTGCACTGGGCGGTTATTGTGCTTTTTATTTTCATGTCGTAAAACATCGAAAATCATTTGCTATTTTTGCAAAATTGTTCTTGACAAGCCTAATTTTGTATGTTACAATCACTACAGAAGTTAGGGGTTCTCATCCTGTGAGCCTTTAACGGAAAATTAGGAGGTATTATACTATGACAGGAAAAGTTAAGTGGTTTAACGCAGAAAAAGGTTTTGGTTTCATCGAGGGAGAAGACGGAAAAGACGTATTTGTACATTTTTCTGCTATATCCATGGATGGATATAAGACACTTGAAGACGGCGCGGAAGTTGAGTTTGACGTTATCGAAGGCGCTAAAGGTCCGCAGGCGGTTGACGTTAAGCTTGCGTAATCTTTTAATATATTTGATTGACTGAAAGATTAACTGAATTATAGCTGTTCCGCTTGCGGAGCGGCTATTTTTTAGGATAAATAATTGTGCCGGCGCTGAGCGCGGAATGGAGATACTTATGGATAAATTAATCAAGGCTATAACAACCAACGGCTACTTCAGAATATATGTTACGCAGACCGATGATACCGTAAACACGGCGCAAAGGTACCACTCATTGTCACCGGTGTGCTGCGCCGCACTCGGGAGACTTATGACCGCCGGAATAATGATGGGAGCGATGCTTAAAGGCGATGAACCGTCTCTGACGCTCCAAGTCAGCGGTGACGGACCTATCGGGCTTATGACCGCTGTTTCGGGCTCTACCGGTTGCGTTAAGGGCTATTGCGCCAATCCCGCGGTCGATTTGCCTTTAAATCAAAAAGGCAAGCTTGACGTCGGCAAGGCAGTCGGCAACGGTATTCTGGGCGTTGTTAAAGACTTAAAAATGCGTGAGCCGTATATAAGCCAAGTCGAGCTGCAAACGGGAGAAATAGGGGACGATATCGCCTATTACTTTATGCAGTCGGAGCAAACCCCAAGCGTTGTGGCATTAGGGGTACTCGTTGACAGAGACTACTCCGTGAAGCACGCGGGCGGATTTATCATTCAGGTGATGCCGGAATGTGACGACGACTCTCTTTCCAAGCTTGAAAACTCGATAAGCGGCATTATGCCGATGACGGAGATGCTAAACAGGGGCATGACCTTAGAGGAAATTTTAAAGTACATTATGCCTGACTTTGATGTTGAAGTATTGGAGTCCGTTGACGTAAGGTACGAATGTGACTGCTCAAAGGAGAGAATGGAAAAGGCAATGATCTCACTCGGTAAAGAGCAAATCGGTGAAATTCTGAACGATACGGGCGAAGCGGAGATATGCTGCCGCTTCTGCGACAGAAAATATACCTTCAGCACAGATGACCTGAAAAGATTTTTTGAGGCGGCGAAATAATTTTATAATTAATTTTAAAACATAAAAATTGTAAAATATCTACCAAATCATTTGACAATAAAAATCAGTTATGATATAATTTTTATTATAGAAATGTGTTTTATTTTAAACACAAATAAAATTTAGGAGGTTTTTTAAATGGGCGTTGAAATGTTTTCATTAGAAGGCAAGGTTGCCCTCGTAACAGGCGCATCATACGGTATCGGCTACGGTATTGCCAGCGCTTTTGCTTCGGTAGGCGCTAAAATCGTTTTCTGCGATATTAAGCAGGAATTTGTTGACAAGGGTCTGAATTCGTACAAGGCTGACGGTATTGACGCAAGCGGTTATGTTTGTGATGTTACAGATGAGGCTGCCGTTCAGGAAATGGTTAAGAAAATCGAGGACGAAATCGGAGTTATCGATATTCTGGTTAATAACGCGGGTATCATCAAGCGCATTCCTATGTGCGATATGACGGCTGATGAGTTCAGACAGGTTATTGATGTTGACCTTAACGCTCCCTTTATCGTAGCGAAGGCTGTTATTCCAAGCATGATTAAAAATGGCGGCGGCAAGATTATCAACATCTGCTCTATGATGTCGGAGCTTGGACGTGAAACCGTTTCGGCTTATGCGGCAGCGAAGGGCGGACTCAAGATGCTTACGAGAAACATATGCTCCGAGTATGGTCAGTATAATATCCAGTGTAACGGTATAGGCCCCGGCTATATTGCCACGCCTCAGACGGCTCCCCTCAGAGAAAAGCAGGACGATGGATCGCGTCATCCGTTTGATCAGTTTATATGCAGCAGAACACCTGCAGGCAGATGGCTCAATCCTGACGAGCTGGGCGGTCCCGCTGTATTCCTCGCGTCTTCCGCATCGAATGCCGTAAACGGTCATATTCTTTATGTTGATGGCGGTATCTTGGCTTACATAGGCAAGCAGCCCTAAATCGATTGTTTTTTTGAGCGCCCCAATCGGGGCGCTCATTTTGTTATGCAAAAACTATTTTGCCCCCGCCCGGATTCGGCGAGCGCGAGTGACCACACCTGTCAAGGTGTGTGCCTTTTAAAGTATTCCGTTTTATCGCATAAACGAGGTCACAAACCATTAACATGGTGATGTATGCTGGGCTAGGCACGGAA